>NZ_CP014844.1:1728966-2328966 GCF_001598055.1 Cupriavidus nantongensis | reverse complement strand
CCGCGCAGGCCGCCGGCTGATTGCACAGGCCCCGCCATGAGCGATCACCTCTACGTCTATTTCCGCGTGCCGGAGGCCGTCGCCGCCGAGGCGCTGCCGCACTGGCACCGCTGGATGGAAACGGTCGCCGAAGCCACCGGAATTGGTGGTACGCTGATGCGCAGGCCGGAAACCCGCGCCGGCGTGCAGACCTGGATGGAGTGCTACGCCGACGTGCCGCCCGCGTTCGATGCCACGCTGGAAGGGCTGTGGCGGCAGAGCGGGCTGGACCATTGGGTGGAAGGCGAGCGGCGCGCCGAACACTTTATCGACCTGGACGTGCTGTAGGCGTGCTGTCGACGCCGATGGACTGAAGTATGCGGAGACCGCCGGCGCGGCAACTCCGCGGCAAAGGAAGCCATACGATGTGTCTGATCCTGGTTGCCTGGCAATCCCACCCGGACTATGCCCTGGTCGTGGCCGGCAACCGCGATGAATTCTATGCCCGCCCCGCGGCGGCCGCGCACTGGTGGCAGGATGCGCCCCAGGTGCTGGCCGGCCGCGACCTGGCCGAGGTCATCGGCGAGCCCGGCACCTGGATGGGCGTCAACGCCGACGGCCGTTTCGCCGCGCTGACCAACTACCGCGCCCCCTCCGAAAAACGCACCGACGCGCGCTCGCGCGGCGAGCTGGTGGCGGGCTTCCTGCGCGGCCACGCGGCGCCGTTCGACTACCTCGACGGCCTCGCCGGCGAAGACGGCTGCTACAACGGCTTCAACCTGCTGGCGAGCGACCTGCGCGAACTATGGTGGTACAGCAACCGCTCGGCGTCGCGCCAGCCGCAACGGCTGCGGCCCGGCCTGTACGGGCTGTCCAACGCGCTGCTCGATACGCCCTGGCCCAAGGTGCGCAGCCGCGTCGGCGCGCTGGCCGAAGTGCTGGCCGCCGACAGCGGCCAGCCCAGCGCCAGCGCCGAGCCCTACCTGCAGATGCTGGCCGACGAACGCCAGGCCGCGGATTTCGAGCTGCCCGCCACCGGCGTGGCGCCGGAGTGGGAAAAGCTGCTGTCGTCCGCCTTTATCCGCTCGCCGATGTACGGCACGCGCGCCAGCACGGTCCTGCGCATCCGCCACGACGGGCGCTTCGACCTGAGCGAGCGCAGCTTCGACGCCGACGGCCGCATCGGCGACGTGGCCTACCACGGCACGCTGAACCTGTCGCGCGACACCGGCATCGTGCAGGCGCCGCGCTGAACGCAGCGCCGGCGCCTTATCCCCGCAAGCGCTTGCGCATCTCCACGTGCGGGATGCCCGCCTCTTCGAATTCCGGCCCCACCTGCTCGAAGCCCACGCGCGCATAGAACGGCGCCGCGTGGGTCTGCGCGTTGAGAACCAGTTCCGGATAACCCAGCTGTTCCGCCTTGCGCATCAGCGCCTCCAGCACCAGCGCGCCGACGCCGCTGCCGCGCGCCGGCTTCAGCACGGCCATGCGGCCGATATGGCCGTCGGGCAGCAGCCGGCCGGTGGCCAGCGGCGTGCCGTCGTCGGCCAGTGCCAGCGCATGCCAGCTGGGCTCGTCCCATTCGTCCCATTCCAGTTCCACCGGCACGCCCTGCTCTTCGACAAAGACGGTGTAGCGGATGGCGCGCGCGCGTTCGCGGGCTTCGGACCAGGGGCAGATCAGGACGGTGGCGGGCATGGCGAAAAGGGCAAGCAAGTGGAAATGCGGGCGCCAATGATACGCCAGGCCCCGCCGCACCGCAGCCGCACCAATGTGGAGCCATGTCCGCACGCTACCGCGATCGTTTGCACCATATAAGGGTTTACCTGGGGTCGGCAGCCGTATAGCAAATTTGTATGATGACCTGATTACCGAATGACCGGGAAAGCTGCCGTGTTCCAGAAAGTCCCTGCCCGCGCCCTGACCGACAACGTTGCCGAACAGTTGCTGGACAAGATCCAGAGCGGCGCCTTTGCCCGCGGCGACAAGCTGCCGACCGAGGCGGTACTGTCCGAGGAGTTCGGCGTCAGCCGCACCGTGGTGCGCGAGGCCATCTCCCGGCTGAAGTACGAAGGCGTGGTCGAGTCGCGCCAGGGCAGCGGCGTGTTCGTGACGCTGCAGGCCGGCATCCGCCCGCTGCGCATCGACTACACCGACACCGGCACGCTCGAAGCGGTGCTGCAGATCGTCGAACTGCGCCGCGCGATCGAGGCCGAAGTCGCCGCGCAGGCGGCCCGGCGCCGCACCGATGCCTCGATGGCGGCGATCGACGCCGCGCTGGCCCGCCTCGACGAGGTGGTGGCGCAGGGCGGCGACGGCGTCGCCGAGGACGTGGGCTTCCACCGCGCCATCGCCGAGGCCACCGGCAACCCCTATTTCCTCAAGACGCTCGAGTTCCTGAGCCAGTACCTCGAAGCCGCCACCCGCGTGACCCGAACCAACGAGGCGCGGCGCGCGGACTTTTCGCGCCAGGTGCGCGAGGAACACCAGGCCATCGTCGCCGCGATCCGCGCCGGCGACCCGCTGGCCGCGCGCAACGCCGCGCAGAACCACATGTACAACGCCGCGCACCGGCTGGCCCAGCTGGGGGCCGACGAGAGCGGCGACCAGCATGGCGCCACCAACTGAAGCGCGCCGCGAGCAACGAATCATCCGTATCTGTTTCAGGGAGTCCCTATGTCCAGGAATATCGGCGTCATCGGCCTTGGTGCCATGGGCTTTGGTGTCGCGCAGTCGCTGCTGCGGGCCGGTTTCAACGTGCACGCCTGCGACCTGCGTGCCGAAGTGCTGCAGCGCTTTGCCGATGCCGGCGGCGTGCCGTGCGCCTCGCCCGCCGAGCTGGGCAGCCGCTGCGACGTGGTGCTGACGCTGGTGGTCAACGCGCAGCAGACCGAGGCCGTGCTGTTCGGCGCCGACGGTGCCGCCGGTGCTGTGTCTGCGATGCAGCCGGGCAAGCTGGTGATTGCCAGCGCCACGGTGCCGCCGGGCTTTGCCGAGACCCTGGGACAGCGCCTCGCCGAAAAAGGCCTGCTGATGCTCGACGCGCCGGTCTCGGGCGGCGCCGCGCGCGCCGCCAGTGGCGAGATGACCATGATGACCTCCGGCCCCGCCGAAGCCTATGCGCTGGCCGAGGACGTGCTGGCCGCCATCGCCGGCAAGGTCTACCGCCTGGGTGCCGCGCATGGTGCCGGCTCCAGGGTCAAGATCATCAACCAGCTGCTGGCCGGCGTGCATATCGCCGCCGCCGCCGAAGCGATGGCGCTGGGCCTGCGCGAAGGGGTGGACCCGGACGCGCTCTATGACGTGATCACCCACAGCGCCGGCAACTCGTGGATGTTCGAGAACCGCGTGCCGCATATCCTGAAGGGCGACTACACGCCGCTGTCCGCGGTCGACATCTTCGTCAAGGACCTGGGCATGGTGCTCGACACCGCGCGCACCAGCAAATTCCCGTTGCCGCTGTCGGCCGCGGCGCACCAGATGTTCATGATGGCGTCGACCGCCGGCCACGGCGGCGAGGACGATTCCGCCGTGATCAAGATCTTCCCGGGCATCGAGCTGCCCGGGCAGGCCGGCCAGGCAGAGTAAGGAGCCGCGACCATGACCGCCCTCCTTGGCTGCATCGCCGACGACTTCACCGGCGCCACCGACCTCGCCAACACGCTGGTGCGCAACGGCATGCGCACCGTGCAGACCATCGGCGTGCCCGCATCCATGGCCGATATCGGCAGCGCCGACGCCGTGGTGGTCGCGCTCAAGTCGCGCACCGTGCCCGCGGCCCAGGCCGTGGCCGAGTCGCTGGCCGCGCTGCAATGGCTGCGCGCGCAGGGCTGCCGCCAGTTCGTCTTCAAGTACTGCTCGACCTTCGATTCGACCGACGCCGGCAATATCGGCCCGGTGGCCGAGGCCCTGCTGGCGGCGCTGGACAGCGACTTCACCATCGCCTGCCCGGCCTTCCCCGAGAACGGCCGCACCATCTTCCGCGGCCACCTGTTCGTCGGCGATGCGCTGCTGAACCAATCGGGCATGGAACACCATCCGCTGACGCCGATGACCGATGCCAACCTGGTGCGCGTGCTGCAGCGCCAGAGCAAGCACAAGGTCGGGCTGCTGCGCCATGACGCGGTCGCGAGCGGCGCGCAGGCGACCGCCGAGCGCATCGCCGCGCTGCGCGGCGACGGCGTGCGCATGGCGATTGCCGATGCGGTGTCCGACGCGGACCTGCTTACACTGGGCGAGGCGTGCGCCGGGCTGCCGCTGATCACCGGCGGCTCCGGCATCGCGCTGGGCCTGCCGGAGAATTTCCGCCGCGCCGGCCTGCTGCCGCAGCGCGCCGACGCCGACGCGGTGCCGGCCGTCGACGGCCCCGGCGTGGTGCTGGCCGGCAGCGCCTCGCGCGCGACCAACGGCCAGGTGGCACGCTGGCTCGAGCAAGGCCGTCCGGCGCTGCGCATCGACCCGCTCGCGCTGGCGCGCGGCGAGGCCGTGGCCGACGCGGCGCTCGCCTTTGCCGCCGCGCATGACCAGCCCGTGCTGGTTTATGCGACTTCCAGCCCAGACGAAGTCAAGGCGGTGCAGGCCGAGCTGGGCGTGGCGCGCGCCGGCCACCTGGTCGAGCAATGCCTGGCCACGGTCGCCGCCGGTCTGAAGGTACGCGGCACGCGCCGCTTCGTGGTGGCGGGCGGCGAGACCTCGGGCGCGGTGGTGCAGGCGCTGGGCGTGCGCGCGCTGCGGATCGGCGCGCAGATCGCGCCGGGCGTGCCGGCCACGGTCACGCTGGATGCCACGCCGCTGGCGCTCGCGCTCAAGTCGGGCAATTTCGGCGGCCCGGACTTCTTTGACGAAGCGCTGCGCCAGCTGGGAGGCGAGTAATGAGCACCGAAAGCAAGCTGCGCGAAGAGATCTGCCGCATCGGCGCCAGCCTGTACCAGCGCGGCTACACCGTCGGCTCGGCCGGCAATATCAGCGCGCGGCTCGACGACGGCTGGCTGATCACGCCGACCGATGCGTGCCTGGGCATGATGGATCCCGCGGCGGTCGCCAAGGTCGCCAGCGACGGCAGCTGGGTCTCGGGCGACAAGCCGTCGAAGACGCTGACGCTGCATCGTGCCATCTATGACAACAACCCCGGGGCGCACGCCGTGGTGCATACGCACTCGACGCACCTCGTGGCCCTGACGCTGGCCGGTGTCTGGCAACCGGACGACGTACTGCCGCCGCTCACGCCGTACTACGTGATGAAGGTCGGCCATGTCCCGCTGATTCCCTACCATCGCCCCGGCGATCCCGCGGTAGCCGCGCGCGTGGCCACGCTGGCCGCGCAGGTGCGCGGCGTGCTGCTGGAGCGCCTGGGGCCGGTGGTGTGGGAGTCCAGCGTATCGCGCGCCGCGTTCGCGCTGGAAGAACTGGAGGAGACCGCCAAGCTATGGATGACCATGAAAGACGTACCCGGCTTTGCCGCCCGCGCGGCGCTGCCCGACAGCGCCCTGGCTGAGCTGCGCGACACCTTCCAGGCGCGCTGGTAGCACCAGCCCCGCTGCTTCCCTGACCACCCCGGCCTGATCCTGGCGCGGCGGCCCCGGCCACCGCGCGGGGGACGCGCATGCCTGCGATCCGCGCGTGGCCGCAACCACAAGACCAGACTCACCACCATACCCGGAGACCACCGATGCCATCCAACCAACCGGCGGCCAGCGTGCCCGCCTTCGACAGCCTGGGCGGCAACGCCAGGCTCGACGCCGACAGCCAGATCGAGAAACGCGCCTACAGCAAGGTGTTCTGGCGCATCATGCCGTTCCTGATGCTGTGCTACGTGGTCGCCTACCTCGACCGCGTCAACGTTGGTTTTGCCAAGCTGCAGATGGGCCAGGACCTGGCCTTCTCCGAGACCGTGTTCGGCCTGGGCGCCGGCCTGTTCTTCATCGGCTATTTCCTGTTCGAGCTGCCCAGCAACCTGCTGATGCACAAGATCGGCGCGCGCATCTGGATCGCGCGCATCATGATCACGTGGGGCATCATCTCGGCGCTGTTCATGTTCGTGCAGACGCCGACGCAGTTCTACGTGATGCGCTTCCTGCTGGGCCTGGCCGAAGCCGGCTTCTATCCCGGCGTGATCCTGTACCTGACCTACTGGTTCCCGGCCAACCGCCGCGCCAAAATGATCGCGCTGTTCATGTCCGGCATCCCTATCGCCGGCATGTTCGGCAACCCGCTGTCGGGCTGGATCATGGACGCGTTCAACGGCACTCACGGCATGCGCGGCTGGCAGTGGATGTTCCTGCTCGAGGCGCTGCCCGCGTTCGTGATCGGCCTGCTGACGATCTTCGTGCTGCGCGACGGCATCGACAAGGCGCCGTGGCTCGACGCCGACGAGAAGCGCGTGCTCAAGCGCAATATCGAGGAAGACCAGCGCAATGCCGGCGCCGCCGCCGGCAAGGGGCATGGCCACTCGCTCGGCGCAGTGTTTGCCGACCGGCGCGTGTGGTGGATGTGCCTGATCTACTTCTGCTTCGTCACCGGCCAGTACGCGCTGACCTTCTGGATGCCCACGCTGGTGAAGTCGAGCGGCGTGACCGGCAACTTCAATATCGGCCTGCTGTCCGCGATCCCGTTTATCTGCGCGGTGGTGGTGATGAACATCCTGGGCCACAGCGCCGACGCGCGGCGCGAGCGCCGCTGGCACCTGATCGTGCCGGCGCTGATGGGCGCGGCGGGCTTTGCCATCGCCGCCTCGTTCACCAACAATACGACCGTGGCGATTGCCGCGCTGTCGCTGGCCGCCGCCGGCGTACTGACCTGCGCGCCGCTGTTCTGGTCGCTGCCGACCTCGTTCCTGTCGGGCATCGCCGCGGCCTCGGGCATCGCGGTGGTCAACTCGGTGGGCAACCTGGCCGGCTTCGTGTCGCCGTACATGGTGGGCGCGCTCAAGGACCTGACCCAGAGCACCCAGCTGCCGATGTACGTGCTGTCGGCCATCCTGGTGGCCGGCGCCGTGCTGGTGTGGCTGACGCCCGCTAAACTGGTCAACCGCTGAACCCGCTTTCGCTTCCGGAGTTTCCCATGCCGCGCTTTGCCGCCAACCTGTCGATGATGTACCAAGAGCACGCCTTCCTGGACCGCTTTGCCGCTGCCGCGGCCGACGGCTTCCGGGCGGTCGAGTACCTGTTCCCGTACGAGCACCCCGCCGCCGAGCTGCGCGCGCGCCTCGACGCGAACGGCCTCGCGCAGGCGCTGTTCAATGCCCCGCCGGGCGACTGGGCGGCGGGCGAGCGCGGCCTGGCGGCGCTGCCGGGGCGCGAGGCGGAATTCCGCGCCAGCATCGGCCGCGCGCTCGACTACGCCGGCGTGATCGGCAATGACCGCATCCATGTGATGGCCGGCCTGGTCCCGGCCGATGCCGAGCCCGCGCGCTGCCGCGCCGCCTACCTGGAGAACCTGGCCTTCGCCGCCAATACCGCGGCCGCGCAGGGCGTGACGGTGCTGATCGAGCCGATCAACACGCGCGACATGCCGGGCTATTTCCTCAACCGCCAGGACGACGGCCAGGCGATCTGCAAGGAGGTCGGCGCTGCCAACCTGAAGGTGCAGTTCGACTGCTACCACTGCCAGATCGTCGAGGGCGATGTCGCGATGAAGCTCAGGCGCGACTTCGCCGGCATCGGCCATATCCAGATCGCCGGCGTGCCCGAGCGCCACGAGCCGGACCTGGGCGAGCTGCACTACCCCTACCTGTTCGACGTCATCGACGCGCTCGGCTATGCCGGCTGGATCGGCTGCGAATATCGCCCGCGCGCCGGCACCTCGGCAGGCCTGGGCTGGCTCAAGCCCTATCTCGGGCGCTGATGCAAAACCACTGAAGAGCTCTTGCCATGAACGTACTGATTACCGGCGGCGCCGGCTTCCTCGGCCTGCAGCTGGCCCGCCTGCTGCTGCAACGCGGCACCCTGAACCTGGACGGCAAGGCCGTTGCCTTCGAGCGCCTGACGCTGCTCGACGTGGTCGCGCCGCAAGGCCTCGACCAAGGCCTGGACAATGGGCGCGTGCGCGTCGTCACCGGCGACCTGTCCGATCCCGCCGTGCTGCGCCAGGCCATCGACCAGGACACCGGCGCGGTGTTCCACCTCGCCGCCGTGGTCAGCGGCCAGGCCGAGGCCGATTTTGAGCTGGGCATGCGCGTCAACCTGGACGCATCGCGCGCGCTGCTGGAAAGGTGCCGTGAACTGGGCCACAAGCCGCGCGTGCTGTTCACCAGCTCGGTCGCGGTCTACGGCGGCGAGCTGCCGCCGGTGGTGCAGGACGACACCGCGCTCAATCCGCAATCGTCGTACGGCGTGCAGAAGGCCATCGGCGAACTGCTGCTGTCGGACTACAGCCGCCGCGGCTTTGTCGACGGCCGCGTGCTGCGCCTGCCCACCATCAGCGTGCGCCCCGGCAAGCCCAATGCGGCGGCGTCGTCGTTCGCCAGCGGCATCATCCGCGAGCCGTTGGCGGGCGTGGCGGCCAATTGCCCGGTGGCACCGGAGACCAAGCTGTGGCTGCTGTCGCCGCGCGCGGCAGTGGCGGCGCTGGTCAACGGCATCGAACTGGCGGGCGAGCGCCTGGGCAACCGCCGCGTGGTGAACCTGCCGGGCCTGTCGGTCACTGCCGCGGGCATGGTCGACGCGCTGCGCCGCGTCGCGGGCGATGCGGTGGCGGACCTGGTGACGTGGGAACGCGAGGAACGTATCGAGAAGATCGTCGGCACGTGGCCGGCGGCATGGAATGCGGAGCGCGCCTTGTCGCTGGGGTTCGAGAGCGACGCGAGCTTTGATGCGGTGATCCGGGCTTATATGGAGGATGCGGGGGTGGGGAAGTAAGCTTCTGCCGTCCTGCAATTGCGACTGCCTGTTCAGTTGCTGAGCGCCGGTCCCCTCTCCCGCTTGCGGGAGAGGGTTAGGGTGAGGGCCAGAGCGTCGCGTCCTTGCACCGCTTGCCGCGAGGCACACGCCCCGCCCTCACCCCCGCCCCTCTCCCGCGCGCGGGAGAGGGGAGCAAACAAGCGGAAATGGTCAGGCCGAAGCCGGCTTCACCACCTCATACCCCTCGATCACCTCCCGCACCACCCCCGGGATCGGCGCCGACTTCTGCGTCGCCGGGTCCGCGCACACATAGACGATTTCACCGGTGATCAGGTGCTCGTCGCTCCGATACATCTCCACCCGGAACAGCATGCTGGACCGCCCCAGCCGCGCCATGCGGCCGCGGATATCGAGCTGATCGTCGAAGCGCGCCGACGCGTGGTACTCCAGCGTCGACTTGACCACGAAGATATCCACGCCGTGCGCGTGCAGCACGTCTTCGGGATAGCGGATGCCCAGCGCGCGCCAGTACTCGGTCACGCAGATATCGCAATACGTCAGGTAGTGCGCATTGAAGACGATCGATTGCGGATCGACTTCGGACCAGCGCACGCGCAGCGGGATGGAATGGCGGAATTCCTCTTTGGCCATACGTGGTGTCCTTGTTGATCGGGCTTACTGCGGCTTGGCCAGCCCCAGCTTTTCGATGATCGCCTTTTCCTTCTTGACGGTGTCGGCCGCGAACTGCGCGTACTGCTGGGTGTTCATGTAGAACGGCTCCATGTCGAACTTGGCCAGCGACTCGCGGTAGTTGGGCATCTCCATCGCCTTCTTGAAGGCGTCATGCAGCTTCTGCACGATCTTCGGGTCGGTGCCCTTGGGCGCGACCAGGCCGAACGGCGAGGTCTGCACGATGCCCATGCCCAGTTCCTTCAGCGTCGGCACGTTGGGGAAGCGCGCCGAGCGCTTCTCGCCCCAGGTCGACAGCAGGCGCAGCTTGCCCTGCTCCACGTACGGCGCCCACGCCGGGGTGTCGGCCACCGACATCACGTGGCCGCCGAGCAGCGCCTGCATCGATTCCGAATTGCCCTTGTACGGGATATGCGAGAACTGCACGCCCTGCTTCATCGCCAGCTCTTCCATGGTCAGGTGCAGCGTGGTCATCGAGCCCGGCGAGCCGTAGGTCAGCTTGCCCGGGTTGGCCTTGGCGTAGGCGATGTAGTCCTGCATGGTCTTGATCGGCGAATCGGCCGGCACCACCAGGCCGAACGAATAGCCGGCAAGGTTGATGATGTAGCTCAGGTCCTTGACCGGGTCCCAGTTGATCTTGGTGGTGTACGGCAGGCGGTAGACCGGCATGGCCACCTGCGCCAGCGTGTAGCCGTCGGGCGCGGTGCTCTGCATCAGCTGCGCCGGCAGCACGCCGCCGGCACCGGGCTTGTTCTCGACGATCACGGGCTGGCCGAGGATCTTCGAGGCGTTGTCGGCCAGCACGCGGAACGGGATATCCGTGGAGCCGCCGGCGGTGTAGCCGATCACCAGCCGGATCGGGCGCTGCGGGAACTTATCAGCCTGAGCCTGGGCCTGGGCCTGGGCGGGCATGGCGGCAAGACCGAGGGCCGTGGCGGCGGCGGCGATGCCCGCGCGGGCGAGGAAGTGGCGGCGTTGCATTTGACGATGTCTCCTAGTGCTGCAAATCACTGCTTGAAAAATGCGTGGACCGGCGCGACCGCAAGGCGGGCCCTAGTCCTGCGTGGTGCCGAACGCGGTGCGCAGCGCGGCGACGGCATCGGCATGCGCCTGCGCCACCGCGGGCACGAACCGGCCCAGCTTGAAGAAGTCATGGATCATGCCGGGGTAGTCGGCCAGCGTGGCGGCAACGCCGGCGGCGCGCAGCTTCTCGGCGTAGGCCACGCCCTCGTCGTGCAGCGGGTCGTAGCCGGCCACCGCGATCCAGGCCGGGCAGACCCCGCCCACCTCTGCCCCGGTGCCGCCGCCGTCGAGCGGGGCAAAGCGCCAGTCGTCGCGGCTGGCATCCCGGTCCAGGTACTGCGCGAAGAACCAGCGGATCATGTCGGCCGTCAGCAGGTAGCCGTCGGCCAGCGCGCGATGCGACGGCGTATCCTGGCGTGCGCAGGTGCCCGGATAGATCAGCAGCTGCAGCACCGGCGCCAGGCCGGCATCGCGCGCCTCGACCGCGCACGCCGCGGCCAGCGTGCCGCCGGCACTGTCGCCGCCCAGGCCGATGCGCGCCGGGTCGGCGCCGAGCTTGTCGGCTTCGGCGAAGACCCAGTGCAGCACATCGAAGGCGTCATTGACCGCGGTCGGGAAGCGCCACTCGGGCCCGAGCCGGTAATCGACCGACAGCACCATGCAATCGGCCTGGCCGCACAGCAGGCGGCACAGCGGATCGTGCGAATCGACGCTGCCGACCGTGAAGCCGCCGCCATGAAAGTACACCAGCAGCGGCAGCGGCTCGATCCAGCTGGCCTCGCGCGGCGTATACAGCCGCACCGGGATGGCGTGGCCGTCGCGCGCCGGCACCAGCAGGTCTTCCGCGGTATGCACCGGCGGCGGGTTGATATCGAGGATCGGCGCGCTTTTCTCGTAGGCGATCTTGGCGTCTTCCGGCGCCATGGCGTGGATCGGCGGCCGCTTGGCGCGCGCGATCAGGGCCAGCAACGCGGCCATCTGCGGGTCCAGCGGACGGTCCGGCAGGCCTGGCGTGGCGGATGGAGAAGACGGTACGACAGACATAGGGCGTGATGCGGCGCAAACCCGGTACGGGCCGCGCGCAGCAGCGCTGGCGCGGCGTCGGCATCGGGACAAGTTCGAATAGTGAACGATCGTTCGATTTTAGTATGATGCCAGATGTTTCCGACCCCGGGCAGTCCGAGATAACCCGGAAAAGTCCTGCCCGCCGTGCCACGCCGGCAGTTTTTGCGCGATCATCGGCTGCAGTGGCGCCGGGGCCGGCGGAAACGATGCGACAGTGCCATTGAACCCCAGCCCGGCGCATGGTGCCAGCGGCGGGCCAGGCCCGTGACAACAACGAATTCCAGCGCGAATTCCACTATTTCGCGGCAGATCCCAGCAGGAGACAAGCAAACATGGCGTTCATCTACTATCTGACCCACATTCACCTGGACTTCGGCGCGGTCAGCGTGCTCAAGTCGGAATGCGAGCGCATCGGCATCCGCCGTCCGCTGCTCGTCACCGACAAGGGTGTGGTCGCGGCCGGCGTGGCGCAGCGCGCCATCGACGCGATGCAGGGGTTGCCGGTGGCGGTGTTCGACGAGACCCCGTCGAACCCGACCGAGGCCATGGTGCGCAAAGCCGCCGCGCAGTACCGCGAGCACGGCTGCGACGGGCTGGTGGCAGTGGGCGGCGGGTCGTCGATCGACCTGGCCAAGGGCATCGCGATCCTGGCCACGCACGACGGCGAGCTGACCACCTATGCCACCATCGAGGGCGGCAGCGGCAAGATCACCGACAAAGCGGCGCCGCTGATCGCGGTGCCCACCACCTCGGGCACCGGCAGCGAGGTCGCGCGCGGCGCCATCATCATCCTGGACGACGGCCGCAAGCTGGGCTTCCATTCCTGGCACCTGCTGCCCAAGTCCGCGGTGTGCGACCCGGAGTTGACGCTGGGCCTGCCCGCCGGCCTGACCGCCGCCACCGGCATGGACGCCATCGCCCACTGCATCGAAACCTTCCTGGCGCCGGCCTTCAACCCGCCCGCCGACGGCATCGCGCTCGACGGACTGGAGCGCGGCTGGACCCATATCGAGCGCGCCACCCGCGACGGCAACGACCGCGATGCGCGCCTGAACATGATGAGCGCGTCGATGCAGGGCGCGATGGCGTTCCAGAAGGGACTGGGCTGCGTGCATTCGCTGTCGCACCCGCTCGGCGGGCTGAAGATCGACGGCCGCACCGGGCTGCACCACGGCACGCTCAACGCGGTGGTGATGCCGGCGGTGCTGCGCTTCAATGCCGACGCGCCCACCGTAGTGCGCGATCACCGCTACGCGCGCCTGCGCCGCGCCATGCACCTGCCCGACGACGCCGACCTGGCGCAGGCGGTGCACGACATGACCGCGCGCCTGGGCCTGCCCACCGGGCTGCGCCAGATGGGCGTGACCGAGGACATGTTCGACAAGGTGATCGCCGGCGCGCTGCGCGACCACTGCCACAAGACCAACCCGAAAGAAGCCAGCGCCGCGGATTATCGGCGTATGCTTGAGCAGTCCATGTAGTGCGGCAGCAAGGTGGCCCGCCGGCACCGCGGCGGGCGCCTCCCAACCGAGGAGACAATATGACCGGCGAGCACCTGCAGGTAGTCCATGGCGACATCACCCGGATGGAAGTCGATGCCATCGTCAACGCCGCCAACAGCGGGCTGCTGGGCGGCGGCGGTGTCGACGGCGCCATCCACGGGGCCGGCGGCCCCGCCATCATGGAGGCCTGCCGCGCGATCCGCGACGCGCAGGGTGGCTGCCCCACCGGCGAGGCGGTGCTGACCACCGGCGGCCGCCTGCCGGCGCCGTACGTGATCCACGCGGTCGGGCCGGTGTGGCAAGGCGGGGGCCAGGGCGAGGAAGAGCAGCTCGCCAGTGCCTACCGCAACAGCATCCGGCTGGCGGCGCAGCATCACCTGCGCACGCTGGCCTTCCCCAATATCAGCACCGGCATCTATGGCTTCCCGCGCGAACGCGCGGCGGATATCGCCATCGCCGCGGTGCGCGAGGCGCTGGCCGGGGCGCCGGAGATCGAGCAGGTCACCTTCGTCTGCTTCGACGACGAGAACTACCGGCTTTACCGCGAGCGGCTGAGCTGAAGCATGCATGCGGCGGCCTGTGCCGCCGCGTGCGTGCGCTGAATTAGACCGGCAGCGCGCTGCGGATCAGCTGGTTGATCCGCTCCGGCTGCTCGTGGATCACCCAGTGGCTGCCCTCGGGGATGCGCTCCAGCCGCAGGTCGGGCACGAAATCGGCCAGGCCATCGACCAGCGACTTCGGCAGCGCGCGGTCGCGCTCGCCCCAGATCACGAACGTCGGCACCCTGACCACGAAAGCGGCCGGGTCCAGCCGTGAAATATCCGGCGGCGGCTCGCCCTCGCCCGGCGGATGCATCGGCGAAGCGCGGTAGAAGTTGACGCCGCCGGTCAGCGGATGCACGCCGGCGTCCTTGCCCTCGCCCGGCTGCGACCACGCCGCGTGATACCTGGCGCGGGTCTCGGCGGTGTACCACGCCGCCGGCTTGCCGTCGTCGTCGGACAGCATCCGGTCCAGCAGCGCGAAGTCGTTGGCCGCCAGCGCCTGTTCCGAGCCCGGCTTGCGCAGCCAGTTCATGTACGCCGACGCGGCCTGCTGCGCCGGGTCGGTGGCCAGCGCGCGCGCGAACAGGTACGGGTGCGGCGAATTGACGATGACCAGCTGGCGCACCAGCTGCGGGAACCGGATTGCCAGGTTCCAGCAGATCGCGCCGCCCCAGTCGTGCGCCACCACGATCGCCTGGTCATACCCGAGCGCACCGATGAACTGCACCAGGTCTTCGACGATATGGCGCGGGCGGTAGGCCTCTACCTCGGCGGGCTTGCTCGACAGGTTGAAGCCGCGCAGGTCGGGCGCGACAGCGAAGTGCGTGCGCCCGAACTCGGCCAGCTGCGCCTCCCATTCGAACCAGAATTCCGGAAAGCCATGCACGAACAGCATCAGCGGCTTGCCGCGCTCGCCCGCGCTGGCGTAGTGCAGCCGAGTTTCGTTGGGCAGCGTGGCGTACTGCAGGTGGCGGATCACGGCGGCGGGAGCTGCCATGTTGGTCTCCATATGCGGTCCCTCCTCGTTGTGGCGTGGTGCTGGCCAGCGTTGGTTAACGGGGTTGGCTAACGTCAGCTCAGCCGCGCAACGCGGCAACCAGGCCCGCGCGGACCTCGGGCTTGTCGGCAAACGGATCGCCGGGGTTGCGCTGCCCGACGATATCCTCGAAGCGCTGGCGCACGGGAGCGAGCGCCTGGGGGTGGGAATAAATATAGAAGCTTTCGTCGCGGATGGCATCGAAGGTGATCTGCGCCACCTCCGCCGCGGTCACCTTGCCCGAGCCGACGGCCTTGTCCGACAAGGCCTGCGACACCAGCTGCGAACGCGTCGGCGGCGCCTGGTTGGCCAGGCCGGCGGGCCGGTTGCGCTGCGACTGGCTGATGCCGGTCGGCACGAAGTACGGGCACAGCACCGAGCAGCGCACCTGCTGCGTCACCAGCCCGAGGTCCTGGTACAGCGTTTCGGTCAGCGCCACCACCGCGTGCTTGGACACGTTGTAGACGCCCATCGCCGGCGGATTCAGCAAGCCCGCCATCGATGCCGTGTTGACGATATGCCCCTCGAACGCCGGGTCCTTCTCCGCGGCGGCCAGCATCAGCGGCGTGAAGATGCGCACCCCGTGCACCACGCCGTACAGGTTGACGCCCATCACCCATTCCCAGTCCCGCTCCGAGTTTTCCCAGATCAGGCCGCCCGCGCCGACGCCGGCATTGTTGAACAGCAGGTTGACCTGGCCGAAGGCCTCGATCGCGGCATCGGCCAGCGCCTGCACCTGCCCGGCTTGCGAGACGTCGGTACGCAAGCCGATCACCGGCACGTTGCGCGCCTGGAATTCGGCGACGGTCGCGTCCAGCGCGTCTTCCTGCACGTCGGCCAGCACCAGCTTCATGCCGAGGTCGGCGGCGATGCGGGCAAATTCCTTGCCGAAACCCGAGGCGCCGCCGGTAATGACGGCCACCCTGTTGGAGAAATCCTTCATGTCGTCTGTCCTGTCGCGTGAATCGAATGGGGGCTGCCCGCCGCGTGGCGGGCATGCGGGTTCAGTCCAGCAGGTCGGGCTGTTCCTTGACGATGCGGGCATAGAGCGGCTGGAACTGGAACCAGCCCGCCTGCGCCGTGCCGACGATCGAATACGCCTGCCGTGCGGCCGCGTCGGCAATCACCTTCAGCGGCGCCTGCGTGCGCGCCGCGGCGGCTTCGGCCAGCAGCTGCACCTGGCACGAGCGCTCCATGGTGATGAACCACCACGCCGCTTCGTCGACGGTCTTGCCGACGGTGAGCAGGCCATGGTTCTGCAGGATCGCGGCCTTGTTCTGCCCGAGCGCGTTGGCGATGCGCTGGCCCTCGTCCAGCTCCACCACCACGCCGCCAAAGTCGTCATAGACCGCATGGTCGTTGTAGAAGGCGCACACGTCTTGCGTCAGCGGGTCGAGCGGCCGGCCCAGCGTCGACCAGGCGCGGCCATAGGTACTGTGCGAATGCGCGGCCGCAACCGCGTCGGGGCGGGTCTGGTGCACGCGCGAATGGATGGCGAAGGCCGCGGCATTGACCGGGTAGTCGCCCTCGACCACGTCGCCGTGGTGGTCGCAGCGGATCAGGTTCGATACCCGGATCTGGCTGAAATGCACGCCGAACGGATTGACCCAGAAGGTGTCGGGAAACTCGGGGTCGCGCGCGGTGATATGGCCGGCCACGCCTTCGTCGAAGCCGAATTTCGAGAACAGCCGGAAGGCGGCGGCGAGGCGCTGCTTGCGGTGCTGGCGCTCTTCGCCCACGGTGGCGAACTGCGGCGGCCGCGGCAGGTTGCGGTAGCGCGCCTTGACCTCTTCGGGCAGGCCGGCGCCGATCTCGTCGGCGCTCGGGATTTGCGGGGCTTGCGGGGCATTCATCGGTGTCTCCTGTGGCGGGTCCAGTGATATCCGTTGCCCGCGGCGCGCCCAGCAGACGCGCCGCGGCCCTGCATGCGCGGGTCAGACCAGCTTGACCAGCTGCTTGCCGAAGTTCTTGCCCTTGAGCAGGCCCATGAACGCTTCCGGCGCGCTGGCCAGGCCTTCGGCGATGCTCTCGCGGAACTTGAGCTTGCCCTGCGCGACCGCGGTGCCCAGCTCCTTCAGCGCCTGCGGCCACACCTCCATGTGCTCGGAGACGATAAAGCCCTCGACGGTCAGCCGCGAGACCAGGATCAGCTGCGGATTCTTCAGCGGCAACGGCTGGCCGTCATAGCCGGCGATCATGCCGCACATGGCGATGCGGCCGAAGGCGTTCATGCGCGACAGCACCGCGTCGAGGATGTCGCCGCCGACGTTCTCGAAGTAGCCGTCGATGCCGTCGGGCGTGGCCTCCTTGAGCATGGTGTAGAGCTCCTTCGGGTCTTTCGCCGCCTTGTAGTCGATGCAGGCGTCGAAACCGAGTTCGTTGACCACGTAGTCGCACTTGTCCTTGCCGCCGGCAAAGCCCACCGCGCGGCAGCCCGCCAGCTTGGCCAGCTGGCCCACCACGCTGCCGACCGCGCCCGACGCGGCGCTGACCGCGATGGTCTTGCCCGCCTTGGGCTGGATGATCTTGTTCAGGCCATACCAGGCGGTCACGCCCGGCATGCCGACCGAACCCAGGTAGGCCGACAGCGGGATATGCGTGGTATCGACCGTCTGCAGGCCGGTGCCGTCGCTGACACCCATCTCCTGCCAGCCGAACATGCCGACCACCTTGTCGCCCGGCTTGAACTTGCTGTTCTTGCTTTCCACCACTTCGCCGACGGTGCCGCCGATCATCACCTCATTGAGCGGCTGCGGCGCGGCGTAGGACTTGCTGTCGTTCATGCGGCCGCGCATATACGGGTCGAGCGACAGGTAGTGGTTGCGCACCAGCACCTGGCCATCGGCAATCTGCGGCACGGGCACCTCTTCCAGCCGGAAATTGGCCGGCGTCACCGCGCCTTCGGGACGCGAGGCCAGGACGATGCGCTTGAACGTGTTGGACATGGTGGGTTCCTTCCAATGGGAGATGGAAACTGCATGGAAACTGCCGAGGCGGGGCAAAGCGGCATATGGAGCGCCCCGCCTGTGCTGCGCCGGCGCTCAGCCGTCGGCGCCGGTATCGGTTTCGCCCGGGCGCTGCGGCGGCATGCGCCGGATGTACTTGAACGTGCCCGAGCCACGCGCCACGGTCTTGCCGTCGGCATCGACGATCTCGGCCTCGCAGAACACCATGGTGGTGGTGCGGTGCACGGTGGTGCCGCGCGCGGTCAGGTGGCCGCGGCCCGGCGCCATAAAGCTGCTCTTCATCTCGATGGTGACCACGCCGCGGCCATCGGCATCGCTGCTGCGGCCGGCCACCGCCATGGCCACGTCGAGCAGCGTCATGATCACGCCGCCGTGGGCCATGTCCCAGCTGTTCTGGTGGCGCTTTTCGGTCGCCAGCGAGATCTCGCTGCGCCCGCCCTCGGCCAGGCTGCAGGTCACGCCGAGTTCGGCAAGGAACGGGATATGGCTCACGGAGCCGGTGTACTGGTTCATGGCAATGCGAATGGAAGTGGGGGTTGGAGAGGCGCCGGCGGTTTGGCCGCCGGCGCCGACCCCCGAATTATTGCCGCAAACGAAGGCTGTCGCCCGGACTGCGCTCAGACCGCGCTGACGCCGCCGTCCACCGCCAGGATCTGCCCGGTGATGTGCTTGCCGGCATCGCTGGCGAACAGCAGCGCGGCGCCCTTCAGGTCTTCGTCGTCGCCCAGCCGGTGCAGCGGCACGCCCGCGCACATCGCTTCGACGCCGATGCGCTCGAGCGAGCCCTTGGTCATCTTCGACGGGAAGAAGCCGGGCGCCAGCGCGTTGACGGTGATGTTGTGCTCGCCCCACTCCGCCGCCAGCGTGCGCGTGAAATTGACCACCGCACCCTTGGAGGTGTTGTAGGCGATGGTTTCCATGGTGCCCGGCGGATTGCCGGCCAGGCCGGCGATCGACGCCACGTTGATGATGCGGCCGTGGCGGCGCGGGATCATCGACAGCTTGCCGATGCGCTGGCTCAGCAGGAACAGTCCGCGGATATTCAGGTTCATCACCTTGTCCCACGCTTCCAGCGGATGGTCTTCCGCCGGCGCGCCCCAGGTGGCGCCGGCGTTGTTGACCAGGATGTCGACGTGGCCCAGTTTGGCGATGGCCTCGTCGGCCAGGCGCGCGATCTCGGCTTCCTGCGAGCCGTCGGCGGCGATCCAGTCGGCCTCGATGCCCAGGCCCTTCAGATGCTCCTGCGCGGCGCGCAGCTCGTCGGCCTTGCGCGCCGACAGCACGATGCGCGCGCCCTGCTCGCCCAGCGCCTCGGCAATCTGCAGGCCAAGCCCGCGCGAGCCGCCGGTGATCAGCGCGGTCTTGCCCTTCAGGTCAAACAGTTGCTGGATGGTGCGCATATTGTCTCTTCCCTGGTTGTCTTTGAATGATGTGGCAGGCGCTCAGAACCACGCGTCCTGCATGTCCAGCGTGGTGCGGTCGAGCGATGCCAGCAAGTCGAACTGCGGGCCGACCTTTGGCAATTCGAAGCGGAAGAAGTACGCCGCCGCGGCCAGCTTGCCGCGATAGAAATCATGGTCTTCCTGGCCGCTTGCCTGCGCCAGCGCGGCCTGCGCCAGCAGCGCCTGCTCCAGCCAGATCCACGCGACCACAACGTGGCCGAAGGCTTCGAGATAGATCGATGCGTTGGCCAGCGTCACGTTGGCATCGCCGGCGCTCCACAGCGTCTGCGTGACTTCGGCCAGCCGCCGGGTTGCGGCGCCGAGGGCGCGCGCCTGCTGCGCCAGTTCGGCATCGTCCGCGGCCAGTGCGCGGCCGATGGTGGCCTGCACGCGCTCGCCCAGCAGCCTGAACGCGGCGCCATCCTTCATCACCACCTTGCGGCCGAGCAGGTCCAGGCCCTGGATGCCGTGCGTGCCTTCGTGGATCGGGTTCAGGCGGTTATCGCGGTAGAACTGCTCGACGTTGTATTCGCGGGTGTAGCCATAGCCGCCATGCACCTGGATCGCGAGGCTGTTGGCTTCCAGGCACCATTGCGACGGCCAGCTCTTGGCGATCGGGGTCAGGATGTCGAGCAGCAGCGCCAGGCGCGCATGCGCCTCCTGGTCGCCGGCGGCGGCAGCGGCTTCTTCCTCGTCGACCAGCCGCGCGCAGTACAGGTTCAGCGCCAGGCCGCCCTCGACATAGCTCTTCTGCGCCAGCAGCATGCGGCGGATATCGGCATGCTCGACCAGCTTCACCTGCGGGCTGGCGGCGTCCTTGCCGCCGGGGCCGACGGGGCGGCCTTGCGGGCGGTTGCGCGCATAGTCCAGCGCATGCAGGTAGCCGGTGTAGCCGAGCATCACCGCGCCCAGGCCCACGCCAATGCGCGCCTCATTCATCATGTGGAACATGCAGGCCAGGCCCTTGTGCGGCTCGCCCACCAGGTAGCCGATCGCGCCGGCCTTGCCGCCCGGCTTGTACTTCATGCCCTCGCCGAAGTTCAGCAGGCAGTTGGTGGTGCCGCGGTAGCCCATCTTGTGGTTCAGGCCGGCCAGCACCACGTCGTTGTGCTCGCCCAGCGAGCCATCTTCGTTGACCAGGTACTTGGGCACGATAAACAGCGAGATGCCCTTCACGCCCGGGATCAGCTTGCCGTCCGGGCCCGGGATCTTGGCCAGCACCAGGTGGACGATGTTCTCGCTCAGCTCATGCTCGCCGGCGGAAATCCACATCTTGTTGCCGCGCAGCCGGTATTGCGCGCCCAGCGGCGATTCGCCCTCATACTCTGCGCGCGTGGTGATATCCGACAGCGACGAGCCGGCCTGCGGCTCCGACAGGCACATGGTGCCGAAGAAGCGCCCTGCCATTTCCGGCTTGACGAAGGTCTCGACCTGCGCCGGCGTGCCGTGCGTCAGCAGCAGGTTGGCGTTGCCGATGGTCAGGAACGGATAGGAACTGGTGCCGACATTGGCGCCCTTGAAATAGGCGAAGCCGGCCTTCTCGACCACCACCGGCAGCTGCATGCCGCCCAGCTCGTAGTCCTGCCCGGCGGCCATCAGCCCGGCCTCGCAGAAGGCCTTCAGCGCGGTGCTGACCTCGGGGATGATTCTGACGGTCTCGCCGTCGAATTCGGGTTCGTGCTGGTCGTTCTTCTTGTTGTGCGGCGCGAACAGGTCGGTGGCGATCTTCTCGCAGGTATCCAGCGCGGCATCGAAGGTCTCGCGCGAATGGTCGGCGTAGCGCGGGATGCGGGTCAGCTCGTCGACCTTGAGCCATTCATACAGGATGAAGTTCAGGTCGCGACGGGAAAGGATCATCGACATGGTGTCTCCATGCGGCGCACTGCGTGGGGCGCTCGCGAATTCTTTTCTGTTCTCGGGACGGCGTAGCGCTTGAAGAACGCTTTGCTTCGGATGACCAATGGCGGGCTCCCTCTCCCGCTTGCGGGAGAGGGTTGGGGAGAGGGCCGGCGTGGCCACGAAGGGAGGCGCCCGGGTACTGCTAGCTCCTGCCCTCTCCCCCGGCCCCTCTCCCGCAGGCGGGAGAGGGGAGCAAACAGGCGGTCTGTCGTTACAGGACCTCGAACAGCCCCGCCGCGCCCTGCCCGCCGCCAATGCACATCGTCACGACCACATACTTCACCCCACGGCGCTTGCCCTCGATCAGCGCATGGCCGACCAGGCGCGCACCCGACACACCATACGGATGCCCCACCGCGATCGCGCCGCCGTTGACGTTGAGGCGGTCCATCGGGATGCCCAGCGTGTCGGCGCAGTACAGCACCTGCACCGCGAAGGCTTCGTTCAGCTCCCACAGGCCGATGTCGTCGACCTTCAGGCCGGCCTTCTTCAGCAGCTTGGGCACGGCAAAGACCGGGCCGATACCCATCTCGTCGGGCTCGCAGCCGGCCACGGCAAAGCCGCGGAACACGCCCAGCGGCTGCAGGCCCTTGGCCGCCGCCACGCGCGCGTTCATCACCACCGCCGCCGAGGCGCCGTCCGAGAACTGCGAGGCATTGCCGGCGGTGATCACGCCGCCCGGCACCGCGCTGCGGATCTTGGCCACGCCTTCCAGCGTGGTATCCGGGCGGATGCCTTCGTCGCGGTCGATGGTGACTTCCTTCGTCACCAGCTGGCCGGTGGACTTGTCGGCAACGCCGGCGAGCACCGTCATCGGCACGATCTCGTCGTTGAACTTGCCGGCTTCCTGCGCGGCGGCAGCGCGCTGCTGGCTGCGCACGCCGTACTCGTCCTGGCGCTCCTTCGAGATGTTGTAGCGCTTGGCCACGTTCTCGGCGGTCTGCAGCATGTTCCAGTAGATTTCCGGCTTGTTCTTGGTCAGCCAGCTTTCCTGGACCATATGGCGGTTCATCTCCTGCTGCACGCACGAGATGCTCTCGACGCCGCCGGCGACGAAGATGTCGCCCTCGTCGGCGATCACGCGCTGCGCCGCCATGGCGATGGTCTGCAGGCCCGACGAGCAGAAGCGGTTGACGGTGGCGCCGGGCACGGTGACCGGGCAGCCGGCGCGCAGCGCGATCTGGCGCGCGATATTGGCGCCGGTGGCGCCTTCCGGATTGGCGCAGCCCATCAGCACGTCTTCGACCTCGGCGGCCTCGATCCTGGCGCGCGCGATGGCGTGCTGGACCGCGTGGCCGCCCAGCGTGGCGCCGTGGGTCATGTTGAAGGCGCCCTTCCAGCTCTTGGCCAGGCCGGTCCGTGCGGTGGATACGATGACTGCTTCGTTCATGTGTTGCTCCTCGGAATCTCTTGTGTCGTTCAGTTCGGTGTTTCGGTTCAGCCCTGGCCCCTGAGCAGTTCGGCGGACATCACGCGCGCGACGCCGGCGGCGCCGAGGTCCTGCCATGCCTGTGCCAGCGACCCGTGCAGGTCGATGGCGCGGCACGCATCCTCGACCAGCGCGGCCTCGAAGCCCGCGGCGCGGGCATCGAGCGCGCTCCAGGCCACGCAGTAGTCCGTCGCCAGCCCGGCGCAGAACACGCGCCTGACGCCGTGCTCGCGCAGGTAGCCGGCCAGCCCGGTGCGCGTGGTGCGGTCCGCTTCCATGAAGGCGGAGTAGCTGTCCACGCCGGCATGGTGGCCCTTGCGGATCACCAGCCGCGCGTGCGGCACGTGCAGGCCCGCATGCAGCGCGGCGCCGGGCGTGTCCTGCACGCAGTGCACCGGCCACAGCACCTGCTCGCCGTACGGCAGCGCCAGCGTCTGGAACGGCTGCGCGCCGGCATGGTTGGCCGCGAACGAGACGTGCGCGGCCGGATGCCAGTCCTGCGTCAGCACCACGTGCCCGAACGCGCGCGCCAGCCGGTTGATGACGGGCACCACCTCGTCGCCGCGGGGCACGGCAAGCGCGCCGCCCGGCATGAAGTCGTTCTGCACGTCGATCACCAGCAGGCAATCGTCAGGTCGGAGGGTGGTGTCCATGTCAGTGCCAGGGGGAACCGTGGTGGCGTGTTAGCCGTTGAAGCCCTTGCCTTCGTCCGCCAGCTTCTGCAGCAGCGGCGCGACCTGCCAGGCTTCGCCGTGGTAGCCCTTGGCGTAGCGCTTCATTGCCAGCGCCACGTTGTACAGGCCGACCTGGTCCGCGTACAGCATCGGGCCGCCGCGGAACAGCGGGAAGCCGTAGCCAGTCAGGTACACCATGTCGATATCCGAGGCCTTGGAAGCAATGCCCTCTTCCAGGATCTTGGCGCCTTCGTTGACCAGCGCGAACACCAGGCGCTCGACGATCTCCTCGTCCGAGATCTTGCGGCGCGTGATGCCCAGGTCCTTGGAGTGCTGCACGATCATGTCGTTGACCTGCTGGTTCGGATACGGCTTGCGGTCGCCCGCCTTGTAGTCGTACCAGCCCGCGCCGGTCTTCTGGCCGAAGCGGCCCATCTCGCACAGCAGGTCGGCGGTCTTCGAATACTGGATGTCCGGCTTGTCCACGGCGCGGCGCTTGCGGATGGCCCAGCCGATGTCGTTGCCGGCCAGGTCGCCCATGCGGAACGGGCCCATGGCAAAGCCGAACTTCTCGATGGCCTTGTCGACCTGCTCCGGCAGCGCGCCTTCATCCAGCAGGTAGCCGGCCTGGCGGCTGTACTGCTCGATCATGCGGTTGCCGATAAAGCCGTCGCACACGCCCGACACCACCGCGGTCTTCTTGATCTTCTTGGCCACCTGCATCACCGTGGCCAGCACGTCCTTGCCGGTCTTGTCGCCGCGCACCACTTCGAGCAGCTTCATCACGTTGGCCGGGCTGAAGAAGTGCATGCCGACCACGTCCTGCGGACGCCTGGTGAACGACGCGATCTTGTTGACGTCCAGCGTGGAGGTGTTCGAAGCCAGGATCGCGCCTTGCTTCATCACTTCGTCCAGCTTCTTGAACACGGTCTCCTTGACGCCCATCTCTTCGAACACGGCTTCGATCACCATGTCGGCGTCCTTGATGTCGTCATAGGACAGCGTGGTGCTCAGCAGCCCCATGCGCTGCTCGACCTTCTCCTGCGTCAGCTTGCCCTTCTTGGCGCTGTTCTCGTAGTTCTTGCGGATGATGCCGACGCCGCGGTCGAGCGCTTCCTGCTTGGTTTCCAGGATCGTGACCGGGATGCCCGCATTGAGGAAGTTCATGCTGATGCCGCCACCCATGGTGCCGGCGCCGATCACGGCAACTTTCTCGATCTTGCGCACCGGGGTGCCTTCGGGCACGTCGGGGATCTTGCTGGCGGCACGCTCGCCAAAGAAGGCGTGGCGCAGCGCGCGCGATTCCGGCGTGGTCACCAGGTACAGGAAGCCCTCGCGCTCCTGCTTCAGGCCCTGCTCGAACGGCTTGAGCGAGCCGGCCACGGCTTCCAGGCACTTCAGCGGCGCCGGGAAATTCTTGGCCATTGCGGCCACGGTATTGCGGGCGAAGCCGAGGTAGCCTTCAGCATTCTCGTGGCGCACCTTCAGGTCGCGCACCTTCGGGTGCGGGCCGCTGGCGGCGCCGACGTTCTGGGCGAACTTGATGGCGGCGGGCAGCACGTCACCGTCGACAATTTCGTCGAACAGCTTGGTGCCGGCGAACTTCTCCGACGGCACCGCGGTGCCCGACACGATCATGTTGGCGGCGGCCTCCAGACCGATCACGCGCGGCAGGCGCTGCGTGCCGCCCGCGCCGGGCAGCAGGCCCAGCTTCACTTCCGGCAGCGCGATCTGCGCGCCCTTGGATGCGACGCGGTAGTTGCAGCCCAGCGCCAGTTCCAGGCCGCCGCCCATCGCGACCGAGTGCACCGCCGCCACCACCGGCTTGGACGACGCTTCCAGCACGCGGATCACCGAGTGCAGCGTCGGCTCCTGCATCGCCTTGGGCGTATTGAATTCGCGGATATCGGCGCCGCCCGAGAAAGCCTTGCCAGCGCCGGTGATGACGATCGCCTTGACGGCGGCATCGTCCAGCGCACGGGTCATGCCTTCGACGATGCCAAGCCGGGTGCTGTGACCCAGGCCGTTGACAGGGGGATTGTCGAGCGTGATGACGGCTACGCCGTCCTGAACCTGATACTGCGCTGTCATGCTGGTTCCTTTGGTGTCAGAAGTTGTCTCGGGATTCGAATTCTCGAATGAATGTTTTTTGCAGCGCGGGGCGTGCCGGCCAGTGCCGGTGCCTGCCCCGGGGCGCGGCCTTCATGGGCGGGTTAACCCTCGACCCGATCTGCCGCTTTCCCGCGCCCCACAACGCCTTCCGGCGCTTGGGCGAAACAAGCATACACAAAATAGCACGGTCGTTCAATTTTAATTTCCGAAGATTCCGGGGGCCATGCGCAACGCGAATGCCGCCCCTGATCGCGCTGCATGGAGCCGGTGCTTAACGACCGGCAGAACGCCGCCCGCGATGCCGGCCAAGGCACTTTGCCCATCTCGCAAGCGCCGTCCCCAGACCAGTATCGGACTTTATTTGACCGATACGGGAAAATCGGCGGCGCAGACGCGGTAGACTCGCGGCTTTTCGTTTTTTGCCCCCTGGCCTTCACGAGACGCCGGGCGGCGGAAGGTCCAGCGACCCTGATGTCTTCCCCAACCCATTCTTCGTCCCGGCACGATTCCGCGCTGCAGGAACACCAGCACCCGGTGGTCGAGCACGACGACCTCCAGCGCAAGCTCAAGGCCCGCCACCTGACCATGATCGCCGTCGGCGGCGCGGTCGGCACCGGCCTGTTCGTGGCCTCGGGCGCCTCGATCGCGCAGGCCGGCCCGGGCGGCGCGCTGCTGATGTATATGCTGCTCGGCGTGATGGTCTATTGCCTGATGACCAGCCTGGGCGAACTGGCGGTGCACATGCCGGTGGCCGGCTCCTTTGTCACCTACAGCGCGCTCTATGTCGATGAGGGCTTCGGCTTCGCGCTGGGCTGGAACTACTGGTTCAGTCTTGCCGTCACCATCGCCGTCGAACTGACCGCGGCGCAGCTGGTGATGCAGTACTGGTTCCCCGACGTGCCCGGGGTGCTGTGGAGCGCCGGCTTCCTGCTGCTGATGTTCGGGCTCAACGCGTTCTCGGTGCGCGGCTTCGGCGAGGCCGAATACTGGTTCGCGCTGGTCAAGGTAATCACCGTGGTGGTGTTCCTGGGCGTGGGCCTGCTGATGATCTTCGGCATCATGCAGGGCGGCCCACAATCCGGCTGGCACAACTTCACCACCGGCGACGCGCCCTTCGTCGGCGGCATCCCGGCCATGTTCGGCGTGGCGATGATCGCGGGCTTCTCCTTCCTCGGCACCGAAACCGTCGGCGTCGCCGCCGGCGAGGCCGAACGCCCCGCCATCACCATTCCGCGCGCGATCCGCCAGACCTTCTGGCGCATCCTGCTGTTCTACGTGCTGGCGATCCTGGTCATCGGGGTGCTGATCCCGTATACCGACCCCAACCTGCTGCGCAACGACGTGACCGACGTGGGCGTCAGCCCGTTCGCGCTGGTGTTCCGCCACGCCGGGCTGGCCTTCGCCGCCGGGCTGATGAACGCGGTGGTGCTGACCGCGCTGCTGTCGGCGGGCACCTCGAGCATGTACGTGTCGACGCGGATCCTGTACGGCCTTGCCGTCAGCCGCCGCGCGCCGCGCGTGTTCGCCAGGCTGACGCCGAACGGCGTGCCGTTCTACGCGCTGCTGGCGACCACCGGCATCGGCGCGCTGTGCTTCCTCAGTTCGCTGCTCGGCAACAAGACCGCCTATCTGTGGCTGCTCAATACCTCGGCCATGACCGGCTTTATCGCCTGGCTCGGCATCGCCGTCAGCCACTACCGCTTCCGCCGCGGCATGGCCCGCCAGGGGCATGACGTCAGCCAGCTCGCCTATCGCTCGCCGCTGTATCCGTTCGGGCCGATCTTCTCGGCGGTGCTGTGCCTGGTGATTATCGGCGGGCAGAATTACCAGGCCTTTGCGGACATCCCGAACCGGTGGCAGGAGATCGTGGCGACCTATATCGGCGTGCCGGTGTTTCTGGTGCTGTGGCTGGGATATCGGCTGGTCACCGGGTCGCGGCTGATTGCGTATGAGGATATGCCGTTCGAGTTTGCGCAGCGGAAGGCGGAGGATGAGCGGGAGGCCGCGTAAGAAGTTGGGGCCGGGCACAGCGACGCATGGAACTTCGTTGACGCGCCGGCCCTCTCCCCCGCCCCTCTCCCGCAAGCGGGAGAGGGGAGAAAACAGGCGAGGATCGCGGGGCTGGAGCTAGACCTCCAGCCACTCCTTCCTGACCTGGCCGTTGGCCTTCAGTTCGCCCGGCGTGCCTTCGAACACGATATGGCCGTGGCCCATGACGTAAACCCGCTGCGAGATATCGAGCGCAATCGCGAGCTTCTGCTCGATCAGCAGCACCGAGACGCCGCGTTCCTTCAGGGTCTTCAGGTAATCCCCCACCAGCGCCACGATCATCGGCGCCAGCCCTTCGGTGGGCTCGTCGATCAGGACCAGGTCAGGATCGCCCATCAGCGTGCGGCACAGCGTCAGCATCTGCTGCTCGCCGCCGGACAGCACGCCGGCCGAGGTGTTCTCGCGCTCCTTCAGGCGCGGGAACATGTTGAACATATCCTCCACGCTCCAGCGCGGCTTGGCCTGTCGCGGGTTGCGCTTCTCCCCGAGCAGCAGGTTCTGCCGTACCGTCAGCGTCGGGAAAATATCCCGGTTCTCCGGCACGTAGCCGATGCCGAGATGCGCAATCTCGAAGGTGCGTCGCCCGAGGATCTCTTCGCCCCGGAACTTCACCGACCCTTCCGCCTTGACCATGCCGAGGATGGCCTTGGCCATGGTCGAGCGCCCCACCCCGTTGCGCCCCAGCAGCGCCACGATCTCGCCCTCGTCGATATGCGCATCGACGCCATGCAGGATATGGCTCTTGCCGTAATAGGCGTGCAGGCCCGTGACTTCCAGCATGCGCTTGCCCATCAGTGCGCTCCTTCGGTGGTGGCCTCGTCGAGCGTGGTGCCCAGGTAGGCTTCCTTGACCTTGCGGTTGTTGCGGATGGCCTGCGGGGTATCGGTGGCGATGACTTCGCCGTAGACCAGCACCGAGATGCGGTCGGCCAGCCCGAACACCACGCTCATGTCGTGCTCGACCATCACCAGCGTCTTGCCCACCGTGACCTTGCGGATCAGCTCGACCGCGTGGTCCGATTCCGAGCGGCTCATGCCCGCGGTGGGCTCGTCCAGCAGGATCACCTCGGCGCCGCCGGCGATGGTGATGCCGATCTCCAGCGCGCGCTGCTCGGCATAGGTCAGCAGGCCGGCCTGGGTATCGCGGCGATGCTGCATGCCGATCAGCTCGAGCACGTCCTCGGCGCGCTCGCGCGCATCGCGCAGGCCGGTAAGCCGGTGCCAGAACGAATACTTGTAGCCGAGCGACCACAGCACCGCGCAGCGCAGGTTCTCGAACACCGACAGCCGGTGGAAGATATTGGTGATCTGGAAGCTGCGCGACAGCCCCATGCGGTTGATGACGAAGGGCTGCAGCCCGCCGATCTCTTCACCGTTCAGCCGCACCGTGCCGCTGCTCGGCGCGAAGCGGCCCGAGATCAGGTTGAAGGTGGTCGACTTGCCGGCCCCGTTGGGGCCGATCAGCGCATGGCGCTCGCCCTTGGGAATGCTCAGGTTCACGCCGCGGATGATTTCCGTCTGGCCGAACTTCTTGCGTACATCGGTCAGTTCCAGTGCCGCCGCGCTCATGCCCTGCCTCCTGCGATTTCTGCCTGCACCTTGTCCCATTGCGCGCGCGACGCGCGCACCGCCAGCCGCCACGCGGCCAGCCCCACCGCCCACAGCGCCGCCGCCGCCAGCCATGGCATCCAGGTCGCGGCATCGAAGCCGATGCCGAACAGCTTCATCGCGGTGCCATTGGCGCTGTCGACCTGCACCTTGTAGACCAGTTCGACGGTCACGATCATCGCCACCAGCAGCACCGCGCCGGCCGCGCCGGCCCTGGCATAGAACGGCAGCATGCGGCGCAGCTTGCCCTTCGCCGCCAGCGGCAGCTGCATCAGCAGCAGGCTGGCCAGGCCGCCCGGCACGAACATCACCATCAGCACGAAGAACAGGCCCAGGTAGAGCAGCCAGGCCTTGGTCAGGTCCGACAGCGCCACCGCGAACAGCACGAACACCACCGCGCCGATGATCGGCCCGAAGAACACCCCGGCGCCGCCGATGAACACCGCCAGCAGCACGCCGCCCGAACGCACCGCGCTGACGTTCTCGGCCGAGACGATCTCGAAGTTGATCGCTGCCAGCGCGCCGGAGATGCCGGCGAAGAACGCCGACAGGATCAGCACCAGGTAGCGCACGCGCTGGGTGTTGTAGCCGATGAACTCGACCCGCTCGGGGTTGTCGCGCACCGCGTTGGCAATGCGGCCCAGCGGGGTCTGGGTCCAGGCGTACATCGCCACCATCGACACCAGGCACCACGCCGCAATCAGGTAGTAGACCTGGCGCCCGGGCCCGAAGCTGATGCCGAGGAACGGATCGCCGACCACGCGGTTGGTGGAGATGCCGCCCTCGCCGCCGAAGAATTCCGGGAACATCAGCGAGCTGGCAAAGACCATTTCGCCGATGCCCATGGTGATCATGGCGAAGGTGGTGCCGGCCTTCTTGGTGGTGACGTAGCCGAAGATGACGCCGAAGAACGCGCCGGCCAGCCCCCCCACCAGCGGCAGCATCGACACCGGCAGCCACACCTTGCCGGCGCCGACCATGTTCAGCACGTGCACCGCGATAAAGGCGCCGAGCCCGGAATACACCGCATGGCCGAACGACAGCATGCCGGTCTGCCCCAGCAGCATGTTGTACGACAGCGCGAAGATGATCATGATGCCCATCTGCGACATCAGCGTGATGGCGAAGCCGCCGGTGAAGAACAGCGGCAGCACCAGCATCACCAGTACGGTCAGGCTCCAGATGATCCAGCGCGCCAGGTTCAGCGGGCGGTAGCGCAGGGTGCGGCCGGTTGCCACCGGCTCGCGGGGTTGTTGCATCGCTTGCTCCATGGCCTCAGCTCTCCCGGGTTCCCATCAGTCCACGCGGGCGGAAGATCAGCATCACCACCAGCAGCAGGTACGGCAGCACCGGCGCCACCTGGGCCACCGTCAGCTTCCACAGCGAATAGAACGGCGTGGCCTCGCTGACCGCCAGCCCCAGGCTGGTCATCAGCCCCGCCAGCGAGGCGTCGATGGTGACCGCGAAGGTCTGCAGCACGCCGATCAGGATCGACGCGATAAACGCGCCCACCAGCGACCCCATGCCGCCCACCACCGCCACCACGAACACGATCGACCCCACCGCCGCGGCCATCGACGGCTCGGTGACGAAGGCATTGCCGCCGATCACCCCGGCCAGCCCCGCCAGCGCGGCGCCGCCGCCGAACACCATCATGAATACACGCGGCACGTTGTGGCCCAGCGCCTCGACCATCTCCGGGTGGGTCAGCGCGGCCTGGATCACCAGCCCGATGCGGGTGCGCGTCAGCACCAGGTAGATCGCCACCAGCATGCCCAGCGACACCAGCATCATGAAGGCGCGGTACTTGGGGAACGACGAGGTGAACACCGTGAACAGCGGCCCGTCGAGCTCGGCCGGGATCCGGTACGGCACCGCCGCCAGGCCCCACACCAGCTTGACGCCCTCCTCGATCAGGTAGGCCAGGCCGAAGGTGAACAGCAGCTCGGCCACGTGGCCGTACTTGTGCACCGTGCGCAGGCCGAAGCGCTCCACCAGCGCACCCGCGCCCGCCACCAGCAGCGGCGCGAAGATCAGCGCCGGCCAGAAGCCGATCTTGCTGGCGATGGTGTAGGCAAAGTAGGCGCCCAGCATGTAGAAGCTGGCATGGGCAAAGTTGAGCACGCCCATCATGCTGAAGATCAGCGTAAGGCCCGACGACAGCATGAACAGCAGCAGCCCGTAGCTGATGCCGTTCAGCAGTGAGATGACGAAGAATTCCACAGCGTGTCCTTCAAGCTGGTGCCGCCATGCGCGCGCACGGCGGCAACCGTCCGGGTCGATCGAGGGTGAGCGCCTCCGCCAGGGGCAGGCATCGCCCCCGGACACTCCCCGTTATGGTCCGGAACAAAGACCGGAAGTATGCCGGGCGCGCGGCCACTTTGTCAGCGTGGCCGCGCGCCACCGGCAGGATCAGCCCGGCCGCTTCATCTGGCACGAGGTCGGCTGGGCCGACACGTACTGGTCCATCAGCGCGTTGGTCTTCCAGCCGTAGCCGGTGTTTTCCTGGTCGTACTTGACTTCCTTGCCGTCGACCTTGGTCCAGGTGGCGACCACCAGCGGCTGCTGCGCCTGGTGGTCGGTATTGCGCATCTCGACCGTGCCGTTCATGCTGTCGACCTTGATGCCTTCCAGCGCCTTGGCCACCTTGACCGGGTCGGTCGAGTTGGTTTCCTTCATCGCCTTGCTGAGCATGGCGATGCCGGTGTACGAGGCCATCACGTAGAAGTCGTCGTTGTACTTCTTCTTGTAGCCCTCGATGATGTCGGCGCCGCGGAAGCCCTTGTTGTTGGGGTTGTAGTAGCCCACGTACTTGACGTGCTCGGCGCCGGCGGCGCCCATCGCGGTCGGCACGCCGGTGGTGCCGGCGTAGTAGGTGTAGTAGTTGGTGGTCAGCCCGGCGTCCTTGCCGGCCTTGATCAGCAGCGCGAGGTCGCTGCCCCAGTTGCCGGTGATCACGGTATCGGCGCCGGAGGCCTTGATCTTGGCCGCGTACGGCGCAAAGTCCTTGACCTGCGCCAGCGGATGCAGGTCTTCGCCGACGATCTGGATGTCCGGGCGCTTGCGCTTCAGGTAGTCCTTGGCGGCGCGCGCCACCTGGTGGCCGAACGAGTAGTTCTGGTTGATCAGGTAGACCTTCTTGACGTTCGGGTCCTTGGCCAGGAAGGTGGTCAGCGCCTCCATCTTCATGTCCGAGTTGGCGTCCAGGCGGAAATGCCAGTAGTTGCACTTGGCATTGGTCATGTCCGGATCGACCGCGGCGTAGTTCAGGTAGACGATCTCCTTGCCGGGGTTGCGCTCGTTGTGCTTGGCCACCGCATCCTGCAGCGCCAGGCCGACCGACGAGCCGTTGCCCTGCACGATGTAGCGAATGCCCTGGTCGACCGCCTGCTTGAGGATAGTCAGGCTTTCCTGCGGCGACAGCTTGTTGTCGAAGCCCACCACCTCGAACTTGTGCGGACCGGCCCAGCCCTTCTGGTTGGCGACATCGGCCACGTACTGCCAGCTCTTGAGCTGGTTCTGGCCGACCGGGGCCATCAGTCCCGAGAGCGGATCGATAAAGGCGATCTTCACCGTATCCGCGAGCGCGGACCCCGAAACCAGCGCAGAACCCAGTGCGGCAAACATGGCCACACCGGCCACCAGCGGACGCATTTTCGTCATACCTGTCTCCTTCACTCTTGTCGTGGCTTGTCGTTCGATGTCGTCGATGCGGCCGGCCGCGTGGCGCCCTGCTGTTCGCGCCGCGCGGCGGCCCCCGGCAGCGCCGTGCCGCAAGCTGGCCGGCGCACCGGATGCTGGCCTGCCGGCCTCAGGCAGTCGGCAGCTTGTAGTCCTTGAACTGCTCGCGCAGCCGCAGCTTCTGCATCTTGCCGGTGGCCGTCAGCGGAATCTCGGTGACAAAGGCCACGTCGTCGGGGATCCACCACTTGGCGACCTTGCCTTCGAAGAACTGCAGCAGCTCTTCGCGGCTGACCTCGGCGCCGGGCTTCTTCACCACCACCAGCAGCGGGCGCTCGTCCCACTTGGGGTGGTAGGCGGAGATGCAGGCCGCCATGTGCACCGCCGGATGCGCGGCGGCAACGTTCTCGATATCGATCGACGAAATCCATTCGCCGCCGGACTTGATCACGTCCTTGCTGCGGTCGGTGATCTGCATGAAGCCGTCGGCATCGATGGTGGCGACGTCGCCGGTCGGGAACCAGCCGTCGACCAGCGGGCTGGCGTCATTGCGGAAATAGCGGTCGATGATCCACGGCCCGCGCACCAACAGGTCGCCGAAGGCCTTGCCGTCCCACGGCAGTTCCTTGCCCTCGCCGTCGACGATCTTCATGTCGACGCCGTAGATCACGCGGCCCTGCTTCTCCTGGATCTTGTGGCGCTCGGCATCGGGCAGGTCGTGGTGCTTGGCCAGCAGCTTGCTCGCGGTGCCCAGCGGCGACATCTCGGTCATGCCCCAGGCATGGATCACTTCCACGTCGAGCGCCTCGAGCGCGCGGATCATCGCCGGCGGCGCGGCCGAACCGCCGATCACGGTGCGGCGGAAGGTGGAGAACCTGAGCTGGTTGGCCTGCATATGCTGCAGCAGGCCAAGCCACACCGTTGGCACGCCGGCGGAGAAGGTCACCTTCTCCTGCTCGAACAGCTCATAGAGCGAGGCGCCGTCGAGCTTCGGCCCCGGCAGCACCAGCTTGGCGCCGACCAGCGGCACCGAATACGGCAGCCCCCAGGCATTGACGTGGAACATCGGCACCACCGGCAGGATCACGTCGCTGGCCGAGCAGCCCAGCGCATCCGGCATCGCCGACGCATAGGAATGCAGCACCGTGGAGCGGTGCGAATACAGCGCGCCCTTCGGATTGCCGGTGGTGCCCGAGGTGTAGCACAGGCTCGAGGCGAGGTTCTCGTCGAACTGCGGCCATTGGTAGTTGCCGTCCTGGGCGTCGAGCAGTTCCTCGTAGCACAGCAGCGGCACCTTGGCTTCGGCCGGCATGTGCGCGCGGTCGGTCATCGCCACCCAGCCCTTGACGTTGGGGCAATGCGGGGCCACGCCTTCCACCAGCGGCAGGAAGGTCAGGTCGAAGAAGATATAGCCGTCTTCCGCGTGGTTGACGATATAGGCAATCTGCTCGGGGAACAGGCGCGGGTTGACGGTATGGCAGACCGCGCCCATGCCGGACACGCCGTAGTAGATCTCGAGGTGACGGTAGCCGTTCCAGGCCAGCGTGCCGACCCGCTCGCCCTGCTTCACGCCGAGCGCGCCGAGCGCCTGTGCCAGCTTGCGGGCACGCAGCTCGCAATCGCGGTACGTATAGCGATGCAGGTCGCCCTCCGTGCGCCGCGAGACGATCTCGGTGCTGCCGTAATAACGCGCGGCGTGTTTGATGATGGAGGAAATGAGCAGCGGTGCGCTCATCATTTGACCCATCAATGCCATGAACCTGTCTCCTGAATGCTGTTCTGTTCCACCGAAAAACGAACAACCGTACTATTTTTGGACGGTCGTTCGCATGTATGGCATCGGCTCGGAGCCGATCCGGTCGTGCACTGCCGTACTGTTGTCGCGTTGCTGTTGTCGCGTCGCTGCTCGTCGGGGCCGCAATTCTGCGGAGGTCCATGCACCGGACTCATGGGCTGACTGAAGGCGGGAAATAACCTTGCGGTGCATGGCGGCATATCCAGGCCGGGCGCGTCTGGTGCCGCAGTCTGGTACCGTTGAGGACGTACAATACTGCGTGGCATGTTGCACCTCAACATGTCGTTTTCCCTAGCCACCATCGCATTTTCGTGCCTTGCGCATGCCGCGCCGCACCGCCTCCGGCGCGTGCCGCGGCAGCGCGCCGAGCGCACCGAAAGCGCACTGCCACCCCGGCGCCCGAGCGCCCCTACGCGATGCCAGACACGCCCCCGCCGCACGCTCCGCACTCCGCAGCCGATACCGCCACGCCGGCGACGCTGCCGCTGCCGTTTCCGACCGCGCCCGGCTTTGCCGAGCTGGGCCCGCAGTTCTTCACGCGCCTGCGTCCGACGCCGCTGCCATCGGCGTACCTGGTCAGCGTGGCGCCGGCGGCCGCGGCGCTGCTGGGCTGGGATGCCGGCGTCGGCAGCCGGCAAGACTTCATCGACACCTTCATCGGCAACCAGGTGCCGGACTGGGCCGATCCGCTGGCGACGGTCTATTCCGGGCACCAGTTCGGAGTCTGGGCCGGCCAGCTCGGCGACGGCCGCGCCATCCGCCTGGCGCAGGCGCAGACCGACACCGGCCCGTGGGAGATCCAGCTCAAGGGCGCGGGCCTGACGCCCTATTCGCGCATGGCCGACGGGCGCGCGGTGCTGCGCTCGTCGATCCGCGAGTACCTGTGCTCGGAGGCGATGGCCGCGCTGGGCGTGCCGACCACGCGCGCGCTGTCGATCATGGGCTCCGACGCGCCGGTGCGGCGCGAGACCATCGAGACCGCCGCGGTCGTGACCCGGCTGTCGCCCACCTTCATACGCTTCGGGCACTTCGAGCATTTCGCCGCGCACGACGACGTGGCCGCGCTGCGCAAGCTGGCGGATTTCGTCATCGACAACTTCATGCCCGCCTGCCGCGACGACGGTCAGCCGTACCAGGCGCTGCTGCGCGAGGTCTCGCTGCGCACCGCCGACCTGATCGCGCACTGGCAGGCGGTGGGCTTCTGCCACGGCGTGATGAACACCGACAATATGTCGATCCTGGGCCTGACCATCGATTACGGCCCGTTCGGCTTCCTCGACGCGTTCGACGCCAACCATATCTGCAACCACTCCGACACGCAGGGCCGCTACGCCTACAGCCAGCAGCCGCAGGTGGCGTTCTGGAACCTGCACTGCCTGGCGCAGGCGCTGCTGCCGCTGTGGCTGCCGCCCGCGCAGGCCGACCAGGAAGCCGCGCGCGATGCCGCCATCGAAGCCGCACGCGCCGCGCTGGACCCGTTCCGCGAGCGCTACGCCGCGGCGTTCTTCCGCCACTACCGCGCCAAGCTGGGCCTGCGCCCGCCCGCCGGCGGCGACGACAAATCCGACGAGCCGCTGCTGACCAGCCTGTTCCAGCTGCTGCACGGGCAGCGCGTCGACTACACGCTGTTCTGGCGCAAGCTGTGCGGCATTTCGTCCACCGATGCCTCGCGCGACGCGCCGGTGCGCGACCTGTTTCTCGACCGCGCCGCCTTCGACGCCTGGGTGGCCGACTACCGCGTGCGCCTGCGCGCCGAGCAATCGCACGACGCCGCGCGCGAACTGGAAATGCTGGCGGTCAACCCCAAATACGTGCTGCGCAACCACCTGGCCGAGACCGCCATCCGCCGTGCGCGCGAAGACAAGGACTTCAGCGAAGTCGACCGGCTGCTGGCGGTGCTGTCGCGCCCGTTCGACGAACAGCCCGAGGCTGAACACTACGCCGCGCTGCCGCCGGACTGGGCCGCGGGCCTGGAGGTCAGCTGCTCGTCTTGACGACTGCGCCAGACCGGCCATCTACTCAAAGGGAACACCGCGAGGACAACCATGACCACCACCAAGACCGACGCCGAGTGGCGTGCACAACTCTCCGACATCGAATACCGCGTCACGCGCGAAGCCGCCACCGAGCGCCCGTTCACCGGCCGCTACTGGGACCACTGGGACCAGGGCATCTACCATTGCGTGGGCTGCGGCACGCCGCTGTTCGAATCGGCCACCAAGTTCGATGCCGGCTGCGGCTGGCCCAGCTATTTCCGCCCGATCAACGGCGAGGTCATTGCCGAGCATGTCGACCACAGCCACGGCATGACGCGCATCGAAGTCCGCTGCAAGGAATGCGGCAGCCACCTCGGCCACGTGTTCGAGGATGGACCTGCGCCGACCGGCCTGCGCTATTGCATCAACTCGGCTGCGCTAAAATTCGACGATCGCGATCCTGCCGAGCGTGCGGCGGATGATGCCCACGCTGCCGAAGCTCCCAAACGCGACCCGCAGCCCTGATGCCTTAATCGTCCGGCGACGACGCCGGACACAACCTGGACCCGCATGAAATTCCTGTTCGACCTGTTCCCGGTCATCCTTTTTTTTGCCGCGTTCAAGCTGGCCGACATCTACACCGCCACCGCCGTGGCCATCGCCGCCACGGTGGTGCAGATCGGCTGGGTCTGGTTCCGGCACCGCAAGGTCGAGCCGATGCAGTGGGTCAGCCTGCTGATCATCGCGGTCTTCGGCGGCGCCACGCTGGTGCTGCACAACGAGACCTTCATCAAGTGGAAGCCGACCGTGCTGTACTGGCTGTTCGCGGCCGCGCTGCTGGGCTCGGTGCTGGTGTGGCGCAAGAACCTGATCCGCGCCATGATGGAAAAGCAGGTGTCCCTACCCGATCCGGTGTGGGCGCGGCTGAATCTCGCCTGGGCCGGCTTCTTCGCCGCCATGGGCGTGCTCAACCTGTACGTGGCCTACCAGTTCTCGACCGAGGCCTGGGTCAACTTCAAGCTGTTCGGCAGCATGGGGCTGATGCTGGTCTTTATCGTCGCGCAAAGCGTCTGGCTGTCGCGCCACATGCCCGAAAACACCCGGGACTGACGGCGCCGCCGCGCCCCGTTTCGCCCCCACGAACCGAAGGAAACCATTGATGGCAGCCGATCCCGCTACGATCGAGGCAATGCTGCGCGCAGCGCTCGCCCCCAGCCACCTGGCCGTGCGCGACGACAGCGCGCTGCACGCCGGACACGCCGGCGCCGCGTCCGGCGGCGGACATTACGACGTGACAATCGTCAGCGAGCGCTTTGCGGGTCACAACCGGGTTGCCCGACACCGCATGGTGTATGATGCGCTGCGCGGTCTGTTCCCCACGCAGATCCACGCCCTGGCCGTGACTGCGTTCACCGACCAAGAGTACCAATCCCGCGCACAATCCCTCGCACCCTCACGCGATTCTTCCAGCAACTCTCAGACCTGATTCCATGAAGACCACCGTCCTCTCGTTCAGCCTGGCGGCTGTGCTTGCTGCCGGCAGCCTGCCGGCCATCGCCCAGAATGCCGCCGTCGTGAATGGCAAGGCCATTCCGTCGGCAAAGCTGGACAAGTTGATCGCCGGCACCGGCCAGCCCGACAGCCCGGAGCTGCGCACGCGCGCCCGCAACATGCTGATCGACCGCGAACTGCTCGTGCAGGAAGCCAACAAGCGCGGCCTGACCCAGCGCGACGACGTGCAGGAGCAACTGGAACAGGCCCGCCTGAACGTGCTGGCCGGCGCGGTGTTCGAAGACTACGTCAAGACCCACGGCGCGAGCGACGCCGAGCTGCGCAAGCAATACGACAAGATCAAGTCGCAGTTCGGCAACGGCAAGGAATACCACGCCCGCCACATCCTGGTGGAAAAGGAAGCCGACGCCAAGGCCATCATCGCCAAGATCAAGGGCGGCGCCAAGTTCGAGGACCAGGCCAAGGCCGCGTCGAAGGACCCGGGCTCGGCCGCCAACGGCGGCGACCTGGACTGGGCCAACAGCAGCAGCTACGTGCCCGAGTTCTCGGCGGCGATGACCGGCCTGAAGAAGGGCCAGATGACCGACACCCCGGTCAAGACCCAGTTCGGCTGGCACATCATCGAGCTGGTCGACGTGCGCGACGCCAAGATCCCGTCGTTCGAAGAAGTGAAGCCGCAGCTGACGCAGATGCTGATGGGCGACCAGAACTGGCAGCGCGAGCAGTTCCAGGCCATGATGAAGGCCCTGAAGGACAAGGCCAAGATCCAGTAAGCCGCGGGCCGGTCGCCCCCGCCGGCCCTGCAGCCTTCAAGGATGCAGCGCGTGCAGAAGACCGGCCGCTACTGGCAGCTCTGGCATCTCTCGTCCCGTGGCCTGTGCTACTGCGCACTGGCCTGGACCACCCTGGACGGCGCCGCCCCCGGCTGGCGCCGGCTCCATCCCCACCTCCCCTTGCGGGACCGGTATTCCCCGGAAAAGACCTTGCATGCGGTCGTGGCCTATCAGCTGGCCAGCGGCGCGCTGGTGCCTGTGCGCGGATATGAGGGCGCGCGGATGCTGACGTTTGCGTATGTGGCGTGGAGTTCGAGGCCGCGAGGGGTGGCTGCGGCCTGATGCCGGCTTTGGGGCTCGGGTGGGGACCTGCTGCCGCGCTACGCAGACGAAAAGCGCAGGCCCGGAAGCAAAAAAGCCACCGGCGCTGCCGGTGGCTTCTGGCTGGACTGCTCTACGTCAGCCGCCGGAGCCTTACCCCACCCACTTCCTCGCATTGCGGAACATCCGCATCCACGGGCTGCCGCCGTCGGCGACCTGCTTCCATGCATCCGGCGCCCAGCTCATGGTGGCAGCGCGGAATACGCGCTCCGGGTGCGGCATCAGCACGGTGAAGCGGCCGTCGACGGTGGTCACCGAGGTGATGCCGTCCGGCGAGCCGTTCGGGTTGAGCGGATAGGTCTGCGTGACCGCGCCGTAGTTGTCGACGAAGCGCAGCGCCACGTGGGCCTGGTCGATATTGCCCTGCTGCGAGAAGTCGGCAAACCCTTCGCCGTGCGCGACCACGATGGGGATGCGGCTGCCTTCCATGCCGGCGAAGAAAATCGACGGCGACGACTGCACTTCCACGGTCACGTAGCGCGCTTCGTACTGCTCCGACTGGTTGCGCGTGAACTTGGGCCAGGCGCCCGCTCCCGGGATGATCGGGGCCAGGTTGCTCATCATCTGGCAGCCGTTGCACACGCCCAGCGCGAAGGTGTCCTGGCGGTTGAAGAAGGCGGCGAACTGCTCGGCCATCTGACCGTTGAACAGAATGGTCTTGGCCCAGCCCTCGCCCGCGCCCAGCACGTCGCCGTAGCTGAAGCCGCCGCACGCGACGAAGCCGGTAAAGTCAGCCAGGTTGGCGCGGCCGGCGATCAGGTCGCTCATGTGCACGTCGTGGGTGTCGAAGCCGGCGCGGTCCATGCTGTACGCCATCTCGATCTGCGAGTTGACGCCCTGCTCGCGCAGGATCGCCACGCGCGGACGCGCGCCGGTGGCGATGAACGGTGCGGCGATGTCTTCGGCCGGATCGAAGGTCAGCACCGGGCTGATGCCGGGGTCGGCGGCGTCGAGCAGGCGGTCGTATTCGCTGTCGGCGCAGGCCGGGTTGTCGCGCAGGCGTGCGATGCGCCAGCTGACTTCGCTCCAGTTGCGCTGCAGGTCGGTGCGCGAGGCGCCGAACACCTTCTTCGCGTCACGGTAGATCTCGACCTGGTCGGAGGTGTTGGGCTTGCCCACCACGTGGCTGCATGCCGACAGGCCGGCCTCGCGCAGCACCGCGAACACGGCGTCGCGGTCTTCCATGCGCACCTGCACCACCGCGCCCAGTTCTTCGGAGAACAGCGCGCGCAGGGTCTGGTCGTTGCGGCGCTCGGCGACCTGCTGGGCCCAGTTCTTGGCGTCGCCGTAGTCCTGCTCCTGCTGCGGATCGAGCACCAGCATGTCGACGTTGAGCGAGATGCCGCAATGGCCGGCAAAGGCCATTTCGGCCAGCGCCGCCATGAAGCCGCCGTCGGAACGGTCGTGGTAGGCCAGCAGCTTGCCGTCGCGGTTCAGGCGCTGGATCACGTTGAAGAAGTTCTTCAGGTCTTCGGCGTTGTCGACGTCGGGGGCGCTGTCGCCCACCTGCTGCGTCACCTGCGCCAGGATGCTGCCGGCCATGCGGTTCTTGCCGCGGCCCAGGTCGATGGCGATCAGCACGGTGTCGCCGGCGTCGGTGCGCAGCTGCGGCGTCAGCGTGCGGTTGACGTCGTCGACCGCGGCAAAGGCCGAGATGATCAGCGACACCGGCGCCACCACTTCCTTGTCGACGCCCTGGTCCTGCCACTTGGTGCGCATCGACAGCGAATCCTTGCCCACCGGGATGCTGATGCCCAGCGCCGGGCACAGCTCCATGCCGACGGCATGCACGGTGTCGTACAGCTTGGCGTCCTCGCCCTCGACGCCGCAGGCCGCCATCCAGTTGGCCGACAGCTTGACCTTGCCCAGGTCCTTGACCGGCGCCGCGGCCAGGTTGGTCAGCGCTTCGCCGATCGCCATGCGGCCCGAAGCCGGCGCGTCGATCACGGCCAGCGGGGTGCGCTCGCCCATGGTCATCGCCTCGCCGGCATTGCCCTTGTAGTCCAGCGTGGTCACCGCCACGTCGGCCACCGGCACTTGCCACGGGCCGACCATCTGGTCGCGCGCATTCATGCCGCCGACGGTGCGGTCGCCGATGCTGATCAGGAACGACTTGCTGGCCACGGTCGGGTGGCGCAGCACGTCGCGCACCGCTTGCTCCAGGCTGATGCCGGTCACATCGACGGCCGGCAGCGGCTGCTCGACGCGCTTGACATCGCGGTGCATGCGCGGCGGCTTGCCCAGCAGCACGTCCATCGGCATGTTGACCGCGTAGTGTTCCTTGAGCGCGGCGTCGACACTGGCGTCGACCAGCTGCAGCTGCTTCTCTTCGGTGGCGATGCCGACCACGGCGAACGGCGAACGCTCGCGCTCGCACATGGCCTGGAACTGCGGGAAGCTGTCCGGCGCGATCGCCAGCACATAGCGCTCCTGCGACTCGTTGCACCAGATTTCCGCCGGCGACAGGCCGGACTCTTCCAGGTGCACCTGGCGCAGGTCGAAGCGCGCGCCGCGGTCGGCGCCGTCGACCAGTTCCGGGAAGGCGTTGGAGATGCCGCCCGCGCCGACGTCATGGATCGACAGGATCGGGTTGGCGTCGCCGAGCTGCCAGCAGGCGTTGATCACTTCCTGCGCGCGGCGCTCCATTTCCGGGTTGCCGCGCTGGACCGAGTCGAAGTCCAGGTCGGCGGTGTTGGTGCCGGTCGCCATCGAGCTGGCGGCGCCGCCGCCCATGCCGATGCGCATGCCCGGGCCGCCCAGCTGGATCAGCAGCGTGCCGGCCGGCAGCGGGTTCTTGTGCGTGTGCGAGGCGTCGATATTGCCGATGCCGCCGGCAATCATGATCGGCTTGTGGTAGCCGCGCACGGTGCCGCCGACGTTCTGCTCGTAGACGCGGAAGTAGCCGCCCAGGTTGGCGCGGCCGAATTCGTTGTTGAACGCGGCGCCGCCGAGCGGGCCGTCGATCATGATCTGCAGCGGCGAGGCGATGCGGTCGGGCTTGCCGGTCACGCCCGGCTTGTCGTCGGGATTGCGGTGCGCCACCGGCTGGGCCGCGTCGCGGTCGTTTTCCCACGATTCGACGGCGTCGGGCAGCATCAGGTTGGACACCGTGAAGCCGGTCAGGCCGGCCTTGGGCTTGGCGCCGCGGCCGGTCGCGCCTTCGTCGCGGATTTCGCCGCCGGCGCCGGTGGAAGCGCCCGGGAACGGCGAGATCGCGGTCGGGTGGTTATGGGTTTCCACCTTCATCAGCGTGTGCGTCAGCGCCTCGTGGCGGCCATACTTGTGGTCGTCGCCGCGCGGGAACCAGCGCTCGGCCACGTCGCCTTCCATCACCGCCGAGTTGTCCGAGTAAGCCACGATCGAGCCCTGCGGATTGAGCTGGTGCGTATTACGGATCATCGCGAACAGCGACTTGTCCTGCTGCACGCCGTCGATGGTCCAGGTGGCGTTGAAGATCTTGTGGCGGCAGTGTTCGCTGTTGGCCTGCGCGAACATCATCAGCTCGACGTCGGTCGGGTTGCGCTCCAGCTTCGCGTAGGCGTCGACCAGGTAGTCGATCTCGTCTTCGGACAGCGCCAGGCCCATCTCGACGTTGGCCGCGGCCAGCGCGCTGCGGCCGGCGGAGATGTCGATAAAGCGCAGCGGCTTGGCCGGCAGTTCCTGGAACAGGCCGGCGGCATCGTCACGCGACGCGACCACGGTCTCGGTCATGCGGTCGAACAGGTGCGCGGCGACCGCGGCGCGGGTGTCCGCGTCCAGCGACTTGCGGCCACGCAGCAGGCCCTTCTTGCAAACGACGGTAATCTCGATGCCGCGCTCGATGCGGTGGATATGCGTCAGGCCGCAGTTGTGGGCGATGTCGGTGGCCTTGCTGGCCCACGGCGAGATCGTGCCGAAGCGCGGGATCACCACGAAGCGGTCGCCCTCGGGCTGCTCGGCGAACGGTGCGCCATAGGTCAGCAGCGCCGCCACGCGCGACTGGTCGTCGGCCGACAGCGGCGTCTGCGCATCGACGAAATGCAGGAACTGGCCGTGCACCGACTCGATATCGGCGTCGATTTGCCGGAGAGCGGTGAGCAGGCGTTGCTGACGGAAGGCGGAAAGCGCCAAAGCGCCGGGGAAGCACGAGAAATGCGCCATGATCGTAGCGGTCGGGAGGCGAGAGGTAGGGGCTGCAGCTTGACCGGCACCGCTGCATGGGGTGCCGGCTGGCGGGAAACCGGTATTGTACCTTGCCGTGCCCCGCTTTTTGCACTGCGACATCACGGCCGCGCTGTGTCAGCACGGATCGTGATAATGCTTATGCATCACTTGCGCGCGATGAACGGCTCAGAGTGACGTCGCCGACCGTGCAGCCTGCTCGTACAGCCCGGTCAGCACCCGCATCAGCCGGGCCAGTTCGCCGATTTCGGCATTCTCTTCGCTGCCCGCGGTGAAATTGCTGGTCAGGCATTGCTCGCGGATCTCGCGGTAGCGCGAGCACGCCTCGGCGCCGGCCTCGGTGGTCGAGTAGGTCGCCTCCTTGCCCACCCGCTCCCCGCTGACCAGCCCCAGCCCCTGCAGCTTCTTCAGCGCATAGGTGACCAGGTGCGTGTCTTCCACGTTGAGCACGAAGCAGATATCGGCCAGCCGCTTGGGCCGGCCACGGTGGTTGACGTGGTGCAGCACCAGCACGTCGAGGAAGGTCAGGTCGCGCACGCCGGCGGCGCCCATGCAGCGCACCACCCAGCGGCTGTAGGCGTTGTAGGCGGTGTTCAGGCCGAACTCGAATTCCGACAGCTCGGGACTGCGCACCGACACCAGGTGCGACGACGACACGATATTGGCGCCGGCGGCGCGCGACAGTGCGGTGGCGGGCCTGCCGGCAGGGGTATCGCCAATCGCGGCGGTCGCGGCGACCGCGGCGGCGGGCGCGCTTTCGGCTGGCTTGCGTGACATGGGGACGATTCCTTTCGATTGGGGGTGGCGTTAGCAGCGTTCGGGTACCAGATCTTCACGGGATCGCCCGGGCGGCCGCCGCCTTTGGCCTGACAGTTTATCGGTGAATTACCACGAATAAAACGACATTTCGGGCGCCCGCTACCCCCTCGGAGAGCCAGACAGGCGTCACCCCGGCTCAGACTCTTCCCAGACCAGCCAGAGACGCTATACTGTATATCCATACAGTATCATTCCGAGCCCCCCATGTCGCCCGAACCTGCGAACTGCCCCCTTTGCGGCGCTGCTGCCGAGCGCACGCGCGCCGCGCCGCGCGGCTACCTCTACCTCTGCCCCGGCTGCGGCGCCTATCACATCAGCCGCAGCGCCCTGGCGTGCCGCCAGGACATTCCGGCTTCCGCCCGGAGCGATGTGCGGCTGCTGCGCGCCTATGGCCACCAGCCGCAGATCGAGGTCTGCCGGGACGGCGTGCGCATCGTGCCCGGGCGGAGGTAGGCATGGGCAACAGCAAACGGGCGGCCAACTGCCACCTGCCGGCGGCAACGCCCGAGTATCCGGTGCCCGGGGCCAACGGCATCCTGGCGCAGGTGCAGGGCCACCATGTCGCCGCCGCGCTGCAGACGCTGCCGCGCGCCACGGCGGATGCGCCCAACCACCATGAGGTGCTGGTCGAGGCCGGCCATCTCGGCACGGTCCGGCTCTTTATCGTGAAGAAGCTCGCGCGCCATAACCGGCACAGCCACTACTACTGGTCGGCCTACCGCGCGGAACCCGCCTGAAACTGCCGCCGCCCCCCAAACGTCAGGACGTGATGCATTTCTGCCACGCTACCTCTTGAGTAGGGATATGCTATGGCGACCACGGCGCGGCAATATCCGACGGTCGGATGCGTTCACCCGTCCGGCTTCGACCGCCCGCTACATGTAGCGGGCGCTTTTTTTTTGCGCCCTGACCCGGGAGGCAATATGCAAGCGCGAATCATTCGCGTTACACCGGTCGACTCTGGCTGGGCGCTGGACTGCGCAAGCTTTCCGCAACCGCAACGGTACCCGACGCTCGAGGACGCGATCTCGGCGGGATGGGCGCAGGCCCGGCGGGAGAACGGCGAACTGCATATCCATCGCCACGATGGTGGCCTGCACCTGCGCGCGGCCGCAGGCTGTCCCGAGGAACCGCAGGGCTGAGGCCGCGGCCGGTTGCGCGACGGCGCCGCTGCCGGCGCGGCAACCTCGCATGGTGTCCGGCGCGGGCGATCCCTATCTGTCGCCCCGCAGGGGTTCTTGCTACCCTTGAGGCTCCCTGTACCGACCATGCCTCCGATGCTTCCCGACCTCGATACCCTCAACGCCCGCCTGCGCGACGGCGCCACCAGCCGCGCGCAGATCGTCGAGCAGGCCGCGGCCCGGGCCGCCACGCCGGCGGCCGAGGCCGTGTTCCTGCACAGCACCTTCGACGCCGCCGCGCAGGTGGCGCGCGCCGCCGATGCCGCCAGCCGCGCCGGCAAGGCGCTGCATCCGCTGGCGGGCCTGCCGGTCTCGGTCAAGGACCTGTATGACGTGGCCGGCGAGGTCACCCGCGCCGCCTCGCTGGTGCGCGCGGACGCCGCCCCGGCCGCCGCCGACGCCCCCGTGGTGGCACGGCTGCGCGCGGCCGGGGCGGCGCTGGTCGGGCGCACCAACATGACCGAATTCGCGTTCTCGGGCGTGGGCATCAATCCCCATTACGGCACGCCCGCCAATCCGGCCGGCGGCGGCGATACCGATGGCGCCGCGCGCATCCCGGGCGGCTCGTCGTCTGGCGCGGCGGTTTCGGTGGCGCTGGGGCTGGCGGTGGCCGCGCTCGGCAGCGACACCGGCGGCTCGATCCGCATCCCGGCGGCGCTGTGCGGCATTACCGGCTTCAAGCCCACCGCGCGGCGCGTGCCGCTGGCCGGAGCCTTCCCGCTGTCGTACACGCTCGACACCGCCTGCGCGATGGCGCGCACGGTGGCCGACTGCATCGCGGTGGACAGCGTGATCGCCGACAGCGCGGTGCTGCCGCGCGTGACCGATCCCGCCGCCACGCGGCTGGCGATCCCGCGCCAGCTGCTGCTGGACGATCTCGACCCGGTGGTGGCGCGCGCCTTCGACCGCGCGCTGGGCCGGCTGTCGGCCGCCGGCGTGCGGCTGGAGCATGTCGACCTGCCGGAACTGGGCGAACTGGCCGCGCTTAACGCGCACGGCGGCTTCAGCGCGGCCGAGGCCTATGCCATCCACCGCCACCTGCTGGCGGCCCGCCGCGACCGCTACGACCCGCGCGTGGCGTCGCGCATCGACCGCGGCGCCGGCATCAGCGCCGCCGACTATATCGACCTGGGCCGCGCGCGGCTGGACTGGATCGCCCGCATGGAAGCCCGGCTGGCCAGCTTCGACGCGGTGGTGTGCCCGACCGTGCCGATGGTGGCGCCCGAGATCGGGCCGCTGCGCACCGATGACGCGCACTTCTTCCGCGTCAATGCCCTGCTGTTGCGCAATACCTCCGCCTTCAATTTCTTCGACGGCTGCTCGCTGTCGATGCCCTGCCACGCGCCGGACGAGCTGCCGGTGGGGCTGATGCTGTCACATGGGCCGATGCGCGACGCCGCGCTGCTCGGCACGGCGCTTGCATTGGAGCGCATCGTGCAGCCCATCGTGCAACCGTCACCGCGCGACGACTGAGCCCGCCGCCGCGCCGCTGATCTTGCGCCACGCGCCCGGCCCCGAGCCAGGCCCGCGCGTGGCACCAGGTAGTACGCAACCCGCTGTACAACCGCGCCCCCGCGCGCACACCAGGAGAGATCGAGATGCGAGTCAAGGCAATGATCGCGGCCACGCTGATGCTGGCCGCCGTGGCGGCACAGGCGGACACCAAGTGGGACCTGCCCACCGGCTACCCCGTCGCCAACCTGCACACCGAGAACCTGCAGCAGATGGCCGCCGACGTCGACAAGGCCACCGGCGGCAAGCTCAAGATCGTGCTGCATCCCAACGGGTCGCTGCTCAAGGCCAACGAGATCAAGCGCGGCGTGCAGACCGGCCAGGTGCAGATGGGCGAGATCCTGATGTCGCTGCTGGCCAACGAGAACCCGGTATTCGGCGTCGACGCGGTGCCGTTCCTGGCCACCAGCTATGCCGATGCCTACAGGCTGTGGCAGGCCTCGCGCCCGGTCACCGAGAAGGTGCTCGACAAGCAGGGGCTGAAGCTGCTGTACGCGGTGGCCTGGCCGCCGCAGGGCATCTACGCCAACAAGCCGATCAATTCGGCCGCCGACATGAAGGGCCTGAAGTGGCGCGCCTACAATCCCGCCACCTCGCGCATCGCCGAACTGGTCGGCGCGCAGCCGGTCACGATCCAGGCCGCCGACCTGGCGCAGGCGTTGGCGACGGGCACCGTCAACTCCTTCATGTCGTCGGGCGCGACCGGGGTCGACACCAAGGTGTGGGAGAGCGTGAAGTACTTCTATGCGGTCGATGCCTGGCTGCCCAAGAACATGCTGGTGGTCAGCAAGAAGGCCTTCGCCGCGCTCGACAAACCCACCCAGGACGCGCTGCTCAAGGCCGTCGCCGACGCCGAGAAGCGCGGCTGGCAGGTGTCGGAGCAGAAGACCAAGGAATACCTGGCCACGCTCGCCAAAAACGGCATGACGGTGCAGCAGCCGTCGCCGCAGCTCAAGGCCGACATGCAGAAGCTGGGCCAGACCATGGTCGACGACTGGGCCAAGAGCGCAGGCCCTGACGGCAAGGCCATCCTCGACGCCTACCGCAAGTAAGCCCGCGGGCCCACCAACTCCAGCGCCTGCAACGCCGCCGCGCCGGCCGCGTTGCAGGAAGCCCATCCTTTCCCTGCGCCGCCCACCATGCCCACTGCCCCCTCTTCCAAGCGCTGGCTCGACCGCGTGCTGGACCTGTTCGCCGCGCTCGGCGCGCTGTGCATCCTTGCCGTCTGCCTGATCATGATCCTGATGTCGCTGTCGCGCGAAACCACGGTGATCTTCAAGGGCGGCGACGACATCGTGGCCTGGCTGTGCGCCGCCTCCGCCTTCCTGGTGCTCGGCCAGACCTTCCAGCATGGCGGCATCGTGCGCGTGGAGATGCTGCTGTCCGCGCTTGGCCCGCGCCGGCGCTGGCTGCTGGAGCTGGTGTCGCTGACCATCTGCCTGGTGTTCGCCGCGTATGCGGCCTGGGCGCTGGGCACCTTTGCCTGGCAGAGCTGGGAGATCGGCGATGTCTCGCAGGGCCAGATCGTGATCCCGTTGTGGATCCCGCAGAGTTTCGCCGTGCTGGGCTGCGCGGGTTTCCTGCTGGCGGTCGCGGATGAATGGCTGCGCGTGGTGCGGCGGCAGAAGCCGCGCTACCAGCTGGCCCAGGAAGCCAAGCTGGCCGCCGGCGATTTCGGGGAGACGGTCTGATGAGCACGGTCGTGGTTGCACTGATCCTGCTGCTGGTGCTGATCGTCTTCCTCGCGCTGGGCGCGTGGATTCCCGTGGCCATCGCGGTCACGTCGTGGGTCGGGCTGGTGGTGTTCTCCGACCGCGAGGCGCTGGTCAGCCTGGCCAATGCGTGGTGGTCGTCGAGCGCGTCGTACACGCTGGCGTCGCTGCCGCTGTTCGTGTGGATGGGCGAGATCCTGTTCCGCACGCGGCTGTCGGAGCAGATGTTCAGCGGGCTGTCGCCATGGCTGAGCTGGCTGCCCGGGCGGCTGATGCACGTCAATATCCTGGGCTGCGGCATCTTCGGCTCGGTGTCGGGTTCGTCGGCGGCCACCTGCGCCACCATCGCCAAGTCGGCGCTGCCCGAACTGACGCGGCGCGGCTACGACGAGCGCATCACGCTGGGCTCGCTGTCTTGCGCCGGCACGCTCGGCATCCTGATCCCGCCGTCGATCACGATGGTGGTGTACGCGGTCTCGGCGGACGTGTCGATCATCCGCGTGTTCCTGGCCGGCTTTATCCCGGGGCTGCTGCTGATGCTGCTGTTCTCGGGCTACATCGTGGTCTGGGCGCTGGCCAACCCGGACAAGACCCCGGCGTCGGAGCATTACAGCTGGCGCTCGCGGCTGGCCTCGTTCCGCCAGCTGTTGCCGTGCATCGTGCTGATTGCCTTCATCACCTGGATCATGGTGACCGGTTACGCCACCGCCACCGAAGCCGCCGCCTATGGCGTGGTCGCGTCGCTGGCGCTGGCGTGGGTGGGCGGCTCGCTCACGCGCGCGGCGTTCTGGGACAGCCTGATGTCGGCCACGCGCCTGACCGCGATGATCATGTTCGTGCTGGGCGCGACCTCGTTCCTGTCGGTGACCATGAGCTTTACCGGCATCCCGCGCGCGCTGGCCGAGTGGGTGGCCGCGCTGCAGCTGTCGCCGTGGGCGCTGATCGCGGTGCTGACGGTGATCTACATCGTGCTGGGCACGGCGCTCGACGGCATCTCGATGATCGCGCTGACCACCGCCACGGTGCTGCCGATGGTGCAGGCGGCCGGCTTCGACCTGGTCTGGTTCGGCATCTTCATCGTGCTGCTGGTGGAGATTGCCGAAGTGACGCCGCCGGTGGGCTTCAACCTGTTCGTGCTGCAGAGCATGACCGGCAAGGACAGCAACTATATCGCGCGGGTCTCGCTGCCGTTCTTCATGATGATGGTGGTGGCGATCGCGATCGTCACGATCTGGCCCGCCATCGTGACCTGGCTGCCCGACGCGGTCATGCAGCAGGAGGTCAAGTAGCCTTGGCCGGCATGGCAACGGACACGCGAGGAAGGTTCCCGCAGCGATGCATGTGATCGTCATCGGCGCCGGCGCGATCGGCGTCAGTTCCGCGTGGTACCTGCGCCAGGCCGGTTTCGACGTGACCGTGCTCGAGCGCCGCGGCGCGCCGGCGCAGGAAGCCAGCTTCGGCAATGCCGGCGTGATCGCGCCCGGCTACGTCACGCCCTGGGCCGCGCCCGGCATGCCGGCCAAGATCCTGCGCACGCTGTTCGCGCGCGAGGCGCCGGTGCTGTTCCGCCCCGCCGCCGATCCGGCGATGTGGCGCTGGATCGCGCGCTGGCTGCGCGAATGCCGGCTGGAACGCTATCGCGCCAACAAGCTGCGCATGCAGCGGCTGGCTTTCTACAGCCGCGCCTGCCTGCACCGGCTGCGCAGCGAGCTGGAGATCGACTACGAGCAGTCGCAGGGCTACCTGCAGCTGTTCCGCAGCGCGCGCGACCTGGACCTGGCCGGGCCCGCCATCGCTTTGCTGCGCGAGAACAACGTGCCGCACCGGCTGGTCAGCGCCGCCGAATGCCGCCGGATCGAACCGGGCCTGGCCGCCGGCACGCCGCTGGCGGGCGGGCTGCACCTGCCCGAGGATGAATCCGGCAACTGCCCGATGTTCGTGCGCGCGCTGCAGCGGCATGCGCAGGCCGCCGGCGTATCGTTCCGCTTCGACACGCAGGTGGCGCGCCTGCGGCCCGGCCAGGCCGGCAAGCTGGAGCTCGAGCTGTCGAAACCCGGCGGCCAGGGGGCGGCGGAAGTGCTCGGTGCCGAGCGCGTGCTGGTCGCCGCCGGCGCCGACAGCGCCGCGCTGCTGCGCCCGCTCGGCCTGCGCGTGCCGCTGTATCCGGTCAAGGGCTATTCAGTGACGGTGATGATCCGCGACGAACTGCAGGCTCCGCTGGGCGCGCTGATGGACGAGTCGTACAAGGTCGCGATGACGCGCATGGGCAACCGGCTGCGCGTGGCCGGCACGGCGGAACTGGGCTCGCGCCGGCTCGACCTGCGTCCCGCCGCGCTCAACACGCTGATCAAGGTCGCGCGCGACTGGTTCCCGGTGGCCGGCAACTACCAGGAGGCCACGCAATGGGCCGGCGCGCGGCCGATGCTGCCCGACGGCCCGCCGCTGATCGGCCCCACCGCGGTGCCAGGGCTGTTCCTGAACCTCGGCCATGGCTCGACGGGCTGGGCGATGAGCTGCGGATCAGGCAAGATTGCGGCTGACCAGATCGCCGCCAGCGCTGGCGCTGGCGCCGGCCGCGGCGGTCCGGAGATCGACATGGAAGGCCTGCTGCCCGACCGCTACGGGCTGGGGCCGGCCAATTGAGCCCGAATCGAGCCCGAATTGAGCCCGACATGACCCGCCCTGCCGCCACCGCCATCACGCCCACCGACCACGATCAAGACTGGCTCCCTCTCGATGCGGCCGCGCCGGCCCCGGTGCCGCTCTACGGCGTCGCCGCGATCCGCCGCCTCGAGCACGCTGCGCTGGCGCAGCTGCCGGCCTTCACGCTGATGTCGCGCGCCGGCACGGCGGCGGCGCGCTGGCTTGCCTGCCATGCGCCCGACGGGCCGCTGCTGTTCCTGGCGGGTCCCGGCAACAACGGCGGCGATGCGCTGGTCGCCGCCACGCAGCTGCATCGCGCCGGGCGTGCGGTGCAGGTCTGGCTCGCCGCCGATCCGCAGCGCCTGCCCGCCGATGCCGCCACCGCGTGGCAGCAGGCGCAGGCCGCCGGCGTGCCGTCGAGCGTGATGGCGGAGTCGGACACCAGCCGTGACGCGCACTGGCCCGCGGGCACCGCCGCGATCGTCGACGGCCTGCTGGGCATCGGCCTGAATCGTCCCGCCGAGGGCCGCATGGCGTGGTGGATCGCCCAACTCAACTGCGCTGCGCTGCCGGTGTTTGCGCTCGACATCCCCAGCGGACTGTCCGCCGACACCGGCGCGGGCACGCCCGCCGTGCGCGCCCAGCGCACGCTGACCTTCATTGCCGCCAAGCCCGGCCTGCTGACGCTGGACGGACGCGACTGCGCCGGCGCGGTCGAGATCGCGCCGATCGGCCTGGACTATCCCCCGCGCGAAACACCGCAGGGCCTGGTCAACGGCCCCGCGCTGTTCGGTGCCGCCCTGCCGCGCCGCCGCCACGCCAGCAACAAGGGCACGCATGGCGCGCTGGCCGTGATCGGCGGCAACCTCGGCATGACCGGCGCGCCGCTGCTCGGCGCACGCGCGGCGCAATGGCTCGGCGCGGGCAAGGTGCATATCGGCTTCCTGGCGCAGCCGGCACCGCTGCTCGATCCGCTGCATCCCGAACTGATGCTGCATGCGGTCGACGCACTGGCGCTCGCTTCAATGTCGGCGCTGGTGATCGGCCCGGGCATGGGCACCGATGCCAACGCCCGCCAGCAGTTCGCGCGGCTGCTGCAGTCCGCGACCCAGCCGCTGGTGCTGGATGCCGATGCGCTGAACCTGCTGGCGTCCGATCCCGCCCTGGCCGGCGCGCTCGCCACGCGCGGCGCGGCCACCGTGATGACGCCGCACCCGCTCGAAGCCGCGCGGCTGATGGGCGTGCCGGTGGCCGAGATCCAGCGCGACCGCCCCGCCGCCGCCGCGGCGCTGGCCGCGCAATGGCAGGCGGTGGTGGTGCTGAAGGGATCGGGCAGCGTAATCGCCGCGCCCGACGGCAGCCCGTGGACGCTGAACCCCACCGGCAACGCGGCGCTGGCCAGCGCCGGCACCGGCGACGTGCTGGCCGGCATGCTGGGCGCGCTGCTGGCGCAAGGCATGGCGCCGCTGGCCGCGGCGCAGGCGGCGGTGTGGATCCACGGCCGTGCCGCCGATGTGCTGGTCGAGCAAGGCACGGGCCCGGCAGGCGTCACCGCCAGCGAACTGTATGCACCGGCACGCGGAATATTCAACCAGTTGCTGAGCGCAGCGCGCACGTGAGTCGCGCGTTCGCCGCACCTGCCGTCAGACAACATCCGATACCTGCGCCGCGCCCCGGCTGTTATGTTGCAAGTGGTAACGATATGACGCCGCCGCGAGCCGCGATGCCGCGATCGCTGGCGATATACTTACCGCTCCGTCTTGCAAGCCGGCAATGCCCCGCGGCTCGCGCCCTGCAACCCGCCAGTCCTGCACGCTAGTCCTGCATGCCCACTGACCTTCACGCCTGGAACGCCCTGCTGCGGCACCATGACACCCTTCGCGACGCCCAGATGCGCGACTGGTTCGATCGCGAAGGCGCACAGCGCGTCGCGCAATGCTCGCTCGAGGCCGCCGGCCTCTATCTCGATTACTCGAAGAACCGCATCACCGCGCAGACCATGAGCCTGCTGATGCAGCTCGCGGCCGAGGCCGGCGTCACCCACCGTCGCGACGCGATGTTCGCGGGCGAGCATATCAACACCACCGAAGACCGCGCGGCCCTGCACGTGGCGCTGCGCGCCACCGCCGGCGCCGGCTACAAGGTCGACGGCGAAGCCGTGGTGCCGGCCATCCAGCAGGTGCTGGCGCGCATGCGCGACTTCTCCGCGCGCGTGCGCAGCGGCGCCTGGAAGGGCGCGACCGGCGAGCGCATCACCGATGTCATCAACATCGGCATCGGCGGCTCCGACCTGGGGCCGCGCATGGTGTGCCGGGCGCTGGCGCATCTCGCCGATGCCGATGGCAATACCGCGCCGCGCATGCATTTCGTCTCCAACGTCGACGGCACCGACCTCGCCGAGACCCTGGTGCGGCTCGATCCGCAGCGCACGCTGGTGATCGTCTGCTCCAAGACCTTCACCACGCTCGAGACCATGGCCAACGCGCACAGCGCGCGCGCATGGTTTGTCGCCGGCGGCGTGGCCGAGCAGGACCTGGCCAAGCACTTCGTCGCGGTCTCGACCAATACCGAGGCGGTGCGCGAGTTCGGCATCGACCCGGCCAATATGTTCGAATTCTGGGACTGGATCGGCGGACGCTTTTCGCTGTGGTCGTCGGTGGGCCTGTCGATCACGCTGGCGGTGGGCTTCGATGCCTTTGCCGACCTGCTCGCCGGCGGACGCGCGATGGACGAGCATTTCCGCAGCGCGCCGCTGGAGCGCAACATGCCGGTGATCCTCGGCATGCTGGGCATCTGGTACCGCAACTTCTGGAACCTGCCCACCAGCTGCATGGCGCCCTACTCGACCTCGCTGGAGCTGTTCCCCGCCTTCCTGCAGCAGCTGGAGATGGAGAGCAACGGCAAGTCGGTGCAGCTCGACGGCCAGCCCGTCCGTGCGCATACCTCGCCGGTGGTGTGGGGCACGGCCGGCACCAACGGCCAGCATGCCTACTTCCAGCAGATCCACCAGGGCTCGCAGGTGGTGCCGGTCGATTTCGTCGCGCCGCTGGTGCCGCCGCGCCGGCTGCCGGGCCATCACGCCAAGCTGCTGGCCAATTGCTTTGCGCAGGCCGAGGCGCTGATGCGCGGACGCAGCGCCGACGAACTGCGCGCCGCCGGGCTGAAGGACGAGGTGCGCATCGCGCATATGGTGTTCGACGGCAACCGCCCCAGCAATACGTTGCTGATGGAGGACCTGACGCCCAATGTGCTGGGCGCGCTGATTGCGCTGTACGAGCACCGCACCTTCGTGCAGGGCGTGGTGTGGCGCATCAACTCGTTCGACCAGTGGGGCGTGGAACTGGGCAAGATCCTGGCGCGGCCGATCGAGGCCGAACTGGCCGGCACCGCCACCGGCCAGCACGATGCCTCCACCGCCGCGCTGATCGCGCGCGCCCGCGCGGTGCTGCAGGCGGGCGCGGCCAGCTAGCCCCTAGCCGCCAGACCTAGACCTCGGCGCCGATCCATTCGTCGCTGGCCACGCGGCCGGCGTCGATGGTCAGCACGCGCCCGCAGCGCGACGCCACCGAGCGGTCATGCGTGACCAGCACCAGCGTCGAGCCGGCATCGCGGTTCAGTTCGAACATCAGCGCGATCACTGCTTCGCCGGTGGCGGTATCGAGGCTGCCGGTCGGTTCGTCGGCGAACAGGATGTCAGGGCGCGCGACGAAGGCGCGCGCCAGCGCCACGCGCTGCTGCTCGCCGCCCGACAGCGTGCGCGGGTAATGGCCCAGGCGCGCGCCCAGCCCCACGCGCTGCAGCATGTCGACCGCGCGCTCGCGCACCTGCGCGGTTTCGCCGCGCAGTTCCAGCGGCAGCATCACGTTTTCCAGCGCGGTCAGGTGGCCCACCAGCTGGAACGACTGGAACACGAAGCCGACATGCCGGCCGCGCACCGCGGCGCGCTGGTCCTCGTCCAGCGCATACAGGTCCTGGCCCTGCAGCCGCACCGTGCCGGTGCTGGGCAGGTCCAGCCCGGCCAGCAGCCCCAGCAGCGTAGACTTGCCGGATCCGGACGCGCCCACGATGGCGAGCGTTTCGCCCGGCGTGACGGAAAACGTCACGTCGTGCAAAATCGTCAGCGAACCGGTCGTGTCGGCTACGGTCTTTCCAAGGGATTCGACTGCAAGAATGGAAGAAGACATGGATATAGGGATCCGAGGAAGAAAGCGCAGGCTGCTGCTGGCAGCCGGCATGACGCTGGCGATTTCGGCTGCCGGACCGGCGCAGGCCCAGGCCCAGGCAAAGGCCACGACCCCGGCCAAGGCCCCGGCGCTGCTGGTGCTGGGCGACAGCCTGTCGGCCGAATACGGCATCGCGCGCGGCGCGGGCTGGGTCACGCTGCTGCAGGACCGGCTGCGGCAAGAGCGCTTCGATTATAGCGTCGTCAACGCGAGCATCAGCGGCGAGACCACCATTGGCGGCAAGACCCGCCTGCCGGAGTTGCTGTCGCGGCACCGCCCCGCCATCGTGGTGATCGAGCTGGGCGCCAACGATGCGCTGCGCGGCTTGCCGCTGCAGTCCACCGAGGCCAACCTGCGCAACCTCGTCACCACGGCGCAGCAGGCCGGCGCCAGCGTATTGCTGATCGGCATGCGCATCCCGCCAAACTATGGCCAGGACTACACCGAAAAGTTCGTCTCGCTCTATCCCAGGCTGGCGAATGAATACAAGGTGCGGCTGGTGCCGTTCTTCCTTGACCAGGTGATCGCGCGGCAGGATTGGTTCCAGCCGGACCGCATTCATCCGACCGCGGCGGCGCAGCCGGCACTGCTCGAGACGGTGTGGCCGCAGCTCAAGCCATTGCTGAGGAGAAGCGAGGGCAAGTGAGGGGGTTGTGATTGGGTTGTCGTGCTTGGCGGGCGCGGCTGTTTCGCCGGCGTAGCCGGCGACCTCCTTTCTGTCCGAGCGACAGAAAGGAGGCAAAGAGCGCGTCGCCTAAGCGGCTGGCTAAGGCGGCGTTGGTGGTTCCAGCGGTGGTGACTTGCGGTCCGGCGGTTGGTGGTTCGACCCTGCTGACGCTACCTGGAGGTGCCTGGCGTTCGAGGGCGGATGGACGAACCCGACTTTAGGTCGGTGGCAGCCTTCTAAGTGCGTTGTCGGTGGGACGCCTTCGGCTGCGCTGCGCGCGCTCCCTATCTCAGGTCTACGGCTCGGGCACGGAGTGCGTCGCTGCGCTCGCACGGCGCTGTCGCGTGCGATCCCAACAGCATGTTTCCTCCCGCTTGTTTGCTCCCTCTCCCGCTTGCGGGAGAGGGGCGGGGGTGAGGGCCGGCGCATCCACGAAGTCGATCGCTGCATCACTGCTTCGCCCTCACATCACCCCCCGTTCGGTGATGATGACAAAAACCCCTGCCATGCAGCAGGGGTTTCCGTTTCAGCGTGGCCTCGCGCCGGCCTGGCGCCGATCAATCGGCGCCCTGCTCCTGCGTCGCACCCGCCGGCGTCAGCAGCTTGACCTTGGAGCGCGCCTTCAGGCTTTCATAGAAGGCCTGCAGGTCGGTCTGACCGGCCAGTTGCGCCAGCTGCTGGGCCTCGGCCTGGCGCTGGGCCGGGTTGGCCTGCGCCGGCTGGTTGACCTTGGTGATGCGATAGACCGCATAGCCCTGCGCGACCAGGTCGACACCGACCAGCGCCGGCAGCTTGGCGGCATCGGCGCGCATCACGGCTTCCACGGCCTGCGGCGTCATGCCTTCGGCCTTGGTGCGCGACACCGTCTGCACCGGGCCAAAGCCCTCGGCACTGTCGGCCTGCTTCAGCGCGGCCAGGCGCGCCTCGCCGTCCTTGCGCGCCAGCGCCGCCGCCTGCTGCGCGACATAGCCTTCGCGCACCTGGGCTTCGACTTCCTCGAACTTGCGCACGGTTGCCGGGCGGTACGCGACGATGCGCGCGGCCACCAGCGTGTTGGGCGCGACCTGCACGGCTTCGGTGTTGCGCTTGTTCTTGATCGCGTCGTCGCTGAACAGCGCCTTGAGCAGCTTCTCGTTGTTCAGCGGGCTTTGCGCGCCCAGTGCCGGATTCGGCTGGCGCGTGACGTTGTCGGCGGTCTGGATGGTCAACTTGAACTTGTCGGCGGCGGGCTTGAGGCTGTCGGCCTGCTCGTAGACGGTATTGCCGAAGGCATCGGCCTGCTCGGCAAACTTCTTGTCGGCGAACTGCTTGCGCAGCTCGGCTTCCAGCTCGGTGCGCACGGCCTCGAGCGGCCTGGTCTCGGCGGGCTTGGTGCCGGTCAGCTTGATGATGTGGTAGCCGAAGTCGGTCTCGACTACGTCGCTGATCTGGCCTTCCTTGAGCGCGTACATGGCGTCCTCGAACGGCTTGACCAGCGCGCCGCGGCCCATGAAGCCAAGGTCGCCGCCCTTCTCGGCCGAACCCGGATCCTGCGAGTTCTTGCGCGCGACGTCGGCGAAGCTGTCCGGATGCTTGCGCACTTCTTCCAGCAGCTTGGTCGCCTTGTCTTTGGCGGCCTGGCGCTGCGCCGCCGGCGCATCCTTGGGCGCGCTGATCAGGATGTGGCTGGCGCGGCGCTGCTCGTCCACGCGGAAGCGCGCGATATTGCTTTCGTAGTACGACTTCAGCTCTTCCGGCGTCACCGCCTGCGACGCGGCCAGGGCCTCGCCCGACAGCACCAGGTATTCCACCTTGGCCTGCTCCGGCACCGAGAAGTCCTGCTGGTGGCTGTCATAGTAGGCCTTCAGCGCGGCGGCGTCGGGCTGCACCTTGGCGGTGTAGCCGGCGGGCTTGAACAGCAGCGCCTGCACCTCGCGCTGCTGGTCGCGCACCGCCATCAGGCGCTCGATCAGCGACTTTGGCACGAACGCGGTCGCGGCAATCGACCCACCCAGCTGCTGCGTGGCCAGTTCGAAGCGCATGCGCGCATCGAACTGCTCGGGCGTCATGCCCTGCGACTGCAGCAACTGCAGGTAAGCCTTGTCGTCGATCTTGCCGTCCTTGCCGCGCGGCAGCTGCGCAATCGCCGGCAGGCTGTTGATCTCTTCGACCAGCCTGGCGTCCGACACCGTCAGGTGCTCGCTGGCCACCGCATTGGCCATCACGCGCTGCTGGATCAGCTGCTCGAGCACGGCCTTGCGTGCCTCCGGGCCCTCGAACTGGCGCGGGTCATAGTTGGCGCCCAGGATCTGGCGCGCGCGCTCGCTCTGGTCGCGCACCACGTTGTCGACCTCCTGCACGCTGATGGCCCGGCCGTCGACCTTGGCGGCATCGTGCGAGCTGTCCATGAAGCGCGAATAGCTTTCCACGCCGAAGAACACGAACGACGGGAAAACAAGCACCAGCAGCAGCAAGAGCATCAGGCGCCGGTTGTTGCGTACGAAATCAAGCATGCGGATTCGGGTAGTGGATTGGCACGAAAGACAAACTCCGCGATTCTATCAGGAGCCGGTGGGCAAGCGCCCTTTGTGCAGGGTGGCGAACATGACGGCGCAACGCCATGGCGCAAATGAAAACGCCCGCTGGCGCGGGCGTTTCCTTGATACTGGCGGAGTGGACGGGACTCGCCTACGTACCGCAGGCCGCGGCTGCGCCTGCAGGCGCAGCCCTTCGATTCCCGCCGGAAGCCGCGCAGGCGGCTTCCTCCACTCCGCAAAATGAAAAACGCCCGCTGGCGCGGGCGTTTCCTTGATACTGGCGGAGTGGACGGGACTCGAACCCGCGACCCCCGGCGTGACAGGCCGGTATTCTAACCGACTGAACTACCACTCCTGTGTCGGTGCCTGCTGCAGCCTCTTTCGTACCTGCGCTGCAGCAGAGAGGCCGAACTATAGCGTATGTTGCCGGACCCGCGCAATACGGGGACACGTAAATCTGGCTCCTGGTGTCATCCCGCTGTCACTTGCGCCCCGCACAATCGCCCTCGTTCGGCCTTCCAGGCCAATTGCACGACCCCGCCGGATGTCTGGCGGCGCACCGCACCAACGGTTGTCCTTGACACCCGTTTTTTTGCGGCTTGAATGAAAACGTTTTCATTTTCTTCTGCACCGACTGCTGCTAGCTCCTGCACTGATTCCGACTACTGCCCAATGCGCCGCAACGCCACCGCCCTCGCCGCTCCGCCCGCGCCATCCAATGGCGCGACCCTGGTCAATGTCGCCAGGGCCGCGGGCGTGTCGCTGGCGACCGCCTCGCGTGTGTTCAGCAATCCGGAGCTGGTGCGCCAGGACACTGCCGAGCGCGTATTGCAGGCGGCGGGTGAGCTTGGCTTCCGCCCCAACCTGCTGGGTGCCAAGCTGCGGGCCCAGCGCTCGCGCATCGTGGGGGTCATGCTGCCGACGCTCGAGAATGCGGTGTTCGCCGAATGCTGGCACGGCATCGAGGAAGCGGCGCTGGCGCAAGGCTATTCGCTGATGCTGGTGACCAGCCGCTACGACCCGGCCCGTGAACGCGAGCGGATCGAATATCTGCTGCGTCACCGCGTCGACGGCCTGGTGCTGACGGTGGCCGATGCCGCCCGCAGCGCGGTGCTGGAACAGCTGGATGCCGAAGGCGTGCCTTATGTCCTGGCGTACAACCAGGCAGCGCGCCGGGGCAAACGCTATTCGGTATCGGTGGACAACCGCGTCAGCGCGCGCGCCGGCGTCGAGACGCTGATCGCTGCCGGGCATCGGCGCATCGCGGTGGTGTCGGGCGCCTTCGTCGCGTCCGACCGCGCCAGGCAGCGCCACATGGGTTACCAGGACGCGATGCGCGCGCATGGCCTGCAACCGTTGCCGCCGCTGTCCCTGCCAGCCCATACGCCCACGCACACGCCGGCGGAGGTCGAGCGCATCCGGCAATTCGTCACGGCGCCATCCGCGCCCACCGCGCTGTTTTGTACCAACGACATGCTGGCGATCGGTGTGATTGCCATCCTGAAGCGCCTGGGGGTGTCCGTGCCCGGCGATGTATCCGTGCTGGGCTATGACGGCATCGAACTCGGCCAGTTGCTGGAACCGCCGCTGTCCACCGTGGCACAGCCTAACAACGAGATCGGTGCCCGTGCGCTGGGCTGCCTGCTGGCGCGGCTGGAGCCAGCCAGCGCCGGGGCCGCGCCTGACCCCCGCTTGCCGCGCGCGACGCTGCTGCCGCACGCGCTGCGCGAAGGCGCTACCGTCGGGCCGCCGGCCTAGCGGCACTGCAACCTAAGCAGCGCCGACATCGCCGCGTCCTATGCCGTTTTCCCTACGTCGTTTTCCACCACCGTCGTATCTAGAAAAGGAGTGCATCATGCAATCGACTTCGTCCTGGCTGCGCCGCTTGCGCTGGCTGCTGCCCACGGTTGGCGCGGTCGTATTCAGCCACGCCGCGGCCGCGCAAACGGCAATCTGCTACAACTGCCCGCCGGAATGGGCGGACTGGGCAGCGCAGATCCGCGCGATCAAGGAGAAGACCGGCGTCACGGTGCCGCACGACAACAAGAACTCGGGCCAGTCGCTGGCCCAGATCGTCGCGGAAAAGGCCAATCCGGTGGCCGACGTGGTGTATTACGGCGTGACCTTCGGCATCCAGGCGCAGAAGGAAGGCGTGACGGCCCCGTACAAGCCCGCCAACTGGAATGACATTCCCGACGGCCTGAAGGATCCGCAGGGCCACTGGTTTGCCATCCATTCGGGCACGCTGGGCCTGATGGTCAATGTCGACGCGTTGCGCGGCAAGCCGGTGCCGCAGTCATGGGCCGACCTGCAGAAGCCCGAGTACAAGGGCATGGTCGGCTATCTCGACCCGGCCAGCGCCTTTGTCGGCTATGTCGGCGCGGTGGCGATCAACCAGGCCCTGGGCGGCTCGCTGGACAACTTCGGCCCGGCCCTCAAGTTCTTCAAGGACCTGCAGAAGAACCAGCCCATCGTGCCGAAGCAGACCGCGTACGCGCGCGTGCTGTCCGGTGAAATCCCGATCCTGCTGGACTACGACTTCAACGCCTATCGCGCGCGCTACAAGGATCGCGCCAACGTTGCCTTCGTGATTCCCAGGGAGGGCTCGCTGGTGGTGCCCTACGTCATGAGCATGGTCAACAAGGCGCCGCACCCTGCGGAAGCCCGCAAGGTGCTGGACTTCGTGCTGTCCGACGCCGGCCAGTCGCTTTGGGCCAATGCGTATCTGCGCCCGGTACGGGCCAAGGCAGTGTCCAAGGAAGTTGAGGCCCGCTTCCTGCCGGCCTCGGACTATGCGCGCGCGAAGACCATCGACTACGGCAAGATGGCCGAAGTGCAAAAGACCTTCAGCGACCAGTACCTGAAGGAAGTGCGCTGACGCCGCGCCGGGGCGCGCGTCGCCCCGGCCAGTCCCTCTCAAGATGGAGAAACCCATGCGCCGTCGCACCACTGCGCCAACCGCCCGCACGCTGATCGTCTTCGCACTGCCGGCGCTGATCGTTTTCCTGGCGTTCTTCTGCCTGCCGATGGCCAAGTTGCTGGCGGTCAGCGTGGCCGGGGAAAACGGCGCGGGAGTCTACTGGACCGTGCTGTCGAGCCCGCGCTACCTGCACAGCCTGCTGTCCACGGTGCTGCTGTCGGCCTCGGTGACGCTGGCCACGCTGGCGATCGCCGGCGTGGCGGGCACCTTCCTGCAGCGGCATCCGGTGCCGGGCAAGCCGGTGCTGGTCGCGATGCTGACCTTTCCGCTGGCCTTCCCCGGCGTGGTGATCGGTTTCATGGTCATCATGCTGGGCGGGCGCAACGGCCTGCTCGCATCGGTGGGCGACCTGCTCGCCGGCGAGCGCTGGACCTTTGCCTATGGCATGGCCGGGTTGTTCGTCGGCTACCTGTATTTCTCGATTCCACGCGTGATCCTGACCGTGATGGCGGCGGTCGAAAAACTCGACGCCTCGCTGGAGGAAGCGGCCCGCTCACTGGGCGCCGGCCGTTGGCGCGTGGTGCGCGACGTGATGCTGCCCGCGCTGATGCCCGCGCTGATCTCCAGCGGCGCGATCTGCTTCGCCACCAGCATGGGCGCGTTCGGCACCGCCTTTACCCTTGCCACGCAACTCGACGTGCTTCCGCTCACGATCTACAACGAGTTCACCAACTACGCCAACTTCGGCATGGCCGCCGCGCTGTCCATCCTGCTCGGTGTCGTGACCTGGGCGCTGCTGGCGGTGGCGCGTCATCTTTCCGGCAACGCGGTTGCCGCCACCGCGTAGGAGCAAGCATGAAGACCAACCGTCGCGGCTCCGCCTATTGGGCGCAACTCGCACTGACGCTCGCCGTTTGCGCGTTCATGACTGTCCCCGTGGCGCTGTCGGTGCTGGCCGGCCTCACCAACAATATCTTCGTCGGGCTGCAGAGCGGCCTGACCACGCGCTGGGTCGAGGAAGTGTGGGGCCTGTACCGCAACACCATCTTCCTGTCGCTATGGATCGCGCTGGCGTGCCTGCTCTGCACGCTGGTGCTCGGCGTTCCAGCCGCCTATTACATGGCGCTGCGCCGCAGCCGCGTGACCCGGCTGATCGAGGAATTGCTGATGTTGCCGGTGGCGATCCCCGGACTCGCGACCGCGCTCGGCCTGATCCTGTTGTATGGCGGCCTGCCATGGCTGCGCACCAGCTGGGTCTTCATCCTGATCGGGCATGTGCTGTTCACGCTGCCCTTCATGGTGCGCTCGGTGCTGGCCATCATGTCCGCCATCGATATTCGCACGCTCGAGGACGCCGCCGCCAGTCTCGGCGCGACCCGCATGCAGCGTTTTTTCACCGTGGTGCTGCCGAATTGCCGGCAAGGGATACTCGCCGGCGCGCTGATGGTGGTGACGCTTTCGGTCGGCGAATTCAACCTGACCTGGATGCTCCATACGCCCACCACGCAGACGCTTCCGGTCGGGCTCGCCGACAGCTACGCCTCGATGCGCCTGGAGATCGGCTCTGCCTACACCATCGTGTTTTTCCTGATGATCATTCCGCTGCTGGTGATCATGCAACTGGTGTCCGCGCTGGGTGCCCGGACCCAACGACATGTGGTGCAGGACACGGCCATGCCGTTCGCCGGCACGGTCACCACTTCGCTGAACTCGCCAGCCGGACCGGACAGCACGCCGCAATCCCAGCCACAGACGGAGGCCCCTCGCCATGCATGAGCCCACCACCATCGCCCTGCGCCAATGCGGCAAGACCTTCCCCGACGGCACGCGCGCGCTCGAACCACTGGACCTGGACATCGGTGCCGGCGAAACTGTCGTGCTGCTCGGTCCGTCCGGCTGCGGCAAGACCACCACGCTGCGGATGATCGCGGGGCTGGAATTTCCCGATCCGGGCGGCGAGGTCCTGTTCGGCGGCGCAGCGGTCACGCATCTGCCGATCGAACAGCGCGGTGTCGGCATGGTGTTCCAGAACTATGCCCTGTTCCCCAATATGACCGTGGCCGAGAATATTGGCTATGGCCTGCGCGTGCGCAAGGTCGACGCACAGACCCGCCGGCGCCGGGTCGACGACATGCTCGCCATGATGCAGCTGGGCGCCTTCGCCAACCGGCGCGTCGACCAGCTGTCCGGGGGCCAGCGCCAACGCGTGGCGCTGGCGCGCGCCATCGCCGTGCAGCCGCGTGTGCTGCTGCTGGACGAACCGCTGACCGCGCTCGATGCCAAGCTGCGCGATGCGCTGCGCGCCGACATCAACCAGCTGCTGCGCAGCCTGCGCATCACCACCGTGTATGTCACGCACGACCAGGCCGAGGCGATGGCGCTTGGCGACCGCATCATCGTGATGGACAAGGGCCGCATCGCGCAAAGCGGCACGCCGCAGGACATCTACCGGCATCCGGCCAATGCCTTCGTCGCCGACTTCATCGGCTCGATGAATCGCTTGCCGGCGGCTGCGGATCACCAGGTATGGCGCGTGCCTGGTGGCGCCTTGCCGCGTGAGCCGCGGCCCATCGAGATGGAGCAGGTGGAGCTGATGTTCCGGCCCGAGGACGTAGCGCTGGCCGACGCACCGAATGCGCCCGACGTCCATGTGGCCGGCAGTGTCGTCACGGCCCTGTTCCTTGGCCATGCGACCCGGCTGCTGGTCGATGTCGGCGCACCGGCCCCGATCGTGCTCGATACCGCGCGACGCGACCGCTGGGTAGCCGGCGACCGCGTTGGCCTGCGTATCGATACTGGCCATCTGCTGACGGTGCCCGCTGCGCCCTCGGTGTCAGTAGGGAGCGCGGCATGATGCAGAACGCCCCCTCGGCCACTCCCTACCTGGTCGCCCACATCACGGACCTGCATATCAAGGCGGGCGGCAAGCTCTCCTACCGGCGCGTGGATACCGCAGGCGCCCTGCGCCAGTGCATCGACACGCTGCTGGCGTTGCCGCAGCGCCCCGACATTGCGGTGGTGACCGGCGACCTGGTCGACTTCGGCAGCGAGGATGAATATCGCTTTCTGCGCGGGATCCTTGACTCCTTGCTGATACCGGTGCGGCTGATGCCGGGCAATCACGACAGCCGCGGCGCACTGCGCCGCGTATTTTCCGATCACGCCGATCACGCCTATCTGTTCGCCGCGGGCGATGGCGACGCCCCGGTCCATTACCGCATCGACGCGGGGCCTTTGACGCTGATCGCCTTCGACTGCACCGTCCCCGGCCATAGCGGCGGGCGCGTCGACCCGGATGCGCTGCCATGGCTGGAATCCGCGCTGGCCGCTGCCCCGCAGCGCCCCACGCTGCTGATGCTGCATCACCCGCCTTTCCACACCGGCATCGGCCATATGGACCAGCAGGGCCTGGAGAACGCCGCGCTGCTCGAGGCCGTGGTGCGACGCCATCCACAGGTGGAGCGGGTGCTGTGCGGCCATCTGCATCGGCATATCACCCGGCGCTTCGGCGGCACCATCGCCATGACCGCGCCCGGCCCGGCGCACCAGGTCGCGCTGGACCTCGATCCGCAGGCGGCTTCGCGCTTCCGGATGGAGCCGCCGGGCATGCTGCTGCACTGGTGGCATCCCGTGCACGGACTGGTCACCCATGCCGTTGCCATCGGGGACCATGGGCCTGCTTATCCGTTCTTCGATGCGCAGGGGAAGCTGATCGACTGAGGCAGCCTGCACCGAGAGTCGGCGGTGTCATTGATGCGTATGGGCAATCGGGGACGCTACCTAGCACTCATGTCAACGCAGCCAGCAGCCTGCGCTGCGCCGACTCCCCGTCCGGCACCGGCGGGCGCACATAGTTGCCTTCGGGCGTCATCATCCACGCTTCACGCCGGTCGGACAGATACGGCTCCAGGCCCTCGGCAAGAATCCTTGCCTTCAGGCGCGCATCGAGCACCGGAAAGCAAATTTCGATGCGACGCGACAGGCTTCGTTCCATCCATTCCCCGCTCGACAGCATGACCCGTTCGGCGCCGCCGTCGTGGAAGCAGAAGATGCGCGAGTGCTCGAGAAACCGGCCCATCACCGATTTCACCGTAATGTGCTCGGACAGTCCGGCCACACCCGGACGCAGCGCGCACGCGCCCCGCACGATCAGGTCGATGCGCACGCCCTGGCCTGACGCGTCATACAGCGCCTGGATCAGCTCGGGCTCCAGCAGCATATTCATCTTGGCGACGATGCGGCCCTCGCGCCCGGCCCTGGCGTGTTCGGTCTCGCCCCGGATCGCTGCCAGCAGCTGCTGCTTGAGCGTAAACGGCGATTGCCAGATATGGGTCATGCTTTGCGTCTGGCCGCGGCCGGTCAGCTGGCTGAAGACCTGGGCCACGTCCTGCGTCAGCGCTTCATCGCAGGTCAGCAAGCCGAAATCCGTATAGCTGCGCGAGGTCTCGTGATGATAGTTGCCGGTGCCGAGATGCACGTAGCGCCGCAGTCGTCCGTCCTCGCGCCGCACCACCATCAGCATCTTGGCGTGCGCCTTGAAACCGACCACGCCATAGACCACATGCGCCCCCACTTCCTCGAGCTGGCCCGCCCAGCCGATGTTGGCTTCTTCGTCGAAGCGCGCCATCAGCTCCACCACGGCCGTGACCTCTTTGCCGTTGCGGGCTGCCTCGATCAGCGACGACAGCAGCGCCGAGTCGTGCCCGGCCCGGTACACCGTCTGGCTGATCGCCACCACGTCAGGATCCTGTGCTGCCTGCCTGACGAAATCGACCACCGGCGCAAACGACTGGAACGGATGGTGCAGCAGGATGTCGCCATCGCGCATCGCGCGGAAGATATCGGGCTGGTCTCGCAGCGCCTTCGGCAAGCCCGGCCGGAACGGCGGGTATTTCAGTTCCGGCCGGTCGACCTGGTCCGGCACCTGCATCATGCGGACCAGGTTGACCGGGCCGTTGACCGCGAACACCTCGGCCGGCGCGAGGCCAAACTGCTCCTGCAGGAACGCGGTCATGGCGCGCGGGCAGTTGTCAGCCACCTCGAGCCGCACCGCATCGCCCAGGTGCCGGTGCGGCAGCTCGCCCTGCAGCGCCTCGCGCAGGTTCTTGACCTCTTCCTCGTCGACAAACAGCTCGCTGTTGCGCGTGACCCGGAACTGGTAGCAGCCGCGCACCGTCATGCCGCTGAACAGCTCGCCGACGTGGGCATGCAGGATCGAAGAGAGGAACACGAAGCCGTGTTCGCATCCGGCGATCTCCGCCGGCAGCGCGATCACGCGCGGCAGCGCCCGGGGCGCCTGCACGATGGCATTGCCGGAACTGCGGCCGAATGCATCCTTGCCCTCGAGCTCGACGGCGAAGTTCAGGCTCTTGTTCAGCACCCGCGGGAACGGATGCGCCGGGTCCAGCCGGATCGGCGTCAGGACCGGCATCAGCTCGGCAAAGAAGAACTCGCGAATCCAGTCTTGCTGCGCGGCGTTCCACGATGGCCGCCGCAGGAAGCAGATCTGCTCCTGCGCCATGGCAGGAATCAGCACGTCATTGAACAGCCGGTACTGCTGATCGACCAGCTCACGCACGCGCTGGTTGACCGCGGCATAAACAGCCTGGGGCGTCAGCCCGTCCGGGCCGACCACCGGCGACGACAGCACGCACTGTTCCTTCAATCCCGCCACGCGGACTTCGTAGAACTCGTCGAGGTTGCTGCTGAAGGTGCACAGGGCCCGCAGGCGCTCGAGCAGCGGCATGGCGGGGTCGGCCGCCTGCTGCAGCACGCGGTAAAAGAATTCCAGCTGGCTGAGTTCGCGATTGATGTAGCGCGCATTGCCGTTGGGCAAGGTCGCCGCATCCGCCGGGTCGCGCCCGGGGGGCTCCTGCGGTTCGCCGTGCATGACGCCAGATTCGTGTCTCATGATGCCGTGCCAAGGGAAGCTGTTTTCGGATTCTAGCTGGCGTATTGCGCATATCGGCGCGATTCCGCTTCCGGCGTTCGCGAAAGACGCCTTGCCAGAGACCCCTATATCCAGCCAATGTGACGGCTACACCAGCTAGGCCGTCTGCAAGGCGCCGCCGCGCGCCATGCGGCGGATCGCCTGGGGCGGTTGCCCGAACGCACGCAGGAAGGCACGCCGCATGCGCTCGGCATCGCCAAAGCCGGTATCGCGGGCGACCACATCGATGGGATGGCGGCCGCTTTCCATCATCAGCCGCGCCGCCTCGACGCGCAGGCGCTCAACGGCCTTGGCCGGGCTCTGCCCGGTTTCGTCGCGGAAGGCGCGCGAGAACTGGCGGGCGCTGAGGTGCGCCGCATTCGCCAGCTGCTCCACCGACAGGTCCTGTTGCAGGTTCTGCCGGGCGAAATCCAGCGCACCGCGAATGCGGTCGGAGCGCGGCTCCAGCTCCAGCAGCGCCGAGAATTGCGACTGGCCGCCGGCGCGGCGATGGTACACAACCAGGCTCCTGGCCACGCCGCGCGCGACCGCGGCGCCGGCGTCCTTCTCCACCAGCGCCAGCGCCAGGTCGATGCAGGCCGACATCCCGGCCGAGGTCCACACCGGACCGTCGATGATAAAGATGCGGTCCTCCTCCACGCTGACGTCCGGGAAGCGGCGCCGCAGCTCCTCGGCGTAATACCAGTGCGTGGTGGCACGGCGGCCGGCCAGCAGGCCCGCCTCCGCCAGGGTAAAGGCACCGGTACACGTGGCGCCGATGCGCCGCGAAGTGCGCGCCGCGCGCTGCAGGAACCTCACCAGGGCCGGCGGTGCGGGCAGCACGTCATTGTCGCCCACCACCAGCACGGTATCGAAGCGACGCCGGCCAAAGGGCACGGTGCTGACGGCAAAGCCGCCGGAGCTCGCCACGGGGCCGCCATGTTCGGACAGCAAGTGAACCTGGTACAGCGGCTCGCCAAGCGCCCGGTTGGCGAACTCGAGCACCGTCGACACCGCAAGGTTCAGCGCCTGGAAGCCTGGATAGAGCGCAATGGCCACATGGTGCATGGTGAACTCCTGATGGCAGTGGAAGCCACATTTCCCCGCCATGGCATAAAAGGTGGGATCTACGACATTGTTGCCATTGCCATTGTGCACCTAATCTTCGATGCACGCAGCGGCAATTCGCACCGCCGGCTGCCACCGACCTTCTCACTGCCTTCCCACTGTCTTGGAGCTTCAACGTGACAACTCATACCTACGCTGGCACCGCCCTGATCACCGGGGCGTCTTCGGGCATCGGCGCCATCTACGCGGACCGGCTCGCGCGCCGCGGCCATGACCTGATCCTGGTGGCGCGCAACCGCAGCCGCCTCGAGACCCTGGCGCGGCGCATCACCGACCAGACCGGCCGCTCCGTCGAGATCGTCACGGCCGACCTGGGCCAGGCGGCCGAACTACGCCATGTCGAGAACATCCTGAGGACGGACGCCAGCATCACCACGCTGGTCAACAACGCGGGCTTCGGTGGCGCGTCGCCGTTGCTGGTGTCGGATGCGGACACCATGCAGGCGATGATCGAACTCAACGTCACGGCGCTGACCCGCCTCACCTACGCCGCCGCGCCCGCCTTCGTGGCGCGGGGCCGGGGCACGATCATCAATATTGCGTCGATCGTCGCGCTCGCGCCCGAGGTGCTGAACGGCGTGTACGGCGGCTCCAAGGCCTTTGTGCTGGCCTTTACCCAGTCGCTGCAGCATGAGCTTGCCGGCCACGGCGTGCGGGTCCAGGCGGTGCTGCCGGGGGCGACCCGCACGGCGTTCTGGGATATTGCCGGCCACCCTGTCGAGAACCTGCCGGAAACGCTGGTGATGGACGGCGACGACCTTGTCGATGCTGCACTGGCAGGACTGGACCAGGGCGAGGTGATCACGCTGCCGTCGTTGCCCGACGCCGCGGACTGGCAGGCCTTCGAGGCGGCACGCGCCGCGCTCGGGCCCAATCTTTCGCATGCGCAGCCGGCGGCGCGGTACGGGATTGCGCGCTGAACGCACGCGCCCGGATTTTCAAGACATGAGATTCGCCATGAACGTAGAACTGAAACGGAAAATCGCCTTCGCGCTGTCGATGGGCGTGGTCACCACGGGGATCATCTCGTTCGCCCTGCTCGCCCTCAATATCGGGTTCACCGAGGCATTTGTGCTGACGTGGCTGCGCTCGTGGGGGGTCGGCTATGTGATCGTGATTCCCGCCATCCTGCTGGTCGGGCCGCGCCTGCAGGCGCGGGTCGAGCGCTGGGTCCGCTAGACGATAGTGATGGGATGCTGCCGCGGCCCGCGCTCCAGCAGCGCCGCCAGCCTGCGCAGCGAGTGCGAAAAGTACCGCGGCTGAACCGGAACCGCGCAGCGGGCCGCGCTCTGGCTATACTTGCCCAGGTATCCGTCCTGCCCGGTTTTCCCCCGCCCTTCCACGAAGTTCCTCCGGAGCCACGATATGCGAGCCGGGTTTTGCGCCAGCCAACCACGGCATGCTTCGCCACAGACCGGGCCGCGCAAGCGCTGGCGCGCTCTCCCGGCCATTGCCGCAGCCTTCGCCACCACCTGCGCGGCGCAGGACTTCGATGCCATCGACCGGCCGTTGTGGGAGGCCGGGCTTGGGGTCGGCGGCATCACCCTGCCGCACTACCGCGGCTCGGACTCGCGCGCCAACCTGCTGTTTCCGGTGCCCTACTTCGTCTACCGCGGCGAGCACCTGCGCGCGGACCGCAACGGCGTGCGCGGCAAGCTGTTCGACAGCGACCAGATCGAACTCAATGTCAGCCTCGGCCTCTCGCTACCGGTCAGGAGCAGCCAGGATGAAGTCCGCCGCGGCATGCCGGATCTCAAGACCGCGGTGGAAATCGGGCCTTCGCTGGCGATCACGCTCTGGCATTCCGCCGAGGACCGCACCAGGCTGGACCTGCGGCTGCCCGTACGGCTGGCCGTGACCGTGGAATCGTCGCCCAGGGCGATCGGCTGGATCTTTTCACCTAACCTGAACCTCGACGTTGCCAACGTTGGCGGCCTGCCCGGCTGGAACCTGGGCCTGATGGCGGGTCCGCTGTTCTCGACCGCGCGCTACAACCAGTATTTCTATTCCGTCGACGAGCAATTCGCCACCGCGGCGCGACCGGCCTACCGAGCACAGGGCGGCTATTCCGGCAGCATGGCGCTGGCTTCGCTGTCCAAGCGCTTCCGCCATGTCTGGTTCGGCGCCTTCGTCCGCTACGACCGGCTCGACGGCGCCACCTTCGAAAACAGCCCGCTGGTGCGCCAGAAGGACGCCCTGGCCGCCGGACTGGCGCTGAGCTGGATCTTCGGGCAGTCGTCGACATACGTGCAAAGCCGGGAATAAGGCCGCGGCCGGCCCTGCATATCGGCGCGCGGCCAGCGCCGGGCCAGGCATGCGATGGCCTATTTCAGCGCGCCCTACATGGTCAATGGCAATACGCCGATCACCCGCTGCGGGAACGCGCAGGACCGCGCTAGTTCACCGGCGTAAAGACCGGCGCACCCTGCTTCTTGAGCAGGAACACGACGAACTTCGCTGGCCTGGTCTTGCTGGCATTGCGACCGACGGTGTGGAGGTCGTCCGGGCCTTCGTAGAAGGTTTCGCCCGCCTTCAGCGTAACTTCCTTGCCGCCCTTCACGCCCATGACAATGCTGCCCTCGAGCACATAGACGAACGCATGCGCATCATGGCGATGCACCGGGTCGAAGCCGCCGGGCGGGTACTCCACCGTGATCATCTGCACTTCCTTGCCCGCATAGTCGGGCAGCGCCCTGGTGGTCAGCGACTGGACCACCACCTCGGGCGGCGCGGCGCTGGCCAGCGGCGCCGACATCAGCAGCACCAGGCTTGCCGCCATGGCGATCGACCGTTTCATGGCATTACTCCAGGTTGGCCTTGTCCAGCCCGAAGGCCTTGTCGGAGGAACCCGGCACCATGCGGAAGGCGACGTTCAGCCGGTTCCAGGTGTTGATGGCGCCGACCATGAAAGTCAGGTCGGACAGCTCCTGCTCGGAATACTGCGTGCGCACGCGCTCGTAGACATCGTCCGGTACCCCTTGCGCGGGCAAATGGGTCAGCGCCTCGGTCCAGGCCAGCGCGGCGCGCTCGCGCGGCGAGAACAGCGTCGATTCGCGCGAGATCGCCACGTGATGCAGCCGCAGCTCGCGCTCGCCGTGGATTTTTGCCATCTTGATGTGCATGTCGACGCAGAACGCGCAGCCGTTGAGCTGCGACGCGCGAATCTCGACGAGCTCGCGAATGTGCTGCTCGAGCGTCGTTTTCGCGAACAGGCTGTTGAGCTCCATGAGCTTCTTGGACAGCTCCGGGGATTGCTGGAAGTAGTTGAGGCGTTGCGTCATGATCGCTCCTGCTGAAATGGCGGGGATATCCGGCGGACCCCGCCCGATGGCAGGCAGGGACCGCCTGGAACGAAGCGTAGCCGTGCGCCAGACGCACCGGTAGTGCCGCAGCAGTACACGCACTGTTACCGCGCCGGCACCAATCGCCGGGCACGATACGGCTGCACCGATTTGCCTGCAGCGCAACTACCGCGCCGCGTTGGCTTCGCGCTCGAACTCGCGGATCACCGGGTTGCCCAGGATGGCGTCCCGGCCAGCTTCGATCAGGCGATCGACATCCTTTTCGGGCAGCCGGAGCCGGGTCGGCAGCTCGTTCAGGCTTGCGGCGCGCGCCTTGTCGAGGGCGTCGAAGGCGATCCGCGTCACGAAGAACTCGACGTCGTCGCAGCGCCAGCCTGGGCGGCTTGCGGCGATGGCCTGCTGCCGCGCAAACGGCATGGCGCAGCGATAGGCGACCAGGTCGTTGCGCCACTGGCGCATCATGGGCACGAAGGCGTCATAGCTCATGCGCACGTTGGTGGCCATGGCGGCGTCGATCGACGCGTTTGCCACTTCGATCCCCGACGGGCCCACCTGGCTTTGGTTCCAGTCGCCACGCGGCCCCTGGCCGGCATCGACCACGACGAACAGCAGCCGGCGCACCTTGATCGCATCGTTCTCGCTCATGGGCCCGTAGGCCGTGCCCAGCAGCAGGCGCGACTGAAAGATGGTGGCCAGCCCGTAGTTGTCCGTCACGCCGCCATCGACCAGCTTGACGTACCTGCCCTTGGACAGGTCCCGGTGGCCGCGAACGGCAACCGCCAACGCGCCGATCAGCAGCGATTGCCCCGGCGCCTCGGCGTGATCCAGGTCGGGCAGCGGCGCGCGGCAAGCCTCGGTATGCTTCTCCAGCACGATGGGCGCGAAGAACAGCGGCACCGCCATCGAAGCCGCGACGGCCTCGGACACGGGAAAGCTGGCCAGATCGCTGCAGAGCGCATCGAACGCCAGCTGACTGAACGGAAACGCGACCCGGTAATAGACGTTGGTGGCATTGATCCACACCAGCGGCTTGCCGCGGCGGAACATGTCGGCGTAGGTGGCCCCCTTGAACACATCTTCGTCCAGCCAGGCCCGGAGGTCTTCCCGATTATTGAGGCCCCCGCCAAACAGCCGCGCCAGGTTGAAGGGGTTAAGCAGGCTGAAGCGCAGCCGCGCCTCGCCGTCTTTCAGAAGCACCGAGCGGAACGTCGCCAGGCTGTCCTTGCCGTGCAGGCCGTAGTAGGCGGCGGTGAGCGAGCCTCCGGACACGCTGCTGATGAAGGCCACGTCGTCGAGCAAGGAAGCGCCGCCAGGCCCGCGCATGGCGTCAAGCCCCTGCAGCGCGCCGAAGGCGAAGGCCGCGGCGCGCGTGCCGCCGCCGGAGAAAGCCATGGCGATGGTGGTCGGCCCGGCGACATCGGTGGGTTCACGCAAGGGCACGGTTGCGCCGGCGCCCGTCGCCTGGGGCAGATTGCGGGGGACATTGTGAGAAAGCGAGCCGCAGGCACCGACTCCCGCAAGCAGGAGCACCATCAAGGCGCGGCCGGCCATGCCGCAGGCGCCGCGCCAGCTTGCCAGCCGGCGTGGCTCGGCCAGGCAGCCGTTCCGGCCGGGAGAGGGGTCGTGACGAGACATGCTTGGCGTGGCGCTGGCTGCAGGATGGGATCGGGGGATGCGTTGCCGCAAGCATCGATGGCAGATGCCTCACCATAATATGGCATCACGTCGGGCCCGGCACGTATGCCGCCGCCCACGTGATTGCCCTTGCCATCCCTGGCCTGGAACCCTGGGCCGGCAGCGCCTCGGCAACCTCGCCTGCTATCCGTTTTGCAGATACCAGATGTTGGAATTCTTGAATTTACCGCGGGCCAGCCGCTTCCTACACTGCTCCGGACAAAATCGAAAATCCGGAGACAGACATCATGGATGCCACCCTGCACGCCAATCCGAACCGGGCCACGGCGTAAACTGTGCGCCAACGGCGGCCTCGACAAGGCGCCGTCCCTATCGGCAGAATATCGCGGTGGCGCGCCACAGCGCTGCGGCCTGACTTCGCCGCCAGGCCATACGGCCCAACATCCCCCGAGCACTGAAGCATGAGCACCGAAAACCCACTGCAGTTCGTCCTGGAACCCCATCCCGCCCCCACCCCCGCCGATCAGATCGCGGCCAGGCTGGAGAACCCCGTCTTCGGCCGCGTGTTCACCGATCACATGGTGACGATCCGCTGGACCGAAGGCCGCGGCTGGCATGACGCCAGGGTCGAAGCCCGCCGTCCTTTCCAGATCGATCCCGCCTGCGCCGTGCTGCACTACGCGCAGGAAATCTTCGAGGGCATGAAGGCATATCGTGGCGAAGGCGGCAAGATTTCGCTGTTCCGGCCACAGGAGAACGCCAGGCGTTTTCGCGCCTCCGCTGCCCGCATGTCGATGGCGGACCTGCCCGAGGCCACGTTCCTGCAAGCGGTGGAAGCGCTGGTCGATGTTGACCGCGCCTGGATCCCCGGCAGTGAGGGCAGCCTCTACCTGCGCCCGTTCATGTTCGCCTCGGAGAGTTTTCTCGGCGTGCGCGCCTCGGCCGAATACATATTCTGCGTGATCGCATGTCCGGTCGGCCCGTATTTCAAGCCGGGCAAATCGGCGGTGACGGTCTGGGTGTCGGATCAATACACCCGCGCGGCTTCCGGCGGCACCGGCGCCGCCAAGTGCGGCGGCAATTACGCGGCCAGCCTGATCGCGCAGACCGAGGCCGCGGCCAAGGGCTGCGACCAGGTGGTGTTCCTGGACGCCGCGGAGCACCGCTGGATCGAGGAGCTCGGCGGCATGAACGTGTTTTTCGTGATGGATGACGGCTCGCTGCGCACGCCGCCGCTGAAAGGGACCATCCTGCCGGGCATTACCCGCGCGTCGATCATCGAACTGGCGCGGCACGAGGGTATTCCGGTCAACGAAACGCCATACGACTTCGACTCGTGGCGCGCCGATGCAGCCAGTGGCCGGGTCAGGGAAACCTTCGCCTGCGGCACCGCCGCGGTCGTCACCGCCATCGGCCAGGTGCGCCACGCCGGCGGCGAATTCACCATCGGCGACGGCGGCGAAGGCAAAGTCACGCAACGGCTCCGTACCTTGCTGACCGGCATCCAGCGCGGCAGCATCGCCGACCCATACGGATGGGTGCATCACGTCGATTGAGGCCGGCGCGGCCGTGCACCTCTATTTCGCGGGCACAACCAGCGGCGAACCCTTGGTGACGATATAGGTTGCCAATTCCGATGCCAGGCCGCCGCCGACATTCCGTGCCGAATGCGGCGTGCCTGCCGGGATGAACAGCGATTCGCCGGCCTTCAGCGTCACCGGCGGCTGATCGCCAAGCTGGTACTCAAGGCTGCCCTGCAATACATGGGCGATCTCTTCACCCGGGTGCGCGTGCCTGGGGGCGAACGCGCCCGGTTCAAAGTCGACGCGCACCTGAACGCCCTCCTTGCCTGCAACGCTGAGTTCATGGCTGACCAGGTCAGCCCGATGGATCCCCGGCGCTTGTGCATGGGCGTTGTGGATCGTTGCAGCGAGGCAGGCGACGGTCATGGCGGCGCTTGCAAACTTGGCGAGATTCATTTTGGATGGTCCTCCGTTCGGATTGAGATATATGCAAAATCGCATGGTCTAGCGCGCGTCGAACGCGGCTTGTACTTCTGAAACCGTCGCCGCCTTGTCCTGCAGGTGCGGATAATGGCCAAGGCCGGGCAACACCTTCATCTTCAGGCCGGCGCGGCCCGCCAGTTCCTCGCCCATCTCCTTGCGGATATAGATATCCTTCTCGCCCCAGATCACGCTGACGGGCGTCTTCAGCTTGCCCAGGTTCGCCTCGAAATAGTCCTGGTCACGCGTGAAATGAGAGTAGTAGTGGTAGAACGCATCGGCAGACGTCAGCGCGCCGTTTTGCCATCCGCGGGCGATGTCGGCCCTGAATTCCGGTGTCAATGCAAAGTGCGAGGACTCGGGAAGTCCGCGGGTAAATGCGTTCTGCAAGATCTCGTCGCGTGTGCGGTTGAACGCGGCATGAATCGCGTCGGCCGAGGCGGGCTCCTTGAGCCCTTGCAGGCGCTCCTGCATGAACTGCGGACGGTTGAATGGCGCAAAGTCACCGACAACAATGCGCCTGGCGATGGCCGGGTCGTCGAGGGCCGCCAGCAGGGCCGGCAAGGCGCCAATGTCCGTCGCGTAGATCACCAGGTCTTTCTTGTCGATGCCTGCCGTGACGATGTAGTCCTTGAGCACCTTTGCATAATCCCTGGGTGCGTACGCAAACCTGTCGGTCGCGGGACGTGAGGAATCGCCATAGCCCGGCCAGTCGAACGCGTGGGCCTCGTAGTCGTGGCCAAGTTGCACGGCAATGTCCTTCCACGCGTACAGCGTCTCGGGGAATCCATGCAGGAACAGCACCGTGCCCTTGCCCTCGGCATTGCGTACGATCAGGCGCCTCAACTTGATATCGGGGCTGGCCTGGATGAAGCCGATTTCCGGCACCGGCGGTTGCGGCGCCGCTGCGCGGGCGCCGCCAATGAGCAGCGTGGCGGCCAACGCTACAGCGCCGACGGCCGTGAGTCTTAGTGCACTGCGAACTGTGGATGTCCTGGTCATGTCATGTCCCTCCTGCCTGGTCGTTTGCAGCCAACCCGACCACCGCGGCGGATATACGTTTGCATAGCCAGCATTGAACGATGCGGATGTATCCCTGCTGTAGCGAACGGTGGCACTTAATGTATTAGTTCGTATCTGCAGGTTGCGCCGCTACGTTGTCATACAAAACGCCCGACAGCCCGCCGCGGCGGCGTGCTCAGATGCAAGGCCTATCCTGAAATCGCACGTCGCATCCGACCCGGATGTGCGTGTAGAGGCAACCCTGCACAAAAGGAAAACGCCATGCACCCTGTCCTCAAGTCCCTTTCCGCCGCCGGCATTGCAGCCGCGTTCTGTGCGAGCGTCTCCGCGCAACCTGCACAAGACGCCGTCCGCCCGCCTGCCATCCTTCCCCTCGGCAGCGAGCCCGCACCGAAACTGGTCCCCTACGCGGCGTTACCGGAGCCGCTCGCGCGCGGCGTCGTCATCGTCCAGTTTCGCACCGAGAACTTCCGCGTCATGCCGGTATTCGGCAATGCCGCGGCCGGGATCTCGCCTCGTATCGGGCACTTGCACGTGACGGTTGACGATACTCCTGGCACCTGGGCCCATACGAGCGACGATCCGATCATCGTGGTCGGGCTCGCGCCGGGGCCGCACAGGCTGCGCCTGGAACTGGCCGATCCCGGCCACAGGATCCTCGCCACCGAGGTGGTCGCCTTCACGGTGCCAGACGTAAAGGGATCGGGATCGGCGCCGGCATCGGCGTCCGGATCCCACCGACATTGAAGCACCCGCACAACGTTTTCATTTGCTGGACAACGAAGGTAAGATTTGGCAACAAGCTCAACATTGAACCTACCGTGGATCTGGCGGCCCTGGCTGACTTCAATCTCGTTGCCGCGCAAGGAGGCTTCGGCAAGGCCAGCCGATACAGCGGCCGCCCCAAGGCGACGCTGTCCCGGCGCGTGATGGATCTGGAGGACAGCCTCGGTGTACGGCTGTTCGAGCGCGGCACCCGCTCGCTCAGACTCACCGAGGCAGGCCGCGCGCTATACGAACGCACGCATCCGCTCGTGGCGGAGATCCTGGAAGCCGGGGACCTTGTCGCAACAGGCTTGTCGCCCCCCAGAGGACGCCTGCGCATCAGCGCGCCCGTGCTGTTTTCCCATACCCTGATCGGCAAGCTTGCTGCTGGCTTCGCCAGGGCCTACCACGATGTGGTGCTGGAGATCAACGCCGAGGACCGCAATGTCGAGTTGGTCGAGGAGAACTACGACGTCGCCATTCGGGTGAATCCCCGGCCCAACGAAATGCTGGTGGGGCGCTGCTTTGCGCGTGACGAGATGCTGGTGGTCGCGCCCGCCTCCATGCCCGTTCCGGAAGGTCAGGACGGCGATGTCTTCGACGTGCCGGCCGTGGTGCTCGCCAGTGGCTTCGACAGCGGGCATTGGAACTTCACGCATGAAGGCCGCCAGATCACGCTCAATCCGCGGGAACGCCTGCGCATGTCGTCGCTTATTCCGGTCCGCGATGCGGTGCTGGCTGGCGCCGGTGTCGGCCTGCTGCCGCGCTCGTTGCTCAGCTTGCCGTGCGTAGACAAGGCAGCATTGAACATATGGGGTCCTGTCCCGGACCGCCCCATTGAGCTGTGGGTATTGCATTCATCCCGACGGCTCTCGAGTTCAAAAGTCAACGCCTTCGTCGACTATCTGAGCAACGCGTTTCCTGAACGCAAGCTGTTTGCGGCGGAATGATTCCGTCAATCCGTCGCGGCGACGGATCCGGAACGGACGGGTCTCCGCCCTCTCGGCAACCGAATCGCCCGCGATCAGGCGACCCTGGCCGCAACGTTCGACGTGGTCAGCCTGGGATAGTCGGTGTAACCCTCGGCCCCGCCGCCGTAGAACGTCCCCTGGTCGGCCTCGTTCATCGGTTCGCCGGCGCGAAGCCGGTCCACGGCGTCAGGATTGGCGAGCGCCCATCGGCCAATCGGGGCCATATCCGCCAGTCCCGCTTCAATATCCTTGCCGACGGCATCGATCGGCCGGTTGATTCGATTGACAAGCAGTATTCCGCGCCAGATGGCGCGAATGTCCTTCAGCAATGACTCGTCGCCGCCGTGCGCGAGATGCAGGTAGGCAAGGTCGAGCTTCGCCAGTTCGCCAACCAGATGGCGATACACGTCGCCGTAATGCTCGCCCTCGTCGATGCCGCCCAGGCGCGATCCGGGCGACAGTCGGATGGCGGTGCGATCGGCACCGATCTCGGCCGATACCGCGGCCGCGACTTCCATCGCAAACCGGATCCGGTTCGGGATCGAACCGCCATAGTTGTCCATGCGCGTGTTGGCGTTGGGAGCGAGGAACTGCTGGATCAGGTAGCCGTTGGCGCCGTGGATTTCCACGCCGTCGGCCCCCGCTTCCACCGCCATGGCGGCAGCACGTCGAAAGTCCGAAACGGTGGCCAGCAGCTCCACTTGCGTCAAGGCACGCGGCACCGGAACCGGCAGCATGCCCGAGGGCGTGTAGAGCTCGACGTTCGGCGCGATTGCCGATGGCGCAACGGCTTGCCGGCCGTGTGGTGTATTGGCCGGGTGCGACGTGCGGCCCGCATGCATAAGCTGGATGAACAGGTGACCGCCTTTGGCGTGCACGGCCTCGGCCACCTTGCGCCAGCCGGCGACATGCGCCTCGGTATGGATGCCAGGGGAATTCGGAAACCCCTGCCCGTCCTCCGATGGCTGCGTGCCTTCGGTAATCAGCAGTCCAAGCGAGGCCCGTTGTGCATAGTATTCGGCAGCCAGCGGTCCCGGCGTGCCATCGGCTAGCGCGCGACTGCGCGTAAGCGGAGACATCGCCAGTCGGTGCTTCAGGGTCATGCGCCCTACGCGGACCGGATCCCAGATGGTGGTCATTGATTGCTCCAGAAGGATGGATGGAATAGCGCCTGATGCGTGGTGTGAACGTTAGACCGTTCCGCATACGGGCGGTAGACCACAAAAATCAGACACCTCATCCCATATCTGGATCACTCTCCTTCGCCAGCCGGATATCCGGCGCAGCAAATCCGATGGCATTTTTGCGCGTTGAAAATGCACAAATTCCCCGCTTCGGATTGCCCCGCAATGCTAGTCTGGGTGCTGGATCGTCTCTCCCTGGCGGTCCTTCGCCCAAGGAGCAGATCATGGTTGGCAATGCGCGTTCCATCGAAAAGAAAGCGACCTACTGGGGTGTCCCGTGGGAAGAGGCATACGGCTATGCGCAGGCGGTGCTGGTCGGCAACGATATCTATGTTTCCGGGCAGCTCAGCCACGACAGCAGCGGCAACCTGGTGGCACCGGCAGCCCTCGATGCAGGCGGCCGGCCGCGCGATTTTTCCATGATGGAAGCCCAGATGCGGGTCACCTACGAAAACCTGTCGGCCATTCTTGCGCGCTTCGGCGCCACACTCGACAACGTGGTGGAGGAAACCCTGTATGTGCTGGACGTGGATGCGGCATTCGCTGCCGCCGGCACGGTGCGCAAGGAGGCCTACGGTACCGAACGGCCGCAATGCGCAAGCAATCTGATCGGCGTTTCCAGGCTGGCCATGGCACCGCAATTGATCGAGATCGCCTGCAAGGCGGTGCTGAGGCCGGCGGCGGCAGCCTGACCGCGGCGGCCGGGCCTCGGTCTACGCGCCGCCGACAGGCTCCCGGCCTTCGATCAATGCCTTGCGTTCGGCGACAGCGGCTGCGCAGAAGCTCATGAATGCCTGAACGCGCCGGGATCTTCGGATATCCGGATGGGTGAGCAGCCAGAGTTCATCCCGCAATTCGGGCACGACGGGACCGACGCGCACCAGCCCGGGCATGATGTCTCCCAGCATGCACGGCAGAAAGCCCAGGCCGAGCCCGGCTGCGATGGCCGCGCTGACCGCTGCGACCGAGTCGGAACGGTATGAAATACTGCCGGAGGCGACCCGGCGCTCGACGTACTGAGATGCCTTGAGACCGGACAATTGGCCTGCATAGGACACCCACGCGCGATCGTAGAGGCCATCGGCCGCGGGCACCTTGCGGCCGAACTGCGTCGCGCAGCCGTAAGGCGCCCACGCGATGGTCGCGAGCTTGCGCCCGACCAGGCTTTCCGACGGGCGTCGGGTCGCCCTGAATGCAATATCGGATTCGTCGCGGGCAAGGTTCAGGGCGCCGTTGCCGACCAGTACCTCGACCGCCACCGCGGCGTTGCGCGCCTTGAAGTCCGCGATGATTGGCGTGAGGAAGTACAGCAACAGGGAGTCGCTGGTCGTGATCCGCAACGTCCCCAGCGGACCGTGCAGGCCGCGCGAGACACGCCTGGCGACACTGACGACGTCGAGCTCGACGCGCTCGCACAGCGCGCGCAACTCCAATCCCTCGGCCGTGAGCCGGTAGCCGGCACGCCGCCGGTCGAACAGCGTGACCCCGAGTGCCGCTTCGGCCAGCGCCACCCGGCGCGACACCGTGGAGACGTTGATGCCCAGCTTGCTGGCGGCGACCGCACGGCTGCCGCTTTCGCTGAGGGTCTTGATGATCCGCAGGTCGTCCCAGGACAGGCGCTGGGCGGCGTCGCCCGACGCCTGCCCTGCGCGCTCTTGCGCGTCATGGCCCGGCACGTGATCTGGGGATGTCGATTGCACGTTGGTGGCTCCCGCGATGGCATCGAGCTCCGCCCGGTGTTCGGGACCCAGCCGCTTCAGGCTGCAGCAGCGAGGGCGGACTCGGGAGCACGGCGGAAGCTGATGGCGAGCCGATTATAGGCATTCATCAGCCCGATGGCCATGGTCAGGTCGGCGAGTTCCTTTTCGCTGAACACCGCCGCGGCCCGTTGGAAGTCTTCGTCGGGCACATGGGTGTCGGCGACGCGGGTGACGGATTCCGTCCACGCCAGCGCCGCCTGCTCGCGCTCGCTGAACAAGGGCCCCGCCTCCTGCCAGGCCTGCACCAGCGCAAGCTTTGCTGGCGTGACGCCCTTCTTGATCAGGTCGCGGGTATGCATGTCGAGGCAATACGCGCAGCCATTGATCTGGCTTACGCGCAGATAGACCAGTTCGACCAGCACGTCTTCCAGTCCTGATTGCATGACATAACCGTATACGCCGCCAAATGCCTTGACGCCGCCCGCCGATACCTTGGTGTAGTCCAGTCTCATTTCACACTCTTAGTTGTCGTTGATGGTCAGTTCCTGGTCGGCCGTATCGACCACGAACACGGCCAGCAGCTTTGCCGGCCGGGTCTTGCTCGCATTGCGGCTCACCGGATGGCGGGAGCCCGGATTCTCGAAGAAACTCTCCCCAGCCTTGTAGACACGTTCCGGCTCGTCGTTCACCTTGCTGGCGATGCTGCCCGAAACGACGTAGGCATAGATAAACGACGACCTGGCATGGGTATGCGGCAGCGATGCACCACCGGGCGGATAGAACACCTCGACGGCGACGAGCGACTTGCCCGGGATATTGGGGATCTCCTTCGAGAAATTGGGCTTCACCGTGTCGCCGGCGCCGTGCGCCGCTGCGACACTGCTAAAGGCGATGCCCGTTGCCGCCAGCAGGGATAGAAGTATGCGTTGCAGTTTCATGTTTGGCTCCTTGGAGGCTAGAATCATGCACCTCACCTGGTTCACAAAAAAGAACCAAAAACACGATTTTTGAATGCACCAGAGGCGATGACCAGCATCCTCGACCTGAAGCTGGACCGTGCGTCCAGAACCTCACTGGCGGAACAGATACGGCTCGGTATCACCGGTGCGATCGAGAGTGGCGTACTGGTTCCAGGCGCCAGGTTGCCGTCGTGGATCGACCTCGCTGCCCAGCTTGGCGTGGCGCGAGGCACTGTCAGGACCGCCTACGAGCGGCTGTCCGATGCGCAACTGGTGATCTCATCGCGGGCCGGCGGCACCCGGGTTTCCGACCATGCCGCTGCGGCACGGCCCCGCGCGGAACAGGCGCGTTCGGTCGAGACCGATCTGCGCTCGGCGCTGTACCAGCATTTCCTGCCGGGTCCCGCGGTGTTCCAGATGGGCGTGCCGGCATCGGACTGCTTCCCTGCCCCCTTGTTCGCACGGCTGCGATCGCGGGCGGCACGTGACGAGGTGGAGGCACCGGCGACCTACCCGGATCCGCGCGGCGAGCATGAACTCCGCAGAGAGATCGCGGCGCACCTGGCATTGTCCCGGGGAATTGAATGCCAGCCTTCACAGGTCTTCATCACCGCGGGCTTTACCGGCGCGCTCGGTGTCACGCTGCGGGTGATCCAGGCCGAGGGCCGGCAAGCCTGGGTCGAGAACCCGGGTTTTCTTCCCAGTCGCAGAGCCATGGCACTGTCCCGGCTCACGATCGTTCCCATCCCGGTCGATGAAGACGGCATCGACGTCGGCTACGGCGAGGCGCATGCACCGGATGCCGCGGTGGCGCTGGTCACTGCGGGTCAGCAGGCGCCACTGGGCCCGACCCTGTCACTCGGTCGCCGCGTGCAACTGCTCGAGTGGGCCAGCCGCGCGGATGCATGGATCATCGAGGACGACTACCTTGGCGAACTTCAGCTCAGGCGCCGGGCGGCTCCCGCACTGGCATCGCAGGATCGGGCCGGGCGGGTCATCCATATCGGGTCGTTCAGCAAGACGCTCAGCCCGACGCTGCGGCTCGGCTTCGTGGTCGTGCCGCCTGGCCTGGTGTCGCGCTTCGAAGAAGTCGTCGCCTGCCTCGCTTCCGCGCCAGGGCCGGCGGTGCAGATGGCGACCGCCGAGTTTATGCGCGATGGCCACTATCTGCGCCACCTGCGCCGCATGAAGCGCATTTACGCAGCCCGCAGCGATGCGCTCCTGGCCGCGCTTGATGCCAGGGGCTTCCAGGCCTATGCGGCAGGCCTCGCCGTAGTGGTAAGACTGCCGGACGGCGCCGACGACCAGAGGATCGCCCGGGAAGCCTATGCCTACGGGCTGGCACCCGCACCGTTATCGGCCTGGTTCTGCTCTGCGTCCACGCAACGGTCCGGCCTGCTGCTTGGTGTCGCGACGGCGATCGAACACCAGGTTCCCGCTGCCTGCGACCGCTTGCAGCAACTGATCCGCAAGTTCTCCTAGTGCACCGGCAAGTGGGCAATCGGGATAGGTGGTACAGCGTTTCCCCGGGTTCTTGGTGCTTTCCTGGCGCACAGTGGACCAGCACAATATCCGCACGGAGTCCGGGCGGAGCGTCACCCCGCTTCGCTGTGTCGTCGACTCGTCGCTGCACCGTCTGGCTGTGCAGTTTCAAGGAGAATGTCCATGAAGATCTTTGTCGCCGGCGCCACTGGCGCAATCGGCTTGCCGCTGGTGCGCGTACTGCGCGCGCTGGGCCATGACGTTACCGGGATGACTCGCGCCGGCAAAGGTGCGGACAGGCTGCGCGAGCTCGGGGCCAGGGTCTCCTTTGCCGATGCCTTTGACCCGCAAGCGGTCCGGGACGCGATCCGGGAAGCCTCGCCCGATGTCGTGATCGACCAGCTTACGTGGCTTCCCGCGAATCCGGCCGACATCATCAAATCAATGCCCGACGATACGCGCCTTCACCGGGAGGGCGGCGGCAATCTGCTGGCCGCCGCCGAGGCGCTGGGCGTGCAGCGCTATATCGTGCAGTCGCGGGGCTTTTACCTCGCCGCCCTGCCGGGACAGCTCGCCGACGAAGCGGCCGCGCTTCGTTGTGACGCGCCCGGCGAGGTCGGCGACAGCGCGCGGACGATGGCCGCGTACGAGAACGCCGTCATGGGCGCGGCCTCGCTGGAAGGCGTGGTCCTGCGCTATGGCTTCTTCTATGGCCCCGGCACCTGGTACCGGCCCGACGGCGCCATTGCGGAGCAGGCGCGAAAAAATGAAATGTCGATCATCGGCGACGGCAATGCGGTCTGGTCGTTCGTCCATATCGATGACGCCATCGCGGCAACGGTCGCTTCGCTGACGGCCGAGCCAGGCGTGTACAACGTGGTCGACGACGACCCCATTGCCGTCGCCCAATGGATGCCGGCGTTTGCTCGCTGGGTCGATGCCCCGGAGCCAGCCCGCATAAGCGTCGAGGCCGCGCGGAAGGCTGCCGGGGAGGAAGCGGTCTACTACCATACCCGCCTGACCGGCGCCTCGAACAGCGCGGCAAAGGCGAAACTCGGCTTCGCCCCGCGGCCGCTGCTGTGGAAAGACGCTTAGCGGGACTGCCGCTTATATCCGGGTACCCATTGCCTCGCCGTGCTCGCACAAGGCGTGGACTCGCTCGGCCGCGTCCGGAACGCCTCGCTCGCCGCTTACCAGAAAGGCATCGTCAGCCTGATAGAAGTCCCGGCGCAACGCATTCCGCCCGGGCTGCGGGTCACAGCGACTTCAGATACTCCGTCAGGTCGGCAATATCCTGGCTGCTCAGCCCCAGTCCGCGTTTTGTGTTGTAGGTCGTCACGACATCCGACAAAGTCGCCGCAGAGCCGTCATGGAAATAGGGAGGGTGTTGCCATGCCCCCTTCAGCGGCGTGGTCCGGTATTGCTTTGTTGCGGAGCGCGAGGCGTAGCTTGGGCTCTCCGGTTCCGCCATCGAGTCTGCGGGCGGGTGAAGCAGCGAGTTGGCATCGGTAAATGCCGGGCCACTATGGCACGTGGCGCATCGACCCGCGCCTTCGAACAGGGCCTTGCCGCGCAATGCCGCCGCGGGGTCGAAGCTTCCCGCCGGTGGCGGCGGAGCACCCAGGGATAGCTGATACGCTTGCAGGGCCGCAAGCTTGCTGGTGACAAGATCGACCGAGCCGTTGGTGATGGAGATATTCAGGCGCGGCTCGGATACGGAGCCAAGGCCTCCCATCTGGGACACGGCGACATACCGGTTCCAGTACATGACGTCTTCGCCATCGCCGGTAAAGGTGATGCGATGAATGCCGGCCAGCCCGAAGGCCGGCGGTATCACGACCGGCTTGCTGAGGCCGTCGATATTGTGGCGGGGGTCGTACTTGCCTGCACCCCAGGCGTTGAGGACCTTTTTCATGGCCTCGTCAATGGCCGGGGACAGCGCGATGATGGCGCCGGGATTGAGATCCCGGTTGGGCCATCCGTCCAGCCGCTTGCCGATGCCCGGCGCGAACGAGTTGTCCACCGTCGAATGACAGAGCGCGCAGGTAGTGCCGACGCGGGTCAGCTTATCGACCCCATTGACGGTCTCGACGGTCCCCTGGAGGCCGACGACCGCGTTCAGTTTCAGCAGCGCCACCGTCGTAGCCGGGCTCTTGAGGTCGATCGTGCCATTGCGGATGCCATTTACGACAGCCTCGGGCAAGGCCTCGGCGTCCACCTTGAGGCCGACGGATAATGCGGTCAAGGGATCCACCGAGCTGGCGATGACCTCGTGCATCCTCAGGTTATCGGTCCACTTCGCTTCGTCCCCGAAGGTATCGAAGCGAAATATCTGCTTGCCCTGCTCAACCAGGGCCTTCTGCGCCGCTTCTGTGCTGGCCGCATCGGTTCCTCCCCCTCCAGAACTGCCGCCGCACGCCGCGGCGGCCCCGACCGCGGCTGCCATGATCAGTGCATTGGCCAGCCTCCGTCGAGGCATCTGCTGCATCGCCGAGTGCCGCAGCGGTACCGGCTGCACTTCAGTTTCAGGTGTCGGTGCGGAGGGTTGCCTTTTCATGATCGACGTCCTTGCCAGGATGAGATGCAGCAACTGAAATAAGGCAACCGACATCTCGCCGACGGCAGTCGCTCGAATTTGTCCGTTGCATAGGCGTTAGACGTCGGCAGACGCCGGAAGGTGACACGAGGCCCAGGCCACATTGCGATCGGTTGTGGCTGCGTGCATTTGCCTATGATTGCTGACACGTTGTTCGTGCCCAGGCGAGGGACGGCAGACGGGTATGCGCCCCAGTCGACTGTCACCTTTTTGCAGCAGTGCCGTCTAATGATCAGCAACGGGAAAGGAGCCAGATCTCCAAATGGACAAGAGCCGGGATCTCAGGCCGCCCACACCGTCTGGCGCCAATGCCACCACAGACGCCGAACTGGTTGCCAGCGCCCGCGCCGGCACCGCGTCCGCCTTCGAGGCCATCATGCGGCGCAACAACCGCCTGTTATTCCGCACGGCGCGCGGCGTGGTCCCGGATGATGCCGAAGCCCAGGATGTCGTGCAGGAAACTTACCTGCGCGCGTTTACCAGCCTGGATTCGTTTCGCGGCGAGGCCGCGCTGAGCACCTGGCTGGCGCGCATTGCCATCAACGCCGCGCTGACAGCGCAGCGCAAAAAGCGCCGGCTGGTCCAGATGGAAGCCCGGGGTGAAGAAGAAGATTTTCCTGGCGACTCTTTACAGGAGAACATGATGTCCTTCCGCGCCGCTGACGACGAATCCCCTGAAGCCATGGCCGAACGCGGTCAGGTGCGAGAACTGCTGCAGCTTGCGGTCGAAAAATTGCCGCCGATCTACCGCTGCGTGTTCATCCTGCGGGCCGTCGAAGACATGAGTGTGGAGGAAACGGCTTATTGCCTTGGCGTTAGCGACGACGTGGTCAAGACGCGCTTCCTGCGGGCCCGCATGATGCTGCGCGAATCCCTGGCCAAAGAGGTAAGGCCCTATCTGCAGAGCACGTTCAGTTTTGCCGGCGCGCGTTGCGATGCGGTGGTCAATCACGTGTTTGCCGCCCTTGGCGAGCGCGGGCTGGTCCGATCGCTATGACCACGAGTTCTCCAGACCGTGAAAGGCCAGCCCATGCCGTTGTTGGCGAGCCGGGGCTTCTTAAGCAATGAGACATTGCCCCGCCCCTGCCATGCCCTCGGAGTGACGCCGGCCCATCCTGGTCTTTGGCTTTGCGAATCCGGCCTAGTATGGAAGTGGTATGGCTTGACGATCTGGAGACTGCCGTGAAAAAGCTGGCCTTGGTTGCCGCCCTTTCGCTAAGCGTTGCGGCCCTGGCGCAGGGTGGTCGTTACGGCTCGCCTCCAACGCCAGGGACCGACACTGGCAGGCGCGCGGAACCTTCGGCGCAGGCTGCCAGCGGTGCCGCCGGCGAAGGTGCGAAAAAGACGGACAGCAAGGTTGACCGCAGTCCGGGGCGTGCTGGCAGCGGCCAAGGCGCATCGGCTGCAGCAACGCACAGGCACCCTGCTTCGGCACCCGAGAGTCGGCCTTGATGTGCTGAGGGTGGTCACCGCCGGAACCACAGCAATGACAGACTACAAGCAGCGATCAGCAGCACAACCGAGGTCCCGGCCAGCAAAGAACTGATTTCAGTCTCCTTGCGTTCCAACGCGAAACGGGCGCTAAGCTGCCGATATACCCGCGTCAGATCCGCGGCCGAGCCGGCCAGGAAGTACTCGCCAGCAGTCAGCGTCGCGACCGTGCGCAAAGTCGGCTCATCCAGTTGTGTGAAGGAGGACTGGCTCGACACCTCCTGGCCGTGCGGGGTACCGTAGCCTACGGTATAGACGCGAACCCCACGCTGGGCAGCCATGCGCGCGGCGTCTAGCGGATCTGGCCCAGTGGTCCGGCGACCATCGCTGAGCAGGATTACCACGCCGTGCCGATAAGCCCCGGGCATCGTCTGCGGCTGTTCCAGTTCGCGCTTGCGAACGGCGTCCGCCGCAGCAGCTTCAGACCGCGTTCTTCCACCAGGTCCCGGCGCTAAGGTCTCGCCGCGGAAAAGGATGGCTTCCAGGTCGATGCCATTATCGTCGGGAAACAATACCGCCAGGGCCTGGATCAGTCCGCTGCCTGTCGCCGTGCCGTGTTGGAGCAGGAAGCGATCGATCGCATCGAGCATGTCCTGACGGTTGTCGGTTGGAGGCAGCACTACGGTGGCCGTGGCGGCAAACGAGACAATGCCCAGGCGCACGCTTGCAGGCAGTCCTATGACCAGATCTCGTGCGGCCTGCTGCGCGGCGATGATCCGACTGGGCGCCACGTCGGTTGAATTCATGCTGAGGGAGGTATCGACAGCCAGCACCACTGTGATGATGTCTGATGGCAGGGTGATGGTCGCGGCAGGACGGGCGCACGCCAGCAGGGCCGCGCCCAACGCCAGGAGAAAAAGCACCGGCGGGATGTGGCGCCGAAGGCGTAGGCTGTGCCCCAACGCGGCGCGCGGCAGAGCAAGACTGGCATACAACAGGGCAGCTTTCTTGCGTCGTGCTATCAGGTAGACGTAAGCACCTGCCAGCAAAGGGAGAAAGCACAACAGCCAGAGCAATTGCGGCCAGAGAAACTGCATGCCGTACTCCATGGCGCGTTGATAAAGCGATGATACTGCAGGCTTATGCGCCAGGTGCAATGAGCATGTTTGCCGATCGGCAACGAAATGTGCAGCTGCCGAGCAGGCTATCCCTCAACGCCACGCCTGCGTAAACTCGCCGATCACTCTCTCCAGGTGGTTACGCATTGCCGCCCGCGCCGCTGTCGCGTCGCGCGCCATCACCGCCGCGAAGATCTGCTGATGGTCTTCCTGCGATGCCTCCCGCAGCCGCGTGGTATGGAAGTGTTCCTCGATCTTGCGCCATAGCGGATCGCTGCGCCCGCTGTCCCACAGTGCGGTGACCATATGCAGCAGCACCCTGTTGCCGGTCGCTTCGGCCAGGCACAGGTGGAACTGCCGGTCCGCCGCCTCGTTGGCCTGCTTGTCGCCCATGTGTTCGCGCATCAGGCTCAGCGCCGCGAACATGCGGTCAAGGTCGCCGTCCTTGCGCTCGCTGGCCGCCAGGCCGGCGATCTCGGATTCGATCAGCGCCCGGGCACGCAGCGACTCTATCGGCCCCGGCCGCCAGGGCATCTCGAACGGCTCGCGACCGGGCGCGGGCGCTTCTGCGCAGACGTAGATCCCGGAGCCGCCGTGCACTTCGACCAGCCCCTGCACCTCCAGCGCGATGATGGCCTCGCGCACCAGGGTGCGGCTGACGCTGAACCGCTCGGCCAGCGTGCGTTCGGACGGCAAGCGCATGCCGGCGCAGAACTCTCCGGATGCAATCAATGCCTGCACCTGGCTGGCCAGGCTCAGGTACGAACGGTCGCTGGCCGCTGTCGGGTTCTCGGGTGTCGGACGGGTTACTGGATCGCTGGGGGGATGTGGCATCTCGGGTAAGGCGGCGGGTATCCAAGGTGGTCACCGGTTGACCACTTGCCAGGGGAAAGGCATGGCCGGGCAGCGCCTGATGCACACCATGGTAAACCATGACGACAAAATTGGGCAACCTCTTCATAATTGGTGAACCAGATTAGACAACCGGTACACCAGTGCCCATGGCCTGCCGGCCTTGACCCGCGCACTGGTTCAGACCGGATTGCCTTTCCGCTCTCCGCTGCCGCATCAGACTCGCCTGAAGGAAGCTCGCCCATGAAGATGTCGTTCCGCTGGTTTGGCCCGACCGACCCCATCCCTCTCGAATACATCCGCCAGATCCCGGGCATGACCCACATCGTTTCGGCCATCTATGACGAACCGGTCGGAGAGGTATGGCCGCTGGACAAGATCCTGGCGCTAAAGTCCTCCATCGAGGCAGCGGGGCTGCAGTTCAAGGTGGTGGAGTCGGTTCCGGTCCATGAGGACATCAAGCTCGGCAAGCCGACGCGCGCGCGGCTGATCGCGAACTACCAGCAGAACATCAGGAACCTGGCCGCCGCGGGCATCGAGGTCATCTGCTACAACTTCATGCCGGTGTTCGACTGGACCCGTACCGAACTGGCAAAAAAGCTCGATGACGGCTCGACCTGCCTTGCCTTCAGCACCCGCGAGGTCGAACAGGTCGATGTCAGCCAGGGGATCGCCCTGCCCGGCTGGGATTCCAGCTACGCGCCGGCAGAACTGCAGTCGCTGCTGGCCGAATATCGTGGCATCGACGAAGGCAGGCTCTGGGAACACCTGGAGCATTTCCTGCGCGCGATCATTCCGGTGGCCCAGGAATGCGGCATCAAGATGGCCATTCATCCGGACGATCCGCCGCGCCCCATCTTCGGACTGCCGCGCATCGTCAAGAACCGCGACGACCTGGCACGCATCCTGGGTATCGTCGACACGCCGGCAAACGGGCTGACGCTGTGCTCGGGCTCGCTTGGCGCCGGCCCGCAGAACAACGTCGAGGCGCTGGTGCGCGAATTCGGCGGCATGGGGCGCATCCACTTCGCCCATATCCGCAACGTCAAGATCACGCCGGAAGGCGATTTCGAGGAAACCGCCCACCTGTCGAGTTGCGGATCGCTGGATATTGCCGCGATCGTCAAGGCGTACCACGACGTCGGCTTCCAGGGCTATTACCGCCCCGACCACGGCCGCATGATCTGGGGCGAGACCGGCAAGCCGGGATACGGCCTCTATGACCGGGCACTCGGCGCGGTCTATATCAACGGCATGTGGGAAGCAATGGAAAAGTCGGCCTGAAACGCCATGGACTGCGGTCCATTTAAAACATAACCGGATGTTGACGGCGGTGTAAAAGCGACAGTAAATGGCGGCGTATGGTTGGGTCAGAAGGTCAACAGCAAGGGGCCGCATGCGGCCCCTTGCTGTTTGGGTTGGATGGTGCAGGCTAGAACGGATCGTCGAGGCTTTTCTCGGGGGGCGAGCGCTGCTCACGCAGCAGGTCATGCAGTGCGAGCTGGTAGTGCGCGCAGATTCGCTCGCGTAGATCGTCGATGAGTTCGACGACGGCGAGGGCCTGTTCTGGGGACCAGTTGTCTGGGATCAGGAAGTCCAGCCCGTTGGTGATTCCTGAAGGCAGGTGCAGATGCGTCATGATGGCTTTTTCTCCGCCCGGGCCACGCTGCGTTTCTTTGCTCGCTGATCGGCCCGCTCACGCGCTTCCTTGACGCGATACGACTCGCCCTCGATCGCGATGACTTCGGCACGATGCACCAGTCGGTCAACCAGCGAGACGACGCAGGCGGCGTTCGGGAACACCTCCGACCATTCGGCGAATGGTCTGTTTGTTGTAACCACCGTACTGGTGGCGCCATATCGGCGACTGATGAGCTCGAACAGCAGATCGGCATGTCGGTTCGAGTACGACAGGTAGCCGACCTCGTCGATGACCAGAACGTCCGGCGAGGCATAGCGGTGCAGGCGTCGACGCAAGGCCGAATCGCTGTCGAGGGCGGCCAGCTCGCCGAGCATCTGGCCGGCGGTGGTGAACAGCGCTGTGTGCCCTTGGACGAGCGCCTGATAGGCCAGATTCAGCGCCAGGGTCGATTTGCCGACGCCGTTCGGGCCGATCAGCACGACGTTGGCCGAGTCCTTGACGAACTCCAGCGACATCAATTCTTCGACGGCGGCCCGGTCGCAGCGCGTCGGCCAGGCCCAGTCGAAGTCGCACAAGGGCTTGAAGTTGCCCAGTCGGGCATCCCGGATGCGTCGCTCCAGCGAGCGGCGCGAGCGCTCCTCTTCTTCCCATTGCAGCAGCGGCGCCACCCAGCCGGCGTCGGCGACCTCCGGCCAGTGTGCCAGTAGCCCATGCAGGCGCAAGGCGTTCGCACGGCTTTGCAGGTTCTCAGGCGTGTTCATTGGCATCTCCCGTGAGCTGATCGTAGATGTCGAGGCGGTGGGGTATCACCAGCTTGTCCTTGTGCCGGACGTGTTCAGGTAGATGGATACCCACGGGCGGCGGTGCCTGGCGCGCCTCGCGCCGGCGCTCCAGCGCCAGGCGCACCGGATTCTGGTGAGGCGCCGCATCGCTGGCGAGGATTTCCTCGATCGCCGCTTGCAATTCAGCGGCGCCATAGCGGTCGAGCAGCCGCAGCAGGTGGGTGGTGATGTTGCCCAGATTGCCGCCCCGTTCCGCTGCGCGCTGCAGCAGCGCCTGGCTGGCCGGCGCCGCCCGAGCCAGATGGTCAAGTCCGCGATGGTGGCGGGCTTCGCGTTTGCGTTCGACCAAGGCATTGATGTGCGCGGCAATCTCTATCTGCGCGCCGCGATCGTAACTGCGCTCATGAGTGGCGAGCAGTTCCGTGCCATCGAGGATGCGTACCTGCCGGGGACTGGCCCGCACCGTGAGCGTGCGTCGCACATGCGTATGCGGGATCGTGTAGTCATTCAGATCGAAGCGCACATACGGTGTCTTGCCGACCTTGACAGCCAGTTGCAGTTCGCATGGATAGGGATTCTCCGGCAAGGCGAGCAGGCTGGGCTGCTCGCGGGAGAACGCCTCGCGTACGCTGATCGTCGGTTCTTCCCGGCAGGGACGATCGGCCGCAAGTCCCGCACACCAATGGGCGGCTTGGGCGTTGAGCTCATCGAGGTCGGTCACGGTGCGTCCGGCGAAGAAGCTCTCGCGTACATAGCGGATGGCGCGCTCGACGCGCCCCTTCTCGTTGCCACGGGCGACGGCAACCGGCCGGGGCTCGTAGCGGTGATGCGCCGCGAACGCGAGCAGTGTCGGATGGAAACGGATCGCATCGCCCTGGCGTTCCAGCACGGCACTCTTCAGGTTGTCGTAGAGCAGGACCCTGGGAAGGCCGGACCAGGCTTCGAAGGCACCGGCATGGCCGGCCAGGAAGCTGTCCATGCGTGCATCAAGGTAGAAGCGCAGATAGATCTGCCGCGACCATGACAGCACCATCACGAAGGCCATCAGCGGCCGGCGTGCGCGGCCGATCTGCAGATGGCCGAAGTGACCCCAATCGACTTGCCCTTGTTCGCCCGGCAAGGTACGCAGACGCAGATAGGCTTCCGGCTGTGGGCGCGGCCGGTGCAGCGCGATCATGTGCCGGAAGTGGTGCTGGCTCCCGCGGTAGCCGCGTTCGGTCACCATCGCATACAGGCGGCTGGCCGTGAGCGACGGGAACTTCTTCAACGTCTCATGGATGAATGGCAGGTAGGCGTCGATCTGCGACGGCCGCTGCACGCTGCCAATCCTGGGCAGGCCGGCCTGCGCCAGCACACGCTGGACGGTGTCGCGGTGCACATGCAACTGGCGCGCGATGGTGCCGGCGCGCCATTTCTCGACGTGGTAGTAACGCAGGATCTGGGCTTCAAGTTCTACTCCAATGGTCATGGGTCGTGTCCTGTGCGGTCAGTCGTACGAACATCACGGAAGACCCGACGACGCAGTGGTCCGAGGCGGACAAAGCCCGAATATGTGCAACGGCAGAAGTGGCAATGCTCAGGCACCGGTGTTGAGGCGCCAGCGGGCGCCGGTGCTCTGGCCGGCGTCGTCAAGGTCAGCGGCAGTAGAGCATCGGCGGCCTGCGCGGCGGAACCCTGATGCGTCACTTTCTTTTGGCGACAGCGGTAGCGGCGCATCCGCTCCGCGTGCGCCAAGCGGCCGCGGCGGCTGCGTTGATAGCGCTGAGCGGCCTCGCGCAGGCTGGCGCGACGCGCTGCTTGCGAGCAGCCGCCATTGCAGTAGATCTGACCGCGGTCGCAGCGGCGGCAAACAACGACCTGCGCCCGGCAATGGGCGCACACAAAGAGGCGGCCCGTGGCCGGCATCGGCGATCCCCCAGTCATGCCGAAACGGCCTCGACGGGATGGACGAGCCGTGCCATACTGGCTCGGCACGCGCGCCCTTGGCACGAGTGGGGCACGACATCGGGATGAACTTGGCGGTTTGGACCGGTGTCGTGCCTGTTTCTTTTCGGCGGTAAAGCCAACCTTTTTACCGCATCCCCACTGCGACGTCACCACCTTGCGGAATGCCCATCACCGGGCGCGTCTGCACTCGCCCTACGGGCTCGCTCCGACGCGCCCGGTGGCCACCTTCAATATCGAATCAGAAGACCTCGAGACAATCCTGCAATGCAGGAGTTGCTCCGCATCTTTAAGCCGCGCCGCCGTTTAGTGCCGGTTTTAGACAGCCATTCACACCGGAGACCTGTCATGACGAACACCAGGAAATCGCCCGCGAATTCGCGCCGTTCCGCATTGATACTGGGCGTCGCCGCGCTCGGCCTTGGCGCGCTGGCGACGACCGCCGCGTGGGCGCAGACCACCTGGCCAACCAAGCCGGTGACACTGCTGGTCGGCTTTCCGCCCGGTGGCCAGACCGACTTCGCGGGACGTGCGCTGCTTAACGGCCTGCAGAGTTCGCTCGGCCAGTCGTTTGTCATCGACAACAAGGCCGGCGTGAACGGCAATATCGCCTCCATCGAGGTCATGCGCGCGGCGCCCGACGGCAACAAGCTTCTGGTAGGCAACGGCTCGATGACGATCATGCCGCATGTCTACACCAAGCTTGGCATCGTCGATCCGCAGAAGCTGACGCCGATAGGCGTGATGCTGCAGTCGCCGCTGGTCCTGGTCGTGCCCGCCAGTTCGCCGATCAAGACTTACGCGCAGTTCGTCGACGAGGTCAGGGCGCGCGACAAGTCGGGCAAGACCATCGATTACGGCTCGGGCGGTACCGGCGCATTGCCGCATGTCACGATGGAACTGCTGCGCGAGCGCATGGGCGGCCCGAAGATGAACCATGTGCCCTACAAGGGCAGCAGCCCGGCTATGGTCGACCTGATGGCCGGACGCCTGGATGCGATGTTCGATGCCACGTCGGTGGTCGCGCCTTTCATCAAGTCGGGCCAGTTGCGGCCGCTGATGGTCACGGGACCCAGGCGCGTGGCCATGATCCCGGACGTGCCAACGGCCACCGAGAGCGGCATCAAGGACTTCACCATCATCTCGTTCATCGGCCTGTACGGACCGCCGGGCCTGAGCCCTGACATCGTCAAGAAGGCCAACGCCGGCTTGAATACGGCGCTGAAGGACCCGGCCGTGGTCAAGAGCATCGTCGACCGCGGCGACGAGCCCGGCGGCGGCACGCCCGAGCAGCTCGCAACGCTGACCCGCACCCACTACAAGATGTGGGGCGAGGTGGTGAAGGCCAACAACATCACGGCCGATTAAGGCTGCGCAGGCCGGTGAATGCCGGTCTGTCGCCAGCGCCGCGTCGCACCGCTACGTCCGTGCTCCACGCCAATCATGCACGGAAGACCGATGTTCGGACGGCTGAGTCATGGACAAAAAAAAGGACCCAGATCGCCCTGAGTCCTTGATTCTTGCTGGTGGAGCGGTGGTGGGTGCTGAGGGGTTCGAACCCCCGACCTACGCCTTGTAAGGGCGCCGCTCTACCAACTGAGCTAAGCACCCGCTCGACCATCGCAGGCTGTCTGCCTGCAACTTGCTGATCGCTCCGCACCTCGCGGCAGATGCCGTGGTTTGCGTTGCGAGGGCGCAAGTTTAATACAGGTGATTTCGGTTTGCCAAGGCCCGCGCGGACAAAAAAACGCCGCCGGGCATCGCTGCCCTGCGGCGTTTCGTTCATGCGGCGAAGGCGTCGTCAGTGGTGCAGGCGTTCGACCTTGGCCGTAGCCTTGTCCGCCACCTCGGCAGGCTTGGCGTCCTCTTCCGGCAGGGCCTCGGGCTTGCGCTCGAGCGCCAGTTCCAGCACCTTGTCGATCCAGCGCACCGGCACGATCTCGATGGCGTTCTTGACGTTGTCCGGAATCTCGGCCAGGTCCTTGACGTTTTCCTCGGGGATCAGCACCAGCTTGATGCCGCCGCGGTGGGCTGCCAGCAGCTTCTCCTTGAGGCCGCCGATCGGCAGCACCTCGCCGCGCAGCGTGATCTCGCCGGTCATGGCGACATCCGCGCGCACCGGGATGCCGGTCAGCACCGACACCAGCGCCGTGGTCATGGCACCGCCCGCCGACGGGCCGTCCTTGGGCGTGGCGCCTTCGGGCACGTGGATGTGAATGTCGCGCTTCTCGAACATCTCATCCGTGATGCCCAGGCGGCGTGCCCGCGAACGCACCACCGAACGCGCGGCCTCGACCGATTCCTTCATCACATCGCCCAGCGAACCGGTGCGGGTGATGTTGCCCTTGCCCGGCATGATCGCGGCTTCGATGGTCAGCAGGTCGCCGCCCACCTCGGTCCACGCCAGCCCGGTCACCTGGCCCACCTGGTTTTCCTTGCCGGCCAGTCCGAAGTCGTACTTGCGCACGCCCAGGAACTTGTCGAGGTTGTCCGAATCGACCTTGATCGTGCCCGACTCCTTCTTCAGCAGCAGCAGCTTGACCGCCTTGCGGGCAATCTTGGACACCTCGCGCTCGAGCGAACGCACACCGGCTTCGCGCGTGTAGTAGCGGATGATGTCGCGGATCGCCGCATCGGTGACCTCGATCTCGCCCGGCTTCAGGCCATTGTTCTTGATCTGCTTCGGCAGCAGGTAACGCGTGGCGATGTTGAGCTTCTCTTCCTCGGTGTAACCCGACAGGCGGATCACTTCCATGCGGTCGAGCAGCGGCGGCGGAATGTTCAGCGAGTTCGACGTCGCCACGAACATCACGTCGGACAGGTCGAAGTCGACCTCGATGTAGTGGTCCTGGAACGTGTGGTTCTGTTCCGGGTCCAGCACCTCGAGCAGCGCCGACGACGGATCGCCGCGGAAATCCTGGCCCATCTTGTCGATCTCGTCGAGCAGGAAGAGCGGATTGCGCACGCCGACCTTGGACAGGCTCTGCAGGATCTTGCCCGGCATCGAGCCGATGTAGGTCCGGCGGTGGCCGCGGATCTCGGCCTCGTCGCGCACGCCACCCAGTGCCATGCGCACGAACTTGCGGTTCGTCGCGCGCGCCACCGACTGGCCGAGCGAGGTCTTGCCCACGCCGGGAGGCCCGACCAGGCACAGGATGGGTGCCTTCACCTTGTCCACGCGCTGTTGCACCGCGAGGTACTCGAGAATGCGTTCCTTGACCTTCTCCAGGCCGTAGTGGTCTTCATCCAGCACGCGCTCGGCGTTGGCGAGGTCGTTGTTGACCTTGCTCTTCTTGCGCCACGGCAGGTTCACCAGCGTGTCGATGTAATTGCGCACGACGGTGGCCTCGGCCGACATCGGCGACATCAGCTTGAGCTTCTTGAATTCGGCGTCGGCCTTCTTCTTGGCTTCCTTCGGCATGCGCGCAGCCTTGATGCGCTTGTCGAGTTCTTCCAGGTCGGCGCCTTCTTCGCCCTCGCCCAGTTCCTTCTGGATGGCCTTGACCTGCTCGTTCAGGTAGTACTCGCGCTGGCTCTTCTCCATCTGGCGCTTGACGCGGCCACGGATGCGCTTTTCGACCTGCAGGATATCGATCTCGCCCTCGAGCTGCGACAGCAGGCTTTCCAGGCGCTCGGTCACATTGACCATCTCCAGGATCTTCTGCTTCTGCTCGAGCTTGATCGGCAGGTGCGCGGCGATGGTGTCCGCCAGGCGGCCGGCCTCGTCGATGCCTGACAGCGAGGTCAGGATCTCGGGCGGGATCTTCTTGTTGAGCTTCACGTACTGGTCGAACTGCGACACGATCGCGCGGCGCAGGGCCTCGGTCTCGGCGCTTTCGCCAGGTGCGGGCGGCACGGGCACGGCTTCGCACATGAAGTGCGAATCGTCCTCGCTCACCTCGCGGATATTTGCGCGCTGGGTGCCCTCGACCAGCACCTTCACGGTACCGTCGGGCAGCTTCAGCATTTGCAGGATATTGGCGATGCAGCCGACCTCGTACAGGTCGTCGGCGGTCGGCTCGTCCTTGGCCGCCGTCTTCTGGGCCACGAGCATGATGCTCTTGCCCGCCTCCATCGCAGTCTCAAGCGCCTTGATGGACTTTGGGCGTCCCACGAACAGCGGGATCACCATGTGCGGAAACACCACCACGTCGCGCAGCGGCAACAGTGGGAGGCGAATCGGCTCGGCCGGGAGGAGTTGTGTTCCGGACATCATTTTCCCCAAGTCAGTCATTTAAGGCGTAAATTGGGCCGCCCGAATCGATTACAAGATACGTGCCAATCGATTCATCAAGGCAGGCAGATGCCGCTACCTGCACTTGGTGGCCCCTCTGAAACAGCATACCCGCGTTTCCTCCCTCTCGTCGGTAGAAATAAACAAAAAAAGCCGCTCGCTTCTACGCGAACGGCCTTTTCCGCCCTGCTGCCGGTGTGGTGCCGACCTCTGACCACTCTGGCAGGCCTCGCGTCAGTTAGACCCTGCCACCTTGGGCTGCTGCTCCTCATACATCAGCAGCGGCGGTGCATCGCCGTTGATCGTATTTTCATCGATCACCACCTTTTGCACGCCCTTGTAATTAGGCAAGTCATACATGACGTCCATCAGCGACTGCTCCAGGATCGAGCGCAGCCCGCGGGCACCGGTCTTGCGGCGGATCGCCTTGCGCGCGATGGCGCTCAGCGCACCCGGGCGGATTTCGAGCTCGACGCCTTCCATCGCCAGCAGCTTCTGGTATTGCTTGACCAGCGCATTCTTGGGCTCGACCAGGATCTGCATCAGCGCGGCCTCGTCCAGCTTGGCCAGCGTCGCCACCACCGGCAGGCGGCCGATCAGTTCGGGAATCAGGCCGAACTTGATCAGGTCTTCCGGCTCGGTCTGCGGCAGCACTTCGCTGACGTCGCGCTCTTCCTTGCTCTTGACCTGCGCGGCAAAGCCGATGCCGGTCTTGTCCGAGCGCTGCATGATGACCTTCTCCAGGCCATCGAAGGCGCCGCCGCAGATGAACAGGATATTGGTCGTGTCCACCTGCAGGAAGTCCTGGTTCGGATGCTTTCGGCCACCCTGCGGCGGCACCGATGCCATGGTGCCTTCGATCAGCTTGAGCAGGGCCTGCTGCACGCCTTCGCCGGACACATCGCGGGTAATCGACGGGTTGTCCGACTTGCGCGAGATCTTGTCGATCTCGTCGATGTAGACAATGCCGCGCTGCGCCTTCTCGACTTCGTAATTGCAGTTCTGCAGCAGCTTCTGGATGATGTTCTCGACGTCCTCGCCGACGTAGCCGGCTTCGGTCAGCGTGGTCGCGTCGGCGATCACGAACGGGACGTTGAGCAGGCGCGCCAGCGTCTGCGCGAGCAGCGTCTTGCCGGAGCCGGTGGGCCCGATCAGCAGGATGTTGCTCTTGGACAGCTCGACATCATCCTTTTTGCCGAGGTGCTTGAGGCGCTTGTAGTGGTTGTAGACCGCCACGGCCAGGATCTTCTTGGCCTGTTCCTGGCCGATCACATACTGGTCCAGGCTTTCGCGGATCTCGTGGGGCGTGGGCAGGTCGGAGCGCGCGGCCGCGGCGGCGTCTTTCTCGGATGCCGTGGCCTCGTCGCGGATGATCTCGTTGCACAGGTCGATGCATTCGTCGCAAATGAACACCGACGGGCCGGCAATCAGCTTCTTGACCTCATGCTGGCTCTTGCCGCAGAAGGAGCAGTACAGAAGCTTTTCGCTGGATGAACCTTTTTTGTCCGCCATAGGAATCAGTCACTTTTGCAGGGCGCACACCGCGGGGCGACAGGCTCCTCGGGGATACGCTTCAAACGCATCATACGCCAAAACAATTGGCATCACCGGCGCTTCCCCCCGGCTGTGGGGCCAAGGCCCCGTTGCACAGGTGCCGATGCAAAAAACGAGGCACGGGGCCTCGTTCCGGTGTAGCCTTCGCCATTTGAGCCGAGCCGGTGTGGCCGGCCGCCGTCGCCCGATAAGCCACGGCGGCGCGCCGCATTAGCCGCGGCGGGCGAGCACCTTGTCGATCAGGCCGTAGTCGACCGCCTGGTCGCCGCTCATGAAGTTGTCGCGATCGGTGTCGCGCGCAATCTTCTCGACCGGCTGGCCGGTCACTTCCGACAGGATGGTGTTGAGCCGCTCGCGCAGGTACAGGATCTCGCGCGCCTGGATCTCGATATCCGAGGCCTGGCCGCGCGCGCCGCCCAGCGGCTGGTGGATCATGATGCGCGAGTTGGGCAGCGCCGAACGCTTGCCCTTGGCACCCGCCGCCAGCAGGAACGCGCCCATGCTGGCCGCCATGCCCATGCACAGCGTCGACACGTCGGGCTTGATGAACTGCATGGTGTCGTAGATGGCCAGCCCCGCCGACACCGAACCGCCCGGCGAATTTATGTACAGGGACACGTCCTTGTCGGGGTTCTCGCTTTCCAGGAACAGCAGCTGTGCCACCACCAGGTTGGCGGTCTGGTCGTTGACCTCGCCCACCATGAACACCACGCGCTCCTTCAGCAGGCGCGAGTAAATGTCATAGGCGCGCTCGCCCCGGCCGGACTGCTCGACGACCATCGGCACCAGCCCCAGGCCCTGGGTTTCCAGTGCCGAAGCCTGCGTGGTGGCGAGACGGTCAAGCAAATCATTGCGGGTCATGCATGTTCTCCATGGATTCGTCGGATCGCAAGGCAATCCGGGTAACTCGGGAAGTCCCTGCCCCGCACCGTGGCGCGGGGCTGCCGGTCACTTCCGGCCTCAGGCCTGCTGCTGGTTGCCTTCGGCGGTGAGTTCCTCGAAGGACACCTTCTTGTCGGTGACCTTGGCCTTGCCGCACACGAAATTTACCACGTTGTTTTCGAGCACGTAGGCTTCCATTTCGGCCAGGCGCTGCTGGTCGCCGTAGTACCAGCGCATGACTTCCTTCGGGTCCTCGTAGCTCTTGGCGAAGTCCTCGATCTCGGCCTTGATCTGGTCGGCCTTGGCTTCCAGGCCGTTGGCCTTGACGATCTCGGCCAGGATCAGGCCCAGCTTGACGCGGCGCTCGGCTTGCTGCGCGAACATCTCGGCCGGGATCGGCATGTCCTTGGCGTTGGGCATGCCACGCTGCTCCAGGTCGCGGCGGGCCATTTCCACCAGGCGCTCCTGGTCCTGCTCGATCAGGGCCTTGGGCACGTCCAGCTCGCTCGCCTTCAGCAGCGCTTCCATGACCTGGTCCTTCAGCATGGCGTGCGTGCGGCGCTTCACTTCGCGCTCGAGGTTCTCGCGGATGTCGGCGCGCATCTTGTCGACGCTGCCGTCGGCGATGCCCAGCGACTTGGCGAAGGCTTCATTGACTTCCGGCAGGTGGGCCCACTCGATCTTCTTCAGGGTCACGGTGAACTCGGCGGTCTTGCCGGCCACTTCCTTGCCGTGGTAGTCGGCCGGGAAGGCCAGCGGGAAGGTCTTGCTCTCGCCGACCTTCAGGCCCAGCGTGGCCTGCTCGAACTCGGGCAGCATGCGGCCTTCGCCCAGCACGAACGGGAAGTCCTCGGCCTTGCCGCCGGCGAACTCTTCGCCGTCGATCTTGCCGACGAAGTCAAGCGTCACGCGGTCGCCGTTCTGCGCGGTGACGTCGGCACCGCCGTCGCCATGCTCGCCGGCCTCGCCGCGGGCGTGGTAGTGCACGCGCTGCTTGCGCAGGATGTCGATGGTCTTGTCGACTTCGGCGTCGGTGATCTCGGTGCTGGTGCGGGTGACTTCGGCAGCCGACAGGTCGCCGATGGTCACTTCCGGGTACACCTCGAAGGTGGCGTCGAACGCCACTTCATCCTCGGCCACGCCTTCGTTCTTGATCTCGAACTTCGGCTGGCCGGCAACCTTGACGTCCTGTTCCTTGGTGATGTCGAAGAACTTGCGCGCGGCCTTGTCGAAGCGGACTTCGAACTCGACCTGCTGGCCGTATTGCTTCTCGACCATCTTCATCGGCACCTTGCCCGGACGGAAGCCCGACATCTTCACGGTCTTCGACAGGCGAACCAGGCGCTCCTGCTTTTCCTTTTCCACTTCGGCCTTGGGGATGGCCAGGGTCACCTTGCGGTCCAGCTTGCCGAGGTTCTCAATCACGTTCGACATGGTCGTAGATCCAATCCAGAAATGTAGTTGTGTTCGTAGGTGCTGCCGTCTTGTACGCGTACCGCCCGCTTTACCGCCACGGCGCCGTCACGACAGGACGGCCAGGGCAGCGCACCGGCGAACGGAAAGCTCCGCGCAAACGGAAAACGGGGATTATCGCACGGTTTTGATTCGCTTCCGGCAGATTTTGCCCGGAACGCCCCGCAACCATGCAGCGCCGCTGCACCGCGCTACGCTGCCTGCCCATGGCGCAGCGCGCGCAGCAGCAGGCGTGCCGGATCGACCGCATCGGCCAGGTCGGACTCCAGCGGCAGCGGCTCGCCTTCGATCTGGCTGGCCAGCAGTTCCGCGCCCAGCGCGGCCCAGGTCAGGCCGCGCGAGGCATAGGCCAGCGCCGCATAGAGGCCGGGCAGGCGCGGCAGGTCGCGCAGGTGCGCGCCGCGCAGCGACGCCGCCTGCGCCATCGCGGCAGCCTCGTCAGGCACCTGCCCGATCAGCGGCAACCGGTTGTGCGTGACCGTGCGCACGCCGACATAGCCCGACACGTCGGCGGGGTCGATCGCAGCCACCGCATTGGCCCGATCCGGCAGCAGCGCCGCCAGCCGGGCGAGGTTGGCCGCGTGGACCGCCGGCTGCTCCACCAGCGGGCCGGTGTCTTCGTCGTAGCTGGAGCCGACGCGGCCGCTGCCGTCGGCGGCACGCGGCAGCAGGTAGCCCGCGCCGGTCACCACGCAGTCGGGCCAGCCGCCGAGCGCGTCGACCTGCGCGGCCGCCAGCGTGGTCAGCTGCCCGCGCACGCGGCGCAGGGTCCAGTGCTGCTGCGGCAGCAGTTGCTGCGCCTCATGTGCGTTGGCCAACACCAGCACCGGTGCCGACGCCAGCACGGCGCCGTCCTGCGCAAGTGCCTGCCATTTGCCGTCGACGCGCGCGATCGCGCCGACCCGGCAGCCGAAGCGCGCGGTTACCGCATCGCCGGCACGCGCCAGCTGCGCCGCGCAGATGTCCGGCGGCGCGACCCATCCGCCCTGCGGGAACCACAGGCCGCCGCGCGGCACGCCGGCGTGATGTGTTGCGGCGGCCTCGGCGGCGCTCATCCAGCGCACGAACTGCTGCGGCAAATCCATGGCGTCCAGCGCTGCGCGCTGGGCCTCGCCTTCGGCCTCGTCCTCGCCGATCTGCAGCACGCCGCAGCCGTGCCAGCCGACCGGGTGCCCGGCGTCGGCCAGCGCCGCCCAGGCGCGCAGCGCGTACTGGTTGCCGGCGCGCGACAGCCGCGACAGCAGGCTGTCGTCGGCCGATACATGCGCATGCATGGCCGCGGCGCGATGCGCCGAGGTCTGCCGCGCCGGCCCGTCGTGGGTGTCGAACAGGGTCACGCGCCAGCCGCGCGCGGCCAGGCGCTCGGTCACGGCGCAGCCCGCCAGCCCGGCGCCGATCACGATGGCATGGCGCTCGGCCCATTGCCCGGGCAGCGGCGGCGCGTGGCGGCGCGATTTCCATTGCGGGCGAAAGCGCGCGACCGTCATGTCGCGCTTGCCGCCAAAGCCGGAGGCCTTGTCGACCTCGAAGCCGACCTCCTTCAGCCCGCGCCGCACGAAGCCCGCGGCGGTATACGTCGCCAGCGTGGCACCGGGACGCGCCAGCCGCGCCAGGCCGCGGAACACGGGGGCCGACCACATGTCGGCATTGCGCGCCGGCGAGAAGCCGTCCAGGTAGAAGGCATCGGCCCCGGCGGCCAGCCGCGGCAGCATCGCTTCGGCATCGCCCAGCGCCAGCGTCAGCACCACGCGGCCCTGGTCGAACGCGAGCCGATGCAGGCCCGGCAGCGCCAGCGGCCATTGCGCCTGCAGCGCCTGCGCGAGTGGCTGCAGCCCGTCCAGGCCGGCATGCAGTTGCGCCAGCCCCTCGCGCGTGAACGGATGCTTTTCGATCGAGACGAAATGCAGCGTGCCGCAGCGCTGCGGATCGTCGCGCCACGCCTGCCACGTCGCCATGAAATTCAGCCCCTGGCCGAAGCCGGTCTCGACGATGACGAACTGCCGCTTGCCGGCCCACGCCCCGGGCAAGCCATTGCCGCCGAGGAAGACATGGGCGGCCTGCGCCAGCCCGCCTTCGGTGCTGTGGTAGACGTCGTCGTAGCGGGGCGAATACGGAGTGCCCCCGGCCGACAGGATCGGCTCGGCGGGCTCGAGTGCGCGCGGCATGGATGGAAAACTCTGTGGAAGCGAATTGCCCCGGCCGGAGCACCACGGGTGCAGCAGGGACCAGCAAGAGCAACTGGCGCCGGATGGTAGCATAGCGGCCTTGCCGCGGACCGCCTTGCCGTCCGCCTCCGATCTTGCGCCGCCAGGGCGCCCTGCTCCACATGCTCAGCTATCGTCACGCCTTCCATGCCGGCAATCACGCCGATGTCCTCAAGCACGCCGTCGTGGTGCAACTGCTGGAGCACCTGACGCAGAAGGACAAGGCGTTCTGGTACATCGACACCCATGCCGGCGCCGGCCTCTATGCGCTCGACCACGCCTACGCGCAGAAGAAGGCCGAATTCGAGACCGGCATCGCCCCGTTGTGGCGCGCCGCCGCAAGCGGCACCCAATTGCCGCCCATGCTGGACGAATACCTGGACCAGGTGCGCGCGCTCAACCCGGACGGCAACCTGCGCCACTACCCGGGCTCGCCCTGGCTGGCCTGGCAGATGCTGCGCGAACACGACCGCCTGCGGCTGTTCGAACTGCACAGCACCGAGATCCAGGTGCTGCGCGACAACTTCCGCGGCGCCGGGCGCCGCGTGATGCTGTACGACGGCGACGGCTTCGGCGGCATCAAGGCGATCCTGCCGCCGCCGCCGCGGCGCGCGCTCGTGCTGGTCGATCCGTCGTACGAAGACAAGCAGGACTACGCGCGCACCGTGCAGACCGTGCGCGACGGGCTGGAGCGTTTCGCCACCGGCGTCTATGCGGTCTGGTACCCGCAGGTGCAGCGACGCGAAGCGCTGCAGTTGCCGGTGCAGCTGAAGGCCTTGCCGCTCAAGAGCTGGCTGCATGTGACCCTGACGGTCAAGCACCCGGTCGAGGGTGGGCTGGGCCTGCACGGCAGCGGCATGTTCATCGTCAACCCGCCGTGGCGGCTGCAGGAATCGCTGCAGCAGGCCATGCCGGTGCTGGCCGACCTGCTCGGCCAGGACGACGGCGCGGGCTTCACGCTCGAAGCCGAGGAGCGCTGAGCCGGCGCACCAGCCAGTCCAGCGCCAAGGCCGCGGCCACGCCGACCGTATCGGCGAGCAGGTCGAGCCAGTCGGCCTCGCGGTAGCCGGTCTGCCCCTGCAGCAACTCGATCACGCCGCCATACGCAACCAGGCCCAGCCATAGCGGCCAGCCCCGTGCCGCGTAGGCGCGTGCGCCCAGCAGCCCCAGCAGCGCAAACCCGAGCGCGTGGTTGGCCTTGTCCCAGCCGGTGGTCGGCAGCGGCTGCGTCGGCGGCATCAGCGACAGCGCCAGCACGGCGGCGGCGCAGGCCCAGAACAGCAGGCGCCAGCGCAGCGGGGTCAGGGTCGGAACGGCAATCATGGGCAGGGATCAGGGTCTGGAAAGCCGACAATATAGCCGCACGGGGCCGCCAGGGCGCGCAGTCGCCACGGGGCTGGATTCCCCCCGCGCCTTGCGCTACAATCCGCAACCTCGTTGCACTGCGGGCTGCCGGCGGCAGATCCGGCAAGAAGACGGCAAAGGCAGGCGGCAAAGGCGGGCACTTCCAGCCGCCTTTTTTGCTTTCGTCTCCGGCAACGAGCATCGCGGCCGCCCGCCCGGGCAGCGCCGCAAGGACCGCGAGGGTGGCGAAATTGGTAGACGCACCAGGTTTAGGTCCTGACGCCAGCAATGGTGTAGGGGTTCGAGTCCCCTCCCTCGCACCACCCGCCCTGCAAGTGGCGGGCTGACAACCTTCCCCATCTCAGACTCCGATCGGCCATGCGGCAAGCGACTGCGTGGCGAAGCAATGACGCTCGCTATTCGCGCTTATTGGCGCCGATTCGCGGCGCTTGCCGCAGGTGGTAGAACACCTGAGTGGCACCGCCTTTCGCGGACCCTTGCGGCGATCTATGCTGAAGATGTCGGAGCCGCCGTGCGCACTGCGCAGGCGGTGCCCGCCGTCATCACCTCAGCCCTGATCGGAGGGCATATGAAATTCCCTGCCTTGCTGTTGGCAGCGTCGATGGCCGCTGGCTGGACATCGCTCGCACACGCCGCCGGATGCCATTACGACATGCAGTGCAAAGGTGAGCGAATCTGCCACCAGGGGCAATGCGTCTATCCTGAAGTGGACGAGTCCGCCGAAGCAGGCGGACCGCCAAAGGCCGGCGCTGCTGCAGCGGCCGCAGCGGCCGCCACGCCGGCGGCGGAGGTGAGCCCGGTGCCGACGACTTCGGTAATCCCGAGCGCTCCAGCCACGATAACCGGCACCACCGTCAAACGCAGCCCCAACCCGCCACCGCCGCGCGGCTGCTGCACCGTGGCCGGCAAGCTGAAGCTGTCGCCGGCGTCGGCATCGGACACCAGCCTGGCCAGCGGCGACGCGTGCCAGGGGCTGACTGCCTCCGGCAAGCCCGTACCCGGCACGATCTGCAACTAGGCGCAGGCCTGGTGCCGCAGCGCAGGACCCTGGCGCCGGCCGTCACACGGCCACGGCGCCCGGTCCGTCCTCGGGCCGCCGCACGCGGAACCATGCAGCGTACAGCGCCGGCAGGAACAGCAGCGTCAGCACCGTGGCAATGATCAGCCCGCCCATGATGGCTACCGCCATCGGCCCCCAGAACATCGAGCGCGACAGCGGGATCATCGCCAGCACCGCCGCGGCCGCGGTCAGGATGATCGGGCGGAAGCGGCGCACCGCGGCCTCGACGATGGCGGTCCATTGCGGCACGCCGGCGCGGATGTCCTGCTCGATCTGGTCGACCAGGATCACCGAGTTGCGGATGATCATGCCCAGCAGCGCGGTGATGCCCAGCTGCGCCACGAAGCCCATCGGCGCACGCAGCAGCAACAGCGTGGCGGCGGCGCCGATCAGCCCGAGCGGGCCGGTCAGGAACACCATGGCCGCGCGCGAGAAGCTGTGGAGCTGCAGCATCAGCAGCGTGAAGATGATGAAGATGCACAGCGGCAGCTGCGCCGCGATCGACGCGCCGGCCTTGCCGCTTTCCTCTTCCGCGCCGGCCACGGTGATGCGGTAGCCCGGCGGCAGCTGCGCGCGCAGCGCGTCCAGCTTCGGGTTGATCTGCGCGGTGACGGTCGGGCCCTGGATGCCGTCGACCACGTCGGCCTGCACGGTCACGCCGAAGTCGCGGTTCTCGCGCCAGACCACGCCGGGCTCGGAGCGCAGCGTCACGCGCGCCACCTGCGTCAGCGGCACCACCCGCCCGCTGCTGGTCGGCACCAGCATGTTGTTCAGGTCCGAGATCGCGTCACGCTCATTGCGCGGCGTGCGCATCAGGATGTCGATCAGCTTGTCGCCGTCGCGGTACTGCCCCACCGGCACGCCGCTCAGCACCGTCTGCGTGACCCGGGCGATGGCCTGGGTGGTCACGCCCAGCGCGCGCGCCTTGTCCTGGTCGATCTCCAGGCGCAGCATCTTGACGTTCTCGTTCCAGTTGTCGTTGACGCCGACGGTATTGGGGTTGGCGCGCATCTCGGCCTTGACCTGGTCGGCCAGCCGGCGCACGCCGGCTGCGTCGGGCCCGATCACGCGGAACTGCACCGGATAGGCCACCGGCGGCCCGTTGGGCAGCAGCTTGACGCGCCCGCGCAGGTACGGGAACTCGGCATCGAGCAGCTGGATGACGCGCCGGCGCAGCGCGTCGCGCACTTCGGTGCTGGCCGGCATCACGATCACCTGCGCCACGTTGGTCTGCGGGAAGATCTGGTCCAGCGGCAGGTAGAAGCGCGGCGCGCCGGTGCCGACGAAGGTGGTCAGGCTGGCGACGTCGCGGTCCTTGCCGATCCGTTGCTCGAAGCGTTTCGCTTCGGTTTCCATCTGGGCAAAGCTGGTGCCCTCCGGCATCCACAGCTCCACCATCAGTTCCGGGCGGCTGGAATCCGGGAAGAACTGCTTCTCGACGAACTTGAAGGCGTAGATGCCCAGCGCGAACGCCACCAGCGTGATCGCGATCACCAGCTTGCGCCAGGTGACGCACCAGTCCACCAGCCGGCGGAAGCGCGCGTAGAACGGCGTGTCGAAGACCTCGTGGGCCTCGCCCGCGCCCGGGCCGCGGGTCTTGAGCAGCAGGTAGCCCAGGTAGGGCGTGAAGTAGACCGCGGCCAGCCACGACAGCACCAGCGCCAGCGCCGTCACCGCGAAGATCGCGAAGGTGTACTCGCCCACCGTCGAACGCGCCAGCCCCACCGGCAGGAAGCCGGCCGCGGTGATCAGCGTGCCGGTCAGCATCGGCATCGCGGTCGAGGTATAGGCGAAGGTGGCGGCCTCCATCTTGGAGAAGCCCTCTTCCAGCTTGCGCACCATCATCTCGACCGCGATGATGGCGTCGTCGACCAGCAGCCCCAGCGCCACGATCAGCGCGCCCAGCGAAATCTTGTGCAGGCCGATGCCGAAGATGTTCATGAACAGGAACGTCACCGCCAGCACCAGCGGGATGGTCAGCGCCACCACCAGCCCCGGGCGCACATCGAGCCGCAGCGGCCGCGTGTGCAGGCCCAGCGAGACAAAGCTGACCGCCAGCACGATCACCACCGCCTCGATCAGCACCCGCACGAACTCGCCGACCGAGCGCTGCACCGCCTCGGGCTGGTCCTGCACCTGATCCATCTCGATGCCCACCGGCAGCTGGCCGCGCAGCCGCTCGAAGGCGCCGCGCAGGTTCTTGCCGAGCTCGATGATGTCGCCGCCCTTCTGCATCGAGATGCCCAGCCCGATCACGTCCTTGCCGTTGAAGCGCATGCGCTGCTGGGTAGGGTCGACATAGCCGCGGTAGACGTGGGCGATGTCGCCCAGGCGGATATTGGCGATGCCGTTGGGGCCGCGCAGCACCAGGTTCTCCAGGTCTGCCACGCTGGCGAACTGGCCCGACAGGCGCACCTGCAGGTTGTCGCTCGGGGTTACCAGCACGCCGCTGCCGGTCAGGTTGTTCTGCTGCGAGATCTGGTCGGCGATGGCGTTGATGTCCAGCCCCAGCTGGGCAAAGCGCGCCTGGTTGAACTCGATGTAGACCTTCTCGTCCTGCAGCCCGATCAGCGACACCTTGGCCACCGACGGCACGCGCAGCAGTTCCTGCCGCACCAGGTCGGCATATTCGCGCAGCTCCTTGTAATTGAAGCCATCGGCCGAGAGCGCGTAGATGGTGCCGTAGACGTCGCCGAACTCGTCGTTGAAGAACGGCCCGCGCACGCCGGCCGGCAGGGTCTGCTGGATATCGCCGATCTTCTTGCGCACGGTGTACCAGACCTGCGCGGTCTCTTTCGCGGGCGAGGTGTCCTTGAGCTGGAAGATCACCGTGGTCTCGCCGGGCTTGGAAAAGCTGCGGATCTTGTCCGCATACGGCACTTCCTGCAGCTGGCGCTCGATCTTGTCGGTGACCTGGACCGCGATCTGCTCGGCGGTGGCGCCGGGCCAGAAGGCCTGCACCACCATCACGCGGAAGGTAAACGGCGGGTCCTCGTCCTGGCCCAGCTGGAAGAACGCCAGCAGGCCGCCGAGCAGCAGCACCACCAGCAGGTAGCGGGTCAGCGGTTGATGTTCGAGCGCCCAGCGCGACAGGTTGAAGCGGGAATGGTCCATCCGCTCACCCCTGCTTCGGGGTGGCGGCCGGTGCCGACGCCGGCGCGACCGTCTGCAGCGGCCGCACCTTCTGCCCCGGGCGCAGCAGGTGCACGCCCGCGGTGACGATGGTCTGCCCCGGCGCCAGGCCCTGGCGCACCTCGATCTCGTTGCCGAAGGCTTCCCCCAGCGTCACCGCCACCGGCTTGACCGTGCCGGACGCGGCATCGTAGACCCAGACCTGGTCGCGGCCCTGTTCCTGCAGCAGCGCGGTCAGCGGCACGCGCAGCGCCGGCGCGGCGCCGTTGCGCACGAAGGTCACCACCGCGGTCATGCCCAGCTTGAGGTCGGCGGGCGGGTTGGGCACGCTCACGCGGGTGGCGTAGGTGCGCGTGACCGGGTCGGCCGAGGCGGCGATCTCGCGCACGCGGCCGGGCAGCGCACGCTGCGGCTCGGCCCAGGTATGGACGGTCACGTCGGTCAGGCCGCGCAGCAGGCCGACCTGGTCCTCGGGCAGGCCGATCGCCACTTCCTTCTCCGCCGTCTGCGCCACCCGCACCACCGGCTGGCCGGGGGTGACGACCTGGCCCACCTCGGCGTCGATGGCGGTGACCACGCCGTCGGCATCGGCATGCAGCACGGCATAGGCGGTCTGGTTGGACTGGCTGCGCAGCCCGGCCTGGGCCTGGCGCAGCCGCGCTTCGGCGGCATCGAAACTGGCCTGGCGCCGGTGCTGCTCGGCGGCGCTGATAAAGCCCTTGGCGAACAGGTCGTTGTAGCGCTTCAGGTCTGCCGCGGCGAGGTCGCGGTCGGTGCGGGCTGCCTCGAACTGCGCGCGCGAGCCGGCTTCAGCCAGCGACAGGTCGGCCGGGTCCAGCCGTGCCAGCGGCTGGCCCTTACTGACCACGGCGCCGACATCCACCAGCCGCGCGGCAATCTTGCCGCCGACGCGGAAGCCCAGCCGCGACTCCACACGCGGGCGCACGTCGCCGGAAAACTCGAAGACGGTCTTGCCGCTGTGCGGGCTAAGCTGCATCATGCGCACCGGGCGGATCTCCGGCGCGAGCTCCGGCGCCTTGCCGCAGCCGCCGAGGACCAGCGCACCGGCCAGCGCCAGCACCGCCATGACCATGCCGCTACCGGAGCGCACGGCCTGCCGGAGCGGCGTCGTGACGACAGGGGTGACTGAGGTATCTGCAGCCGCAACTTCCGGCACTTGGCAAAGCACTGGCATCGGTAGGCAACGAATCGGAATGGGTACAACTGCTGGGCGGACCGCGCTCCACCCCTTTCACGCCGCGCCATGTGGCAGCTGAGGGTGGCGGCCCGACGGTGGCCGGCGGATGGCCGGAAGCCGGCACGGGGGCTAAATAACTTGCCGGTCAGTAATATAACGACCGCCCCGGGGTGCGTCAAACGGCAGGCGACGAAACGTCTGGAAGAAAGCTTCAGCGGCGTTCCACGGCGGCGAACTGCGCCGGACCGGCCCGGGGTGGCCGGGGCGCGGTGCTACAATCCGGCGCGCCGCTGGCGCACCGCGACGCGGCTGGCGCCCATCGGCCTGGCCCCGCTCATCCGCGATTTGCTCCGAATTGCGGCAAATCGCAGCGGTTCCCCAGCGGTTTCCACATTTCTTCGACCCGAGACCGGCGTGACGCCCGATCAGTATTGCCAAGAGAAAGTCGCCCAGAGCGGCTCGAGCTTCTATTACAGCTTCCTGTTCCTGCCGGCCGAGCGCCGCCGCGCGATCACCGCGCTGTACGCGTGGTGCCGCGAAGTCGACGACGTGGTCGACGAAACCCATGACGCCGGCCTGGCGCACCAGCAGCTCGACTGGTGGCGCGCCGAGCTGCGCCGCCTGTTCGACGGCGCGCCGACCCACCCCACCACCCAGGCCCTGCAGCCGCACATCGCCAGCGCCGGCCTGAGCCAGGCCGAGATGGCCGAAGTGCTGGAGGGCATGGAAATGGACCTGACCCAGACCCGCTACCTGGACGAGGCCGGCCTGGCGCGCTACTGCCATTGCGTCGCTGGCGTGGTCGGCACCCTCAGCGCGCGGCTGTTCGGCTATACCGATCCGCAGACGCTGGTGTTCGCCGAAAAGCTGGGCCAGTCGCTGCAGCTGGTCAATATCCTGCGCGATGTCGGCGAGGACGCGCGGCGCGGGCGCATCTACCTGCCGGTCAATACGCTGCAGCAATTCCAGGTGCCGGCTTCGGAAATCCTCAAGGGCGAGCATTCCGCTCGCTTTGTCGCGCTGATGCAGTACCACGCCGGCCGGGCCCGCGCGCTGTACCATGAGGCGCTGGCGCTGCTGCCGCGGCAGGACCGCCGCGCCCAGCGCGCCGGCCTGCTGATGGGCGCGATCTACCATGCGCTGCTGGACGAGCTCGAAGCCAGCCAGTTCCAGGTGCTGAACCAGCGCATCGCGCTGACGCCGCTGCGCAAGCTGTGGATCGCCTGGAAGACGTGGGTGCGCAACAGCTAGCGCGCCGACCGCTCCGCCTTTTCCGATCACCTGTCCCAAGCCGTACCGCCATGACGCAGACCTCCGCCTCCCTCGGCGACACCATCCTCGCCCATGCCGACGAACTCGCCCGTTTCTCCGACATGGAGGGCGGCCTGACCTGCGCCTACCTGACGCCCGCCCACCGCGCCGCGCAGGCCCTGCTGGCGCAGTGGATGGAAGCCGCCGGCATGCAGGTGCGCATCGATGCCATCGGCAATGTGATCGGCCGCTATGCCGCCGATCCGGCGGTCGGCGACGCGCGCGTGCTGCTGACCGGCTCGCATTTCGACACCGTGCGCAATGGCGGACGCTATGACGGCCGGCTTGGCATCCTGCTGCCGATCGCCGTGATCGGCGCGCTCAACCAGGCCGGCATCCGCCTGCCGTATCACGTCGACGTGGTGGCCTTCGCCGAGGAAGAAGGCCTGCGCTTCAAGACCAGCTTCCTGGCCAGCAGCGTGCTGGCCGGCCGCTTCGACGCCGCGCTGCTCGAACGCCAGGACGCCGACGGCATCACCCTGCGCGAAGCGCTGGCAGCGTCCGGCCTGCCCGGCGCCGGCGCGCTGCAGGCGCTGCGCGACGCGGCGCTCGATCCGGCGTCATTGCTGGGCTTTGTCGAAGTGCATATCGAACAGGGTCCGGTGCTGCTGCACCATGGCCTGCCGCTGGGCGTGGTCACGCAGATCGCCGGCAGCAGCCGTTTCTCGGTACGCGTCGAAGGCCTGGCCAGCCACGCCGGCACCACGCCGATGAGCATGCGCCGCGACGCCGCGGCGGGCGCGGCCGAGATGATCCTGCTGGTGGAGCAGCGCTGCGCGGCAGCGCCGACGCTGGTCGGCACCGTGGGCCAGGTGCAGGTGCCGAATGGCTCGAGCAATGTCATCCCCGCGGCATGCACCTTCTCGATGGACATTCGTGCCGGCGAGGACGCGATCCGCGAAGCCGCTATCGCCGACATCGTCGCCGGCATCGCGCAGATTGCCGAACGCCGCGGCCTGAGCGCGCAGGTGGAACGCGTGCCGCCGGTCAACAACGCGCCGTGCGCGCGCTGGCTGATGGATCAGTTCGGGGCGGTACTGAAGAAGCGCGGGCTGCAGGCGTTCGAGCTGCCGTCCGGGGCCGGCCATGATGCCATGATGATGCAGCGTGTCACCGACGTGGCGATGCTGTTCGTGCGCTGCGGCAACGGCGGCATCAGCCACAACCCGCTGGAGACCATCACCGCGGAAGATGCGCAGCTGGCCGCAGAGGTCTTCGTCGATTTCCTGCGCCACTTCCAGCCGCGCGGCTAGCCGCCCTGGTAGATGTCGCGTCCGAAGTCGTAGAGGTTCTTGCGCAGCCGGCGGCGTTCGTCCGGCGACAGCCGCGAGCCGCCGCGTTCCTCGCCGCGCCGGCGCTCGGCCTCGCGCTGCTCGGCACGGTGGCGCTCGGCGCGGGCGCGCGCTTCGCGCTGGCTGTTGCCCGGATCGCTCGCCTGCGCCGACGGGTAGCGCTTGAGCAAATTGGCCATACCCGCCGATTGCGCCAGCGCCGTCCCGGCCGGCATGCACAGCGCCAGCACGGCCAGCGCCAGCGCAAGGCATGCGCCGGCGATACCATGCTGCGGATGCCCGTGCCGGGTTCGGTTCACTTTCATTGATAATGGCGGTTTGGCTTCGCGAAAAGGCAGTGGTTGGACTGCCCTGAAGCCCGGAATTCCGGTACCCCGTCCGGCACCGCGCCCTCTGCAAGCATTGCGCCAGCGGGCGCTGGACGGGCTGGCGGAAGCCGTGGATCGTCCGGCGAAAATGCGTGTAAAACTGCCGCGCACGGCGCCGAAATGGACGGATTGCGCAGTGTAATCGCACGATTGATGCACACTGCCATACCACGGGGTAAAGTATGTAACGTTTTGTTAAGCCATTTTGAGCGAAAGCGATAGTCGCTAAGATACCGCCATGGAAAATACCAGCCACAAGATTCTTGTCGTCGACGATGACCCGCGTCTGCGCGATCTGCTGCGCCGCTATCTGGGCGAACAGGGTTTTACCGTGCTGGTGGCGGAGAACGCCACCGCGATGAACAAGCTCTGGCTGCGCGAGCGTTTCGACCTGCTGGTGCTGGACCTGATGATGCCCGGCGAAGACGGCCTGTCGATCTGCCGCCGGCTGCGCGGCGCCAACGACCAGACCCCGATCATCATGCTCACCGCCAAGGGCGAGGACGTGGACCGCATCGTCGGCCTTGAAATGGGCGCCGACGACTACCTGCCCAAGCCTTTCAACCCGCGCGAGCTGATCGCGCGCATCCACGCAGTGCTGCGCCGCAAGGGCCCGGCCGAAGTGCCCGGCGCCCCGTCGGAAACGCCCGAGACCTTCGCCTTCGGCGACTTCGTGCTGAACCTGGCCACGCGCACGCTGACCAAGAACGACGAGGAAATCACGCTGACCACCGGCGAGTTCTCGGTGCTGAAGGTGTTCGCGCGCCATCCGCGCCAGCCGCTGTCGCGTGAAAAGCTGATGGAAATGGCGCGCGGCCGCGAATACGAAGTGTTCGACCGCAGCCTGGACGTGCAGATCTCGCGCCTGCGCAAGCTGATCGAGCCGGATCCCAGCAACCCCCGTTTTATCCAGACGGTGTGGGGCCTGGGCTACGTCTTCATTCCCGATGGCGTGAAATAACCGATTGCGGCCGCTGTTCCTATCGTGGCGACCGTAATCGGCCGTACCGCAACGCGGTTCTTTGGTTCGCTGTTCTGGCGGACCTTCATGCTGATCGCCCTGCTGCTGGCCATCTCGCTGGGCATCTGGTTCCAGAGCTACCGGCTGTTCGAACGCGCCCCGCGCGCGCAGCAGATCGCCATGCAGGTGGTCAGCGTGGTCAAGCTGACGCGCGCCGCGCTGCTCTACTCCGATCCCGCGCGGCGCCGTTTCCTGCTGCTGGACCTGGTGCAGAACGAAGGCATCAAGGTCTATCCGCGCGAGAAGGACGACGACTTCGCCGCGCCCACCGCCAACCCGTTCCTGACCTCGCTGGTGCAGCAGGAGATCCGCAGCCGCCTGGGCGAGGACACCGTGCTGGCCACCACCGTCAACGACATTCCCGGCGTGTGGGTCAGCTTCGAGATCGAGGGTGACGACTACTGGGTCGCGATCAGCCCGGAGCGCTTCGAGCGCGTGCCCGGTATCCAGTGGCTGTGGTGGAGTATCGCCGCGCTGCTGCTGTCGATCATCGGCGCGGCCTTTATCACCGCGCGCGTCAACTACCCGCTCAAGCGGCTGGCCAACGCCGCGCGCGCCATCGGTGCCGGCGGCGACCCGCCGCCGCTGCCCGAGCACGGCGCCAGCGAAGTGGCGCTGGCCAACCACAGCTTCAACCAGATGGTGCGCGACCTGCGCCAGCTCGACGACGACCGCGTGGTGATGCTGGCCGGCATCTCGCATGACCTGCGCACGCCGCTGACGCGGCTGCGGCTGGAGACCGAGATGTCGCCGATGGACGGCACCACGCGCGACGCCATGATCGCCGACATCGAGCAGATGGACGCCATCATCGGCCAGTTCCTCAACTACGCCCGTCCGCCGCTCGAGACGGTCGAGCCGGTCGACCTGTCGGCGCTGGTGCACGATGCCGTCGGCGTCTATGCCGCCCACGACGACGTGCGCGTGCATGTGCGCGCCAACGAGCCGGTGATGGCGGTCGCCAACCGCATGGAGGTGCAGCGCATCCTCGACAACCTGGTCGAGAACGCGCGTCGCTATGCCAAGGACGAGCAGACCGGCATGGCGGTGGTGGAAATCTCCACGCGCGTCGACGACAAGGAAGCGGTGCTGACCGTGGCCGACCACGGCAACGGCGTGCCCGACGGCCAGCTGTCGCTGCTGACGCGGCCGTTCTACCGGCTCGACGCCGCGCGCAGCGAGGCCAAGGGCGCCGGGCTGGGCATGTCGATCGTCAACCGCATCATGCAGCGCAACGGCGGCCGTCTGCTGCTGGCCAACCGCGCCGCGCCGGCCACCGGGCTGGTGGTCAGCGCCTGCTTCCGGCGCGCCTGATCGGCCCCTGGACGGCGCCCGGGCGCACTGACAGGTTTTCGACAGCCGCTGATAGCTTCCTGAAAGGCATTTGACAGGGCAATGACAGCGGCGCGGCGCACACTGGCGCGCGTCATCAGGCCCGCGGCAACTCCCCTCTCACATGGCGCGGCCCGCGCGCCTGGCTGATACCTCCCGACCATCATGCCGCCGGATCGCACCGGCGGTGCCTGAGAGACAGCCATGTCAGAGACCACCGCAGCGTCCGCCGGCTCGCAGCACGGGTTCCGCACCGTGTTCCGCGTCGTCAGCGGCAACTTCCTGGAAATGTACGACTTCATGGTGTACGGCTTCTACGCCGCCGCCATCGCCAGGACGTTCTTCCCGAGCGGCAACGAGTTTGCCTCGCTGATGCTTTCGCTCGCCACCTTTGGCGCCGGCTTCCTGATGCGGCCGCTGGGCGCGATCGTGCTGGGCGCGTATATCGACCACCACGGCCGCCGCAAGGGCCTGATCCTGACGCTGGTGCTGATGGCCATGGGCACGCTGCTGATCGCCTGCGTGCCGGGCTATGCCAGCATCGGCGTGGCCGCGCCGCTGCTGGTTCTGGCAGGACGCCTGCTGCAGGGCTTTTCCGCAGGCGTGGAGCTGGGCGGGGTCTCGGTCTACCTGTCCGAGATCGCCAAGCCCGGGCGCAAGGGCTTCTATGTCGCCTGGCAGTCGGGCAGCCAGCAGGTCGCGGTGATCTTCGCCGGGCTGCTCGGCGTGATCCTGCATGGCACGCTGGCGCCGGCGCAGATGGACGAATGGGGCTGGCGCATCCCGTTCCTGGTCGGCTGCCTGATCGTGCCGTTCCTGTTCCTGATCCGCCGTTCGCTCGAAGAGACCGAAGCCTTCAAGGCGCGCAAGCACCGCCCGGCGATCGGCGAGATCTACCGCTCGATGCTGGACAACTGGCGCATCATCCTGGCCGGCTGCATGATGGTGGTGATGACCACGGTGTCGTTCTACATGATCACCGCGTACACGCCGACCTTCGGCAAGACCGTGCTCAGGCTCGACGACACCGACAACCTGATCGTCACCATGTGCGTGGGCCTGTCCAACTTCATCTGGCTGCCGCTGATGGGGGCGCTGTCGGACCGGGTCGGGCGCAAGCCGCTGCTGCTGGGCTTCACGGTGGCGACGCTGCTGACCGCGTATCCGGCGGTGTCGTGGCTGGTGGCCGAGCCGTCGTTCGCGCGGCTGCTGACGGTGGAGCTGTGGCTGTCGTTCCTGTACGGCAGCTATAACGGCGCGATGGTGGTGGCGCTGACCGAGATCATGCCGGCGGCGGTGCGCACCACCGGCTTCTCGCTGGCCTACAGCCTGGCGACCGCGCTGTTCGGCGGCTTCACGCCGGCGATCTCGACCTACCTGATCCATGCCACCGGCAACAAGGCCGCCCCGGGCCTGTGGCTGATGTTCGCCGCACTGTGCGGGCTGGTTGCGACGCTGGTGATCTTCCGCGCGCGCCGCGGCAGCGAGGCGGCAATGCAGGCGGCTTGATTTCCAAGTGATCGTCACCAAGTTGCCATGTGCGGTGTCATCGCGCGTGGCATACTGGCCCATCGCAACGGCGGCGCGCTGGCGCGACCGTGGCGCGACCGTGTGCCACATGCGTTGCCATGCCTTTGCCTATCGGGCCCTTTGAGAATATCAATTAGCCCAGGCCCGGATGATGACGCATAATCACGTTTTGTCGCGGTACGCCGCCGCAGCAGCCGTATTACCGGTCCCACGCCGGGGCACGCGGCAGCGGCACCGCTCTCATTGCAACCGTATCAGGAGAAGTCTATGAAGACCGTTGGTGACAAGCTCGAAGCCTTCCACGTCGTCGGTGTCAAGCCGGGTTTCAACAATCACGAAGAGAACGGCCAGTCGGCTTTCGAAGACATCACTGAGAAGTCGTTCGAAGGCAAGTGGAAGATCATTTACTTCTACCCGAAGGACTTCACCTTCGTGTGCCCGACCGAAATCGTCGCCTTCGCCAAGCTGAACGGCGACTTCGCCGACCGCGATGCAATCGTGCTGGGCGGCTCGACCGACAACGAGTTCGTCAAGCTGGCATGGCGCCGCGAACACAAGGACCTGAACAAGCTGAACCAGTGGCAATTCGCCGACGTGACCGGTTCGCTGATCGACCAGCTGGGCGTGCGTGACCATGCTGCCGGCGTGGCCCTGCGCGCGACCTTCATCGTCGATCCGGACAATGTGATCCAGCACGTTTCGGTGAACAACCTGAACGTCGGCCGCAACCCGGACGAAGTCCTGCGTATCCTGGACGGCCTGCAGACCGACGAGCTGTGCCCGTGCAACCGTGCCGTTGGCGGCGCCACGCTGTAATTTCTGACCGTCGCCAGACGCCGTGGCGATCCGCGGAGGGCCCCGCCCTCCGCATCGAAACCCGCTTGCGCGGGTTTTTTGAGCCCTGATCGATAGGAGAAATAAATGGAATTCCTCAGCACGATTAAGAACCTCATCCCCGACTACGCCAAGGACATCCGCCTGAACGTGGACGGCACCATCGCCCGTTCCTCGCTGGAAGGCAACGATGCGGTCGGCGTGGCGCTGGCGGCGGCATTCGCGGCGCAGAGCAAGGTGCTGGTGGACGCCATCCGCAATGCCGGCGTGCTGTCGCCCGAGGAAACCAACGGCGCGCTGACCGCGGCCGCGCTGATGGGCATGAACAACACCTGGTACCCGTATGTCGAGATGGCCGACGATCCGGACCTGGCGAGCCAGCCGGCCGGGCTGCGCATGAACGCCTACGCCACCCATGGCGGCGTGGACAAGCGCCGCTTCGAGATGTACGCGCTGGCCGCATCGATCGTGGGCAAGTGCCACTTCTGCGTAAAGTCGCACTACCAGCTGCTGAAGAACGAACAGGGCATGACCGCGCAGCAGCTGCGCGACGTCGGCCGCATTGCCGCGGTGATCGTGGCCGCGGCCAACGTGATTGCGGCCCAGTAAGCGGCCAAGTAAGCGACCAACCAAGGCATCCGCGCGCCCCCGCGCCCTCCCTGGCGGCCCGCAACGGGCGCCGTAGCACAACAGCCGGCAGCTTCCCATCGGAACCTGCCGGCTGTTCCCATCTTGCAACCGTCATGGCCGCATCCTGCGCGGGCGCGGCGATCCGCCTACAATCCAGGCAGGAACCGCACTTTCAGCCTGCCATGACCCTGCCTTCGCCGACTTCCCCCCGCTTCCACTACCGCCTGGCGGCGGTGCATGACTGGGGCGATATCGCCGCCGTCACGCAACAGGCCTACGGGCAATATGAACTGGCCATCATGGAAGATTGCCGGGCATCGTTCCAGCGCGGCATGCAGGCCGTGCTGGCGACCAGCCACCCGGACATGGAATGGTGGGTGGCGGAGACCGATCACGGCATCATGGGCGCGGTATTGTTCTGCCACCCCGGCGCGACGCTGCCGGCGCTGGACGGCAGCACCATCACGCTGACTCAACCCGAAGCACGGCTGCTGTCGGTCAGCCCGCAGGCGCGCGGCCTGGGGCTGGGGCGCACGCTGATGCAGATCTGCATCCAGCGCGCGCGCGACATCGGCGCGTCGACGCTGGTGGTGCGCACCATGCCCGAAATGGCATCGGCCAACCGGCTGTGCCAGCAGATGGGATTCACCAAGCGCACCGAGGCCGGCGCGCGCAGCGGCGCGATGGCGCGGCTGATCGACTACACCTACGCCATCCCGCCAGAAGACACGGCGCCCGACGCGCCGCGCCCCTGACGTCGCCCCTGAGCTCAGTCCTGCGCGTCCGCCACCGAGGCGCGCCAGAGCAACACCGCCGCCTGCGCCACGATGCCTTCCTGGCGCCCTTCGAAGCCCAGCTTTTCGTTGGTCTTGGCCTTGACGTTGCAGCGCCCGCGCGCGATCGCCAGGTCTTCGGCCAGGTTGGCCACCATGGCGCCGATATGCGGCGCCAGCTTGGGCGCCTGCGCAATCACCGTGGCATCGACGTTGCCGATCTCATAGCCGGCCTCGCGCACGCGGCGCGCCGCCTCGCGCAGCAGCGCGCGGCTGTCGGCGCCGGCGAACTGCGCGTCGGTGTCGGGGAAATGGCGGCCGATATCGCCGAGCGCGGCCGCGCCGAAGAGCGCGTCGGTGACCGCGTGCAGCAGCGCATCGGCATCGGAATGGCCCAGCAGGCCACGGTCGTGCGGGATCTCGACCCCGCCCAGGATCAGCTTGCGGCCGGGCACCAGCGCGTGGACGTCATAGCCCTGCCCCACCCGGATATCGAAAGGCATCATGCGGTCATGCTCCTTTGGCGTGGTTGCCCAGCAGCACTTCGGCCAGCGCGAAGTCCTCCGGGTAAGTCACCTTGAAATTGCGCAGCGAGCCGTTGACCAGCCGCGGATGCAGGCCCAGGCGCTCGATCGCGCTGGCCTCGTCGGTCACCACCGCGCCGGCCGCCATCGCGTCCTGCAGCGCCTGGCGCAGCACGCCCAGGCGGAACATCTGCGGCGTCTGCGCCTGCCACAGCCCTTCGCGCGGCACCGTGGCGCCGATGCGGGCATCGTCCTGGGCGCGCTTGAGCGTATCGGGCACCGGCACCGCCAGGATGCCGCCGATGGCGGCGTCCGGATCGTCGTCGCCGTCGCTTTCGACCGCGCGCACCAGCGCGTGGACCATCGCCGGGGTCAGGCCCGGGCGCGCGGCATCGTGCACCAGCACCCAGTCGGCGTCGGTCGCGCCCAGCTGCGCCAGGTGGTGCAGGCCGGCCAGCACCGACGCATGGCGGCTGTCGCCGCCGACAAAGGCGGTATCGAAGCGCAGCCCGGCGAACGCGGCCGCGCCGAAGCGCGATTCCAGCGGCATGTCGTCGGGCGCCAGCACCAGTGCGGTGGCGTTGATGGCGTCGCACGCCGAGAACGCCGCCAGCGCGTACCAGATCATCGGCCGGCCGGCCACGGTCTGGTATTGCTTGGGCACGGTGCCGCCGGCGCGGCTGCCGGTACCGGCACAGGGAATCAGGGCAAAGCGGCGAGCGGACACAGGATCGGCGTGGAGTGAAAGAAGCGCGGGGCCACCGGCCGGCCCGGCAGGAAGGGGCGCAAAGAGCCGGCAGCGGGACAACCGGTGCGCATTCTATAATACGGCCCTTGCCCGTCGCCATGCCGCTTCGCCGTAACCGGAGGAGCGGCAGTGCGCCGCAGGCACCTGGAGTCCCTGCACCGACCCCCGCCCGCGATGCCGGCGGGGCGTCGTCGTTTTTGAACGCCCCCTGCCGACATGCCTGACGCCACGCCCGCCTTTCCCTTTGTCAACCTGCCGCTGGTCAAGCCGGGGCTGCGCCACAGCGTGGCCGGCCTGCGCGGCTCGGCCGATGCGCTGGCGGTGGCCGCATACGCGCGCCAGCACCGCGCGCGCGCGCCGATGCTGGCGGTGGTGTGCTCGCATGCGGTCGATGCGCAGCGCCTGGCCGAGGAAATCCCGTGGTTCGCGCCGGAGTTGCGCGTGCGCCTGCTGCCCGACTGGGAAACCCTGCCCTACGACAGCTTTTCGCCGCACCAGGACCTGGTCTCCGAGCGTTTGGCGACGCTGCACGACATCCAGAGCGGCCAGTGCGACGTGATGCTGGTGCCCGCCACCACCGCGCTGTACCGGCTGGCGCCGCCGGCCTTCCTGGCCGCCTACACCTTCTTCTTCAAGCAGGGCGAGCGGCTCGACGAGGCCGCGCTCAAGGCGCAGTTCACGCTGGCGGGCTACGAGCATGTCAGCGCGGTGATGCGGCCGGGCGAGTACAGCGTGCGCGGCGGCCTGATCGACCTGTACCCGATGGGCTCGGCGCTGCCATACCGCATCGACTTGTTCGGCGACGAGATCGAGACCATCCGCGCCTTCGATCCGGACACGCAGCGCAGCCTGTATCCGGTCAAGGAAGTGCGGCTGCTGCCCGGGCGCGAGTTCCCGCTCGACGAGGCCGCGCGCACCGCGTTCCGCGGCCGCTGGCGCGAAGTGTTCGAAGGCGACCCGACCAAGTCGCCGATCTACAAGGACATCGGCAACGGCGTGCCGTCGGCCGGCATCGAGTATTACCTGCCGCTGTTCTTCGAGCACAGCGCGACCGTGTTCGACTACCTGCCCGCCGACACCCAGCTGGTGTTCGCCGGCAACATCGACGAGGCCATCCGCCGCTTCTGGGCCGACACCACCCAGCGCTACAACTTCATGCGCCACGACCGCGAGCGCCCGCTGCTGCCGCCGGCGGACCTGTTCCTGTCCGAGGAGCAGTTCTTCGTCGCCGCCAAGCCGATGGCGCGGCTGGTGCTGCAGGTCGAGGCCGGCGCGGACCAGCCGGCGTTCTCGGGCATCCTGCCCGACGTCGCGGTCAACCGCCGCGCCGAAGATCCGCTGGTCAACCTGGAGTCGCTGCTGCTCGACCAGCAGACCCGCGTGCTGATGTGCGCCGACTCCGCCGGGCGGCGCGAGACGCTGCTGCAGCTCTTTGCCGAAAGCGGCCTGCGCCCGCATCCGGTCGAAGACTTTGCCGCGTTCCTCGCCGGCGACGCGCATTTCTCGATCGCGGTGGCGCCGCTGCAGAGCGGCTTCGCGCTGCCGCAGGCACGGCTGGCCTTCGTCACCGAAGCCGAGCTGTACGCCGGCACCGCGCGCCGCACCGGCCGCCGCAAGCAGGAGCAGGCGTCGGCCGTCGATTCGATGGTGCGCGACCTGGCCGAGCTGAAGATCGGCGATCCGGTGGTGCACAGCGAGCACGGCATCGGCCGCTACCAGGGCCTGGTGACGCTCGACATGGGCCAGGGCGACGAGGAATTCCTGCACCTGGACTACGACAAGGGCAGCAAGCTCTACGTGCCGGTGCACCAGTTGCACGTGATCTCGCGCTATTCGGGCGCCGATCCCGATACCGCGCCGCTGCACCACCTCGGCTCCGGCCAGTGGGACAAGGCCAAGCGCAAGGCGGCGCAGCAGATCCGCGACACCGCTGCCGAACTGCTCAACCTGTACGCGCGCCGCGCCGCGCGCGAGGGCTTCGCCTTCCCGCTGTCGCCGAAGGACTACGAGACCTTCGCCGAGAGCTTCGGCTTCGAGGAAACCCCGGACCAGGCCGCCGCGATCGCCGCGGTGATCGCCGACATGACCTCGGGCAAGCCGATGGACCGGCTGGTGTGCGGCGATGTCGGCTTCGGCAAGACCGAGGTGGCGCTGCGCGCGGCCTTCGTCGCGGTGCTGGGCGGCAAGCAGGTGGCGATGCTGGCGCCGACCACGCTGCTGGCCGAGCAGCATTTCCAGACCCTGTCCGACCGCTTCGCCGAATGGCCAGTGCGGATCGTGGAATTGTCGCGCTTCAAGACCAGGAAGGAGATCGACGCGGCGATCAAGCAGATCAACGAGGGCAGCGTCGACATCGTCATCGGCACCCACAAGATCCTGTCCGACCAGGTCAAGTTCCAGCGCCTGGGCCTGGTCATCATCGACGAGGAACACCGCTTCGGCGTGCGCCAGAAGGAAGCGCTGAAGTCGCTGCGCGCCGAGGTCGACGTGCTGACGCTGACCGCCACGCCGATCCCGCGCACGCTGGGCATGGCACTGGAAGGCCTGCGCGATTTCTCGGTGATTGCCACCGCGCCGCAGAAGCGGCTGGCGATCAAGACCTTCGTGCGGCGCGAGGAAGACGGCGTGATCCGCGAGGCCATCCTGCGCGAGCTCAAGCGCGGCGGGCAGGTGTACTTCCTGCACAACGAGGTCGAGACCATCGAGAACAAGCGCGCCAGGCTTGCCGAGCTGGTGCCCGAGGCGCGCATCGCGGTGGCGCACGGCCAGATGCACGAGCGCGAGCTGGAGCGCGTGATGCGCGACTTCGTCTCGCGCCGCGACAATATCCTGCTGTGCACCACCATCATCGAGACCGGCATCGACGTGCCGACCGCCAACACCATCCTGATCCACCGCGCCGACAAGTTCGGGCTGGCACAGCTGCACCAGCTGCGCGGCCGCGTCGGGCGCTCGCACCACCAGGCCTATGCCTACCTGCTGGTCCATGACGTCGACGGCCTGACCAAGCAGGCGCAGCGACGGCTCGAGGCGATCCAGCAGATGGAGGAACTGGGCTCGGGCTTCTACCTGGCCATGCACGACCTGGAAATCCGCGGCGCCGGCGAGGTGCTGGGCGACAAGCAATCGGGCGAGATCCACGAGATCGGCTTCCAGCTCTACACCGACATGCTCAACCACGCGGTCAAGGCGCTCAAGGCCGGCAAGGAGCCCGACCTGATGGCGCCGCTGGCCGCCACCACCGAGATCAACCTGGGCACGCCGGCGCTGCTGCCCAACGACTACTGCGCCGACGTGCACGAGCGCCTGTCGCTGTACAAGCGGCTGGCCAACTGCGAGACCCCGGAGCGTGTCGACGATATCCAGGAAGAGCTGGTCGACCGGTTCGGCCGGCTGCCGGCGCAGGCGCAGGCGCTGGTCGAGACCCACCGGCTGCGCATCGCCGCGGCACCGCTGGGCGTGCGCAAGATCGACGCCGGCGAGGCCACCATCAGCGTGCAGTTCGTGCCCAACCCGCCGATCGATGCGATGCGCATCATCGACCTGGTACAGAAGAACCGCCATATCAAGCTGGCGGGACAGGACAAACTGCGCATCGAGGCCAGGATGCCGGACGTGGCGGTGCGCGCGCAGACCATCAAGCATACGCTGCGGCAACTGGCGTAGCGTCCATGCCGATCGTGCATGGACGCGGCGCGCGGCCGGGTGTAGCATCAATTCCTTAACAAGTTAGTGATACCGCCCCATGCCGACCCAAGCCGCTCCCGCCCAAGCTGCTACAGTCCATTCCCGCCAGCCCGTCCCTGAAACCGCCGCGCGCGGCAGCGCGCTGGAATGGACCCAGCGGCTGGTGGCCTACGACACCACCAGCCGCAATTCCAACCTGGGTCTGATCGAGTCGGTGCGCGACCATTTCCTGGCCAAGGGGTTGAAGCCGCATCTGAGCTACAACCCGCAACGCGACAAGGCCAACCTGTTCGTCACCGTGCCCGCGGCCAACGGCGCCACCAACGGCGGCATCGTGCTGTCGGGCCACACCGACGTGGTGCCGGTCGACGGCCAGGCCTGGACCACCGACCCGTTCAAGCCGGTGGTGCGCGACGGCAAGCTGTACGGCCGCGGCACCTGCGACATGAAGGGCTTTATCGGCACCAGCCTGTCGCTGCTGCCCGCCATCCTCGAGGCCCGGCTGCGCGAGCCGGTGCACTACGCGCTGTCGTTCGACGAAGAGATCGGCTGCATGGGCGCGCCCTACCTGCTGGCCGAACTGCGCGAGCGCGGTGTCGCCCCGGGCGGCTGCATCGTCGGCGAACCCACCAGCATGCGCGTGATCGTCGCGCACAAGGGCATCAACGCGTACCGCTGCTGCGTGCGCGGCCAGGCCGCGCATTCGTCGCTGACGCCGCGCGGCGTCAATGCCATCGAATACGCGGCGCGGCTGATCTGCTTCATCCGCGACATCGCCGACGAGTTCAAGGCCAACGGCCCCTACGACCAGGCCTTCGACGTGCCCTACACCACCGCGCAGACCGGCACCATCCAGGGCGGCATTGCGCTCAACACGATCCCGGCGCTGTGCGAGTTCGTGTTCGAGTTCCGCAACCTGCCGGGCGTCGATCCGGAAGCGATCTACGCGCGCATCCAGGCCTATGCCAACGACGTGCTGCTGCCGAAGATGCGCGCCGAACATGCCGATGCCGACCTGACGCTGAGCAAGATCGCCGCCGCGCCGTCGCTCGACGTGGCCGAGCAGGAAGCCATTACGCAGCTGGTGCGCGCGCTGACCGCGGACCGCGACACCAACAAGGTGGCCTATGGCACCGAGGCCGGACTGTTCCAGCGCGCGGGCATTCCCGCGGTGGTATGCGGGCCCGGCGATATCCAGCAGGCGCACAAGCCGGACGAATTCGTTGCGCTGGAGCAACTGGCCGCGTGCGAGGCGTTTTTGCATAAGGTGGTGGACAGCCTGCGCGTGAGCTGACTGCGAGCGCCTCAAAGACTTGCTCCCCTCTCCCGCTAGCGGGAGAGGGGATGGGGGAGAGGGCCGGCGTTTCCACGAAGTTGCGCGTATCGCATCGAGATACGCCTGCCCTCTCCCCCGCCCCTCTCCCAAAGGGAGAGGGGAGAACCCACTCCGCTTCCGTTGGCGCATTGCTTTCGCAGAGCGCCAACCACACCGCCAGCACCAAACCAACAACAACGAAGGAGATCCCGCATGGCTGCACGTCGCACCGCATCCCGTTCCACCACCCGCTTCGCCGTCGCCGGCCTGTCCCTGGCCGCCGGCCTGCTGTGCAACACCGCGCAGGCCCAGACGCAAGGCGCCGAAGCCCTGCATGCCCAGATCGAGACCCGCGCCAAAGCGGTCGAAAAGCAGCTGATCGCCTGGCGCCGCGATATCCACCAGCATCCGGAGCTGGGCAACTACGAGACCCGCACGGCCAAGCTGGTAGCGGACCACCTGCGCAAGCTCGGCATGGAGGTGAAGACCGGCGTGGCCAAGACCGGCGTGGTCGGCCTGCTCAAGGGCGGCAAGCCCGGGCCGGTGGTGGCGCTGCGCGCCGACATGGACGCGCTGCCGGTGAAGGAGCGCGTCGACGTGCCGTTCGCATCGAAGGCCAAGGGCCAGTACCTGGGCAAGGAAGTCGACGTGATGCACGCCTGCGGCCATGACACGCACGTGGCGATCCTGATGGCCACGGCCGAGGTGCTGGCCGGCATGAAGGACCAGCTGCCCGGCACGGTCAAGTTCATCTTCCAGCCGGCCGAGGAAAGCCCGGCCGACTTCGAACCCAACGGCTCGAACATGTGGGGCGCCAAGCAGATGGTGGCCGAGGGCGTGCTGGACAACCCCAAGGTCGACGCGATCTTCGGCCTGCATGTGACCAGCGGCATCGAGTCCGGCAAGCTGGGCTGGCGCAGCGGCGCGTCGATGGCGGCGGCCGACCAGTTCTGGATCGACGTCAAGGGCCGCCAGACGCACGGCGCGCGGCCGTGGGGCGGGATCGACCCGATCGTGGTGGCGTCGCAGATCGTGATGGGCCTGCAGACCATCCAGAGCCGCCAGGTCAATGCCATGCTGGAGCCATCGGTGATCACCGTCGGCACCTTCCACGGCGGCAACCGCATGAACATCGTGCCGGAAAAGGTCGAGATGATGGGCACCATCCGCACCTATGACGAAGGCATGAAGAAGGACATCCATGCCCGCATGAAGCGCACCACCGAGGCCATCGCCTCCAGCGCCGGGGCCGAGGCGAATTTCCGCGTGGTCGAGCTGTACAACGCCACCATCAACCAGCCGGCGCTGACCGAGAAGATGGCGCCCACGCTGCAGCGCGTGGCCGGCGAAGGCAACTGGATGATCACGCCCAAGGCGACCGCGTCCGAGGACTTCTCGTTCTACCAGGAGAAGGTGCCGGGCCTGTTCTTCAATCTCGGCGTGACGCCCAAGGGGCAGGACGTGACCAAGGCGCCGTCGAATCACTCGCCGGAGTTCTATGTGGACGAGCCGGCGCTGATCAACGGCGTGCGCGCGCTGTCCAGCCTGACCGTGGACTACATGGTGATGGCGCAGCGCTGATTCGCGCGGGGGCGCCGCGGGGGGCTACAATAGCGCTTTTGCCGCGTAGCAGCCCCCGCCTTGCCGACGACCGCGCAAGCGCCCGATTTTCGTCCGTCATGCCCCTGATCCTGCAGAGCCTCGCCCCGCTTGCCCCCGCCGACCTCGACACCGCCCGCACCCTGGCCCGCGCTTCCGCGCTGGTGCCGCGCAGCGACACCGTGGCCGTGGCCGAGGATTGCGCGCCGCTGACCCCGGCACTGCGCGACGCGCTCGACGACTTCTGCGGCCCGCGCGCGATCGACTGGGCGGTGGTGCCGGCCGGGCGCAAGCTGTCCGACTTCCGCCTGGTGGCGATGGACATGGACTCGACCCTGATCACGATCGAGTGCATCGACGAGATCGCCGACTTCTGTGGCCTCAAGGCCGAGGTCTCCGCCATCACCGAAGCCGCCATGCGCGGCGAGATCACCGATTTCAACGAAAGCCTGCGCCGCCGCGTCGCGCTGCTCAAGGGGCTGGACGCCGCCGTGCTGGAGCGCGTCTATGCCGAGCGCCTGCGGCTGTCGCCGGGTGCGGAGCGCATGCTGGAAACGGTGCGCGCGCTGGGCCTGAAGACGCTGCTGGTGTCCGGCGGCTTCGTGCACTTCACCGACCAGCTCAAGCCGCGCCTGCAACTCGATTTCACCCGCGCCAACACGCTCGAGATCGTCGACGGCAAGCTGACCGGCAACGTCGTCGGCGAGATCGTCAACGCCGACGTCAAGGCCCGCACCGTGCAGGAAATCTGCGCGCAGATCGGCGCCACGCCGGACCAGGCCATCGTCATGGGCGATGGCTCGAACGACCTGAAGATGATGGCCGTGGCCGGCCTGTCGGTCGCGTTCCGCGCCAAGCCGGTGGTGCGCGCACAGGCCAGCGTCGCGTTCAACCACGTCGGGCTCGACGGCCTGCTCGCGCTGTTCCCGCACTGATCCCCCGCCAGGCTACGCCCCCACCGCACTGCCGTCATTCCCGCGCAGGCGGGAATCCAGCGTCTTTCACGTCCCCTTCGGGAATCCAGTCGCGCGGTTCCCGCCTGCGCGGGAACGACAGTGGCTAACTGAACGGCACTCCCCCCGAGCCGGTGCTTGCGCCAGCAAATGCGAATCATTATTATTAATGTTTCGTTAATCTGACATTTGCCCCATGCAAGTTCTGGCCGTCCTTCTCGGCCTGGCTGCGGCCGCGTGCCTGTACCTGGCCGCGCCCAACCAGGTATTGCTGCCGCCCGGCACCCTCTCCCGGCCGCGGCTGGCCGGCTGGCTGGGGCTGGCGCTGACCTGCGCCAGCACCTGGCTGTGGAGCCTGACCGACGGCTGGCCGGTCGCGATCGCCGCCAGCCTGGTCACGGTGCCGTGCGCGTTGTCGGTGTGGCCGTTCATCGGCACCTATGCGGCGCGCAGGCGCCATGGCGAACGGGAGCAGCGGGCATGAGCGCGGATGCATCCGGAATCGGCACCAGGTGGCTGGCCGGCACGCTGCTCGGCCTGCCGCTGGCGCTGGTGCTGTGCACGCTGGCCATCCTGGCCCTGCCGGGCGGCTGGCAAACCGGCATCGTCGCGGCGGTGACGGCCTGCCTGCCGGTATGGGTCGCGATCATCAGCGCCAGCCTGCTGTTCCGTTCCAGCCGCAGCGCGTGGCTGTGGCTGGGCGGCGCCAACCTGCTCGGCTTCGGCGCGCTGTGGGCGCTGCGCCTGGCTGGCCTGGCACCGGCCGCACTGGCCGCCGTGCCCTCTCCCTGAGACTGCCATCATGAAAACCGCAACCCTGCGCCTGTACCAGACGCTGCACACCTGGGTCGGCCTGATGGCCGGCTGGGCCCTGTTTATCGCCTTCTTTGCCGGGGCCATCACCGTATTCCACCACGAGCTGCATGTGTGGCAGTCGCCCGCGCGGCTCAAGGGCAGCGCGCCGGTCGAGGCCAAGGCCGACCCGGCCGCGGTCGACCGCTTCATGCAGAAGCTGGTCGCGATCCACCCTGAAGCCGCGGCCAGTGCCTATGTGATCATGCCGTCGGAGGGCGAGCCCAATATCTCGGCCTACTGGCAGGACCAGGCCGGCGAGTGGCAGATGACCACCGACGCGCGCCTGGCCGGCAACGCCGCGATGCAGCGCGACACCTCGCGCGACCACGTCATGGGCGAGCTGTCGGCATTCCTGAACAGCCTGCACTATTCGCTGGGCATCCCGGTCGGCGGCATCTATTTCATGGGCGCGATCTCGGTGCTGTACGGGCTGGCGCTGGTGTCCGGCGTGCTGCTGCACCTGCCGCGGCTGAAGAAGGACCTGTTCGCGGTGCGCCCCGGGCGCAACCTCAAGCGCTTCTGGATGGACACCCACAACGTGCTGGGCCTGTTCAGCCTGCCCTTCCACCTGATCTTTGCCATCACCGGCGCGCTGTTCTGCCTGTCGCTGGTGCTGATGATGGTGTTCAACACGCTGACCTTCAACGGCCGCCTGTTCGAGGCGGTGCCGACCGCCACCACCGCGGTGCCGGAAGTGGCCGCGGCGGGCCGCGCGGTGCCGACGCTGCCCACCGCCACGCTGATGCAGATTGCGCGCGAACACGGCGGCGAGCGCTTCACGCCGGAATCGTTCCGCTTCCAGCGCTACGGCGACGCCAACGCGGTGGTCGAAGTGCGCGGCACCAGCACGCGGGCGCTCGGCAACCTGGGCTCGGTCGGCATCCATGCCGCCAGCGGCGAACCCAATGCCGGCCAGCTGACGGCCAACCAGACCGCCGGTGCGCGCGACGGCAACCATGGTCTCTACAGCGCGCTGTACGCGCTGCATTTCGGCACCTTCGGCGAGCTGCCGGTGCGGCTGGTCTACCTGCTGGCCGGGCTGGCCGGCGCCTTCCTGTTCTATTCGGGCAACCTGCTGTGGATCGAATCGCGGCGCAAGCTGCGCCAGGCCGAGCAGCCGCGCGTGCATCGCCTGCTGGCGCAGGCTACCGTGGGCGTCTGCATCGGCTGCTGCATCGGCGTGGCGCTGTGCTTCCCGGCGGCGCTGCTGTGGCCCGAGCGCGCCGTCAGCCAGACCTATTTCGTCGTGTTCGGCCTGGCCTGCGCGTGGGCGCTGCTGCGCCCGCCGGTGCGCGCGGCGGTGGAGCTGCTCTATGCCGCCGCGCTGGCCGCGCTGACGGTGCCGCTGTCGAACGCGATCCTGACCGGCGACCACCTGCTGCACAGCATCCCCAGCGGGCACTGGATCATCGCCGGCTTCGACCTCGGTGCGATCGCGCTGGCGGCGGGTTTTGTCGCGCTCGCCCGCGCCACCGCGCGCCGCGCCCGCAGCGGGCCGGCGGAATCGGTCTGGGCCATGCCGCGCGCCGCGCGCGCGCAAGCGGCCGCCAGCCCCGCAGCCGAGGCCAAAGCGCTGTCCGGCACCGAGACGCGCTGAAGCGCAGCGCCGGCACCATGAAAAACGGACGCCACGGCGTTCGTTCTTGTTTTCGTGGCTGCCCTACACTACCTGAGGTCAACCACCGCGAGCCCGACCATCATGGAACCGACCTTCCACCAGTTTTCAGAGCTGTTCGACCAGCTCGGCCTGGCGTCCGACGAAGCCAGCATCCGCGATTTCATCGGCAGGCACGCGCCGCTGCCCGAGACCCTCGACCTGGCCGAAGCCCCGTTCTGGACGCCAGCGCAGGCGACCCTGCTGCGCGACGAGCTGCTCGACGACGCCGACTGGGCCGAAGTCGTCGACCAGCTCAACCTGGCGCTGAGGCAGCCGGCCTGATCTCGGCGCCCAATCTGGCGGCGCGATCAGGCGGACAGCGTAGCCTCGATCGCCTGGCGCAGGTCGGCGATCAGGTCGCGCGTGTCTTCCAGGCCGATATAGAGCCGCACCAGCTCGCCGGTATCGTTCCAGCCCGCCGGCGGCCAGGTGCCCGCCGGGCGCATGCCCTGCACGTGGTACGGCACCGCCAGGCTGTGCGCGCCGCCCCACGACCAGCCGATGGCGAACAGCTGCAGGGCCTCGACGAAGGCATCGACCTGCTGGCGCGTATAGCGCTCGCGCAGCACGATGGCGAACAGCCCGCTGGCGCCGGTGAATTCGCGCCGCCAGTTGGCATGGCCGGGACAATCCGGCAGCGCGGGATGCAGCACGCGTGCCACCTCCGGCCGCTGGCGCAGCCATTCGGCCACCTCGCGCGCGGCGCGGTCATGCGCGGCCAACCGCACCGGCAGGCTCGGCAGCGCGCGCAGCACCAGGTGGCAGTCGTCGGCGGACACGCCCCAGCCCATCAGCATGCGGGCGCGCTTGAGCCGGCCGTGCAGGCCATCGTCGCAGGTCAGCACCGCGCCCATCAGCACGTCGCTGCCGCCGGACTGGTACTTGGTCAGCGCCTGCACCGAGATATCGATGCCCAGCTCGAACGGGCGGAAATAGACGCCGGCCGACCAGGTATTGTCGATCGCGGTCAGCACGCCGCGCGCGCGCGCCGCGGCGACGATGGCACCGCAGTCGGGCACTTCCATCGTCACCGAGCCGGGTGATTCCATCCAGATCAGGCGCGTGTTGGGCTGGATCAGCGCGGGCACCGCGGCGGCGTCCATGGGATCGTAGTAGCGCACGGTCACGCCGAAGTCGCGCGCCAGCCACTCGCCGTGGTCGCGGTTGGGGCCGTAGACGTTATGCGGCACCAGCACGTCGTCGCCGCTCTTGAGCAGCGCGAAATACACCAGCGAGATCGCCGCCAGCCCCGACGGCTGCAGCAGCGTGTGGCGCGCGCCCTCGAGCAGCGCCAGGTGCTGGCACAGCGCCTCGCTGGTCGGCGTGGCATGCAGGCCGTAGCGCCAGTAGGTGGTGGCGCCGTCGCCATGCGCGCGCAGTTCGGCGAGGTTGCGGAACACCACGGTCGAGCCGCGGTGCGTGGCCGGGGAGAACGAGGCAAAGCCGGGAGCGATGTCCAGCTCGGGCTGGACCGCGACGGTCTGCAGGTAATGGGCGGGGGATGCGGGCTTGTCGGATGGGGAATCGGACACGGCGGTTTCCTTGCTGGCTGCTGGCCGGCCGCAGCGCGCGGCACGGTCAGGCATGAGACGCGATGAGCCTCCGAGCTTACCAGCAAATGCCGCCCGCGCCACCGGGAGGCTTCAGCGCGTGGCGCCGGAAAAGGCCTACCAGCCGGAAATCGACGACTTCGGCGGCGGCGGCGCGTAGGTGACGCCGCTGTTGGGCGTCATGTCGAACGGGGGAATCACCAGCATGCCCAGCGGGCGGATGAAGAACGGCAGCACGATTGCCGGGTTGAAGGCATCGGTCCAGGTGCCGCGCACGGCGCCGCTGGCATCTATGGTGCCCTCCCAGTTGCCCGACACCCGGGTGCCGTCGTCGGACTCTTCCATCAGGAAGGCGCCGTCCTCCCACTCGCCGGCCAGCAGCCGCACGCCGGCGCCGCGGCCGCTGTACTCGCCGCGCACGCTGTCGCGCTCGTCGGGCTTGGGGCCCAGGCGCAGGCGCACCGGCTGGTCGCCGACCTTGCCGACATAGACCGGCAGCGACGCATACTCCGGCCGCGGTGCCAGCGGCCGCGCGGCGCCGGTCGATAGCGCCGCGCCGCGGCGGGCCTCGCCGTCGCGGATGGCCTGGTTCAGGCCCAGCGCTTCACCGCCCGCGGTGGCGCCATTCACCGGGCCGGTCGACAGCTCGGTGGCGGGCGCCGCCTGCGCCGCGCCCGCCAGGGCGAGCACGGCGGCGGCACCAAGGGTCGTGCACAGGTCGGTCAGCCGGGCCACGCGCAAGGCAATCCTCAGATCCGTTCGAAGATCGCGGCAATGCCCTGCCCGCCGCCGATGCACATCGTCACCAGCGCGTAGCGGCCCTGGATGCGGTTCAGCTCATGCAGCGCCTTGACCGTGATCAGCGCGCCGGTGGCGCCGATCGGGTGGCCCAGCGAGATGCCCGAGCCGTTCGGATTGACCTTGGCCGGGTCCAGGCCGAGCGCCTTGCTGACCGCGCAGGCCTGCGCGGCAAAGGCCTCGTTGGCTTCGATCACGTCCAGGTCCGACACCTGCAGGCCGGCACGCTCGAGCGCGATCTTCGTCGCCGGCACCGGGCCGATGCCCATGGTCTTGGGGTCGACGCCGGCATGGCCGTAGGACACCAGGCGCGCCAGCGGCTTCAGGCCGCGGCGCTCGGCCTCGGCGCGCTCCATCATCACCACCGCGGCGGCGGCGTCGTTCAGGCCCGAGGCATTGCCGGCGGTGACGGTGCCGTTTTCCTTGACGAAGACCGGCTTGAGCTTGGTCATGTCATCCATGGTGGCGTCATGGCGCACATGCTCGTCGGTGTCGAAGGTGACCTCGCCCTTGCGGCCCTTGGTCACCACCGGGACGATCTGGTCCTTGAAGTAGCCGGCCTTGATCGCGGCCGAGGCGCGGCGGTGCGATTCCAGCGCGGCTTCGTCCTGCTGCGTGCGCGAGATCTCGTACTCTTTGGCCACATTTTCCGCGGTCACGCCCATGTGGATGCGGTGGAACGGGTCGTGCAGCGCGCCCAGCATCATGTCGACCAGGCCGGCATCGCCCATGCGCGCGCCCCAGCGTGCCGCCGGGGCCAGGTACGGGGCGCGGCTCATGCTTTCGGCGCCGCCGCCGATGGCGACGTCGGCATCGCCCAGCAGGATGGTCTGCGCGGCGCTGACGATGGCCTGCAGGCCCGAGCCGCACAGCCGGTTGACGGTCAGCGCCGGGGCGTTGATCGACACGCCGCCATTGACGGCGGCGACGCGGCCCAGGTACATGTCGCGCGGCTCGGTCTGGATCACGTTGCCGAACACCACGTGGCCGACGTCGTCGCCCGACACCTGCGCGCGGGCCAGCGCCTCGCGCACCACCAGCGCGCCCAGCTCGGCCGGCGCCACGTCCTTCAGGCTGCCGCCAAAGGTCCCGATCGCGGTACGGACACCGCTCACTACTACGACTTCACGCGTCATGACTGTCTCCATCCAGGTTATGTTGCACCGCACAGTATAGCCGCAGCGCAGCCGAAGCGAACGGTCGTACTTTTACCTAATGGCACCCTTGCCGGCATCGTCCTGCGGGACTAGCTCAGACCTCGCCCCACAGGTCGTGGCCGTCGGCGCCGGTGATCTTCACGTCGACGAACTCCCCTGCGCGATAGCGTTGCGAAGTGCGCTGCGCCGGTGCGATATAGACCAGGCCGTCGATTTCCGGCGCATCCGCCGACGAGCGGCCGATGCCGCCATCCTGGTTGACCTCGTCGACCAGCACGCGCAGGGTCTGGCCGACCTTGCGCTGCAGGCGGCGCGCGGACACCGCCTCGGCAACTTCCATGAAACGGGCGCGGCGTTCCTCGCGCACTTCGTCGGGCAGCGCGCCCGGCAGGTCGTTGGCGGTGGCGCCCTCCACCGGCGAATACGCGAAGCAGCCGACGCGGTCCAGCTCGGCCTCGGCGATGAAGTCCAGCAGCGTCTGGAACTCGGCCTCGGTCTCGCCCGGGAAACCGGCGATAAAGGTGCTGCGGATGGTCAGGTCCGGACAGATCTCGCGCCAGGCGCGGATGCGGTCCATGGTCTTTTCAGCATTGGCCGGGCGCTTCATGCGCTTGAGCACGTCCGGGTGGGCGTGCTGCAGCGGCACGTCCAGGTACGGCAGCACGTGGCCGTTGTTCATCAGCGGGATGATTTCGTCGACGTGCGGGTATGGGTACACGTAATGCAGGCGCACCCAGGCGCCATACTGCGCGGCCAGTTCGCCCAGCGCCGCCACCAGCTCGGTCATGCGGGTCTTGAGCGGACGGCCGTTCCAGAAGCCGGTGCGGTACTTGACGTCGACGCCATAGGCACTGGTGTCCTGCGAGATCACCAGCAGTTCCTTGACCCCGGCCTTGAACAGGTTCTCGGCCTCCAGCATGACCTCGGCCACCGGGCGCGAGACCAGGTCGCCGCGCATCGACGGGATGATGCAGAACGAGCAGCGGTGGTTGCAGCCCTCGGAGATCTTCAGGTAGGCGTAGTGCTTGGGCGTGAGCTTGATGCCGGCGGCCGGCACCAGGTCGGTGAACGGATCGTGCGGCTTGGGCAGGTGCGTGTGCACCGCCTGCATCACCTCGCCCAGCGCGTGCGGGCCGGTCACGGCCAGCACCTTGGGATGCACCGACGACACGATATCGTGGCCCGCCGCGTCCTTCTTTGCGCCCAGGCAGCCGGTGACGATGACCTTGCCGTTCTCGGTCAGCGCTTCGCCGATCGCATCCAGGCTTTCCTGCACCGCTTCGTCGATAAAGCCGCAGGTGTTGACCACGACCAGGTCGGCGCCGTCATAGGTGCCGCTGATGGCATAGCCCTCGGCGCGTAGCTGGGTGATGATCTGCTCGGAGTCGACCAGCGCTTTCGGGCAGCCAAGGGAAACGAATCCCACACGCGGACTATGGTCTTTCTGGTTCGTTGCTTCTGAGGGGTTTTTCACGTTGGAATCCGAATGTGGGGCAAGGCGCGGGCGGCCGGACCGTCGGGTCACGGGGACAAGGCCGCCGGGCGCGAAACAGGCAATCGCGCATTTTAACCGTTTGCCGCAATTTGCCGGCGCCTGAGGCACGACATGCTGCACGGGCCGCAGTCAGGCCGACGTCACTTCGCGCTCTGAAGCTCTTCCAGCAACTGCGCGATCTGCAGCGAGTTCTGCATGCGCCGGATCGCCGCATGCAGTTCGCCCGCCTGCGGCCAGGTCCGCTTCAGGTAGCTGAGCCAGAGCTTGACGCGTCCGTGCTCATGGCATGAGGCGATGCGCGCATGCAGTTTGTCCAGGTACGTCGCGATCTGGCCCAGCACCAGCGGCCATTCTTCAGCGGACGGCGTGCTGGCCATCCGGCCGCGAATGCGCAGCGCCAGGAACGGGTCCGAGACGGCGCCGCGCCCGATCATGACGTCGTCGCAGCCGCTGACCTCGCGGCAGCGCACCCAGTCCGCGACGGTCCAGACGTCGCCATTCGCTATCACGGGGATGTCGACGGCCGCCGCAATGCGCGCGATCCAGTCCCAGTGGGCCGGCGGCCGGTAGCCGTGGTCGCGCGTGCGGGCATGCACCACCAGCGAGGCCGCGCCGCCTTCGGCCAGCGCGGTGGCGCAATCGATGGCCAGCGCGGTATCCGATACGCCCAGCCGCATCTTGGCAGTCACCGGAATACCGGCCGGCACCGCGGCGCGCACCGACGCGACGATCCGGTTCAGCAGCGCCGGGTTGGTCAGCAGCATCGCGCCGCCGCCATGCCGGTTGACGACCTTGGCGGGACAGCCGAAGTTCAGGTCGATGCCATGCGGCGACAAGGTCGCGGCAAAGGCGGCATTGCGCGCCAGCCACTCGGGATCGCTGCCCAGCAGCTGGATCACCATCGGCGTGCCGCTGCGGGTATAGCCACCGGACAGGATCTCGGGCGTGTCGCGCTCATAGACTCGTGCCGGCAGCAGCGACCCCGTCACCCGCACGAACTCCGACACGCAGCCGTCGTAGCCGCCGGTCTCGGTCAGCACATCGCGCAGCACGTAGTCGGCAAGCCCCTCCATCGGGGCCAGGAACAGCCGGCTCATGGCAGGCACCGCGCCGCGGGCACCGGCGCCGGAGAGAAAGGTTGGAGAAGGCAGGACATGGGACGCCGCGCAAGCAAGGCGAGTCCCGAACCGAGCCGCCGCTGAAGGGTGCGATACAGAGGCCCCGGACGGGGCAAAGCGCGCATTCTACCTGCTTTGGGATGGGGTGGTTTTTCGGGAATCGATGATTCCACGCCTGTAGCCTAAAGGCTACGGTGTGGTATGCTCAGCATCCGCACAACCCAAACGTTCGACCGCTGGTACTCCGCCTTGCGCGACAACGCTGCCAGGATTCGCATCCAGGTCCGAATCGACCGCATGCTGAACGGAAATCCAGGCGACGTGAAAGCCCTTGGCGCTGGCCTCTTTGAAATGCGGGTGGATCATGGCCCCGGCTACCGCATCTATTTTCAGCGACGCGGTGAAGTTCTTGTCGTACTTCTCTGCGGCGGCAACAAGTCGACCCAGCACGCTGATATCGACCGGGCACGCCACCTCGCGGCGAATCTTGACCTGGAGTGAGCCATGAAAGAACCAACCCGCCCTTGGGACTCGGCCGCACAACTGCGCAACGAAACAGAGATCGCCGCCTACCTGGACGCCTGCCTGGCCGAAGCCGGCGACGACGATCGCTTCATTGCCTACGCGCTCGGCGTGGTCGCACGCGCGCGCGGCATGACGCGGCTGGCCCGCGAAACCGGCCTGTCGCGCGAAAGCCTCTACCGTTCGCTGTCGGGCGAAGGCAATCCGGAATTCGGGACGATCTGGAAGGTGATGCGGGCGCTGGGGATTCGCCTGCATGCAAGCGCCGGCTGAGCGCCGGCCCGGGAGGGGATGCGCGGCGGGCGCCCGGCCCGCCGCTTGTTGCTACTTCTTGTCCGGCTGGTTGAACGGGAACGTGCCGAACATGTTCTTGGCCTGGTTCTGCATCTGCTCCTGCATCTGCACGAACAGGTTCTTGCTCTGCTCGATGTAGTTGCTCATCATGCCCTGCATCATCGGGCCTTGCATGTTCATGAACTGCGACCACATGTCGGGGCTGAATGCTTCGCCGGAATACAGGCCCTTGGAGTTCTCGGCCAGCTTGTTCTGGATGTCGATGAAGGCCTGGATATTCTTTTCCAGGTAGGTGCCCATCATGCCCTGCATGGCGTGGCCGTAGAAGCGGATGATCTGCGACAGCATCGCGCTGGAGAACATCGGCACGCCGCCGGTCTCTTCTTCCAGAATGATCTGCAGCAGGATGCTGCGCGTCAGTTCGTCACCGGACTTGGCGTCGACGACCTTGAAGTCCTCGGAGTCCATCACCAGCTGCTTGACGTCGGCCAGGGTGATGTAGGTGCTGGTCTGGGTATCGTAGAGCCTGCGGTTGGGATACTTTTTGATCAGTCGCTCTGCGCCTTTTTTGGTCGTGGCCATCGGTGCTCTGTCCTTGTGTCGTCGCTGTTTGCGCGCTGCTGCACCGCATGGGGTGCAGTGCGCAAATCGGTACCGCCCGCGCCATCTGCTGTTATCGTGCCGGCCGTCTTGCTGCTGTCCGCGCATGGCTGCGCGCCGCGGCCTTGCCGTCTCGCCCCCGCGAGGGCCATGCTGCACGACTATGGTGCCGGCGGCGCCGCTGCCCTGATTCTATGCCCAACAAAGCACTAAGAAAAGCGAACGGGCTTAAGGAAAACCCGGTAGACCGACGCGCCGCGGCGCCGATTCCGCGCACCCGGAAATGATTCGCGGGCCATCACGGCCCGCGCAAGCGGCGACGGAACGCAGGCTCCGCCGCCTTGTGCGCCGCGCTGGCTGCACCGCAAAACGCGGCCGCCGGCGCGGGCTGGCTGAGCACCAGGTCAGCCCATGTGCAGGCCGCCGTTGAGCGAGAAGTCGGCGCCGGTCGAGAAGCCGGACTCCTCCGACGCCAGCCAGGCGCAGATCGAGGCGATCTCTTCCGGCTCGCCCAGGCGCTTCACCGGGATCGTGCCGACGATCTTGTCGAGCACATCCTGGCGGATGGCCTTGACCATGTCGGTGGCGATATAGCCCGGCGACACCGTGTTCACCGTCACGCCCTTGGTCGCAACTTCCTGCGCCAGCGCCATGGTGAAGCCGTGCAGGCCGGCCTTGGCGGTGGAGTAGTTGGTCTGGCCGAACTGGCCCTTCTGCCCGTTCACCGACGAGATATTGACGATGCGGCCCCAGCCGCGGTCGGCCATGCCGTCGATCACCTGCTTGGTGACGTTGAACAGCGAGGTCAGGTTGGTGTCGATCACCGCATCCCAGTCGGCGCGGGTCATCTTGCGGAACACCACGTCGCGCGTGATACCGGCATTGTTGATCAGCACATCGACTTCGCCGACCTCGGCCTTGACCTTGTCGAAGGCCGCCTTGGTCGAGTCCCAGTCGGCCACGTTGCCTTCGGAGGCGACGAAGTCGAAGCCCAGGGCCTTCTGCTGCTCCAGCCATTTTTCACGGCGCGGCGAGTTGGGGCCGCAGCCGGCCACCACGCGAAAGCCATCCCTGGCCAGCCGCTGGCAGATGGCGGTGCCGATACCACCCATGCCGCCGGTCACATACGCAATGCGCTGAGTCATGTCCACTCCTTGATTGGCTTTTCGTTATTTGCCGCCGGGCCGCGCCATGCGCGCGCCCGGCGCACCCCTTCTTAATTGCGCTCGACCGCCAGCGCCACGCCCATGCCGCCGCCGATGCACAGCGACGCCAGGCCCTTCCTGGCATCGCGGCGCTTCATTTCGTGCAGCAGCGTCACCAGGATACGGCAGCCCGACGCGCCGATCGGGTGGCCGATGGCGATGGCGCCGCCGTTGACGTTGACCTTGGAGGTATCCCAGCCCATCTGCTGGTGCACCGCCAGCGCCTGCGCGGCGAAGGCCTCGTTGATTTCCATCAGGTCCAGGTCCTGCGGGGTCCAGCCGGCGCGCGACAGCGCGCGCTTGGACGCCGGCACCGGGCCCATGCCCATCACCTTCGGGTCCACGCCCGCGTTGGCGTAGCTCTTGATGGTCGCGAGCGGGGTCAGGCCCAGCTCCTTGGCCTTGGCGGCCGACATCACCACCACCGCGGCGGCGCCGTCGTTCAGGCCCGAGGCGTTGGCCGCGGTCACCGTGCCGGCCTTGTCGAAGGCGGGCTTGAGGCCGGCCATGCTGTCGAGCGTGGCGCCGTGGCGCACGAACTCGTCAGTCTTGAACGCCACCGGGTCGCCCTTGCGCTGCGGGATCAGCACCGGCACGATCTCTTCGTCGAACTTGCCGGCCTTCTGCGCGGCCTCGGCCTTGTTCTGCGAGCCCACCGCGAACTCATCCTGCGCTTCGCGCGTGATGCCGTATTCCTTGGCCACGTTTTCGGCGGTGATGCCCATGTGGTACTGGTTGTACACGTCCCACAGGCCGTCGACGATCATGGTGTCGACCAGCTTGGCGTCGCCCATGCGGAAGCCGTCGCGCGAGCCCGGCAGCACGTGCGGCGCGGCGCTCATGTTTTCCTGGCCGCCGGCGACCACGATCTCGGCGTCGCCCGCCATGATGGCGTTGGCCGCCATCATCACGGCCTTCAGGCCCGAGCCGCACACCTTGTTGATGGTCATGGCCGGCACCATCGCCGGCAGGCCGGCCTTGATCGAAGCCTGGCGCGCCGGGTTCTGGCCCGAGCCGGCGGTCAGCACCTGGCCCATGATCACTTCGCTGACCTGGTCCGGCTGGATGCCGGCACGCTCGAGCGCGGCCTTGATCACCACGGCACCCAGTTCCGGCGCCGGAATCTTCGCCAGCGAGCCGCCAAATTTGCCTACCGCGGTACGGGCCGCGGATACGATGACAACGTCAGTCATGGTGTAGTCCTCTCAATGGAAACAGGGACCCGCGGTCCGCCGGCGCCCGCGCTGGGCGCACGCCGGCGGGCGCGCGGGCATCAAGCCTTGGCTTTGACGTATCGCCCAGGCGCGGGTTCGATCGCAGGGTAGCGCGCATTGCCGTACTGCGCAGGCGCGGCGCGCCTGGCGCCGGCATGGCTCGCCAGCCATGCCGACCAGTCCGGCCACCAGCTGCCGGAGTGCTCGGTGGCGCCGGCCAGCCACTGCTGCGGCGACGCCGGCAAGGCGTCGTTGGTCCAGTGGCTGCGCTTTTTCTTTGCCGGCGGATTGATCACGCCGGCGATATGGCCGGACGCGCCCAGCACGAAGCGCAGCTTGTTCTTCAGCAGCGCGGTCGAGGCATAGGCCGCGGTCCACGGCACGATATGGTCCTCGCGCGAGCCGTAGAGGTAGGTCGGCACGTCGATGCTGCCCAGGTCAACCGGCGCATTGCATACGGTCAGCTTGCCGGGCACCTTCAGCTCGTTCTGCAGGTAGGTGTGGCGCAGGTACCAGCAGTACCACGGCCCCGGCAGGTTGGTCGCGTCGCCGTTCCAGAACAGCAGGTCGAACGGCACCGGGGTGTTGCCCTTCAGGTAGTTGTCGACCACGTAGTTCCACACCAGGTCGTTCGGGCGCAGGAACGAGAAGGTGTTGGCCAGCTCCAGCCCGCGCAGCAGCGCGCACGGCGCGCCGGCACCGCCGCCCAGCGTGGCTTCGCGCAACTGCACGTGGCCCTCGTCGACGAAGACGTCGAGGATGCCGGTGTCGGCAAAGTCCAGCAGCGTGGTCAGCAGCGTCAGGCTCGCGGCCGGATGCTCGCCGCGCGCGGCCAGCACCGCGAGCGCGGTCGAAATGATGGTGCCGCCGACGCAGAAGCCGAGCACGTTGATCTGGTCCTCGCCGCTGATGTCGCGCGCGACTTCGATGGCGCGGATGGCGGCGTGCTCGATGTAGTCGTCCCAGGTGCGCGACGCCATGCTGGCATCGGGATTGCGCCACGACACCAGGAAGACCGTATGGCCCTGCTCCACCGTGTGCCGCACCAGCGAGCTTTCGGGCTGCAGGTCAAGGATGTAGTACTTGTTGATGCAGGGCGGCACCATCAGCAGCGGGCGCGCATGGACCTTGGCGGTGAGCGGCTTGTACTGCAGCAGCTGGAAGTATTCGTTTTCGTAGACCACCGCGCCTTCGGTCACGGCGACATTGCGGCCCACTTCGAACGCGGTCTCGTCGGTCTGCGAGATCTTGCCCCGCGTCAGGTCTTCCATCATGTTGCGCACGCCGGCGCGCAGCGATTCGCCGCCCGATTCGATCAGCAGGCGCTGCGCTTCGGGATTGGTGGCGAGGAAGTTGGCGGGCGACATCGCGTCGACCCACTGCGAGATCGCGAAGCGGATGCGCTGGCGCGTCTTGGCATCGGCCTCGACCGCATCGGCAAGCTCGGTCAGCGCGCGGGCGTTGAGCAGGTAGAAAGCGGCGGCGTAACGGTACGGCACGTTGTTGCGCCAGGCGTCGCCGGCAAAGCGGCGGTCGTGCAGCGGCCCGGTGCCTTCGGGCTTGCCCTCGGCCAGCGCCTGCCACAGCGCGGCGAAGTCCTTCATGTAGCGCTGCTGGATGTCGGCCAGCTGGGCCGGCGCGATCTTGACGCCTGCCAGCGAATCGAGGGCCGGGATGCCGGCCATCATGCCGGATGCGGCCGCGTGGCCGTTGCCTTCAGTGCCCTGCCACTGGCGGGACCATTCCAGCCAGGTGGCTGGATCGAATGGCCCCGGCGTGAACTTGGGTGGTTGGGACTTGCCTTCCTGCGTGGAAGCTGCCGCACCTTTGCCGGTCGCCATGATCAGTTTTGTCTCTCTGCCGTCACTATTCGAACCGGCTCCGGGCATTGCCCTGGCCGGCACTATGCATGGGGAGATGCTATCCGAATGGACCCGGCTCCAGCCCTTCCCAGGCGGGAGGGGTCAGCCGGCACATCTGCCCTGGAACTGGTCTGGAACCCCGGGCCGCACAAGCTGCGGCCAGGGCTTGCATCCATTCCGATAGCGGCTCCCTTTTATCCGGCGGGCGCGGTTCCTCGGTTGCCTGCGCCATGCGTTATGCTTGCCGGAAAAACCTGGGAATCGTCAGCGATTCCGAGACATTCGAGGCCATTGTTGCCTTGCAACGCGCGCGCTGTCAATGCGGAAATCCGCCCCGGCGCCGCGCGCTGCCCGACCTACCGGACGGTAATGCAGCACACGCACCTGCCGAGGCCATCGAGCATAGTCGAGAAGGATGAAATTCTGATGTACATCGTGGCCATTGGCTGGCTCTACGTGGCGCTGATGATGGCGATCGCCGAGCACAACGTGGTGGCGGGGGTCGCCACCTTCCTGATGTATGGGGCCGCGCCGGTCGCGCTGGTGCTTTACATCATGGGCACGCCCGGCCGGCGCCGGCGCAGGGCCGAGGCCGAACGCGCGCTGCAGAAGAACGCCGTGCCCGGCGAGGCCGCGAAGCGCGCGGACGAGTAAGGCCGCGACGGCTCAGTCGGCCAGCCAGACCAGGCTGGCCATGCGGCCGGTCACGCCATCGCGCCGGTAGGAGTAGAAGCGTTCGGCATCGGCAACGGTGCAGGCATTGCCGCCGTGGATGTCGACACAGCCCGCGCGGGCCAGGCGCGTGCGCGCCAGCGCATAGATGTCGGCAAAGTACTTGCCCGATGTTCCCGATGCGCCGGCGCGGAACGCCGCGGCCACCGCGGCGTGTTCGTGCGGGCGCGCCTGCGCAAGGAAAGCCTCGCGCACCTCGGCGCCGACCTCGAACGCATCGGGCCCGATCGCCGGACCCAGCCATGCCAGCCAGCGCGTGGCAGCGCCGCCGGCGGCCGCCTGCATCCGCGCCAGCGTGGCCTCGATCACGCCATTGCACAGGCCGCGCCAGCCCGCATGCGCGGCGCCCACCACCGTCCCCTGTGCATCGCACAGCAGCACCGGCAGGCAGTCGGCTGTCATCACGGCGCACACGTGGCCCGGCGTGATTGCCAGGCTCGCATCGGCCTGCGGCACGGGATCGCCCGGTGCGGCCACATGGTCAACCGTCGCGACCGCGCAGCCATGCACCTGTTCCAGCCATTGCGGCATCGATGGCAGGCACGCGGCCAGCCGCGCGCGGTTGCGCGCGACGTCGGCCGCATCGTCGCCAACATGGGTGCCCAGGTTCAGGCCGCCCGGCATGCCGCCGGCCAGCCCGTACGGACCCTGGCTGACCCCGCCCTGGCGCGTGGTAGACAGCGCGCGCACGCGCGCCGGCGCGGGCCAGTCCGGCACCAGCCAGGCGGGATCAGGCGTCGCGCTCATCGCCGTCACCGTCGTCGTCGTCATCGCCGGCGTATTCCCAGTGCGCTTTGCCGCCTTCCCACACTTCGTCCCAGGCCTCGTCCTCGTCGTCGGCCTGCGCGCTCTCGAAGTCGAGCGCATCGATCAGCGCCTGCAGGTCCTCGGGCGGCTGCGCGGTCCACGACATATGCTTGCCGGTGGCCGGATGCACCAGGCCGAGCTTGTACGCATGCAGCGCCTGGCGCTCGTACGGCACCGGCAGCGGCACGCGGATCGCGGGACGCTGGCCGCGCTGGGTGGCGCGGAAATAGACCGGGTCGCCCACCAGCGGATGGCCGATCGATTCGAAATGCACGCGGATCTGGTGGGTGCGGCCGGTCTCGAGCTTGCACATCACCATCGACACAAAGCCGCGCCCCAGCGGCACCGTGGCCAGCGTGCGGAAATGCGTGCGCGACGGCTTGCCGCTGGCGGTCTGCACGATCGCCATGCGGGTGCGCTCGCGCGGGTCGCGGCCGATGGGCGCGTCGATGGTGCCCTCGTCATAGGTGCGGCCCCACACCAGCGCGATATAGGTGCGCTTGACCGTGCGCGCCTGCAGCTGCCGCACCAGGTCGGTCTGCGCGGTCAGCGTGCGCGCCACCACCATCAGCCCCGAGGTTTCCTTGTCGAGCCGGTGCACGATGCCCGCGCGCGGCAGCGACGCGGCGCCGGGGTCGCGATGCAGCAGGCCATTGAGCACGGTGCCGCTCCAGTTGCCGGCGGCGGGATGCACCACGAGGCCGGCGGGCTTGTTGATCACCAGCAGGGTGTCGTCCTCGTAGACCACGTCGAGCGGCACGTCTTCGGGCGCGAAGGCCGATGATTCCGGCGCGGCCTGCGGCTGCACCTCGATGCGGTTGCCCATCTGCACCGCGTCGCGCGGACGACGCACCTGGCCGTCGACGCGCACCGCGCCGCTTTCGATCCACTGCTGCAGGCGGCTGCGCGAAAACTCGCTGAAGTGACGCGCCAGCAATTTGTCGAGACGCTCGCCATGCGAGGCGCTGTCCACCTCCAGCGACAGGGTCATGGCCGCGTCGGCCGCATCGACAGCGGCTGCGGGCGCGTCGACGGCATCGTCGAACTCATCCGCGCTGGCCTCGAAATCGGCCACCACCGCGGCGGCGCGCACCCGTTCGGGCGGCAGTCCTCCCACGCCGTCTCCGGCTTGCGGGTCGGGCTGGGGGCTTGGGCTATAATGCTTGACGCTATTTTTCTTCATCCGGGATACGATTGCCCATGCAATTGCAGAGCATGAAACGCGCGCGCTGGCGCACGACAATTGGAGCGGTTCTGCTCGCAGGCGGCTGCGTCATGCTGTCGGCATGCGGCCTGCTCGCGGACCAACCCGACGAGACCGCTGGCTGGTCGGCCAACAAATTATATTCGGAAGCCAAGGATGCCCTGGATGGCGGCGACTACACCCGCGCCGTCAAGCTGTATGAAAAGCTCGAGGGCCGCTATCCGTTCGGACGCTATGCGCAGCAGGCGCAGATCGACACCGCCTACGCCAACTACAAGGACGGCGAGACCGCGGCCGCGCTGGCGGCGGTGGACCGCTTCATCCAGCTGCACCCGAACCACCCCACCATCGATTACGCCTACTACCTGAAGGGGCTGATCAACTTCAACGACAACCTCGGCTGGCTGGGCCGCTTCTCGGGCCAGGACCTGAGCGAGCGCGATCCCAAGGCCGCGCGCGCCGCCTACGATGCCTTCCATACGCTGATCACGCGCTACCCGGAAAGCAAGTACACGCCCGACGCCACGCTGCGCATGCAGTACATCGTCAACTCGCTGGCCCAGCATGAAGTGCACGCCGCGCGCTATTACTTCCGGCGCGGCGCCTACCTGGCGGCGGTCAACCGCGCCCAGCAGTCGCTGAAGGACTACGACGGCGCGCCGGCCAACGAAGAGGCGCTGTACATCATGATCCGCTCGTACGACGCGATGGGCATGAAGGACCTGCGCGACGACACCGCGCGCGTGATGGAGAAGAACTTCCCGGAGAGCGACTTCATCAAGTACGGCGCGCGCCGCAAGGACAAGTCCTGGTGGGAAGTGTTCTGACGGGAAGTGTTCTGACGCCGCCGCGCAAGCAGCGATAAAAAAACGGGACGTGTCGGATGACCGTCCCGTTTTTCTTTTGCCCGCGGTCCGTCGTGATCAGTCGGCCGACGGATCCCCGGCGTCGGTTTCGTCCTGCTGCCCGGCGGGCGCACCGCGCAGCGACTCGAGGAAGCGCACCACCGTGGCGGCTTCGCGCGTGCGTGTGAACGGCGGCAGACTCTGCCAGATCTGGCGCCCGTAGGGCTTCTCGACCAGGCGCGTATCGAAGATCGCCAGCACGCCGCGGTCCGATTCGGAACGGATCAGCCGCCCCGCGCCCTGCTTGAGCGTGATCACCGCATGCGGCAGCTGGTGCACGGCAAACGGGCTCAGGCCCTTCTTCTGCAGCACTTCCATGCGCGCGGCCAGCACCGGATCGTCGGGCGGCGCGAACGGCAGCTTGTCGATGATCACCAGCGACAGCGCCTCGCCGCGCACGTCCACGCCTTCCCAGAAGCTCTGGCTGCCGACCAGCACCGCATTGCCCAGCTCGCGGAAGCGGTCCAGCAGTTCGGTGCGGCTGGCCTGGCCCTGCACCAGCAGCGGCAGGTTCAGCCCGCGTTCGGCAAAGGCATCGTAGAGCAGGTCCGAGGCGCGCTGCACCGCGCGCAGCGTGGTGCACAGCAGGAAGGTGCGCCCGCCGGCGGCCTCGATCAGCGGCAGCGCGGCCTGCACCACCGCATCGGTGAACTGCGGCGACTGCGGCGCGGGCATGTCGCGCGGCACGTACAGCAGGCCCTGCTTGGCGTAATCGAACGGGCTCGGCAGCGTCAGCGAGCGTTCCTTGTCGAGGCCCAGCTGCGCAGCGTAGTGGGTGAAATTGCCCTTCACCGACAGCGTCGCCGAGGTGAACACCCACGCGCGCGGCTGGCCGCCGCGCTGGCGCGTGAAGATCGGCGCGATCGACAGCGGCGTGCGGTGCAGCTGCACGGTGTGCGAGAACACCTCGACCCAGCGCACGGTTTCCGGGCCGGTCGCCGCCGCGGCCTCTCCCTGCTCCTCGCCCTCCTGTGGCTGTGGCGCCGGTGCAGCGGGGGCATCGGTGCGCCAGGCGGCCAGCTTGTTGGCCAGTTCCAGCGCGCGGCGGTGGCATTGCTGCAGCGATTCGGCGCGCTCGGCCTGGCTTTCGAGCATCTCGACGAAGTCGGACAGCGCCGCGTCGAGCGCATCGAGGGTCTCGTTGAAGGGTTCGGCGATGCGGCGGTCGGCCTCGATCTGCCCCAGCGCCAGGCGTGCGTTGTCCTTGCCGAAGGCCAGGCGCAGGTCGCGCGCGGCGCGTTCCAGCGGCGCGCCCAGCGCGACCCAGTCGACCGCATCGCGTGCGTGCGACAGGCCTTCGGCCACGGTGTCGCGCGCGATCTCGAGCAGCTGGCTGGTCGACAGGGTCTCGCCGAAGAACAGCGTCGCGGTCTCGGGCAGCTGGTGCGCCTCGTCGAAGATCACGGTGTTGGCGGCGGGCAGCAGCTCGGCCATGCCGGTGTCGCGCAGCACCACGTCGGCAAAGAACAGGTGGTGGTTGACCACCACCACGTCGGCCTGCTGCGCTTCCTTGCGCGCGCGCATCACGAAGCAGTCCTTGTAGTACGGGCATTCCGAACCGAGGCAGTTGTCGCGCGTGGAGGTCACCATCTGCCACACCGGGGCGTTCTCCGGCACCGACGCCAGTTCCGCCTTGTCGCCGGTCGAGGTTTCCTTGATAAAGCGCCCGATCTCGCGCAGCCACGCTGCATCCTGGCGCGAGGCCAGGCGCCCGCCGGCCTGCGCGCGCTCCAGGTGGTAGTGGCAGACGTAGTTGGCGCGCCCCTTGAGCAGCGCCACCGAGACCGGCACGTTGAGCGCGTGGCGCACGGTCGGGATGTCGCGCAGGAACAGCTGGTCCTGCAGGTTCTTGGTGCCGGTCGACAGGATCACCTTGCCGCCCCACAGCATCGCGGGCACCAGGTAGGCGTAGGTCTTGCCGGTGCCGGTGCCGGCCTCGACGATGACGGAATCGTTCTGCGCGATCGCGCCGGCGACGGCCTCGGCCATCTTGTGCTGCGACGCGCGCGGGCGGTAGCCGGGAATGGCCTGCGCCAGCGTACCGGTATCGGCAAAGATGGTGGCAAGCTCGGCGCCGCGGCTGGCGGCGGCATCGGCCTGCGCGGCATGGGCGGGCGCCGCGGCCTCGCCGGGGTCGCTGGGGTCGCTGGGGTCGCTCGGGTCGCTGTCCAGGGACAACTGGCGGGAATCGGGAAGATCGGACAAGGTGGGGAATGTTGTATGGGCTGCGGCTAACCGGCAGCGCTTGCCGGCCATCGCCGCGCCCGGGGCGCGTCGGCGCTCAGGCCGGCACGTCGGGTTCGAGCTGCAGCTGCAGCAGCGTGATGGCGTCCTTCAGCTTGAGCCGGCGCTTCTTCAGCCGGCGCAGCTGCAATTCGTCGTGGAGCGCATCGCCGGCCAGCCGGTCGATCAGGTAGTCGAGATCGCGGTGCTCGATCTGCAGCTCCATGATGCGCCGTTCCAGGGTATTGAGGTTGCTGTCCATCTATGCCTCCGCTGCCATCACGGTGCCGGGGCTCAGAAGCCGAACGGACGCGGCGCCGACGCCGGACCCTGTTGCTGCTCCCGGGCCTTGGCGCGCCGCTCTTCCAGCGCCTTCTGGCGCTGTTCGAGGTCGCGCTGCTTGGCTTCGTATGCCTTCACGTTCTCCTCGCGCTGGCGGGCCTGTTGCGCGCCCTTATGCTGCGCCTCGCGCATGCGGGCGTCGAAGTCGGACTGCTTCTGCTCGTAGGCCTGCGCGTTGGCGGCGCGCTGCGGGGCCTCGGCCTGGCGCTGCGCGTCGCGCAGCTGCAGTTCCTGCTGCTTCTTCTCGTATGCCTCGCGGCTGGATTGCTCGCTGGCGGCGCGCTGCGGCTGGCTGGCCTCGAACTCGGCGCGGCGCAGGGCCTGTTCGCGGTCGCGCTCGGCGGCGCGGTGGGCGCGTTCGGCCTCGCCCACTTCCAGTTCGCGCTTGCGCAGCACCTGCAGCTCCTCGCGCTGGATTTCCTTGGCGTTGTCGATGCAGCGGGTGACGAAGAACTTGCTGTAGCACTCGCGCTCGGCGGCGGCAAAGCGGTAGTTGGTCCACGCGCGCGAATCGCCGATGGCCTTGCGCTCGGCGGCAAAGTCGCGCACCGCGGCAGGTGCAGGCGTGGCCGCGGGCGCCGAAGCCTGCGCCTGCACCTGCGCCTGTGCCGCGCGCAGCGGCATCAGCGCGGCGCAGGCCGCCACGGCTGCGGCAGCCAGGGCGCCGCGGCGGAACAAGGTGAATTCGGGCACGTTGGCGATGGTTGGCATGGCCGGATGGGTGGCCTGGTCGGCGGCCGGGCGGGACTTGACGATCATGTCCGGATTCTAGCATCCGGGCCGCTCACGGGCCTGCCTGCCGGCACCCGCGCACGTGCGCGCAACGCCTCCCGCAAGCGCCGCGCCGCCGGCCCCGCCGGAGGCCTGCGCGCTTGTGGCAAAATGCCCCGCTTTCGACTGACTGCGTCTCACGCTGCGTTCCACGATGTCCAACCTGCCCGCATCCGTCTCGCAAAAGATCGTCGCGCTCATCGCGGCCGAACTGTCCGTGCAGCCCCGCCAGGTGGCCGCGGCCGTGGCGCTGCTCGATGAAGGCGCGACCGTCCCCTTTATCGCCCGCTACCGCAAGGAAGTGACCGGCAACCTCGACGACACGCAGCTGCGCAACCTCGAAGAGCGCCTGCTGTACCTGCGCGACATGGAAGACCGCCGCGCCGCGATCCTGGCGTCGATCGAGGAGCAAGGCAAGCTCACGCCCGAGCTGCAGGCCGCGATCGAAGCCGCGCAAACCAAGCAGGCGCTGGAAGACCTCTACCTGCCCTACAAGCCCAAGCGCCGCACCCGCGCCCAGATCGCGCGCGAATGCGGGCTCGAGCCGCTGGCGCTGGCGTTGCTGGCCGATCCCACGCTCGACCCGCAGGCCGAGGCGGCGAAGTACGTCAACGGCAATCCCACCGCCGACGGCGGCGTGCCCGACGTCAAGGCCGCGCTGGACGGCGCGCGCGACATCCTGTCGGAGCAGTTCGGCGAAACCGCCGAGCTGCTGGGCAAGCTGCGCGAGCACCTGTGGAACCACGGCGTGGTCGCCTCCACGGTGATGGAAGGCAAGGAAACCGCGGAAGAAGAGAAATTCCGCGACTACTACAACTACAGCGAGACCCTGCGCACGGTGCCGTCGCATCGCGCGCTGGCACTGTTCCGCGGGCGCAATGCCGGCGTGCTGATGATCAAGCTGGGGCTGGGCGAAGAGCAGGACGCGATGGTGCCGCACCCGTGCGAAGGCATGATCGCGCGCCATGTCGGCATCCAGCAGCTGGGCCGCCCCGCCGACAAGTGGCTGGGCGACGTGTGCCGCTGGTGCTGGCGCGTCAAGGTGCAGCCGCACCTGGAGACCGAGCTGCTGACGCAGCTGCGTGAGACCGCCGAAAGCGAGGCCATCAAGGTGTTCGGCCGCAACCTGCATGAGCTGCTGCTGGCGGCACCGGCCGGTCCCAAGGCGGTGATGGGCATCGACCCCGGCATCCGCACCGGCTGCAAGGTGGCGGTGGTCGACAGCACCGGCAAGCTGCTGGAGACCGCCACCATCTATCCGCACGAGCCGCGCCGCGACTGGAACGGCTCGCTGGCCGTGCTGGCGCGCCTGGCAAGGCAGCACGGCGTGGCGCTGGTCTCGATCGGCAACGGCACCGCCAGCCGCGAGACCGACAAGCTGGTGCAGGACCTGATCAAGCAGATGCCCGAGCTCAAGCTGACCAAGATCGTGGTCAGCGAAGCCGGCGCCTCGGTCTACTCGGCGTCCGAACTGGCCGCCAAGGAATTCCCTGACCTGGATGTGTCGCTGCGCGGGGCGGTGTCGATCGCGCGCCGGCTGCAGGATCCGCTCGCCGAGCTGGTCAAGATCGATCCCAAGTCGATCGGCGTGGGCCAGTACCAGCACGACGTCAACCAGCGCGAACTGGCGCGCGCGCTCGACGCGGTGGTCGAGGACTGCGTCAACGCCGTCGGCGTCGACGTCAACACCGCCTCGGCGCCGCTGCTGGCGCGCGTGTCGGGCCTGAATTCGGTGCTGGCGCGCAATATCGTCGAGTTCCGCGACGCCAACGGCGCCTTCGCCAACCGCAATGCGCTGAAGCAGGTGCCGCGCCTGGGCGACAAGACCTTCGAGCAGGCCGCCGGATTCCTGCGCATCAACGACGGCGACAATCCGCTCGACCGCTCGTCGGTGCACCCGGAAGCGTATCCGGTGGTGCAGCGCATCCTCGACCACGTCAAGAAGGGCCTGCGCGATGTGATGGGCAACCGCGAAGCGCTGCGCGGCCTGGCGCCGGAAAAGTTCACCGACGATGCGTTCGGCCTGCCCACCGTGCGCGACATCCTGTCCGAACTGGAAAAGCCGGGCCGCGACCCGCGCCCGGAATTCAAGACCGCGACCTTCCAGGAAGGCGTGGAGGACGTCAAGGACCTGCAGCCCGGCATGGTGCTCGAAGGCGTGGTCACCAACGTCGCCGCGTTCGGCGCGTTTGTCGATATCGGCGTGCACCAGGACGGCCTGGTGCATATCTCGGCGCTGTCGAACAAGTTCGTCAAGGACGCGCACGAAGTGGTCAAGGCCGGCCAGATCGTCAAGGTCAAGGTGATGGAGGTCGACGTCAAGCGCAACCGCATCGGCCTGTCGATGCGGCTCGACGACGAGCCCGGCCAGGCCGCGACGCGCGCCGGTGGTGGTGACCGCGGTGGTGACCGCGGCGGCCAGCGCAACGGCGGCGCCAAGGGCTTCGGCGGCGGCCGCCGCGAGCCGGAGCCGGCCGGCGCCATGGCCGCTGCCTTCGCCAAGCTCAAGCGCTGAGCGCGGCTGCTTGGGACACAACGCCCCGCACGGGAAGCCGTGCGGGGCGTTGTCCTTTCAGACGCCTTGGACGATGCGTACGTCCAGGCCTTTGCCGGGTCCGCCGTTGGCGTCGGCGCGGTTGGCAAACGCCATCTCCAGCCCATGCAGCCGCGCCACCCGCCGTGCGATGGAAATGCCCAGGCCGTGGCCCTGCTCGTGCTGCCCGGCGCCGCGGAAGAAGCGGTCGCCGAGGCGCGCCAGCAGTTCCGGCGCGACGCCCGGGCCCTGGTCGCGCACGGTGATGCTGTCGGGCCGGAACTCGACCAGCACCAGCGCGCCCGGCGGGCTGTAGCGGATGGCGTTGTCGAGCAGGTTGCGCAGCAGCAGCGACAGCAGTGCGGGGTCGCCCGCCACGGGCAAAGGCGACTGGTCGTGCGACGGCCAGGCCAGTTCCACGTCGACCTGCTTCCGCTGCGCCAGCGCCAGGCAATCGGACAGCGCCTGCTGCGCCACCGGCACCCAGTTGACCGGCTGGCGCGACGGCAGCGCGGCGGCGTCCTCGAGCCGGCTCAGCGTCAGCAGCTGCGACACCAGCCGGCCGATGCGGTCGATGCCGGCGGCGACATTGGCCCGCGCCAGCGCGCGTTCGTCGCGGTCGGGCGAGCGCTCGGCGATTTCCCATTGCGCCTTGAGCGCGGCCAGCGGCGTGCGCATCTCGTGCGCGGCATCGGCGGTCAGGCGCCGCTCATGCTCGATCGAATCGGAAACGCGCGCCAGCAGCCGGTTCATCGCGTGCACCAGCGGCACCAGTTCGCCAGGCACGGCATCAAGGCTGAGCGGACGGCGATCGTCCGCGGCGCGCGCCTCGATATCCGCCGACAGCGTGCGCACCGGCGCCATCGCACGCCGCATGAAACCGATCAGCAGGCCGATCAGCAGCGGCAGGCCCACCGCCCACGGCAGCACCTGCGCGGCGATGTAGGACAGGATCAACTCGTTGCGCTCGCCCAGCTGCTGGCCCACGCATACGCGCCAGCCGGTATCGGCATCGTCGAGGTAATAGAGCCGCCAGCGCTGCTTCTCCAGCGTGACGTCGGTAAAGCCCTTGACGCCTTCGGCGCGCGGCAGCTTGTCGCCGTCGGGATCGATATGCAGCGGCTTGCCGTCGGGCAGCCACGCGGCGATGGCGAGGTCGCCCAGGCCGGCATCGCCCAGGTCGCCCTCATCCAGCCGGGGCACGCGCGCACGGGACAGGCCGGCGCCGATGTCGACCAGCGGCACCACCGACTGCATCTGCAGCGCCATGCGCACCATGTCGGTGTCATAGAGTTCGTTGATCTCGTGCCGGGCGCGTACGTAGGTCATGCCCAGCGTCAACAGCCATACCACCGGCGCGGCCACCAGCACCGCCAGCACCAGCCTGCGCTGCAGCGTCATGCGCAGTCCTCGGCCGCGCCCAGCGTGTAGCCGGCGCCGCGGAAGGTGCGCACGATCTTCGGATGGATCTTGCGGCGCAGGTGGTGGATATGGACTTCGAGCGCGTTGCTCTCGATGCCGCCCTGCCAGTCATAGAGCTTGTCGCGCAGCACCTCGCGCGTCAGCAGCCGGTTGGGATGCGCCAGCAGCAGCTCCAGCAGCATGGCTTCGCGGCTGGTCAGCTCGACCGGCTGTCCCTGCCAGTAGGCCTGGCGCGCGGCCGGGTGGAAGGTCAGCGCGCCGTGCTGCCATACCGGCGCCGACATGCCCGCCGCGCGGCGCGTGACCGCGCGCAGCCGCGCCGCCAGCTCGTCGAGCGCGACCGGCTTGACCAGGTAGTCGTCGGCACCGGCATCGAGCCCGCCGATGCGGCTGTCGACGGCATCGCGCGCGGTCAGCACGATCACCGGGATGCGGCTGCCGTGCGCGCGCCAGCGCGCCAGCAGCGTCATGCCGTCGTCGCCGGGCAGGCCCAGGTCGAGCACCACGGCATCGTAGTGGGCCAGCGCGAGCGCGTGGTCGGCATCGGTGCCGTTGCGGAACCAGTCGACCGCGTAGTCGAGCAGCTGCAGGCCGCGGCGCAGACCGTCGCCCAGCATCGGGTCGTCTTCAACGATAAGGAGTCTCATGCTCTGGAGTGGCCTGGAGGTATCACGGCAGCGGATGGCAAAAAGCGCGTCCGCTTAATGTGCCGTTAAGGTTGGCGAATTATGCTCGGCACACCTTTCAGGCGCCTGTCCGTACAACGCGGCGCGCCGCGCCGGCGTGGACATGCTCCGCCCGCGCCGGCCTGCCCGCGCCTGCCCGCGCCCGATTTTCCGCCCATTCCGAGCCGCCCCGCATGCCGCACCGTTCCGATCGCCTTGCCGCCGAGCCCGGGCTTATCGTCTCCCGTGCCGCCACACGCATCGACGGCATGCCGGCACGGATCCCGATGCTGGTGGTGCTGGCCTTTGCGCTGCTGTGGTTCGGCACGCTCGGCCTGCGCCACCTGCTGGGCCCCGATGAAGGCCGCTATGCCGAGATCGCGCGCGAGATGCTGGGCAGCGGCGACTGGATCACGATCCGCTACGACGGCCTGAAGTACTTCGAGAAACCGCCGTTCCACATGTGGATGACGGCGCTGTCGTATGCGCTGTTCGGCATCGGCGACTGGCAGGCGCGGCTGTGCGTGGCGCTGGCCGGTGCGGCGGGGCTGGGGCTCTCGATGCTGGCCGCCGCACGCTGGTTCGGCACGCGCGCCGGCGTGACGGCCGGACTGGTGCTCGCCAGCGCGCCGATGTGGAATGTCGCGGCGCATTTCAACACGCTCGACATGACGTTGTCCGGCGCCATGGCGTGCGTGCTGGCCAGCCTGCTGCTGGCGCAGCATCCCGCGGCGACGCCTGCCGCGCGCCGCCGCTGGATGCTGGCGTGCTGGGCGGCCATGGGCGTAGCGGTGCTGACCAAGGGGCTGGTCGGCGTGGCGCTGCCCGGGCTGGTGCTGGTGCTCTACACCGCCGTCACGCGCGACCTGGCCCTGTGGCGGCGCCTGCATGCGGCGGCCGGGATCGCGCTGATGCTGCTGGTGGCACTGCCGTGGTACTGGCTGGTGGCGCGGCGCAACCCGGAATTCCTGCACTTCTTCTTTATCCATGAGCACTGGCAGCGCTATACCTCGACCGTGCATGCGCGCACCGGCGCGCCGTGGTATTTCGTGCCGCTGCTGGTTGGCGGCTTCCTGCCATGGCTGGGCCTGCTGCCGGGCATGGTGCGCGCCGTCATGCAGCGCGCCGGCGTGGCCCACGCGGCCGGCCCCAACCCGCCGTTCCAGCCCGCGCTGATGGCGGCCCTGTGGGCGCTGGCCATCTTTGTGTTCTTCAGCCTGTCGGGTTCCAAGCTGCCGGGCTACATCGTGCCGATGTTCCCCGCGCTCGGCATCCTTGGCGGCGTGGCGCTGGCGCACACCGGCAACCATGCCTGGACCCGGCAAGTGCGCGCCATGCTGGTGCTGGGCGCCATCGGCCTGCTGGCGAGCCCGGTCGTGGCCACGCTCGACGCCAACAACACCCCCAATGCGCTGTACCGCCACTACGCGATCTGGGCCGCGCTGGCTTGCGCGCTGGTGATCGCAAGTGCCGCCGCGGCCTTGTGGTTGCTGCGGCGCCACGGCCGCATGGCCAGTGTCACGGGCTATGCGTTCGGCATGCTGCTGGCATTTTCGGTCGCGCTGCTCGGCCACGAAGCCATCGGCCGGTCGGCCTCCGGCATCGACCTGGCCGCGCCGATCTCGCGCGTGCTGCGCCCGGACATGCCGCTGTATGGCGTCGGCATGCTTGACCACACGCTGCCGTTCTACCTGCGCCATCCGCTGACCATGGTGGCGCAGGCCGACGAGCTGGCCTTCGGCGCCGCGCAGGAGCCGCAAAAATGGCTGCCGACCGTCGAGGCCTTCGTCGACGCCTGGCAGCATGGTCCGCGCGCGGTCGCGCTGCTATCGCCGCAAGCGTATGCCGCACTGAGCGCGCGCGTGCCGATGCATGTCATCGCGCGCGACTGGCGCCGCGTCGCGGTGTCCAACTTTGCCTTCGCCGGCGAGCGCCAGGCGCGCCAGCCTGTTTCCGATTCCCCTGCCACCCTTTAACGCATGCAAGTCAAGAAAGTACTGATTCTCGGCGTCAACGGCTTCATCGGCCACCACCTGACGCGCCGCATCCTGGAAACCACGCCGTGGGAGGTCTACGGCATGGACATGAACACGGACCGCCTGGGCGACCTGGTCGACCACCCGCGCATGCATTTCTTCGAGGGCGACATCACCATCAACAAGGAGTGGATCGAGTACAACATCCGCAAGTGCGACGTGGTGCTGCCGCTGGTCGCCATCGCCACCCCCGCCACCTACGTGCGCCAGCCGCTGCGCGTATTCGAGCTGGACTTCGAGGCCAACCTGCCGATCGTGCGCGCCGCGGTCAAGTACCGCAAGCACCTGGTGTTCCCGTCAACGTCCGAGGTCTACGGCATGTGCAGCGACGAGGAGTTCGACCCCGAAGCCTCGCCGCTGGTCTACGGCCCGATCAACAAGCCGCGCTGGATCTACGCCTGCTCCAAGCAGCTGATGGACCGCGTGATCCACGCCTATGGCATGGAGCAGGGCCTGAACTACACGCTGTTCCGCCCGTTCAACTGGATCGGCGCGGGGCTGGACTCGATCTTCGAATCGAAGGAAGGCTCGTCGCGCGTGGTGACGCAGTTCCTGGGCCATATCGTGCGCGGCGAACCGATCAGGCTGGTCGACGGCGGCGCGCAGCAACGCGCCTTCGCCGACATCGCCGACGGCATCAGCGCGCTGATGCGCATCATCGAGAATCCCGGCGGCGTGGCCAGCGGCAAAATCTACAACATCGGCAACCCGGACAATATCCACTCGGTGCGCGAGCTCGCCGAGATGATGCTGAAGATGGCGGCCGACTACCCCGAATACGCGCAGGAGGCCCGCCACACGCAGATCGTCGAGACCTCGTCGGGCGACTTCTACGGCAAGGGCTACCAGGACGTGCAGCACCGCGTACCGAAGATCGACAATACCATCGAGGAACTGGGCTGGCGCCCGAAGATCGGCATGGAAGCGGCGCTGCGCCGCATCTTCGAGGCGTACCGGGGGCATGTCAGCGATGCCCGCGTGCTGGTCAACCAGGGCTGAGCGCTGGCGGCGAGCGCGCAGCAAGACGGCGGTGCCAGGCACCGCCGTCTTGCCTTGGGGCAGGCTTAGCCCACCGAGACCTCGATCCGGCGCGGCCGCGCTTCATCGCGGCGCGGGATGGTCAGCTTCAGCACGCCATCCTGCAGGTTGGCCTCGATCGCGGACGCGTCCAGGTCCGGGCTCAGCGTGAACGTGCGCGCATAGCGCGGCTGACGTACCTCGGCATGCTGCACGCGCAGGCCCGACGGCATCGGCAGCACCGCCTCGCCCTCGATGCGCAGGCTGCTGTCGTGCACGTTGACTTCCAGCTTCTCGCGCGGCACCCCCGGCAGGTCCGCCCAAAGCGTAACGCCCGCGGCGGTTTCGAAGATGTCGACGGCGGGGATCAGCGTCATGGCCGGGGCCGGGGCCTCTTCGCGGCGTTGCGCCACGGCACCACCCTGCCCGGCCGCATTGGCCTGGTCGCGCTGGACGACTTGATTCGAATCGGTCATGGCTACCTCCTCACATTAGCTGACGGTGATGGCACGCGGGCGCGAGGCCTCGCGCTTGCCGACGCTGATCGACAGGCAGCCGTTGGCGTAGCGTGCCTGCACCTTGTCGGGATCGGCCGCCTGCGGCAGCTCGATCACACGGCGGAAGCTGCCCGCAAAGCGCTCCTGCGCATAGGGCCGCGCCTCGGCGTCGCCCTCGGGCTGGGTCGCGGCGCGCTCGCCGCTGATGGTCAGCAGGCCCTTGTCGACCGACACCTCGAACTGCTCCGCCTTCAGGCCCGGGGCAAACACCACGATCTCGATGGAGTCGTCGGTGGTGCCGATATTGAGCGGCGGAAACGCACCGAAACGCCCGGAGCGCAGGCTGGACGGAAAGCCGCCGAACAGGCTCGCCATCTGCCGTTGCATCCGGTCGAATTCACTGAACAGATCAGTCCCGAAAATGAAGTCACTCATGGTTGGATCCTCCTTCTGTGCAGCGGGGAGGCGCACGGACGCCTTGTTTCCCGGCCGCCGGTGCGCCGGCTGGCGGGGAAGCCACAGCGCGTTGCTGCAGCGGCTGGGCAATCCTTAATTAGTGTCCGGGCCGGAGGATTTCAAGAGGGCCTGGTGCAGGCTGGCCGGCGCCTCAGGCACCGGCGCGATCGAAGCCGGCCTTGCGCGCCAGCACGATGGCCTGGCCGCGGTTTTCCACTTCCAGCTTGGCGAAGATGCTGGTGATATGGTTGCGCACGGTCTTTTCGCACAGGTCCAGGTGGGCAGCGATCTGCGCGTTGTCGCGCCCCTGCGCGATCAGTTCGACGATATCGCGCTCGCGGCGCGTGAGCGCGGTGAACGCGGCGAACGCGGGAGAGCGTGCCGGCTGCGCCGACGGCAGGAACGCGCGCACCTCGTCGAGCCAGCGACGCCACGCCGGCTCGTCCTCCAGCAGCAGGTGGTTGCCGCTTTCCAGGGGCACGAAGCGCGCGCCGGGAATCTCGCTGGCAATCAGGCGGCCTTCATCGAACGGCACGCGCGCGTCGCGCACCGCGTGCAGCACCAGCGTCGGGCACGATACGCGCGGCAGCAGCGCCACCACGTCGATGTCGTTGAACACGCGCATGAAGCGCGCGGCGTTCAGCGGCGAGGTCGACACCCGCTCGAGTTCGTTGAACCAGGCATGCTGCTCGGCGGTGCCGCCGGGAATGAACTGGGTGGTGAAAAACTGGCGGAAGGCGGGGTTCTCCTGACCCCAGCCCAGTTCGGCCAGCTTGTTCATCAGCTCGGCCTCTTCCAGCAGGCGCTGGCTCAGGTGGTCGCGCTTCAGGCGCCCGCGCGCGTAGCCGCCGTGCAGCACCAGGTGGCTGACCCGCTGCGGATGCGCGACCGCGTAGGCCACGGCGATCGATGCGCCCTGCGAGATACCCAGCAGCGGGAAATGGTCGACGCCGGTGGCGTCGACGATGGTTTCGAGATCGCGCAGCCAGGCGTCGAAGGACAGGTCCTCGATGTCGCGGTCGGACAGTCCGCAGCCGCGCTCGTCATAGCGGATCAGCGTATGCGTGTCGGACAGCGCCGTGATCATGTGGCTCCACACCGGGCTGCCGACGTCGAACTCCAGATGGCTCATCCAGTTGGCCGCCTTGACCAGCGGCGCGCCGCTGCCGGTGACGGCATAGGCCAGCCGCACGCCATCGCGGCTGGTGCACAGGCGGATCTGCTGCTTGAACATCGGCATGTCGGGGCCGCGCGGGCAGGAGCTGCCGGCCGGCGACCGCGGGCCGCGGCCGCCATGCGGGCGCGCCGCGTGACTTCCCTAGCTTAGGCAAAGGAGGAGCGGCGCAAAAGCGCCGCCGTGGGTTCAGGACAGGCATTCCCCGCTGCCGCGCGCATCGCTGCGCGCGCCGTCGACATACGGGTCACGAGCGGGGACGCGCGCGCCCTCGGTAAAGACGTCGAAGCGGCCCATGCGCGCGCCATCCGTATAGGGGTCCGGCTTGCGCATGCCGTCCTGGCTCGCGTCGAAGCCGCGCACCCGGCACACGGAAAGGTTGCCGCGCGCCACCACGGGCAGCAGCGCGGTCTCTGCGTCCGGACTGCGCGCGCCCTCGGTAAACGCATCGCGCTGCGCGGCGTGGCGCGGCATGGCAGCGGCCAGCGCTTCGCCATAGGCACCGGCGCTGGCCGGCTGGCTCAGGCCGGCGGCAAGTGCGGCAGCGGCAACGAGGGTGTAGGCAAGATTCCTGTGCATTGCAATCTCCAACTGCGGTAGCTGGCGGCAGGGTCGGCCGCGGCGGCTCCGTCATTCAGGCGATCGGCGGCGAAACGGCGTGGCTGCACGGGATCGCCCGTGCCGTGCAAGCCATGGCCTGGCGCCGGCCGGCTGCCATCCCATCAGGGCAGCGGCGTGGCGCCGGACTCCGGGGTTCCGGGGGTGTGCTGGGGCAGTCTGGAGGCCGCCGCGCCGATGAGGGAACTGCCGCAAGGCGCGGGGCTGAGACAAGCTGAGGGACGCATTGTCGGATGCGGACCGGCTGGCCGCATGAGGCCACGGTCCCGGTTCGGGCTGCCGCATGGCCGTTTTCCGGGACCTGTGCCCCGCCGCAGGGTGTTGCGGCCAACGCGCGACCCAAGCGCCACCAAAAGAAAAGCCCCCGGGGCGCCTGGCGGCGCCGACCGGGGGCTGGCGGAGCGGGCGGCGGGCACCGCCCGCGCTCGCTCAGATCTCGACCTTGGTGCCCAGTTCGACGACCCGGTTGGCCGGGATCTGGAAGAAGTCCGACGGCTTGGCGCCGTTCTGGTGCATCCACGCGAACAGGCTTTCGCGCCACATCGGCATGCCCGGCAGCTTGGACGGGATCACCGATTCGCGGGCGATGAAGAACGAGGTCTCCATCAGCTCGAAATGCATGTCCAGCTTGCGATCGGCCAGGTCCAGCACCTTCTGCACGTCCGGCGTTTCCTTGAAGCCGTATTCGGACTTGAGGATGAACACGCCGCCGCCCAGGTCCTTGCAGCTCAGGCGCTGGTCGTCGTCGACGTACGGCACGTCGCGCGTGATGAAGTTCAGGAACACCACGCGCTCGTGCAGCACGCGGTTGTGCTTCAGGTTGTGCAGCAGCGACACCGGCACCGAGTCGGTGTTGCCGGTCAGGAACACCGCGGTGCCCTCGACCCGGTGCGGCGGGTGCGCCAGCAGGCCGGCGATGAAGGGCTCGAGCGGAATGCCGTCTTCCAGGCTGCGCGCGCGCAGCAGCTTGCGCCCGCTGTACCACGTCATCAGCAGGAAGAACGCGCTGCTGCCCAGCAGCAGCGGGAACCAGCCGCCCTCGGCGACCTTGAGCAGGTTGGCCGCGAAGAACGACAGGTCGACCACCAGGAAGGCCGCGCCCAGCACCGCGACCAGCGCCGGGTTCCATTTCCAGACGTTGCGCATGCACACCGTCGCCAGGATGGTGGTGATGACCATGGTGGTGGTCACCGCGATGCCATAGGCGGCCGCCAGGTTCTCGGACTTCTTGAACGAGATCACCACGCCGAACACCAGCGCCAGCAGCATCCAGTTGACCACCGGCAGGTAGATCTGGCCGATCTCCGCCGCCGAGGTATAGCGCACCCGCATGCGCGGCAGGAAGCCCAGCTGGATCGCCTGGCTGGTCAGCGAGTACGCGCCCGAGATCACCGCCTGCGAGGCGATCACGGTGGCGCAGGTAGCCAGCAGCACCATCGGGATCAGCAACAGCTCCGGCACCATCAGGTAGAACGGGTTCTCGGCGCCGCCCGGGTTGTTCAGCAGCATCGCGCCCTGGCCGAAGTAGTTCAGCATCAGGCACGGCATCACCAGGATGAACCAGCCGATGCGGATCGGGCGCGCGCCGAAGTGGCCCATGTCGACGTACAGGGCCTCGGCCCCGGTCAGCACCAGGAACACCGAGCCCAGCACGATGAAGGCCTGCAGCGCGTGCTCGACCAGGAAGGTGATGCCGTAGTAGGGGTTGACCGCCTTCAGGATTTCAGGCGCCTGCACCAGGTTGTAGACGCCCAGTGCGCCCAGCGCCAGGAACCACGCCGTCATCACGGGGCCGAACAGCTTGCCCACCGCCGCGGTGCCGTGGCGCTGGATCAGAAACAGCGCCGCCAGGATCACCAGCGTGATCGGTATCACGAATTGCGACAGCTGCGGCGCGGCGATCTCCAGCCCCTCCACCGCCGACAGCACCGAGATCGCCGGCGTGATCACCGCATCGCCGTAGAACATGCAGGCGCCGAAGATGCCCAGCATCATCAGCACTTTGGCCTTGCCTGAGCGCGGCGCCACGGTGCGCAGCACCAGCGCCATCAGCGCCAGCACGCCACCCTCGCCGTCGTTGTCGGCCCGCATCACGAACACCACGTACTTGATCGAGACCACGATGATCATGGCCCAGAACAGCATGGAGATCACGCCCAGCACGGCGTCCGTGCTGAAGGCGATGCCGTGCTCCTTGCTGAAGCATTCCTTGAGAGCGTAGAGCGGGCTGGTGCCGATGTCGCCGAAGACGACGCCTACCGCGCCGAGCACCAGCGCGCGCGTGCTGGGGCTCTCGACAAAATAGTGGCTGGTTGTGGATTGGGTCATGAAGTTGGGTCTGCTCGACCGGAGCGCCGGCAGGTTTGTTGGCTCTGCCGCGGGCCGGTCCGATCCGGCGCAACAGCTTGCTGCGCGCGGGGCCGGTGCTGGTTGCGGTTCTTATTGCATTGCACAAACGCGCGCAATTCTAGTTGAACTGTCGACTATCGACCACTGCGGCAAAAAGGGATGCCGCTTTCGTGACTTCGCAAGAATGGGAGGGAAGTGGCGGATGGTCAAGCCCCGCGGGAGCAAAACAGCGACACCTTGCGCCTGCAAGTGCCGTTGCGGCAGGGCAACAATAGTGCCTTATCGGACACTTCAACGAGATCAAACGCCGAGGTAACGGTCCAGCGCTTCCGGCTTGCCGGCCAGGTCCGAGGCGGGACCGGACAGCACCACCCGGCCCTTTTCCAGCACCACGGCACGGTCGGCGTGCGCCAGCACCGAACGGAAATTGCGGTCGACCACCACCGACGCGATGCCGGTGGCCCGCACGGTGGCGATGACGGCCCAGATCTCGCGCACGATGCGCGGCGCCAGCCCCTCGGTGGCTTCGTCCAGCACCAGGCAATCGGGGTTGGTCATCAGCGCGCGGCCGATCGACAGCATCTGCTGCTCGCCGCCCGACAGCTGCTGGCCGCCATGGGACAGGCGTTCCTTCAGGCGCGGGAACAGGTCGAGCACGCGCGCCTCGTCCCAGTCGCTGCGGCCATGGCAGCCCTTGCGCGCCGCCATCAGCAGGTTCTCGCGCACCGACAGGCTCGGGAAGATGCCGCGCCCTTCCGGCACGTAGGCCACCCCCAGGCGTGCCACCTCGAACGGCTGCGCGCGCGAGACGTCGCGGCCGGCCACGCGGATGCGGCCCTGGCGCTGGCGCACATGGCCCAGCAGCGTGCGCAACAGCGTGCTCTTGCCCATGCCGTTGCGCCCGAGCAGCCCGACCGTCTCGCCCGCGCCGACGGTGAAGTCGATGTCGCGCAGCACGTGGCTGGAGCCATACCAGGCGTTGATGCCGGTGGCCTCGATCATCGGCGTGGCGGGGGCCGCCGCGGGGTTCTGCTGGTTCATGCGGCCTCGTCCTCTTCCTCGCCCAGGTAGGCGACCTGGACTTCGTGGTTGGTGCGGATCGCCTCGGGGCTGCCGGTGGCGATCACGGCGCCGTTGACCATCACGGTGATGCGGTCGGCGAACGAGAACACCGCGTCCATGTCGTGCTCCACCAGCAGGATGGCGTGGCCTTCGCGCAGGCCGCGCAGCAGTGCCAGCATCCGTGCCGATTCTTCCGCGCCCATGCCGGCCAGCGGCTCGTCCAGCAACAGCGCGACCGGCTGCGTGGCCAGGCACATCGCCACCTCCAGCTGGCGCTTCTGCCCGTGCGCGAGATCGCTGGCGCGCCGGTCCGCCAGGTGCTCCAGCCCGGCGCGCTCCATGGCCTCGTCGGCCAGCGTCGCGGCGGTGCGGCAGCCCTGGGCGCTTTCCCATAGCCGCCAGGCGCGCTGGGCGCGCGACTGCGCCGCCAGTCGGCAGTTCTCGCGCACCGTCAGCGGCAGGAAGATGTTGTTGCGCTGGTAGCTGCGCCCCACTCCATGGCGCGCCAGCCGCGGCTGCGACCAGCCGGTCACGTCCTCGCCCTTCAGGCGCAGCCGGCCCGAGGAAGGCGGCAATTCGCCGGACAGCATATTGATCAGGGTCGACTTGCCGGCGCCGTTGGTGCCGATCACGGCGTGGATCTCATGCAGCGCCAGCGTCAGGTCGACCCCCGCCACGGCGGTCAGGCCGCCGAAGCGCCGGGTCAGCTGCTGCGCCTCGAGGATGGGGGTGGCGGGCGCGTTCATGCGGCCTCCGTATGGCTGCGCGGCTCGGCGGCGGCTTCGTCGGTGCCGGAGCCGGCATCGCCATTGCGGCGGCGCCGGCGCCCGTGCCGCAGCACCGACGGCAGGCTCACCAGCCCGCGCGGCAGCAGCGCCACCGCGACAATGATGAAGCCGCCCATCAGCAGCTGCCAGTGCTTGGTCAGCGTACTGAACCACTCGGCCAGCAGCACGAACGAGAACGCGCCCAACACCGCGCCGGCCAGGCTGCCGACGCCGCCCAGGATCACTATCAGCATGGCGTTGCCGGACTGGTGCCACGACGCGATCTCCGGATTGACGAAGCCGAACTGGATCGCATAGAGGAATCCGGCCAGCCCCGCCAGCAGCCCGCCCGCGACAAAGGCGCCAAGCTGGTAGCGATACGTGGCATAGCCGGCCGCGCGCATGCGCTGCTCGTTGTGGCGGATGCCGACCAGCGCGTGGCCGAAGCGCGAGCGCAGCACCAGCATCAGCACCGCCACGGTCGCCACCAGCCCGAGCCACACCAGCCAGTAGAAGTGCATCGGGTCGTTCACCGTCAGCAGGTGCTCGCCGGGCACGGGAAATTCCGGGCGGAAGTAGATATAGGTGCCATCGCTGCCGCCCGCGACCTTGGTGTCGTGGAACACGAAATACACCATCTGCGCAAACGCCAGCGTCACCATGATGAAATACACGCCGCGCGTGCGCAGCACCAGCGCGCCCACCACCAGCGCCAGTGCGGCCGATGCCGCCAGCGCGCCGGCCAGCAGCACCCAGCCGTTGCCGGGCCCGCTCTGCGGCGCCAGCATGGCGGTGGCATAGGCGGCCATGGCGAAGTAGGCGGCATGGCCCAGGCTGACCAGCCCGGTGTAGCCGATCAGCAGCTGCAGCGACAGCGCGAAGATCGCCATGATCATCACCTTGCTGAGCAGCTCGATATAGAACTTGTGGCTGTCCGCGGTCAGCAGCAGCGGCAGCGCGGCCAGCACCGCGAAGGCCACTACCCAGCCCAGCGCGGTGGCCAGCGTGGCGTTGCGCGCGGCGTGCCCGCGCGCCGGCAATGTCGTCGGATTCATGTCATCCCGCCTTGAACAGCCCCTGCGGCTTCCACAGCAGGATCACCGCCATCAGCAGGTAGATCAGCACGCCGGCTGCCTCCTGCCAGAACACCTTGCCAAAGGTATCGACAAAGCCCAGCAACAGCGACGCCACCAGCGCGCCCTTGACCGAGCCGATGCCGCCGATCACCACCACCACGAAGCAGACGATCAGCACCTGCGCGCCCATGCCGGGATAGACCGACGACACCGGCGCGGCAATCATGCCGGCCAGCACCGCCAGCGCCACGCCGAGCGCGAACACGAAGCGGTACAGCACGGTGATATTGATGCCGAGCGACTGCACCATCTCGCGGTTGGTCGCGCCGGCGCGGATCATCATGCCCAGCCGCGTGCGGCGGATCACGTAGTACATCGCCAGCGCCACCACCAGGCAGACGGCGGAGATGAACAGGCGGTACACCGGATACGTCATGTCGTTGCCGATCGGCAGCGCGCCGTCGAGCAGCGCCGGCACCTGCACGCCGTGCACGTCGTCGCCGACCAGGATGCTGCGCAGTTCCTCGAACACCAGGATCAGGCCATAGGTCATCAGCACCTGCTGCAGGTGGTCGCGCTCGTACAGGTAGCTGAAGAAGGCCCACTCCAGCACATAGCCGAACGCCACCGCCAGCACGATGCCCAGCGGAATGGCGATGAACAGGTTGCCGGTCAGTCCGGCCAGCGTGAAGGCCAGGTAGGCGCCCAGCATGTAGAAGCTGCCGTGCGCCAGGTTGATCACGCCCATGATGCCGAAGATCAGCGTCAGGCCGCTGGCGACCAGGAACAGCAGCAGGCCGTACTGGACGCTGTTCAGGCACTGGATGAGGAAGGAGACGATGTCCATGCGGGGCACTTCTGCAAACTACGACAGGATGACGGTTTTGGGTGCACCCAAGCCGCCCGAACTTGCCTCAGCAAGGTGTTCTCCCTCTCCCCGCATGGGGAGAGTGTCGGGGTGAGGGGTGGTTTGGCTAGGAAAAACGTCAAGCGGGGCCAATGGTTCTATCAATCCGCGCGCTCAGCCTTTGATGCGCCTGCCCTCACCCCCGGCCCCTCTCCCGCAGGCGGGAGAGGGGAGAAAACACGCGGGTGTTAAGCGCCTACAGCCGGCACCCACGCGCCGGATCGGCCAGCGCCTTCACCGCCACGGAGCTGACCTTGTTCTCGCGCCCGTCGACCTTGCGCAGGTAGAAGTCCTGCACCGGGTTGTGCGCCTTGGACAGCGTGAAGGTGCCGCGCGGGCTGTCGATCCTGGCGCCGCCCATGGCCTTGTACAGGTCGGCCTTGCGCGTCATGTCGCCCTTCACCGCGGTGGCGCCGGCCGCCAGCAGCTGCGCGGCATCGTAGCCCTGCACCGCGTACACGTCGGGCTGCAGCTTGTAGGTCTTGGCGTAGTCCAGGCGGAAATTCTTGTCGCGCGCATTGGTCAGGCCATCGGCGTAATGCAGCGTGGTTTCCAGCCCCTGCGCGGCGTTGCCCTGCGCCTCGAGCGTGCCGTCGGTCAGGAAGCCCGAGCCGTACAGCGGGATCTTGTCCTTCAGCCCGGCCGCGGCCCAGTCCTTGACGAACTTGACCGCACCACCGCCGGCAAAGAATACGAACACGGCGTCGGGCTTGAGCGATGCCACTTCCGTGATCAGCGCCTGGAATTCGACATTGGGGAACGGCAGGCTCAGCTCCTTCACCACCTTGCCGCCCTTGGCCTCGAACGCTTCCTTGAAGCCCTTGACCGACTGCTCGCCGGCGGCGTATTTCCAGGTCAGCGTCACCACCTTCTTCAGGCCGCGCTCGCCCAGCACCTGGCCCATGGCATAGCCCGGCTGCCAGTTCGAGAACGAGGTGCGGAAGATGTTGGGCCCGCACAGCGGCCCGGTGGCCTCGTCGACGCCGGCGTTGGGAATGATCAGCAGCGTGTTGTTTTCCTTGGCCACCTTGACGATGCCCATCTGCACGCCGGAATGCACCGTGCCGACCACCACGTCGACCTGGTCGCGCTTGACCAGCTTGGTGGCATTCTCCGGCGCCTTGGCCGGATCGGATTCGTCGTCGACCTTGAAGTACTCGATCTCGCGCCCGCCCAGCTTGCCGCCCTGCTGCTGTACATACATGCGGAAGCCGTTCTCGATGGCGTTGCCCAGCGCGGCGTAGGTGCCGGTGTACGGCAGCATGAAGCCGACCTTGATCTTGCCGCCGGCGGGGGCGCCAGCTGCGGGGGCGGCGGGGGCCGCGGTCTGCGCGGACGCGCCGGCCATGGCAAAGACGGTGGCGACGGCAAGGCAGGCAGGCGCAAGCCTGCGCGATGGGAAGCGACGCATGGTGTCTCCTGGTGGTCAAGCCGGTTGGCTCGCTGGACCGTTGCCGGTCACCCCTGCCCTTGCCACGGGCCGCCGGCGCCTCCGGCACCGGGGACCCCCGCGCAATCGGCGGGAAGCCGAATTATTTTAGGTTTGAAGTATATGCGTTTATATGCCGAACCGCGGCCATCGTCAACGAATCTTTCTGGTCGCGATGGGGCGAATGTCCGCATCGCGCGAGTTTAAGCAAGGTGGTCTGGGGGGCATATCGATGGATACCCTCGATCTGCGCCATGGTGCCGTACTCGTCGTCCTCGCCCTGCACCGCCAGCACCGGGCACTGGATGCCGGACAGCAGCGGCCGCAGGTCCCAGTGACGAAATTCAGGGTCGAGCCAGATATCGTTCCAGCCCCAGAACGCGGAATCGACATCCGCGTGGTGGCGCGCCAGCCGCTCGCGCAGGTCGGTTTCGAGGTAGGCCTGGCGCGTTGCCGCGATGCTTTGCACCGACAGGTCTTCAACCACGATATGCGGCGCCAGCACGGTGATGCCCGCCACCGCACGCGGAAAGCTGGCAGCGTGGATCAGCGCGATCGAGCCGCCATCGCTGTGGCCGAGCAGCCAGGGCGTGCCGTGCGCGCGGCCGGGTCCGATCCCGAGCACATCGAACAGCGCGGGCAGCGCCTCGCGCGCCTGCCGGTGCATGAAATCGGGGCGCCACTTCTCGTCGTGCGGCCGTGGCGTCGAGCGACCGTAGCCGTAGCGCGAAAACACCAACCCGCGGTAATCGCCGGCCTCGCAGAAGTCCAGCGGAAAGTCGCGCCACATGCTGACCGAGCCGAGGCCCTCGTGCAGGAACACCACCAGCGGGCGCTGCGCGCGCTGCGGGCGTAGCCACTGGTATTCGATCTGGATACGGCGGTTGTCGAACGGGATCTCGACCAGGCTGCTCGGCATGGACATCTTGTCTGATTGCATCGGTTAAGGAAGTTCAGCCGCGCGCGGCCTGCTCGCGCTGGCGCAGGCGGAAACGCTGGATCTTGCCGGTCGCGGTCTTGGGCAGCTCCGGCACGCATTCGATCTGGCGCGGGTATTTGTACGGGGCCAGGCGCGACTTGATAAAGGCCTGCAGTTCCGCCGCCATGCCGTCGTGCCATTGCTGGCCGGGGCGCAGCACCACGAAGGCCTTGGGCTTGACCAGCTGGTCGGCATCGGCCACGCCGATCACCGCGGCTTCGAGCACGGCCGGGTGCTGTGCCAGCGCGGCCTCGACCTCGAACGGCGAGACATAGATGCCGCCGACCTTGAGCATGTCGTCGCTGCGGCCGGCATAGGTGTAGTAGCCGTCCGCGTCGCACAGGTACTTGTCGCCGCTGCGGGTCCAGGCGCCGACAAAGGTCTCGCGGCTCTTGTCGCGGTTGCACCAGTACATCAGCGCGGCGCTCGGGCCCTTGATGTAGAGCTCGCCGATCTCGCCCGCGGCGCAGGGCTGGCCCTGCTCGTCGAGCAGCCTGATTTCGTAGCCGGGGACCGGCACGCCGGTGGTGCCGTAGCGCACCGCGCCCGGCCGGTTCGACAGGAAGATATGCAGCATCTCGGTGGAGCCGATGCCGTCGAGGATGTCGCAGCCGAAATGCGCCAGGAAGCGTTCGCCGATATCGCGCGGCAGCGCCTCGCCGGCCGAGGTGCATACACGCAGCGCCACCTGCGCGCGCGCCGGCAGCTCGGGCGCGGCCAGCATGCCGGCAAACAGCGTCGGCACGCCGCAGAACACGGTCGGCTTGTGCTCGCACAGCCGTTTGAACACGGCCGCGGGCGTGGGCCGTTCGGCCATCAGCACGGTGGTGGCGCCGACCGACATCGGGAAGGTCAGCGCATTGCCCAGCCCGTAGGCAAAGAACAGCTTGGCCGCGGAGAACACCACGTCGTCCTCGCGGATGCCCAGCACTTGCCGCGCATAGAGATCGGCGGTGTGGAACAGGTTGGCGTGGGTATGCACGGTGCCCTTGGGCCGGCCGGTCGAGCCGGAGGAGTACAGCCAGAACGCCATGTCGTCGGGCCCCGTGCTGGCAGCCGGCGCCGGAGTGCGCGTGCGCGTGCGCGCCAGCATCGCGCCGACGCTGCACGACGGCGCGGCGCCGGCGTGGGGCGCGGCCTGGATCACGGTCGGAGACAGCCCGCTCTTGTCGATCGCGGCCTGCATCACTGGCAGCAGCGGCTCGGACACCACCACCGCGCGCGCGCCGCTGTGTTCGAGCATGTATGCGTAGTCGTCGGCGGTCAGCAGGGTATTGACCGCCACCGGCACCACGCCCGCCAGCAGGCAGCCGAGGAACACCACCGGAAAGTCGACCGTATCGAGCGCGCACAGCAACAGGCGCTCTTCCTGGCGCAGGCCGGCGGCGCGCAGCGCGCCGGCGAAGCGGCGCGACCGGTCGTCGAGCTCGGCGTAGGTCAGCGCGGTGCTGTCGTCGCGATAAGCGGTCTTGGCGCCGCGGCCGGCCTCGAGATTGCGCGACAGCAGGTCGTCGGCGGCGTTATAGCGTGATGGCAGCGCCGCAATGGCACCAGCGGTGCCGGCCGCGGCCGCGGCAGGGGTGGGGGGCGTCATGTCTGCACTCCTCGGTGTCGCACGCCGCGGCCCGCCATGGCCCGCGGGCGCGCGCCGGCGCCAGGCCAGTCGCTGTTTTATGGGGACCGGCCGGAATGCAGCCGGGATCCGCTTGTTGATGCATTTTATTTCACATCAACTATTATGCAACCAAGGGAATGCACTATAGGACAGGGCTCACGCTGGCAGCCGCCTCCGGCACCACTTGGCGCGACCCCGCTGAACGTATAATGCGCCCCTGCTTTTGCCCGAGCCTGCTTTGGCCGCACCAACCCCGACCGATACCATGCGCCGCGATTCCGCACCGCTGCCCGCCGCCAGCGCCGCCGAGGCCGACACCCCTGCCGCGCCCGCCGCCAACGCCGAACGCGACCCCTACCTGACCCGGCTGGGCGAGCGCATCCGTTCGCTGCGCGCCTCCCGCGGCATGTCGCGCAAGGACCTGGCGCGCGGCGCGGCCGTGTCCGAACGCTATCTGGCCAACCTGGAAACCGGCACCGGCAATGCGTCGGTGCTGCTGCTGCGGCAGGTGGCGCGCGCGCTGGATGTGCCCTTGCCGGTGGTGCTGGCCGAGGTCGACACCCTCAACGGCCAGCAGGCGTCCGAGTTCGCGCAGATGGTGCAGTGGCTGGCGCAGCTGCCCGCCGGCGACCTCGCGCGCGTGCGCGAAGCCTGCCGCCATGCGCTGGCGCCGGAACAGGCCGGCGATGCGCGCCACCGCCGCATCGCGCTGATCGGCCTGCGCGGCGCCGGCAAGTCGACGCTCGGGCGCGCGCTCGCAGCGGTGCGCGACGTGCCCTTTGTCGAACTGAATACCGTGATCGAGCAGGAAGCCGGCGCCAGCCTGTCCGAGATCCACTCGCTGTACGGCCAGGCCGCCTATCGCCGCTACGAAATGCGCGCACTGGAGCGGACCCTGCGCGAACACGACCGCATGGTGCTGGCCACCCCCGGCAGCCTGGTGTCGGAGCCGGCCACCTTCAACCTGCTGCTGGCGCAGTGCTACACCATCTGGGTGCGCACCTCGCCCGAAGAGCACATGGCGCGCGTGGTGGCCCAGGGCGACATGCGGCCGATGGAAGGCAACCGCGAGGCCATGGCCGACCTGCGCCGCATCCTCGAAGCGCGCGCGCCGCTGTATGACCGCGCCGACCTGTCGATCGACACCAGCGGCCAGGACGCCGCGACCTCGCTGCAGCAACTGCGCGCCCGGCTGGAGGCTGCGGGCGCCTGAGCCGCCCCCCGCGCCGACCGACAAAGACGTTGCACCGCTCGTTTCCATGCACTATATTTCATCAAAAGCCGCAAGGCACGATAGTGCACTCAGGAGACAGCCATGTCCACGCCGGCAATCGCCCCGCAACCTTCCGGCCAGGCAGACGCGGCCGCGCCGGTCACGTTCGAGCGCCATCCCGACCAGTACCGCCACTGGAAGCTGAGCTTTAACGGCCCCATCGCCACGCTGGCGATGGATGTCGATGAGGAAGGCGGCCTGCGTCCGGGCTATGCGCTCAAGCTCAATTCCTACGACCTCGGCGTCGACATCGAACTGCACGACGCGCTGCAGCGCATCCGCTTCGAGCATCCCGAGGTGCGCACCGTTGTGCTCACCAGCGCGCGCGAGCGCATCTTCTGCTCGGGCGCCAATATCTTCATGCTGGGGCAGTCGTCGCACGCGTGGAAGGTCAACTTCTGCAAGTTCACCAACGAGACCCGCAATGCCATCGAGGACGCCAGCAGGCACTCGGGGCTGAAGTTCATCGCCGCCTGCAACGGCACCACCGCCGGCGGCGGCTATGAGCTGGCGCTGGCGTGCGACGAGATCGTGCTGGTCGACGACCGCTCGTCGGCGGTGAGCCTGCCCGAGGTGCCGCTGCTGGGGGTGCTGCCCGGCACCGGCGGCCTCACGCGCGTGACCGACAAGCGCCATGTGCGCCGCGACCACGCCGACATCTTCTGCACCACCACCGAAGGCGTGCGCGGCCAGCGCGCCAAAGACTGGAAGCTGGTCGACGAGGTAGTCAAGCCGGCGCGCTTCGCCGAATACGTGGCCGAGCGCGCCGCGGCGCTGGCGGCCACCAGCGACCGTCCGCAAGGCCACCACGGCATCACGCTGACGCCGCTGTCGCGCACCGTCGAGCCGGACGGCTATCGCTTCGAGACCGTGCGCGTGCATGTCGATGCTGCCGCGCGCAAGGCCACGCTGACCGTGTTCGGCCCCGACAAGCACCAGCCCGCCGACCTGGCCGGCGTGGTCGCCGCCGGCGCGCAATGGTGGCCGCTGAAGATGGCGCGCGAACTCGACGACGCCATCCTGACGCTGCGCACCAACCATCTCGACATCGGCATCTGGGTGCTGAAGACCGACGGCGACCCGGCCGCGGTGATGGCGGCCGATGCCCTGCTGCAGGCGCACGCCGGCCACTGGTTCGTGCGCGAGACCCTGGGCATGCTGCGCCGCACGCTGGCGCGGCTGGATGTGTCGTCGCGCAGCCTGATCGCGCTGATCGAGCCCGATTCCTGCTTTGCCGGCACGCTGCTGGAACTGGCGCTGGCCGCCGACCGCAGCTACATGCTGCACCTGCCCGACGCCCCCGACGACGCGCCGCGCGTGTTCGTCTCGCCGCTCAATTTCGGCCACTACCCCATGCCCAACGGCCAGACCCGGCTGGCCGCGCGCTTCTACGGCGACGAGGCCGCGCTGGGCCCGGTGCGCGACCACATCGGCGCGCCGCTGGACGCGCTCAGCGCCGATTCGCTCGGCCTGATCACCGCGGCGCCCGACGATATCGACTGGGAAGACGAGATCCGCATCGCGCTGGAGGAACGCGCCAGCCTGTCGCCGGATGCGCTGACGGGGATGGAGGCCAACCTGCGCTTCGGCGGCGCCGAGACCATGGAGACCCGCATCTTCGGCCGGCTTACCGCCTGGCAGAACTGGATCTTCCAGCGCCCCAACGCCGTCGGCGAGAACGGCGCGCTGAAGGTCTTCGGCAGCGGCAACAAGGCCCGCTTCGACTGGGACCGCGTCTAGCGCGCCCGCCAGAACACACAGGAGACCAGGACGTGAGCATCGACTACAGCCAGAAGATCCCCAACAACGTCAACCTGTCCGACGACCGCGCGCTGCAGCGCGCGCTGGAGCACTGGCAGCCAGCCTTCCTCGACTGGTGGCGCGACATGGGGCCTGACGGCTCGCACGGGTTCGAGGTGTACCTGCGCACCGCGGTGTCGGTCGATCCGTCCGGCTGGGCGCATTTCGACCACGTCAGGATGCCAGACTACCGTTGGGGCATCTTCCTGCAGCCGGCCGATCCCGAGCGCCGCATACACTTTGGCGAGCACAAGGGCGAGGCCGCGTGGCAGGAGGTGCCGGGCGAGCACCGCGCCAACCTGCGCCGCATTATCGTGACCCAGGGCGACACCGAGCCCGCCTCGGTCGAGCAGCAGCGCCACCTCGGCCTGACCGCGCCCAGCCTGTACGACCTGCGCAACCTGTTCCAGGTCAACGTCGAAGAAGGCCGCCACCTGTGGGCGATGGTGTACCTGCTGCACCGCTATTTCGGCCGCGACGGCCGCGAGGAAGCCGAGGCGCTGCTGGAGCGCCGCTCCGGCGACCAGGACAACCCGCGCATCCTCGGCGCCTTCAACGAACGCACGCCGGACTGGCTGTCGTTCTTCATGTTCACCTACTTCACCGACCGCGACGGCAAGTTCCAGCTGTGCGCGCTGGCCGAGTCCGGCTTCGATCCGCTCGCGCGCACCACGCGCTTCATGCTGACCGAGGAAGCGCACCACATGTTCGTCGGTGAATCCGGCGTATCGCGCGTGATCCAGCGCACCTGCGAGGTCATGCGCGAGCGCGGCATCGAAGACCCGGCCGAGGTGCGCGCCGCCGGCGTGATCGACCTGCCGACCATCCAGCGCTACCTGAACTTCCACTACAGCGTCACCATCGACCTGTTCGGCGCCGACCAGTCATCGAACGCCGCCACCTTCTACAGCGCGGGGCTGAAGGGACGCTTCGAGGAAGGCAAGCGCGCCGACGACCATGTGCTCAAGAACGATGTCTACCGCGTGCCCGAAGTGCGCGACGGCCGCCTCGGCGAGCGCGAGGTGCCGATGCTCAACGCGCTCAACGAAGTGCTGCGCGACGACTACATCAAGGACAGCATGGGGGGCGTGGCGCGCTGGAACAAGGTCATCGAGAAGGCCGGCATCGCCTTCCGGCTGACGGTGCCGCACAAGGCCTTCAACCGCAGGATCGGCACGCTGGCCAACGTCCATGTCTCGCCCGACGGCAGGCTGATATCGGACGCCGAATGGCAGGCCCACGAACGCGACTGGCTGGCGACCGACGCAGACCGCGCCTTCGTCGCCTCGCTGATGGGCCGCGTCACCGGGCCCGGCAAGTATGCCAACTGGATCGCCCCGCCGGCGGTGGGCATCAACCGCCAGCCGATGGATTTCGAATACGTGCGCTTCAACTGAAACCCGACACGCCATGGGCGCCCCCGACCTCATCAAGCAGCACCTGATCGATCCGGAAATCTGCATTCGCTGCAACACCTGCGAAGACACCTGCCCGATCGACGCCATCACCCATGACGACCGCAACTATGTGGTCCGGGCCGACGTATGCAACGGCTGCAACGCCTGCCTGTCGCCGTGCCCGACCGGCGCCATCGACAACTGGCGCACCATGCTGCGCGGCCAGGCCTACCCGATCGAGGCACAGCTGCTGTGGGACGAGCTGCCGGCCGAGTTGCCATTGCCGGAGCTGGACAGCACGGACCAGGCCGCGCCGGCCACCTCCGCCAGCGGCACCACCGCAGCCGACGATGCCGCGATCCAGTCGGTCGAGACCAGCCGCCATACCTCGCCGCGCGCACCTTGGTCGGCCGCCCATCCCTATGTGAACCTGCACGGCGTGCGCGCCCCGGTAACCGCCACCGTGGCCGGCAATTACCGGCTTACCGCGGCGGATGCGTCCAGCGACATCCACCATATCGTGCTGGATCTCGGCACCCACTTCTTCCCGATCCTGGAAGGCCAGTCGATCGGCATCCTGCCGCCCGGCACCGATGCCGCGGGCAAGCCGCACTACATCCGCATGTATTCGGTCGCCAGCCCGCGCGACGGCGAGCGCCCCGGCTATAACAACCTCGCGCTGACGGTGAAGCGGGTCGAGCAGGACCACGACGGCAAGCCGGTGCGGGGCGTCGCATCCAACTACCTGTGCGACCTCGCCAAGGGCGACACGGTGCAGGTGGTGGGCCCGTTCGGCTCGACCTTCCTGATGCCCAACCACGCCGAGGCCAGCGTGATGATGATCTGCACCGGCACCGGCTCGGCACCGATGCGCGCCATGACCGAGCGCATGCGCCGCAACCTGGCCCAATTCAGCGGGCGCCGGCTGCTGTTCTTCGGTGCGCGCAATGCCGCCGAACTGCCCTACTTCGGCCCGCTGCTGAAGCTGCCCAGGGATTTCCTCGAAATCCACTTCGCCTTCTCGCGCGACCCGGCCACGCCGCGCCGCTATGTCCAGGACGCGATCCGCGACGCCGCCGACAGCGTCGCGGCACTGCTGGGCGACGCCAACGGCCATGTCTATATCTGCGGCCTGAAAGGCATGGAGGAAGGCGTGCTGGCCGCATTTGAAACGGTCTGCGCCAGCGCCGGTCTTAACTGGAAGGCGCTGGAAACCACCATGAAGGCCGAAGGACGGCTGCATATCGAAACCTATTAACCGCGTCCCGCCGCAATACCGGCGCGGCGCGTCATAGGCTCGGAATTCTTCAGCAGCCCCTTCCCTTCTGAAATTCATCGCCTATAATCTTTCTGAAGAAACAGGAGCATAGGCGATGCAATCGAGGCGGATTCCCGAAACCGATCCCGCCGGCGGCCCCGACCCCGGCACCACGCTGACCAAGGCGGTCATGGGCGCCGCCGGCTTCCTGGGCATCAGCCAGGCCATGGTGGCAAGCGTGCTGGGCATCAGCACGGCCTCGGTCTCGCGCATGGCGTCGGGCGGCTATGTGCTCGACGCGCACCGCAAGGAGTGGGAATTCGGCGTCCTGTTCGTGCGCCTGTTCCGCTCGCTCGACGCCATCCTGGGCCATGGCGACCAGGCCCGGCTTTGGCTCACCCATGACAACCTCGCGCTGGGCGGCAAGCCGCTCGAGCTGATCCGCACCACCGAAGGTCTGGTCCGTGTCGTTCACTACCTGGACGCCACCCGCGGTCGCATCTGAGCGCCGGCAGTTCGCGCTCACGCTGTGGCGGGCGGTGGAAGCCCAGCATGTGGTCTCGACCATGCCGCTGGTCGACAGCCTGGAGGAACAGGCAGTACTCGAAGCCGTGCTCGATGCCGGCAAACCGGTGGTGCCGGTCGAGGCACACCATCTGCACTATCTGCTGTTCACCCCGTTCCGCTATCCGCCCTCGCCCTGGGGCTCGCGCTTCCGCGCCAGCCAGGACCCGGGCGTGTTCTATGGCGCCAACGAGATCCGCACCGCGTGTGCCGAGCTGGGCTACTGGCGCTGGCGCTTCCTCAATGACAGCCCGGCGCTGCCCCGCATCGACGCGCGCGCGCAGACGCTGTTCGAGGTGCGCGTCGAGACCTCCGGCGTGGCGCTCGACCAGCCGCCGTTCGACCGCGACCGCGCCGCCTGGACCGACCCGGACAACCACGAGCCCTGCCAGGCCTTCGGCCGCATCGCGCGCGAAGCCGGCTTGGGCATGATCCGCTACACCTCGGTACGCGATCCGCAGCACGGTCCGTGCGGCGCGGTGCTGACGCCGCGCGCGTTCTCGCACCCGACCCCGCTGGCCACCACCACCTGGATGCTGACCGTGCGCCGCGACCGCGTGATGTGGCAGCGCGACGACCTGCAGCAGCGCGACAGCTTCGAGTTCGAGGCCGCGCTGTGGCAGCGCACAAGCAATACCCCCGAGGCCGGCTGAACCTCTGCCCCGCCGCGGCGATCTAATCGTTATGGCACGCGGCAATGCGCATCGCCGCCAGGTTTTGTTAAACAGGTGTTGCATTGCGCAACCGGATGCCATATAATCTTTTCTTCGACGGACGCGGGGTGGAGCAGTTGGCAGCTCGTCGGGCTCATAACCCGAAGGTCGCAGGTTCAAGTCCTGCCCCCGCAACCAAACTGAGAGACACTCAGTGCCAATCGCCTACGCTCCAAAAGGCGGCTGGAAATGACGACAAGCCCGCACATGCGGGCTTTTTGTTTTTCTGTCGATCCGGGGTGACGGCCAGCGTCAAAATACACTTCTCTTTTCCGGCACGGTTATACTGAATCGCAGAAGCCGAGGGTTTCCCATGTCCAAAGTCAACCTGTCCAAGTACAACATCCCGATCCGTGAGCGCGCGTCGGTCGCGCGCAGCCCTGTAACGGGCTCCTGGCAAACCAGGCCCGCTGAATCTAGCCTCGAAAGGCATGTCGTGGGCGGCAAGGTCACGACCGTGAAGCGCGCAGCATCGGGTAAGGTCTTGGACGTGGCGACCGGTGTGATCGAAAAGCACCACGACGTAATTAGGCGCCTCGCTAAACGATGAACGGCGAGTTCATCGAGATATCGGCCGACCAGGTCCGCGCGATTCACGACCTGATCCTGCGCACGGAGCCTGGCCGTCCCGGTGAGATCCCAGAGCGCCTCGAAGGCGCTCTCGGTAGAGTGGCCACCGCCCAGCATTACGCTGGCGTGGATGACATCTTCGAAATCGCAGCGACCTATGCGCAGGCCATCGGGCATGGTCACTGCTTCATCGACGGTAACAAGCGCACCGGCCTAGTTACCTGCCTGACTTTCCTCGAGCTGCATGGCATTACCGTGCAGCGCTCGCCTGAACTCGAAGAGATGATGGTCGACCTGACCAAGAAGGAACTGTCTCTGTCCGATTTTGCCACCCTGCTCTTCTCGCTCGCCGAGTACACGGACGCGAACGACACCGAAGAGTAGGCTGGAAGCCGCACCGCTCCAAAGCCCGCCACGCGCGGGCTTTTTGCTTGTGGCCCCGCCGGTCATGGCGGACTGTATATCCATACAGTTGGAGGTTTGTCGGACGGCGCCCGATACCGGCAGCATCCGCCGCGGAAGAGACTGGCTCCATAAACTTCAGGAGACAGCCATGCCCGGACAAGACATCCACGTAGTGCCCGCCGACGACCGCTGGGCCGTAGAGACCGAGGGCGGTAACGGCCGGGAGACGTACGACACTCAGGAGGAAGCTGTGGCCGCAGGGACCGAGCGCGCCAAGCTGAAACAGGTGGAGCTGTTTATCCACGGCCGCGACGGCAAGATTCGAGAGCGAAACTCGTTCGGCAACGACCCGCGCGACATCCCGGGCTGAAGCCATGGCCAGCTGGCTACCGACGGCTCCGACGTTAGACGAGTTGCAGCCCATGCTACTGAGCGAGCGCAAGACTATCCCGCGCGAGCCAGGTTGGCACTATGAGATCAAGTTCGACGGGTACCGCATGCTGGCCACCACTGGCGGCGCGCCGCGGCTGAAATCCAAAAACGGGGCTGACGCCACGACCTGGTTTCCCGAGCTGGTCGACGCGTTGGCCAGCCTGCCCGCCGGCGGCATCCTGGACGGTGAGGTTTGTTCTGTTGGGTGTAGTTTGTGAGTTTACTTCTCTCTGATATCGTCAGGCCTCAGGCGGAAAATATCGGAGAGAGCTTGGGGATAGCTGCTGCAGACAACCCGGAATTCTCTCGACGGCGGTGGATCGATGCGCGCGACGACCTCCCACGACTACCGAACTGACAGTCCTAGCCTTAAATAAAAGGGCCGTGAAGCTTTGGCGGCCCCCCTGACGGCACCCATGCGACTTCTGTTCAGCACTCCCAGCTTCACATATGCAGGCTATCCGCGGCCAGGGCTTCCGATCATCGTCGGCGATGACATGCGTCCGCTGCAGCCGGTTCAAGACTTTATTGTGTGGAAGCTTCTGGGGCAAGGAAAGCATCTAAGCTTACTAACATGGGAAGACTACGGTCGCCGGCTATGGGACTTCTTCTCGTTTCTAGGCGCCAACGGTTTAGACTGGGACGAACCGTGCAGAGAGCCAGGCAAGAGCCCGCTGGCCAGATACCGCAACTGGTCTCTCGTTGAACTGAAACTTAGCCCGAAGACGGTGAACGGTCGTCTCCGGATCGTTTGTGAGTTCTACGAATGGGCAGGTAGAAATGGACTCATCGACGGGGTGCCATTTGGCTACTTGGCGACTCGGCGGGTCACGCATAATGACCTTCTGACGCATGCGCGAAGCGATGCAAGTACCGTCAGTCGTCCTGATCTTCTAATCAGGGAGCCCTCTCTGCTACCAGAGTTCCTCTCGAAGGAGCAACTGAGGGTGTGCCGCTGCGCGCGTGCGAATGCAAGCACCATGCTGCTTTTCGACTTGGCCGCCCGAGTCGGCCTCCGCTCATGCGAGGCACGAACCTTCCCGCTCAAATACGTTTTCAATCCGGCAGCACGCGCGGACTGCCTGCCGAGCCAGATGATCCGTGTGAGGCTCGATCCGCGAGATATGTGGCTCAAGTTCAACAAGCCCCGGGACGTGGATATCCCCTACTCGCTCATGGAGAACATGTATTCGTACACGCTGTTCGAGCGAAACAGGCTTTCTGCGAATGGTGACGCTCGTGTCGAGTGTCTGGTGCTAAACGTCTATGGCAAGCCGTACACCAGGTCGGCCATAACTGAGGCATTCAAAGGACTCTCTGCACAGGTCGGGTTTCGAGTGCGCGCACACATGCTTCGCCACAGCTATGCAGTCCATACCCTTGCGCGCCTTCGAAAGGAACAGAATTTCCACGGAGAACCCTTGTTGTACGTGCGCGACCGGCTCGGCCACAGCAGCGTCGACACAACAATGATCTACCTACGCCAAGTCAACCAGTTGGCAAGTAGTCTTGTGCTCGCGCTCGAGCACGAGTTCGACGAGCTCTTCGGCATCGCGAGCGATCAAGACGAAGAAGGATTGCGACGTGCCTAGAGCGAAGAACTACGCCATTGCAGCGGGGACTTCGCGGCCAGACCCAGCTATCGAGAAAAGCCGCTTCACACGGAAGTCGGCGCTAAGCGCCGACTTCCGTGTGAAGCGGCTTTTCTCGATAGCTGGGTCTGGCCGCGAAGTCCCCGCTGCAATGGCGTAGTTCTTCGCTCTAGGCACGTCGCAATCCTTCTTCGTCTTGATCGCTCGCGATGCCGAAGAGCTCGTCGAACTCGTGCTCGAGCGCGAGCACAAGACTACTTGCCAACTGGTTGACTTGGCGTAGGTAGATCATTGTTGTGTCGACGCTGCTGTGGCCGAGCCGGTCGCGCACGTACAACAAGGGTTCTCCGTGGAAATTCTGTTCCTTTCGAAGGCGCGCAAGGGTATGGACTGCATAGCTGTGGCGAAGCATGTGTGCGCGCACTCGAAACCCGACCTGTGCAGAGAGTCCTTTGAATGCCTCAGTTATGGCCGACCTGGTGTACGGCTTGCCATAGACGTTTAGCACCAGACACTCGACACGAGCGTCACCATTCGCAGAAAGCCTGTTTCGCTCGAACAGCGTGTACGAATACATGTTCTCCATGAGCGAGTAGGGGATATCCACGTCCCGGGGCTTGTTGAACTTGAGCCACATATCTCGCGGATCGAGCCTCACACGGATCATCTGGCTCGGCAGGCAGTCCGCGCGTGCTGCCGGATTGAAAACGTATTTGAGCGGGAAGGTTCGTGCCTCGCATGAGCGGAGGCCGACTCGGGCGGCCAAGTCGAAAAGCAGCATGGTGCTTGCATTCGCACGCGCGCAGCGGCACACCCTCAGTTGCTCCTTCGAGAGGAACTCTGGTAGCAGAGAGGGCTCCCTGATTAGAAGATCAGGACGACTGACGGTACTTGCATCGCTTCGCGCATGCGTCAGAAGGTCATTATGCGTGACCCGCCGAGTCGCCAAGTAGCCAAATGGCACCCCGTCGATGAGTCCATTTCTACCTGCCCATTCGTAGAACTCACAAACGATCCGGAGACGACCGTTCACCGTCTTCGGGCTAAGTTTCAGTTCAACGAGAGACCAGTTGCGGTATCTGGCCAGCGGGCTCTTGCCTGGCTCTCTGCACGGTTCGTCCCAGTCTAAACCGTTGGCGCCTAGAAACGAGAAGAAGTCCCATAGCCGGCGACCGTAGTCTTCCCATGTTAGTAAGCTTAGATGCTTTCCTTGCCCCAGAAGCTTCCACACAATAAAGTCTTGAACCGGCTGCAGCGGACGCATGTCATCGCCGACGATGATCGGAAGCCCTGGCCGCGGATAGCCTGCATATGTGAAGCTGGGAGTGCTGAACAGAAGTCGCATGGGTGCCGTCAGGGGGGCCGCCAAAGCTTCACGGCCCTTTTATTTAAGGCTAGGACTGTCAGTTCGGTAGTCGTGGGAGGTCGTCGCGCGCATCGATCCACCGCCGTCGAGAGAATTCCGGGTTGTCTGCAGCAGCTATCCCCAAGCTCTCTCCGATATTTTCCGCCTGAGGCCTGACGATATCAGAGAGAAGTAAACTCACAAACTACACCCAACAGAACACACCTCACCGTCAATGATGTGGTGGCCAGCAGGAAGGGCAGAGAGGGCGTGAACAAGCTCCGGAAACCAGCGCGTCGCATCCGCGCCGCCCCGCGTTTTCAGGGCGTCACGCGTGGCGAGCATGCGGTACCCGTCGAACTTCGGCTCGAAGGACCAAACACCGGTACGCGGCAGCACCTTGCTGCGCTCGGCCAACATGGGGAAAACGTCTGCGAGCGATATCGTCGTGGTTTGCCTGCGGACCATGGCAGTAACGAATGCGCGTTCTGATTCGAGGAGCGTACCAAAAACTTCGCCCAAAGACTCAGCGCATCACCGCTCAACTCCGCGAGCCGGGCCCAGCGTGCTGACACGCCCGAGGCCATCCTTGTAGCTGATCTGAACTATCTTGCCCACTTCGACCGTCTCGGAGAGTGCGACGAGGCTGTGCCTCACAACTTCCCCTTGTCGATTGATGCGCTGCAAAGCAACCGGACCATCGATCTTCAGGACGGGGCCAACATACGAGCCCTCGCAGAATTGATCGTTGTCTCGGACTGGGAAGATTTGTTGATGCCGTTCGCCCCGGTGCAGTCCATCCGCTACCAGTGCTGCAATGTCCACCAGGTCCTGCAGTGACATCGGGCGCTTCCGGTTCTCACACACTTCGGCGAAGGCTAGCTGTCCAGCCGGCGCGCGGCGGTACCAGTCAGGCGAAATCAACTCGCAGGCGGAGGCAAACACCTCTTCAGCCTGTCTCCCGACAGGCTCATGCGGATACTCGCGCTCCGCGTCGCGCCACAGATCAATTAAGCCTGGCTGCTCTCGGGCCTCTGCGATCCCGGCGAGTAGGGCTCGCTTGTCAATTGCCGAGAAAGTATTGATTCCAAGGTGTCCGAGGAGTTCGTGGCGCAGCGTTCGTTCAACGTCTTGCGTACCACGAATGTTGGAAACTGCGAGGGCGACTCGACGTCTTGCAGGAAAGTAGGCTCCTGCAATGGTGCCGGCGCGTTCTTTTGTGGCTTCTGGGATTCCAAGGGCATCCTCCTGCTTGTCTCTGATCACGTACCCAATTGTGAGCGCAATTGGGTACCTTTGGCAAAAGTCGATGACCGCTCTCTTGCACTCATCGACCGAAAGAGCCGCTTGCTGCGTACCCATTTCTGCGAGCTTGGTGAAGGACCGATTTCAGCGGTTTAGGTCAGCGTTTGGCCGTACTCTGGCCTCGCTCGATGCCCAGGCCATGTCGGATAGCTCCGCGAACCACTACAAGCCCAACGCCATTTGCACGGGCTTCACCTGCGCCTCGACAACCGCTCGGCCTTCCCGGCATACCACGCGGACGTTTTCACCCAGCTTGGGCGCTCGATCCAGCGCGTCACGCTCAAGCACAATGCCGGACTGCCTCCCAACATCCATGATGAACACGTCGCGATCAGCCGCGACGATCCGACCGTAATAGGTGCTGGCCTGCATGTTGGGCTTCTTCAGCTCTGCAACCACCTCCGCAGCGAGCGCGGCAATCCGCACCTCGGCTGAGAGTGGCGCGTCATCATCGTTGACGATCACGGCCGATCTCCGTGCTGGCCGACGGCCGGGAACCACTGATTCGAGCGACTCGCCCAGGTGCTTCCCAACGCCGACAAAAGGCGGGTACACAACGCCTTGGCCGAGGATCTCGTGGGCCACCGTAGCGGACACACCGTCCACGAGATGCTCCGGCACACCTTTAATTCTGGCGTGCTCACTCGGAAGGAATTGCCTGAGTAAATTGGGGTCGCTCGGGTGGCGCAATTTCGGATCGGTGCTTCGGACCTTAGCGTACCCCTTCGTGATTGTGCCGACATGCTCGCTATCGGGATCGAAGATCTGCATCGCAAAGTTCTTGCCATTCTCACGATCGCGAATCTCCTTTGCTCGGAGCCCGGCCATGGCCGACCACGATGGATGATCCTCCGGAACGTTCTCAAGTACGTCCCCAAGTTTCTGCTGGCTACGGCCAGGCGGCTGAAGTTGATCAAAGTCGAATTCGATGCCTTCGCTCACTGCGACCATGCACCAACGAGTGCGATCCTCCAGGGCGCCCCATTCGCTGCCTCGGAGCAAGCGCTCATGGCACACGTACCCCATGTCACGCAATTGGTTGCGCAGAATATTGGCGCTCGCGCTGGTGGCGTAGGTGGGCACTTGCTCAAAGACAACGGCTGCCGGATTCGCTTTGCTCAAGATAATCAACGCGCCGACAACCAGGTGGCCGACATCGGGATGCGCTTCGCCGTTGGACAATCCCCGCTTGGCCTTCCCAGCACGCGATTCGCCGCTGCAGGGCAGTCCCATTTCGAGGATCTCGACCTTGGGAATGTTGGCAACACCGCGCTCATCAAAGGCAAGCTCCTGCAGGGGCGCGGAGAAGGGCACGGTGTTCTCGTCCCATGCGTCGTTATGGGCCGCCGCATGCTCTAGTAGCTCCTCGCGAATCTCGTTCGCGAAGGCCAATCTGTTTTCGACACCGGATGCCTTCAGGCCCGAATGGATTGCATGGGACAAGATTCCGCCACCGTGCGAAAGGCTCCCCACGGCCAACGGATCACCAGCCTCTAGCTTCTCCCGTAGCCGGCCGAAGCGCTCCTGCTTCTTCAGTTCGGATGCCAGAGGCAACAGGTAGATTTTCCCCTGCTGGACCGCGACCCGAATCGAACTCATGCCATCGAACAACGCGAGCAACTCGCGTGAATTCAAGTCGATGACCGGATTGGTCTTCTCGCCATCTTTTTTGCTGGATACGACGCGGCTTCCGTCAGGATTCGCCTGCAGCACAACTGTGCGTCCCTGGACGACAACGTCATAGCGCTGGCCAGGTTCAAAGCCGGCACGCTCCGTCTGACGATCCAGCCAAACTCTGGGTGCCCCACGGTTTTGCCCGATTCTCTTGATGTAGTAGCCGTCGATCATGGCTGCCTCTTCTTCTGGTTCTCAAATGTTCCAATTTCCGGTGCGCTGCATTCAGCGATCAACGCCACGCGCTTGACCACGGTCTTGCTCCCGCACGACGCCTTTGCCATCCTTGTAGGCAATTTCAGTGATCTCGCCCACCGTGACCGGCCCGGACAGATCCGCTATCCGGTGCGTGACAGTTTCGCCAGCGCGCCCCACCTTTTGGGTGACCATTCCATCCGCGATTCCCAAAACTCTTCCGATGAACAGACCGTGTGGTTTGGTCGGGATCGCCATTGAAGGCGACGTAAGTGCCAACGGCAGCGGCGGTGGTGTCATCGGCAGTGGAGGCGGCGCCAACGGCAGTGGAGGCGGTGCCATCGGCAGCGGCGCTCGCGGAAGAAGCTCATCCACTCCTTCCAAATGCGTCCGCCAATTTTCATTGATAGTCGAGGCCCTCTCTTCGAGTTGCGAAAGTGAAGAGAGGCGCCATTCGTAGTATGCGCCGCTGCGACTCCTCTCGTCCGGAGTCATTCCGTCGAGAATGACATTAAGCGTCTCACGTTGCCCATGTATGCGCGCAGTGATCAAGCCGTACATCGGTACTTCAGCGCCGTCTCCTAGCGTGTACAGGCGGTCGGTCTCGAATCTTTTAACCATAGCGCCAAGTCGCGCACCGGCCTCTATCGCATCGTCGACGCTGCTGCTATGCGGCCCGATATGGATGTCCTCGGCGCGAGATCCATAGACTCTGTCGGCAGTGTCTGTCGCCCACCGGCCTATTCCCTCGGTGTTCTGCCACGACCACATCCCCGCGATGCGTGGTTCGATCCCAGAGGAGCTAAGTACCTGGCTGATCGCGGCATTGCGTTCGGCAATCCCACCTTCGTAATGAATGACCTTTGTACCATCTGGGACCGCCGTACCTACCGGGGCGATGATGGTCGCATTCTTCCCAACGTCCAGCCCTCGATCCAGACTCCCATCCAATCGTGGTGAGGCATCCATCCGGTACCAAGTATCAACCTCTCCCAAGCCTGCAGGCACAGGTAGTTCTCTCGGATCCGCGATGATTACGATCTTTCCAATCAGACTCCCGTCAGTTGTTTCGTTGAAGCGTCCATACGGGTGATCTGCGACTGCACAATTGACAGACCAGTGCAGCGTATTTCGGTACTCGGCGAACTCTGAATCTCGTTCGTATTTAAGCCGCAAACCGCGCTCCGTGACGTGAGCGCCGTGCAAATCATCCTGGACCCGAACGAGCAGGAATGGAGGTGTATTCGTGCCTTCTGCCATATCGCGCTGCCTTAGCGGTCTACACTGCGCACGTGATGCTGTTCCGGCTCTCGGACCAGACCTTTGCCGTCTTTGTAAGCAATCTCGGCGATTTCTCCCACCTCAATTGGCCCGGACAAGTCCGCCATCGAGTGCAGCACGGTTTCACCAGCGCGTCCGACCTTCTGCGTCACAACCCCATCCGCTACGCCGAGGATCTTGCCGACGAAGAGCCCGCTAAGCATGCCCACGACCTTTTCCTGCAGCGACTGCTCGCGACGGCCGGCGCGAAGCAATGGGCCGTCCTTTGCCAACTCGGCGCTCTTGTGCAGAATGCCCTGCAGCTCGACATTGGTGAAGGGCACTGAGATGCCGTGATCGCGCAGCCAGCCGGTCACGCCGGCAAACACTCCCTTCATGAACCCGTACTGGACACGAACGTTGCCCTGTTCATCCAAACACTGCTCCCCTGCCCTTGCCACAATTTCCTTGGTTTGGATATCCGGAGGAAGGACGCCGTAGCGTGACCTCACGTTCTCGGCAATTGCACATACCGTCTCGTCGCCCTTCGCGATAAGTGACTGGACGCCGTGGTGGAGTTTGGCAAAGCCATAGTTGCCCAGCATTTCCTCTAGGCTATGGTGCATGATGCATTCGTGCGCCATCACCTTTTGCAACTGCCGCATGTCGCCGATGTTTCCCGCCACCACGTAGACCTTGCCGTCGTGGTACGCGCCATCAGCATTGGAAGGCGCCTCAAATGGAAGATCGGTGGGCTTACCAACGACCAGCACCGGCGGCATGCCTTTCCACTCTCCGCGCAGACGCTCGATCTCCGCGTGGATCTCGGGTAGTGGTAGCGCCGACCCCCGCCCCGGTCCGGCCGAAAACAATGCCGGTCCCAACTCCGACTCGCGCACGACAAACTCACCGATGAGGCCATCGAAGGCCGAGTGAATGGCATCTCGTTCTGTTCCAACTGGCACGGTTTCGGTTTCTCGTACACCGAAGGAGAGGTAGCTATTCTTGGCTTGCTTTGCCTCCAACTTATCCGCGACGAACGAGTCAAAGGCACGGGCGAACAACTCGCACTTCGTGGACCAGTAGACCTTTCCGCCCTTGTCCTTATCCAGCTTCGCCGCATTCAGCGCATAGTCGGTGCTGACCCGTCGGCGCTCCGGAACCACGTCCGCGTCGGCAGCCATCGCCTGCTGGTGTGCGGACTTGTCACGTCGAAAAGCGAGCGAGTCCAGATTGCTTTGCAGACCTTTGAGTTGCTCAATCGAGTAGACGCGGCCATGTTTGGCCTTGTAGAGATCCCGCATCTCGACCACCACCGGATGCAGGAGAGTGCTTCGACCAACCGCGACCATCTCCCCGCCGAAGTCGCCTTTGCGCACGCGCTCAGCCAGCACGGCGAACTCAGCTTCTTGCTCCTTGAAGTCGCGGCCGATCGAGGCAAGCCATCCGTTCACATTCTTTTCCAGACGCTGCTGATAGGCCGCATCAACGGCTTGAGCCTCTTCCACGGTCTGCAGGCGCTTGGTCATGGTTTGCACCAGCCCCTTGAACGCGCCGACAATTTCCGGGCGCACTTCGCCAAAACGCGGTGAGGAGACTGGCACGTACTTTCCCGCGACCAGTTCATGCCGGGTCTTCGTTTCGCCCAACAGAGCATGCTCGCTGAGATAGGGCTCTTCAGCCGTATCGAGCCCCGCCTGGCGGGCAAAGTAGTGATCGACCGCGTGGGCCCACTCGTGTGCGAGGGCGCCGGCACCAGTGGTCCGGGTCAGGTTGATTTCGTTCACACCTGGCACGAAGTGCGCAGCATTCCTGCCTCCGTGGCCTTGCGCGCCGATGGCCAACCCGAGCATGCCGCCCAACGACAACACCTTCGGTGGCACGTCCAGGATGTCGGCTAGATCGTGAAAGGCGTCATAGGCATGGTTCAGGTGCATCTGAGCTTCGGCACGCGCGGCGGGCGTTTTCATCCAATTGCCGAAGTTCACACCGCGCAGCCCGAACTCTTCCATTAGCCGCTCGCTGCTAATGTCCTCGCCTTCCATGCGCCGACTGACGCCAACGCGCTCAGCGTCGATGACGTTGTAACCCTTCTCGATGAGTTGACGTTCCGTGTCTTTGCCGCCGCGAGAACGTTCCTTTGCCGCCTCAACCGCCAACTCCCGCGAGTCGAAGGAATCGAGAAAGCCACGCTTGCCAACCAGTACGAAAGGCTTGATGGCCGCTGCGGCGGCCTGTGCGGCTTCCTCAGTATTGAATGTGTCGATGTAATAGCGGTCGACCGAGAGCGAATACTTCTTACTGAATCTGAACTCATTGGGGTCAACGCTTACCCTCGGCCGCTCAAGAACCTTGTATCCCTGAACCTCCCAGGATTCTCGCTTGTTCGGCCAACCGGCATCAATGGCCTTGCCCGCGCGCTTGATCTCTTCGTAGCCAGGCTGCAGGGCGCCGAGGAGCTTGTTCCCCCCAACGATTCGCAGCTCATCGCGATGGGCACGCCATCCGTCCGGATAGACATATTCCAGCAGAGACGTCGCCGGCCCGAGTTCAGACAGCGCGACCTGTTTCCCCAGCATGGCGCCCGCCACACGGATATTCGAGTTGGCCCAGGCTTTGAGCGCCTTCGTGTCCTGCGTCCACTTCATCAGGCCTTGCTCGATGCGCTGCATTCCGCCGATGTAGGTCTGCAGGTGTGCATCCGTAGTCTTCGTGCTGGCGCTGACCGCAGGCTTGGCGGCGACGCTGTCATAGACTTGCTTGACGATATGCGCAACCATCGGCTGCATGCCTGCATCGATGAGTTGCTGGTAGTCCGGCTTGAGCCAGACATTGCCCTTTACCGTTTCTTTGACCTTCAGAGTGTCATTCAGCCCTTCAAGATCCGACCAAGTGGTAGCCACCTTGCCACGATTGCGCCGATTGGCTACCAACTCCTCGCCAGCGTCGGCAATGCCCCCGACTACGACCGGCGCCGTCTCCACAGCGGCGGCAACGGCAGGGCCTCCCTTAGAGGCGACCGCAGCCTGTTGGGGTTGCGCAGGCTCTTCCACGACTGCTGTCGCCTGCTCGACAGGTTGCGCATTCTGCAGCGTCGTTTCGCTGAACAGATCCATTTGCAGCGAAGTCGCTGCGAGGCTGCCGTTGTCCCTGGACATGGTCTCAGCGTCCCAGATCGCTACCAACGCTGCGCGACATGTCCTTCGCTGGGGTATTCAGCATTTGGCCGGATCGGTAGGAAACCATCATTTCCGCGCCAAGCTTGGGTTCAACGGCGAAGTCCTTCAGATTGTGAATCGTGGCTTGACCTCGGCCGATAGACTGGATGACAACACCTCGGTCTTTATCGATTCCAAGGATCTTCCCGTAAGTGGAATCGTTCCCACGGGTCTTACCAAGGCAAGCATGGACTTTATCGTCAGTGACAACGATTCCGTGTTTATCCCAAATCTCCGACGCCACCCTTTCAACCAGACCTTGCTTGCCCAGTCTGGAATCCTCGGCGTCGCCAAACAGATCCTCCATTTCGTACTCAAACGCTGCATCGTATGTCTTTGCGGGAAGATTGTGTTTGGCTTCCAGCTTGCCCTGCTGCTTGAAGCTGTCGACCAGGAGATTCCGTGCCCCTTTGATCCAGTCACCGAGTCCAAGATTTGCTTTCCCTAGGGATTGCAACTGCTCCTTATCCCCCTGTTGGAGCGCATCGGCAAAAGCGAATCCCTTATCCATGTTTACTCGCATCAGCTTGCTGGCCGCCACCACTGCGAGGCCTGCCACCGACGCACCCAATGTCGCCACTGTTACAGCAGGAAGTACAGCAGTTCCGACTGCTACCGTGCCAAGCCCAGCCATCGCCGTAGAAGCCGACGCCAACAGACCAGAAGCGCCCAAAGCAGCGGCCTGATTTGCCATGGCTACGCCGGCCATTCCGAGGAAGGATCCGCCGCTTACCAAAATCCCGCCAGTTTGGATCCTCTGCTGCGCCGCTCGACCACTGAACTTGTCCACCAGATCCAGGTTCCCACGACCTTTCGTATGCAGCAGGGCCATCTTATTGGCCTCGCTCACTCGTTCAGCTTCAGCACGCAGGCGTTCGAACATCCCCGACATCGCACCCTCCTTGTTCATTGATTAATGATGCATCTCGCTCTTTACCGAGGCGACAAAGCGGCAGCTATCTTCGAAGAAGCGTGCCAATTCGCTGGGCGCCATATCAGAGGCGCCCGCAGGATCGGCAAAAGCCGCGTCAAGGTTTCGGGCAGTCACCTCCAACATGCCAATCACGTAGTGCGCATCCGTCTTCTTGTCCGTCGGCAGTGCTTCTGCCTCAACAGAGAGTTCGACAATATCCGCTTGTATGCCGCTCAAGAGATTCGTCAGGAATTCTCTGAAAGACAGATCCGAATCCTTGACGAAGTCCGGCCGCAATTGATCTGCGTTCACATAGTTAGCCGGGCGGTTGAGCGCATAGGAGATATCGGTATTCGCATCGACCACGGGAGCTTCGAGGTTCTCACGGATCAACCTGATGAAGTTCGCGATCCCTGCCTTGGCCGGCAAGTCCAGCAAAACACCATGCTGCAAGACGCGACCATACAGCCCGCCTTGGGCAAACATGTATGCCAGGTGTTGGCAATCTGATTGCGAAAACGCACCGTTCTCAAAGGACGATTTGATCGCCTGCACATACAATGAGATTTCTTGCTGGTCGATTTTCATGGGTACAAATTTATTCATTAATGCGGATGCGAGAGATGTGCGCAGATCAGACTGGCCAATTTCCTCAGCGATGGCGCCAGCGAGTCGCACCTCTCACTGGGGCCTGTAGCGTTTGCACTTACCGCGCGTTGCTTTCGATGCCAGCGGATTTCGAACTTACGCTCAACGTTCCCAATTTGAATCCGAGCCGTAGCGCCTCGCCAATGCGCGGCCGAACCCCCGGTATTTGCGCAAATGGCAGCTCGATCGCTTCATCGCGCTTGATCTTGATCAGGCTCGCCCGGTGGTCCTGAGCGACCACCGTCCCAAAATACTGACCACGCTCGCGATCCGGTTCCTTGATTTGCAGCCCCATCTCTTGTGCTTGTTCGCCAATAGTCGGCGCATCGGGATCGAGACCGTTGGCTGCTAGCAGGTTTGCTACGCCATGCAGACCGTATTCCTGTGCATGGCGCGCAATACTCCCGCTGGTCAGTCCACTTACGACAATCTCGGCCGCGTCCCGTGAAACGCTGCCGTGCAGCAGTCGCTGCACGCTGTCCGGCACCCACTCACTTAGTCCCGTCACTTTCACGCCCGAAGCCCAGGCAAGCAGGCCAGCACGCGTTGTTTGCGTAGCAACTTCAATGGCCGCCTGTCGGTGGAGTTCGACCACGTCGGCCATCGGCACCGGCACCGCGTATTTGCCGGGCAACCCATCGAACCCGAACCCAAGGACGCCCTTCTGCAGCGCCTGCGCTGCAACCATCTGCAGCGAGGCGCGCTGTGGGAGCGGCTGATCTCCGAGCGTCGCGACTCGCACCATCGGCGCTTTCAGAACGGATTGAATCAGTTCCGCTGCACGATGCTCACCGGCAAAGTCTGTCCCGGCCGCAACACGTGTACGAGCGCTTTCTTGCACCACCCGGCCATTCGTCTCGCGTTGGATTCCGGTTCCTGCCTTGCGCACTCCAGAGCCATCGACGCCCTTCGTCAATGCCGCCTGTAGATCGCCCTTGACGCTTTCAAACACCGCTGCACGTCCGCGTTCCACCAGCTTCTCATCGACTTTGAAGTTGGTCTCGCGCAGAACGTGGGCCATGGATTGGGCATCCATCGACTTCAGCAAATCCATCACCCCTCGGGGCGACTGCCGCTGCAAGGCGCCACGCAGCGCGTGAGAGCCCGCAGAGCCCCATACCCCATCCTTACCGACGGTTGGGCTCATGTAGCTGGGGCGACTGCCCAAATGCCGTGCCTCACTCATCTCCATAGGACCCTCATCGACGCTCACAATTAACACTTAATTAACAGTTTCATTATTGCACGCACGCGCGTAGAACGCCAGGCCGAAGCACCAGACGCATGAGATTTGTTGCCCTCCCTTGGTATCAATGAGACATGGAGGGATCCACGAACACCTGCAGCGCGCCGGCCGACCCAGCAAGAGCGACCTTGATTTGCCGCGCTGTTTCCTCCAAGGCGGCCAGGTTCACCATGCCAATCACGAGGAAGCCCGGAAACGACCTATCCAAGAACTCGTGCAGCGCGGGCTCGTTCGCGGCGCATACGATTCGCTGGATAAGCTCGCCACGCGGCTCTCGGCCCGACGCCGTTCCCTCGGAAAGCCGGCCCGTTACCAAAAAAACGTTCTCTTTGCGCATACGTCATCAGGCTCCGGATTTTTCAAGCGCTCTCACAGGGGCCATCGAAGAACGACGGACCCTTCGATGCCAGATCCACCTTGAAGCTGTAACCGAAGTCGTCGTCATGCTCCGTCCCCGCCATGTCGCCCGCTTGCAGTCTGGTGGCCACCGTTTGAAGCTGATCGACCAAGCTCGCCCTGTCGCTGTGCCGAGTTCCCTGCAGAAAGATTGAGATCTGCTGTAACGGATAGGCGTGAGCCTGCCACTTCTCGTCGGGCTCGACGACAGTCGGTTCGCGAGATATTGCCTTACTGGCAAAGCGATGCGCCGCGCCACTGTTCGCCTGGGTATGCGCCGGCGTAGTGAGCATGTGTTCTGATGCGTGCCACTGCCGGAATGCGGCATTGAATTCATCCCACCGCCCCCCCTTCACGACCTCCTGCAGATGCCGGTACTCCCCCTGAGCACGCGGCTCATACCCCTCCAGTAGCTCAAATAGCTTGTCCCAGAATGCTCGATGACTAGTCCTCCGCATACCGACCATGCCCACGGCAATCACGAACAATGGCAGTGCAATAACGACGATGCCCTTAACCCCGCAGGCAAACGAAAGAAACATGATGGTGAAAGACAGCAAGGCAGTTCCACCCACCCAAATACCCCGTGGCCCTCCAAACTTCTCTGCTAAGGAATATGCCTTGTAAATCTGCCTCAGCGCCTTCCGACGTACGCTTAACTCCATCTCGAATTTTGCTTCCATAGTCACCTCAAGTTGGCTGTTTCTTTCCACGTGAGCTTGCGAGCGAGTCGCATCGCCTATGTGTGATTACCGTTCCATCGCGCCGCTGGTGTGCTGCACGACCCGCGCAGGGCTTTGAACAACCCTTCGCACCTCTCTCTGCTGTGGGATCCCCAGCGCCGACATAACCTGTCTGGAAACTGATTGAGCGCCTTCGCTCCCAGCCAAGTCGTTCCAGTCAGTCGGCCGCCCTTGCAGGGACTTGAACTCAGGCACCAACATGACCGCTCGTGAAGTCGTCCCCTGTTCCTGTTCGCCCTCTTTCGCGGGACCGGCGAAGGCGTCTAGCGCAGCCCGACCAGCCTCTACTCCCCGGTTGCCAAACGAAAGCCGGACCGGACGCTGCCCTTCTTGGGTCACAGCCTCAATCGAGATGGATCGCACTTCCGTAGAGTCGTGCTCGCGCTCCAGGGACATGCAATAGCGTCCTTTGGGCGCTTGGTGCCACTCACCATCGGCGACAGCGTCGCCAAGCGACACCATGCGAGAGGAGTACTTGCCGCTGAGCACTTCCACCATGCTGCCGCGCTGCGAGTTCGGATTGACTCCCAGGTCCTTTGCCAAGTAGCCAAGAGCCCGCTCAACATGAAATTGATCGTTGTCCACGGCCATGATGGGCACAATGTTGTCAGGCCACTTGCGCGATGCCTCGGCCGCTACCGCTTCCAGATTGCCGGCGTCAAAGCAAACAATCACCGGCAAGCCTGTTGGCTGCCTGACCGACGCGCCCGTAGCGAAGCCCTCCACGAACAGCGCTGCCCTGGCAGCCTGGTCGGGGGAAGCGACAGCATGCGCGCACAGGGCATCAAGAGACGGCGCACCCAATACTGTCATCGTTCCCTTCTTCTGCGCTCCACGCATGAACGACTTGACAGTGCCATCCTCGTTGATGGCCTGCACCGCCCGGATCTCGCCCGCAGCGTTGCGCATCGGCACTATCAAATAGTTCTGGTCCTCACGGATCGCCGACTTGCCGTTTTCACCAATGAACTCCTCATAGCCAAGCAGGACTTTGCCGGAGACCTGAACCAGTCCCTCGGCGGCAATGCCCTTCTTGCGCACGTACCCATGGCCTGCTGCCGGCTGTCCTTGCGCCACGATTTCTGCGGCGTGCTCTGCAGCCACTGCTTGTGCCCGTTGCACGGCCCGGTCAGCCAACTCGGCTCGGCGCACGGCCTCGGCTCGCATACGCGCCCTCTGCTCGGGCGTAAGCAGAGGACCGTCGAACCTCCAAGACTGTGACTCACCCGTGTACTTGTCGTTAATCGCCCCGATCGGTGTGCCGTCGCGCCCGCCCTGAAGGTCCAGAAGATAGGCGCCTGACTTATTCGGTCCCTTCTTGCTGAAGGTGCGCACGTTATGCCATTTCCCGTCCGCTTTAATGTCATCCGGGACATCAAGGTCCATGTCCTTCATTGCCGCCCGGAAGCTGTCAATCACCTCTTGTTCGGCAGCAGTCTTACCCAGACAGTTATCGCGCGGATCCCACTCCTTGAACGTGGCCACGTCCAAGCCTTTCGGGACGAACCAAACCATTTGAGGCTTGTACCAAACAGCGCCCAACTCCTTTGCGCGGTCCTTGTCGGCGAACGGAACGGCCAATACCGCTTCGCGCTCTGCAAACATCGCTTCTACGCGAGCGCTGTGCGTTATGCCTTTAGCTGCTTGTCGGTCACTGCCGGTCTGCGCGAGTCCGGATTGACTGAGTTCCATTTTGGCCTCGTTCACGGCTTGGCCCTCCGGAAATTGCTCTGCCTGTGGCAGCGTTGTCGATACGGCCTCTTGCCGAGCAGTTTGAATATCGGTTTCCGTCCGCAACTCCAGGTGTGCGACGCGTGTTTGGATGAGGACTTGGGAAGCTACAAGCTCCGAGACGCGTACCGCATCGAAGAACGCCGACGGGTCGGCCTCGATCAGTGCGACCGTGTCGCGCACCCATTCCGCGCTCGACCATCGCGCTACATGCCGCTGCAACGCGCTCTGAGCGGCAGTGCCCGGAGCATCTTGCCAATCGACTTCTGAAAGTACCGCCGACATGGCCAGTGCTTGCGCCAAAGCTTGATCGGCTTGTCCATCTTGCCCGCCGAGTTCGCGGTACTGGGTATCCACCCAAGCCGCCAGCGCTTCGAGGATCTCCGTGCCTGGCTCGAAGTCTGCCGCCACCATCGCAGCTTCCAACGATTTGCTGGACAGCTTGGGGGCCGGCTCATACGCAGGTACGCCTTCGACGTGCACGGCATTGAACACGGCGAACCGCTTGACCTCCGGGACCGCCAATGCCGTTCCTGTGCCGTCTGTCGCGTTCACGAACTGGAGAACGACCGGCTGCGCGTTATCGCGCAAGCTCCAGCCTGAGGCCGATATCTGCTGGCTTGTGAAGAATCTCGAATCGGACCATCCACGATCCTGCATCACCTGCAGCAGCATCCACCGGTTGAAGCCCATGATCGGCCGTCGCTCACCAGCGCTGACGGTATAGGGCATTCCCATGGAGACTGTCCTGCCGCTGATGAATACGGCGTCACCGGCCTCTACACGCTCCCCAAACCGCTTGGCAATCGCCAGGCGGTGCGCATACCCTGCCGCGCGCGCGTCTTCCTTTGCCATCAACGCAGGCTGAGCATCGGCCAGCGCCGGTGAAATCTCCTGAATCCGGTCCATCACAGGCTTTCCTCACCAGCTTTCGCGCCGGCAACTTCGAGCGTAAGCAAGTAGCTATCAGCAAGGCCCAACGCCGTGAACTCGCCCACGGCTAGCGGGCGCCCGAGCTTGGCGGTCTCCACCAGGTCCTTCAGACTTTCTTCGTCGACCTTCGGCAAATCGATAGGAAGGACCGACCGCCTTTCCATGGCGAGTAGCTGCGTTCCATGAATGCGGAGCGTGTCGGCTTGCTTCAGGCCGCAACCCACAGGGACCGTCATCATGATTCCCTGCAGAGCCCCTGACGGATCTTTTGCAGCAAAAACCTCAATCGGGATCATCCTTGTGCTCAGTAGTTGATATGAAGAGCATCAAATAATGCTGAATATCATACATGACGAGTACATTGTTGGCACGCAAAGACTGCTTCGCGTGCCATTTCTTGCCCGCAGTTACCCGCAAGTCAACGCCCTACTCCCCGGTGCTCAACGGCCAGATCATGATTTTGTAGCCGGCCCTTGCCCCGCTCATAACTGACCGTGACCAGGTGACCGACCTCCACGTCGTCGCCGCTTAGAACGCTCCGGTCATGGACGACAACATTACGCGGATCGCGGCCGACTTTTTGCTCAAGGTGGTCGGCACTCAGAGCCATAACTTTGCCGACAAAGGTCCCGCTTGCCGGCGCCTGGTAGAGCGTGTCGCCCTTCGGGTTCATCTCCTGAGGCGGGGCTTCCGTCCGGTCACGAGATGGGGGATCTGCCAACAAGCTCGATAGGGCCTGCCCCACAGCGCTCTCAAGACGGTCAAGATCCTTGTTGGTCGGCTCGTAGCCCTGCACGTCCAACCCTGCGAGCCGTGCAGCGAACCATGCCTTAGCGCGAAACTCTTCCGCGCCTGTGACCTGAACCCCTTGCCAGTTCTTTGCTTCAGCCAGTTCACTCGCTGCCTGGAAGGTATCGATTTCCTTGTCCGCGAACCGGATCTTGTCACCATCGTCCACCAAGGCAATGTGTTCCTCGCCGAGGCGGCGGTACTGCCCTGCACCATCGCGAACATATCTACCACGAAGGAGCGTGTCCGGCCCATCTTGAGTACCGTCACCAAAAGCCGCGCTACCGCTACTCTCAATCCGCGAGATGTATTCGTTCAAGTCGATGGCACCGTGGCTGACAGTGCGAGGGATGCCGATGATCGCATTCTCTGGCGGCTCGACAATTTGCTCGTGCGCTTGACGGTCCCGCAATTGGCTGATCAAAAAGAACGCGCGCACGGCGTCGCGCTCCCGCGTAACGAGTTGCTGGTCGGCCATATAGGACTCCAGCTCACCTTCCTCGCAGAAACGAGTAACCGGAAGGTCAATCGTGCGCGGAACAACGGCAAAGTTCATGCCCAAACTGTCCTTGCCATCCAGGTACAAAAATTCGCCATGATCCAAAGACAATTTGTCACCCATGGCGTACTGAAAACCTTCAAGCGCCTGCAAGAGGTCTTCCTCCTTAGGAGATTCTGCCCCCAATGCGGAGCGGACTGCAGCATGCTGCCGCGTCCGCGTTTCGGACGTCCGCGCTGGCACACCGGCGACCAGTCCATAGTCGCTCGGTGTCTTTCCGAATTGATCGGCCGCCATGAGGTCCGCGCCGGCTGCGACAAGCTCCTTGGCGGCCTCACCATTGCTACGTGCAGCATAGTGAAGCGCGGTCCTTCCAAAGCGATCAACCGCACTGGTGTCAGCGCCCAACACGATGAGCTTTGCGACCAACACGCCGTCGTTGCGGTGTGCAGCATGGATAAGCGCAGATGCGCCTTGCACCAGGCCAAGCGCGCTGGAATCCCGCCTGATCGAGGCGTTCACGTCGGCACCCGCCCGCGCAAGCTGCTCAGCACACTCTGCGTTCGCCAACGCGATCAAGGGGATGTCACCGAACGCAAAGCCGTTCACGTCGGCTCCACCCGCAATCAGTTCGGCCGCGAACTCCGCGTCGTTGCGGCGTATTGCATACGCGAGCGGCGACATATTGGAACGTGTCCAATCCCGCACCGTTGGCGAGATCTTGTGCTCGGTCAGTAGCGCCTTAGCCGTGCCGAAATCGTCGGATGCAAGCGCCTCCATCAATGCTTCTTCACTACCAGTATTTTCCTTCGACATCATTCCCCCGAATCTAAGTCACATCAAAAATGGCGAGAGGGATCAACGTCCCATCCCCTGCTGCTCGACCGCCAGCTCGTGATTGCGCAACCGACCTTTTCCCATCTCATAGGTGATCGTCACCACGTTTCCAACAACCACGTCGTCACCACCCAACGCTCGCCTGTCGTGGACCACCACACCACGTGGATCTCGTCCGACCTTCTGCTCCAGGTGGGTGCCACTCAAAGCCGTGACTGTGCCCACATACGTCCCTTTGACCGCCAGTTGTTGAGCCACCGTGTTTCGCTGGTCGATTTCCTTTGCCAAGTCTGGTACCGCTTTCTCCAACGCTTCACGATAATCCGGGTTCGCCTTGGCATACTCAGCCATGTCGTTGAGCCGGTAATCCACTTCGTAGCGCGACACGAGCTTCAAGTTCGTGAGGTGGTCACACAGCGCGCTGGCATAGTCCGCTACATCGATCTGCGCTTGAATCGCTGCCTCTTCTGGCGTCCAAGTCATCGCGCGCTCTTGGCGTTCTTTACGCATGGCCTCGAATTCGCCCGCCTTGCGCCCTTCCTTCTCCGCGACCAGAGCGTCGTTTGCCGCTTTCAACGAATGAATGAGCGCCACAGTCTCCACGCCCGCGCGCTCAAACTCGGCCTTATATGCCGGGTTTTCCATGTTGTCTGTGATCGTGACGGCGGCGAAGCGCGCAAGGTTTCTGTCCTTGATCTTGCCGAAGTCCTCCACATCCAGCCGCGCCCACTCACGGGCGGCCTTTTCACCCAGCTCCTGAACGGCCGCCTTCGAACGCTCTTCTATGCGTCGTTCGGCTTCGACCTCGGCAGCGCTGATCGCCAGTTCGCCGGCTGCTTCCTTCTCACCCATGTTCCACCTCACACGTTGATAGACTTTGGTGTTACTACGGTCAGCCTCTTCGGCATGCACGCTGGTACGCCGGAATTCCGTCGTTAATCAGCGTCCCCTGCCGCGCTGTTCTACAGCGAGATCGAGATTGCTCAGTCGGCCTATTCCCATCTCGTAGCTGATCGTCACCACGTTGCCAACCGTCACGTCGTCACCGCTCAGAGTTGCCCTGTCGTGGACCACCACATCACGCGGATCTCTCCCGATTTTTTGTTCCAGACGATCGGCACTCAATGACGTGATCTTGCCCACGTAGATTCCGCTTACGTCGGCTTGACGGGTTGTGTCGGAGTCTCCAACAGATTCGTGGAGTTCGGCGGCCTTTGCCTGATTGCGTGCCGGCTTCTGTCGCATGCCACTCGACGTGAGCGGCAAATCCAGCTTGACGCCTGGATGCGCTTTCGTATCGATTCCAAGTACCTGACTCGCAAACCGCTCGATGTTGTCGAGGCGCTCGGCTTTCGCCTGCTTGTACCCTTTTGCATCGCGGTATCGGTTCACAGCCAAGAGCATGAGCGCCGTGTGGACTTCACGAATGCCACTGGCCAGCTCTTGTGCGACCCGTGGGCTACTCGTATCGACTTCGAGTTCGGATTTGAAGCCAAGCTGTGCCAGCCCAGGTCCAAGTTCGTTAAGACGCGCCAAGGCCGCGTGTTGGATCGCCTCGGGCAATTGAGTGCAACTAGGATCTACCGCCGTCAGATCCGTAGCAGATTGCAACTCCCACTTTGTCGGAATGACTTCCCCAAGCGTGCTGACGCGCGCCACTTCGACCCGCGCCTTTTCCTCGACAAAGGCGACGTGGTGCTCATCGAGGCGCCCTCCCTTGGCAGCAGCGTTGATCCCTCCAAGGATCGCGTCGTGCATCCTACGTGCCGGCGCACCCGCGTGGACGAGCCTGTCCAGTAGCGCATCAATGCGCTCAGAAAATTCCCCGCCTTTCCACGCGCCCGTATCGGCCAATAGCTTCGCTTTGTTAGCCTCGAAGCGGGCTTGACGCTCGCGGAGAATGGTCGCTTCGCGCATGCGCAACTGTTCGCGCACTTCGTCCAACTCAACGTCAAAGAGACCGAACTGGACCGTTCCAGCACTCCGGTCTACGGTCGTCATGCCGGCTCCGGCGCAGGCTGCTGCTCAACAGCGCGGTCGCGATTACGCAATCGATTCGCGACTTCGTCGCCGTCATTTCGCGCCGAGGCTTCCGCGTTAATCCCTTCCGGGGCGCGTTCACTGCCGAGCGAGTCAACCAGGTCACGGAGCAAGCCATTCAACTCGCCTGCCATCAGCAGAAAGTCGCCATCGAATGTCTCTTCAGCCGTTGCTGCTTGCGCCTTGCCTTCTTTCAACACATCCAGCGGCGCGACGCGTTTGACGATCAACCCCTCGGTCAGCACAAAGGAAACGCGATCATTCCATGTCATGGCCAGCTTGGTACAGCGCTTCCCTGCAGCGATGTGGCGACCTATGTCGTCCACGTCCAGCGGATGTCGCGCGTAGCGCACAGTTGGCTTGCTCTCTGCTGACGACTGCAGCTCGATATCCTGGTCAATCGTGAAGCCTTCAGGTGCCTCGTCACCGCTGACCCATTCCGTCATCGCGGCAACCGGCGACAGATTGACTTGCAAAGTAGTCAGATGCAAAGCGTCCACGGACTTGAAGAGCATGCCCCGGACCTCGTCGGCCTTGGCGGCGGAGGCGGCATCGATGACCAGCCAGCCGTTAATCGGGTCGATCCAGACGCGGGTGTCACTGCGGATGCTGAAGGCGCGCGGCAGCAGTTCTTCCGTGATCTGTTCCTTCAATTCCTTGAGTTGCTTGCGGCCTGGCTTGAAGCCTTGCTGCTCTTCGAGTTCGGCCGCACGGGCTTTCGTGACCTGATTGACAACGCTCGCCGGCAACAGCCTCTTCTCGGTACGCAGTGTCAGCAGCATTTGGCGCTCGACTGCATGTACAAGCTCACCGTTGTCGCGCGGAGAGGCCCAACCGGTGGTCTGCATTTCAAGGGTGGTACCTGGATGGAATGCGTGCTTCGCTAGCGCCTGCGACAACTCGGTGGCATTCAGGCTGAACGCTCCCAGCCTGTGAATTGAAAGGTTGCGGAACCACATGGCGTTGTCCTTTGATATGAGTTGGAGCCGCACACGGCGGCTCATTTGGGATCGGTTCAGGTTGTTCGAAGGGCCTGCCTCGATAGCACCTATCGCGCAAGCTCCTGCGCGCTCTGCTGCTCCTTCACCTGCCCGACGCCACCGCTATAGTTGATCTCCGCCCAGTCACCGACACCAGGCACTTTGCCCTGCAGTTTGGAGATGTCATGCCAAACGAGTTTGTTGGGGTCGCGGCCTGCCTTCTGCGCGATACGCCCTTCCTCGACACGCACGACTGGACCGAGAAACAGCCCACTGCTGGCAACGTCGACAGTCGGTTCCTGCGCCACCTCTGCAGCTCGTGACAGGACTGCCGTGTTCCAATTCACCCGATGCGCCGTCTTCCAGTCCTTCGTGCCGTCAGGCCCCTCGACCTCGACCTCCACTGGCTCTCGGCCGCCCTGGATCAGCGAAACAACGTCGCCAGGCTGGGCGCCTGCTGCTGAGAGGCTGCGCTCAAGATCCTTGCCCCAAACAGTCCGGGACTGACCACTCTCGCTCTCGACCGTGACAAAGTAGCTGGCCTTGTTCTTCGGGTTGTGGTCATAGGGCGCAGCGCCATGCGCGACCAAGCGTGCCCCTTTTTCCAGATCCACTATCGCGGTCTGTTCAGCCCTGACCTCATCCATCGCAGCATCGACTTCGTGATCAACTAGGGATGCTGCGATCGCTGACCGCGCTTGTCCCGCATACCCGACACCGCGCGCCGCGACCTTCGTCACGCCGGCAACGACGTCGTCTCGAACCAACCCATCTACGCGCGTGACTGTGCGCGTGACCACTGGCTCATCGAACGGTGTGGTCACTTCAGGATCGTTCGCTGCGTTGGACGGCTCCGTGTGAGTGCCTGTGCGCGCAACGGTGTACTTAACCGTGGCCATGACCTCTTTGCCCGTAGCATCCACAACCGGGCGCACTTCCACCGTTTCAGGGGTAAGCGCCTCGGCCCTTGCCGCCGCAGCCTCGCGCTTTCTCACCTCTTCGGCCATGCGCTGCGCGAGTCGCTCACGGTCCTGCTCGGTAGGCGTGTAGTTGACCACCTGAAGCCCCATCATCTGGGCTTCGAGCCATGCTTGGGCCAGCATCTTGGGCTTGCCTTTCAGTTCGATGGCCTTCCAGCCCTTCGCCAGAGCCAACTCCATCGCCCCTCTGTAGGCCTGCTCGGTCTTGTTCTTGAGCACGAGCGACGTGCCCTTGTCCTGCAGCACCGCCAGGCCTCCAGCCGTCGGTCGGTATGCACCCTCCTTATCCCGCACCAGTTCGCCGCCTAACAGTTGGGTCGGTTCGGCCGTGTTTGCCTTGAGGTGAGGATCATTGAGGTACTTCGAGCGCGCAACGATATCGACGCCCAGACTGCGACTATCCGGATAGGAGCTGAGCAAGGTGGCAATCGCGGCTTTGTTCTTTGCCAGCTTCTCTGCCTCGATCAACTGGTTCACCTGCCTGGCCAGCTCGATGCCCTCATAGTTATGCAGGCCGTCGAGCCAGTAAGGTGCCATCACCGCGAAATCCGCCTCGACGGCCGGCTCTGTAGGCGCCGCCTGCGCCGGCGCTACGTCAGGGCGATTCGCCACGTCCGCCGTCGCTACCTGCTCCACCGGACTATCAAGTTCCCCTACGGGCTCGCCAAGGAAGAGATCGGTGACACCTTCCGGCTCTGCATCCTGCACCAGCGCAACCGACCGCTCCGGACCGGGCGCGGGCCCTATCACGACGTCATCTTCAACCTCTCCGCCCGCTGGCGCTGGCGTATCAGCCTCAGGCTCCGCTACGCTTTGCTGCGCCTCGGGCGCTTCTGCCTCGACATCCTCGCCCCGCATTTTCAGAAGGGCCTCGTCGGACATAGCGAGCATGGCTTCCAATGACGGCATGCCCCGGACGTTCGACGCGTTGTAAAGCGTCTTTTCTCCCACAGAGCCATTTGCGGCATTGCGCGTCGTGATGCGAACCGTGTTCGCCTTGGCCGGGACCGTCCAGCCATTGGCCCGTGCCTGTTCCGCAGTGACGAAGCGGTAGTCCTTCCAGCCGAAAGTCTCCATCCCAACTTTCAGCCGCTCCACGTTCGCGCCCTTGATGTCCACGCCGTCAACAGGATTGAATGGGATGCCTGCCCGCGCCTGTTGCGCGAAGCGCTCTTTCAGTTGCTCGACCTTGGACTTTTCCGCCATGGATACACCTCAATATTTAATGAGCCCTATTGGTGCCACTTTTGCTGCAAAAGACCGTACCGGGGAATCACAGGTACTGAGTGCCGCGTCTAGACGTGAAGACAAGTACGTCCGGATCAGCGCTCCGGACCCTTACCCTTCTCCTGCGCCTGGACTGCACTTACCTTTGCCAAACCGCCCGCCTTGTCGTAGGCAATTCGCAGGTCTGCATGAAGGGGAGGTATGTCCTCGAAGCGTGAGACGTCATGTAGGATCCCAATGCGGCCCACCTTCTGAACAAGGTACCCTTTTGATTGGACAACCAGCGGCCCCTCATAGAGTTGCCCTGGCTGAGCGAGTGCGCACTGAAAATCTTGGCCATATAGCGCTTTAGCGACTTCAGTGGCCATGTATTGCAGCATTTCGTCCGCATCCTTGCAGACAGCGGCGAACTCCATCATTTCAGCCTGCTTTTCCCGCAGAGTCGTGATGGCCCGCGAAATTTGCGGGGCGAACATCTTGTGCTTTTCGGCGGCAGCAATGCCAGACAATCCGTCAACCAGCACATCCTTGCACGCCTCAAGGGTTCGCTTGCTGATACGCGTATTCCGCGCCACGCGCCGGAATTCGTCTTCCGTCCAGCCTTCCATGATCAGATGAGAGTAACCAAACTCTCTATCTTACAAGAAGGGACATGCACCGAGGAGGGCGTGGCACGGTTATTCGGCACTAACGACGGCGCCAATGAAACGATCGACCGATTGCCGAGCTGGCTCACGCGGCACGCTGCGCTTTTCCCAACCGAAAGCATCACCGTACATGGCGATAAATTCACTACGCTCCTCGTGAATCGCACGAGCGTAGGCCTCCAATCGTTCACTTTCGGTCAACGCGCCGTCCAAACCACTCACGGGCGGAAGAAACTGCTGAACCTCTGCTTCGATAGCATCGGCAATCGGTCCCTCCGGATAGTTAATGGAGAGAACCGCAATTGGGCGAACGATGGAGACCGTCATATGGATTACCGCAAGGATACTTTTTGTTACAAGACACCCGCACTGAGCACGGTACTAGACTAATGCCACGAGGGCAGATTAACACCTAATTAACAGTTGTGCACCCCCCTCATTAGGAGGGGCAATCATCACATCCCAGACCTGTGGGACATGATGCAAGTCAACATCTTGACCACAATAGTTGTCAGGCCATCTCACAGATGTCGGCCGGCAATCGCGCAACTAAACCCTCCGCAAGTGGGGACTTACTGGATTTGAATCTTGTCTCTATGACAATGAAGTGCCGTAACTCGGGTCGCCTCTTACCGAACGCCCTTCCTGCCCCAAGCGACTACAAGACTTTCTTTGGGCAATTGCCGTCCGTTTCAGCCAAGGCTGACCATGGTTGCCCCGCTAGCCAACTCGCCAACCCCCTTCATTTGAACTAGCGCCCTGCGATGCGGAATGATGGACTTGAGTAAAGCCTCGCTTAGCCCCAGCTTTCTGACCGCATAAGTGTTGTTCGTGTGATCGAGTCCCAAATAGAGCTTTGTGCCAAGATTGCCGATGAGAATGTCCGCCAAATCCTTTGGCGATTGAGTGGCAAAGACCATGCTAGTGCCGAATTTGCGGCCCTCCCGCACCATACGGTTGACCACGTAATCTTCCGCGTCATCGCTGTACCAATGCGCCTCGTCCAGTACGGCGATGTCCAAGATCTCATCGGTAATGCCACGCTGCACGGCGCGCGTGAAGATGGTTTCCAGCCTGGTAAGCGTGAACAGCTTTTTCTCATCCCGGCTCAGCGACTTGATGATGTAACGCCACACCCTGCTGCGCGGGTCGAGTGGTGGCGGCGTATTCCGGTAGATGCCGATCTGGTACAGGTTTTCGAGACGATCAACCACCGACTCCAGCGTTTCTTTCTGCCCGTCCGCTTCGAGCGCATCGTCGAACTCATCACCAGTGCGCGCAGTCTTCACGGCTTCCGTGAAACAAGCGATCGCTTTTTCTTGCACCGCCTGCAGCTCGCGTTCAAGCTTTGCTATCGCCACCCCATCGTCACCGCTCGCGCGCGAAAGTGACGCCTCCTTGATCCGCATCTGCTTTGTCGCACGGAAAACGTCCTGTAACGCGCTGACAGCCCGCTCGTTGGACCCTGTCGCCATGACCTTGATCCGCTCCCTGCCATATTCGATTGCATCAAGCAGGGTTGGATAACGCTTGCCGTTCGCGGGGTCCGCAGCCCATGTAGTATGGTCTTCCATCACGAAGCCCTCGCGTCGGTATAGCGCCACCAGCAGCCGCGACAACGCACGCTCCTGTCTTGGCCCCAGCCTGACCGACGTCCGGTTGATCGCCATGATCAGGGATTGGATTCGCTTACGGACGCCACCAAACTCTGGATCAGCACTCAGCTCCAACGGATTGAATCCAAAATCGGACGATTCATGGAACGTGACCGAAGACGCCTCCGGGATGTCGATATCTCCGTGACCGTCGAATACATGAAAGCGCACGCGCGGATGACCGGTCTCTTTCATCGCGGCCACAATACGACGCAGCATGGTTGTCTTGCCCATACCACTATCGGCGAATACCCCGATATGGGGATTCGCAACGCGGCCCGGTTCCCAAATGAGCTCTGCCCCGTTGACGACGTTAGCGCCCCATCGAATACGCAAAGCAATATCCTTTTTCTAAGTTGTTCTGGTCCTGGCGCAGCCGAGAGAGTTCGCAGATATCACTTGCGAGCCGGCCTTGCCTCCGCCATTGGAAACGCCGGCATTTCATTCGCCGTGTCCCATGTCCACGCTTCGAGCGTGCTTTCCTCGATCAACTCGTGTAGTTGCTTGCGAAACTCGTCTGAAGCGCCGTATGAGGTGATATACATCGCGACCGGAGTGGCTGTGTCGGAAAGCACCGCGCAGGCCAGGGGAGTGGACGACGGCAGGTTGTAGCGCAACCCCTTAACAAACCTCCGGTTCTGCGTGGTCAACGCGTCCACCAGCATTTTGTCGTCCACACTCTCGTAAGGTAGCCAGTTCTCGTTCACGAGCATCAGCGAGGCCTCTTCCAGAGACGCAACGCCAGCGCCGCTCACGCCGAACGTACCTACGACCAGAAGGTGCGAAGATTCCATCCCGCCCCAAAGTGCTAGTTCATGCTCGAAGCGCTTTAGCAGCCTCGTGTACAGGTCATCGTTCATGAAGAAGTGCGCGTCAGGCAGATGCTTGAGCACCATCTTTTTGCCGAAGCGCGCATCGCCAAGTTCCTTCACTTCACCGACGACCATCATCAGCTTGCGCTTGCTGCCGTCTGCTTGCGCGAGCGGGTTGAAAATCGCAAGGCGCCGACGAGTAATCTCGTCCTTCTTGTCTAGTGAAAAGCTCTCTGGAATGTACATGAGGTCTGCAACAGCCCCCCCCTTCGCAACCTTGTCGCTCGCAGCCAGAAGCAAGGCTTTGCGCACGACCCACCAGTTGCGCTTGTCGGCCATGGCCGGCGACCAGCGGGTCAAGCCGGCCTCGTCGTACAGGTAGTGCAGTAGACCGCGAAGTGTGAGTTTCTTGCCGTCTGTGCGGACGGTATCGTGCTCAGCGCCGCTGGGTGCCGGCGCGGCACGCGATCCGTTCTTGGAAAGCGCGAAATCGAATTTGAGCGTGGTGACGCCGTCAGCCAAGTTGGTTTGGATCGCCCCTCCCATCACCTCGCCGAGCCCCGACAATTCCGCTGGCGGCTCGTAGGACTCGCAGGAGGTGGCGTGCTGCGCGCCCGTGTTCGGCATGCGCTTGATGACGTACTGATGTCCGAGCTTTGCCACGTACATCTCGATACCCGAACCACGACACATGCACAGCGGCCGCCGGTCAGACCCGTACACTCCGGCAAGAGCCTGGTTCAGCCGTTGATCATCTGGTGTGTAGGTATTGCCAGCGATTTGATACATGATTAGTACTCCTTGAGCTCAGTGGCGTGCGTAGCAATGCGACCTCAATCAAGGGGGCACCACGTGCCACGAATGGCGCGACCGATTCTAATTTGCATTTTTTAATACTTCGCTCAACAAGACCGTCCGTCAGTACGGCAGCGAGATCTCGCCTCATATGAGACAACCGCTTCCGGACGCCGGAGGCTCCCAGGAGCGGCCTGCATTCCAACGGCTATTGCAGCTTCACCAGTTCGTTTTGTACAACTGCCGGCACCTCGCTCGCATCTACCACCACGCCGGTCAGCACGTTCGCGATCCGTTCAGCCAACGGGCCAGGCAAATTGATGCTCAACTGCATGCCGGCCAGAGCCTCCTTGTCAGCAGGCTCCAGCCTTTGCAGCAAGGCCTGCAGGCTCGCCACAGGCACGCGCACACTCACCGGGGGCTGAGCCGCAGCCTTCTCGGATTTGCTAAGCGTGACGCTGGCCGCGCCCAGAATCTGGGCGCGCGCATCCTCCGGGAGCTTGTATCCCGCGCCGATACTCGACACGGATGAGGACTTCTGCGTACCCGAATCTTGCTGCGCGGTCCCCTGCATGCGCCCTTGCTCCGCCATCTCTTCAAACGCCCGCAACACAGGGTCAGTCGGACCTTTTTCGCCAACCGTAGCACCAGGGGCGTCAGGCCGTTGCTCAGTGCTTTGGGAAGGAGCCCGATACTCTTCGAGATTGCGCGGCGACGCTGCAGGGGCCAGTGGAGCCCGCTTTGCCGCCTTCGCCTCACGCGTAAACTCATCGATTTGGATGCGGGTCAGCGGCTTCGGCAAGCGCTCGGGATCATCCTCGGGGAGCTGCACCCTGCGCTGAATGTCGGCCTGGACAGGCATAGGCAGGATAGAAAGGCGGTAGAAGTTTTCCACCGTGTCCGCGATCCCGGTCTGTACCCACAACCGCTGCTGCTCCTCATCACCGAATTTGACATACCGACTCACCCAACCCTCGCTTTTGCCCAGCGCCTTGGCAATTTGCGTTTGCGTCATGGGCTCGACTTCTGGCGTCCCTTCCATCAGGCTGCGGATAGACTTGGCCATGTCAGCATCCGTCAGATCCTTTCGGTTGACGTTCTCCGCGACTTGATAAACCAAGCGCTTCTTCGGATTTTTCAGGTCGTCGCGGATCTTCGCCTGGATTGTCGTCCGACCCAGCTTTAGGTAGGCTCGCGTGCGGCGTTCACCCACGACAACTCGGTACGTGCCATCGCCAATCGACTCAACAGTGATCGGATGAATCAGCCCCTGCTCTTCAATCGACTGCGCGAGTTCATCGAGATCCTTTTCGTCATCCTCAGCCACTCGACCGTCCGGGTGGTGGAAAGCCTGACGCGGTTGCGTCGGGTCGAAACGGATCTTGTCCAGCGGGATGGCTACGGCCTTACCCTCATCGTCCGCGACTGGCGCGGCACGACGGCTCAACTTCTCAAGTGCCGAAGATCTCTTCGTAATCATTCATCTCTCCAAATTCTCTCGACCCACGTGCACGGCTCGGCCAGAGCTCACTTGCACACGATCTCGGCGCAGACTTGGCGCCACTGGTCACGCAACTCCTTCGGTGCCCCACGGTGAGACCAAACGGGCCTCGCGGGGCTCTCCTCCATAGCCTCGGCCACTGCCGTTCGCGTGGAGAGTGTCGCCAGAATCTTGTTCCCGTAGTTCTTGCGCATCCAGGTGTCCTTTTCCCTCTGCGACTTCACGCGCATATTGGCGCGATTCATTACCCCAACCCACTTCAGCTTCGGGTTGAGCGCACTGATCGACTCGTCAACGACCTGGAGGACGTTCTGAAAGCCGGAGATGCCCGACATGGCGGGCTCAAGGGGAATCACAACGATGTCCGCCCAGAAGAGCGGCGACAAGTGACGCAACCCCACAGCAGGCGGCGTATCAATGATGATGTAGTCGTAGCCAAGCCCGCGAAGCAAATCGGGCATCTCGGTGGAGTACGCTCGCTCTTCGGCTGTTTGGTCGGCGTCGTACCGGTCGAGTTCTCGATGCCCGTGCAAGAGATCAATCTGCGGATGCGTCGTCTTTTGCGGCTGAGGCGTCGCGCCCTCAAACAGGTCGCCGACGCCGCCTTGAGTAACCGAGATCACGTCGAGATCGTCAGTCAGATACTGACTCAAAGTGCCCTGCGAATCCAAATCCAGGCACAGCACCTTGGAGTGCTCGTTCTCAAGGCCAGCGTGCGCCAAATGAAACGACAGCGTCGTCTTTCCCGGCCCGCCCTTTTGATTGATGACAACAATGATCTTGGTCTTCGGGCTCTTCTGCGTCTTTCTGGTTTGCATCGGTTTTGCCTCTCGCTTTCACCCTAAGCAAAATGCGCAAGCTGTGCGCATATAATAATGCGCATTGTAGGCGCCCCAATGGGGCGCTCGCAAGGGGATTGAGCAAGAATCTTTTGCAGCAAAAGCCATCAAGCACGTCTGGGCTCAACTGTTGATGAGCCCAGGCCCCTCATACGGATAGACAGCAATACACCACCAGCAGATTGCGGTGTACAGGAACGTCCGTAGCGAAAGCGACCTCGGCAGCACAGACGAATAGTTGGCGTTGACTTGTTCGATGGTATGCTTCATGCGATCCACGAGCACTGTAGGCAACACCATGTTCATCGGGACCCATCCAGAGTCAGTGTCCCGCCGTACGCTGGCACCGCCTGTCGTCCTGTGAATCCTGGCCAACCGCCATTCAAAAGGCGGGTTAGCCTTCCAGGGTTCATACGCCAAGAAGCTTTCCAGCATGTGAACATACATCTTGTTCAGTTTGCGCTGGTAGTGCACGTCCGCGAGCTGGCGACAGTAGGTCATCAACCAGTTCGGGACGGATGTCTGGGCTGGGACGAACTCCGTGTTCATAATGCCTAGGTTAATATTGTCTGAATCCAGAAGCATACACTGTTCGTCTGTCGCGGAGGATAGCCCCCAGTGGGGGAACGTAAGAGAACTCTCCCTAAGAAGCCCCTCCACCGCAGCGATTTCGCCAGACTTTCTTAAACACGATGCTCAACGGCAGCATGATCATGAAACGCTCACCAGCGTAGTTCTGCAACGTCGGCTGGACATACAGATACTTCCCAATAAGCTGGGCGCCGAGTTGCCCATACTGCTGAGTCAATGCGTTCGCAATACTCTGCTGAGGCGTCTGCGCGGTTGTGTTTGACGGCGTTGACGGAACGGACAACTGAACGCCTGCCGTAATCAGCGACATCCCGAACGTGAGTCCGAACAACCTTATGTAGTGGTTGTCCACATCGGCTTCGATGCCGGCCGCACCTGAACTGTCATAGCCTTGCATCGCGCCCAGGTTTAGCTCCGACCCGTCTTCGAAGCCCATGTAGTTCCAAACCACCAGGTTGCGCGTCTGTCCTACCGCTACCTTGGAGTCATAGACGCCTTGCACCATCGTCAACGCAGGAACCAGCAAACGGCAACCCGTTACGGTGTCATATACATCCTCTGTCACGCGGGCACGGACCATACCCGGTTGCCCTGAGTTGATGTTGCTCTCAAGGCGTAAGGGCAAGTACGACCCTCGCTTCAACTCATTGCGCGAGACGGGGGACTGCTGCGTGTGCTGCAAGTAGCTGCGATCATCCTTCCCAGCATTCTTGATGAAGCTCAGCTTTTCGTCCTGCTCCGAATCCGACTTCTGTGCCATCTGGCTTTGTGCGGCGGAGGACGGCATCCCCGCGAGTTGCGCCTGCAAGTTGGCTGGCAAGCCCGCTGGCGTCGCACCCGCTCCATTCTTCTTGTCGTCGCCTGAGTAGCTCTTGGCACTCAGCCCATTGTTTCGTGCCTGTTCGAGCCGCTTTAGCCTATTTTGTTTGGCTATCTGCTCCGCCTGCTGCTCTGCGGTTACAGGCGCGGGGGTTGGGGTTGGCGTAGGGGCCATCGTCGTGCCGCTGCCCAGGTCATTGTCGCCGGCGCCCGCATAGGACGCAGCGCCGCGCCCTTGCACCTGGCCGGGCTTAAGCCCAGGCACGCCACTGGCTGCCATCGGTGCAGTTGGCGTGAAGCCGCCCGCTGCACCGCCAGTCAACGATGGCGAGCCCGAAGTACTTCCGAGGAGATCATCCTGCACCTTTGGCGCCGAACCGACTAGACTCGCGGCCCCTGTAGCCGCCGCATCGCCCATCGGCGCATCAGTCAAGTCCTTGGGGACTACAGTATCGGCCACCTTACCAGGCTGAGGCTTTTTCTTGTCTACCTCTGTCGTTTCCTGGTGGTCTTTCTTCTTTCGATCCATGGCGTCTAGGGCCGCGAAGAAGATCCCGACCATCAACAGGATGATGGCCACCACGACCCCAATAACTCGTTTGGAGATGCGGTCGGCATACTTCGGATTTGGACGGATCGAGCCCTCGATCTTGGGCACGCCAGCATCGAGCGAGAATGCATCGACCTTCTTGCCACCATCAGCTTCAGCCATCAGCCACGCCCCCAGAAAGCGAAACGCGACTTCTCTTTGCGCTTCCAAATGATCTGGACTTTCTCGCTGTCTCGAATCAGCTCCGCCTTGCTGAATAGCTTGTCCACCACGTAGTGGATTGTTCCGGTCTTCTCGTCCACGGTGCGTCGATAGTCCACGACCATGGCCTTACCCTCGTCGTCAATCAATCGAAGCGTCGGATACTCGCTGTGGCGAATGTCGTCCGGCATGGCGATGTACACCCGCTCGCCATCGTTGAAGACACGAATCGGCCGAAAGTCGGCATCACCGTCGATCCGATAGTCGAAGGCCATCTTGTCCGGCGCGACGGCGGCCGGCATAACGTTGCTAGCTTCGTCCTTGGCCTTCGTTTCGGCCGCGCGCCCCATCTTGTCGTCCCATGAGGAAACCAATTGCTCAGGGTAGTAGAAGCCGATCCGGTTCAGGTACACGCCCTCGGTCTTGGGGGCATAGAGCTTGATGTGGTACGTGCGCCGGTCCGTGGTAATGATCAGGTTCGACTCGACATCACTGTCCTTTGGTTGAACCACGACGTGATTGACCGTCCTTCCCTTTTCAATGGAATCGGCAGCTTCCCACATCCAGTTCGCCTGATCCCCTAGGACGACCTTTCGCGGCATTTCGCCAGGCTCCATCTCGATGTCGCACGCTCGGCTCGGCGAACACGTGAGCTTCGGCATAGCCTGCCCAAATGGAAAAACCACTTTGCCGTCGGACGACATCAACGCCTTCGCCTTCTCCCCCGACTGCCAGCGCTTGGCCTGTGCCAATACTGCATCCTCCAGGACGTTGTAGCGCTGACCCGCCGCGCAGGCCGCCGACATGCCACTAATCGTATAGACCGCCGCAAACGCAGCGAGAATCAGTTTCTTACTCATCGTCTATTCCTCTCTCGCTTGCGTTACTTCACAACCTCTTGCCACTGCATCTCCGTCACCGTGAAACCGGTCGGATTACTACGGAAGACTTTTTCGTCTGGTGAGGGATTAAGTTCGTACTGCACCGTGGCACGCCAACGCGCCACGCCAATTTCTTCACCTGCCAGGCTAAAGGAGTGCTCCTCCCAGTCCACTTGCCAGCTTTTTCCGGTCAGCCTCAACGCCGAGCGGACAATCACTTGGACCGTCTTGTTTGCGCCGACATCATTCGGAGGAGCCTTGCGCAGCTCTGTCTTGACGTATCTTTCGGCAGCTCCGGTCAGCCGAGAGAAGCCCTTGCTAAGCCGCGAGTTGTTGGCCTGGCGATCAGTGGTCACGCTTCGAAGGTTCTCGATCAAATCGAACATCTCGCGGTACACCAAGCGCTGCGGATCTGTCACGGCTTCATCACCATGGAGAGCCTTTACTGCGACCACTTGCCCGAGCTTGTCTACTTCAAAGACCATCGGAATGAACTTCGATTTCGCGCCAATCCAAATCGCGCCACCGACTGCCAAGCCGGCGATTCCGAGCGAAATAAACGCGAACATGCGCCAATTGGCGATTTGCGCCTGCACACGTAGGACGCGGTCTTCGTAGGCTGCTTGAGCATTTGTCCAGGGCGTGTCTTCACCACCGGTACGTGGCTTAGTCGCAGCAACTTCTGCCTCATTCGATTTCTTGCGAAGGTTGAACATGTTTTGTTGTACTTGAGCCTCGAAGAAAGGCCTACACAATTAAATGCGGAGACTTTTGCAGCAAAAGTCCCCCCGCGAGTGCGCGATCAATCCGCGTGATGGGAGTTGATGGAAACGTGCGTTGCAGCCTGCTCTTGCGAAACGTGCTTGTTGGCTTCGCCCAGCCGTTCCCCCAGCGTCGGCTTCCTTGGCCCTTGCTGCTGTGACACCAGGTGGTCCACAAGCCTCGACAAATCCTTCTCCAAATTCGGCTTGCCACCGATACTTGCACTGCTCGCGGATCCGGGCGCTGCCTGCTCAGAAGACGACGGAGCCGCTGCACTTGGGCTGCCGCCTGCCGCAGTATTGCCCTGAGCGCTTGCCGGCGTGACCGTAACTGGATCCGTCGCCGCAGGAGTCGTACCGCTCGGTGTTTCGGCCGGAGCTTCGGCCGCAGCTTGTTGTGCCGGGCCTGACGAGTTCGTTGCGTCCCGCTGCACGCCAGCACCGTCTGGCATTTCGCCACCGTAACGGCCCGAGGCAACATTCGGCTTTGCGGGAGCCGCGCCAGCCCGACTTTCAGGCCTGCTGGGCGGCAAAGCGGCGGAAGCGTTGTCCGCGACGGGGGCACCAACAGACATAGCGGGCGCCGGAGGAGTGAACACCGGTGCGTCGCCGCCACCGCCCATCGGAGACGCATTTGAGATCGAGCCACTAGCCATCAGCTTGTCCATGAATGAGGACATCGATTGCGGTACTTTGCCAGCCGCTGTCGCAGCAGAGGCGCCGCCCGTCGCAATGGCAGCCCCGACTGCGGCACCAGCCGCTGCGGCCTGAGCCACATCACCCGTACCCATGGAGGTCGAGCCGGAAGCCAAGGAAGCTGCAACAGCATCAGATTTGTATGTGAGATAGGCAAGCAGCACATAGGCCCCGAGGGCCGTTAGCAAGACATTCGCTACCTCTCCCAGGCCGCTACCTCTGAAGGTATCGACACTAAATCCAGACACAGTGTTCGAAACCAAATCGCTAATCTGATTGTACGCGGTCAAGATAACCGTCAGAAGAATAATTCGATAGGTCAGCGACAGTAACGCTTTAAACGGGGCAATGCCTTGATCCTTCAAAGTATTCAGACCCAAAAAAGCGAAGCTCAATGGCGAAAGCATTACTATCAGGCCCAACTCCAGTTGGAGCATGAATATCTTGAAAGCAAAAAACAACCCAACGGCCAAAAGACCCAATGTAATATAAAGGAGCAACTGTCCCGCTGTGGTGCCAGCAAATGGAATTGAACCAACACCAAGTGCGATAGCCGACATTGCTGCAGCAACGCCAACCGTCTTAGTGATGATGCTACCCGGGCTAGGCAGATCTACGCCCAATAGACCCATCATCTGATTGCCGACAGCCTGAATAAATTGTGGCCCGTTGTTGATGATATAGATGCAAATGCCGACCCACGCTACAGCCCCGAATACTTTTGCAAGTACCGACTGGATATCCCCATCCGACTTCAAGAGGTTATAGTTGGTGATAAAGAACTGCAGCGTAGCGAATACCCCAAGCCATGATATGGCCTGTGCCGTCAACTTATTGACCGCAGGCACCATAGCCTGCTGGATCATGCCCAAAACAGTATCCGCTCCAATTGCTTGCGACTGGGCAAATGCAACCGAAGTCAGACACATCAGCAAAGCCGCGATCAACAGTTGACGTAGTTTCATTTCCGACCTCTGGTTTAGTCTGTTTTCTTGTAATTGATTTGCGAGTCCGACGTCAGAGATCCATCGGAGTTAATCGTTAGGACGATTGGAAATCCCTGCGGGGATTTCACAGTCACCTTTCCCGATTCGATCGTATAGGCCGCAATCTTGTCCGAAACAAGATTATTCTTAAGGGTGACCTTACCATCCGAAGAGAAGATGAACGTATCCTTCCCGGAAGAGTAAGTTCCACTCACCCCAAGAGCCGGCACCACCACACTTTCTTGGCTCTTATTCGAGGTGCTCTCGTTTTGGTTGCAGGCTGCAACAGCAAGCGACAGCATGGCGATTGCAATGTATTTTTTCACTCAAGATTCTCCGAAGTTCAATCAACGGCCAAAGAGGTTCCACTTTGGCGCTGGCGCAGATTGTGCCGCAGGTATCGGCCTTTGATAAGGCTGCATGAGCCCCGTTGCATCATCCAGGCCCTTCTGATCCTTCGCCGTCTGGGAGGCCATATAGGTAGTCGCTGCTTGGGCTTGGCTCGCCATCAGTTCCTGCAGCTTCTGCAATTCTTGAATCTGACGAATGTTGATCTGCGAAAGCGTTTGCAGGGAGTCCAAATTGCCGTTGGTGGCCTGACTGCGGTTGTAGAGGTCCGTCAGAGCGGCCTGGCTCGATGCATACTGGTCGCGCTGCGTCCCAATTGTCCGCAGCGCTGATTGAAGCGTGTCCGTATTGGTCTGGTGCCAGGATGTGAACATCTTGGCAAAATTGCCGGCCGTGGGGCTCTTGAACGTCGTCGCAAAGTTCTTGTCGATCTGCGCGAGGTTGTAGCCCATGGTATTTCCGCCGTTCCAGATCTGCCCGATGGTGTTGATCATCTGTCCAACTTCCGGGCCGAGGACCGAAGTCGGATTGGCGATCAGATTCTGCAATTCATGCTGGACTTGAAGCCCCTGGCGCACATACGCTTGCACCTGTTGCTCATAGCTCTGGATGAGTTGCAGATTGTTCAGAATCTGCGTGACCTCCGTCGAGCCACCAAAGCCGGCGACGCTACCAGCGTTCACGTTACCCTGCAGGCAAAGCAGAGTCGTCCCCACGAGCAAAACTTTCGTCCCGACCTTCATCACCCTCTCCATAGATCTTTTGCAGCAAAAGACACAGCATTTAATGCACATTGTACATGTGGCGGGGTCAGCGTCAAGACTGAGCGGCCGTGTGCGCCAAGATCTCGCCTATGAACTTCCACGCCATCGATGGCATGTTTCTGAACTCCGATGTTCCATGGCGAGCCATCCACTTGTTCAAGCATTTTTTCGAGACGCCAATCCGCTGGGCAAACTGCTCCTTCCTGGTCATGCCCAACTGGCTCATTGCATCCTGCAGGAACAGGGCTTGAGCCAATGGGGCCAGTTTGTCGAAGTCCGCCCTCGCGACAAACTGCCCCCAATTCCTTTCACCTGCTACAGCACCCTCCTGCGCGCTCATGACGATTGGCTCGGCACGCGGCTCTCCGATGGCTGCTGAACAGCCTTAAGAAACGCGCATGTCCAGGCAGCAGCGGCTGAGTTTTCGGGCGCCATGTCGTCTGCCACCTCCTCGGTAGTAAAACCCGTCTCAACGAATTCACTATCACTCGGCGCGTGACTCATGAATTGCCCCCAACCAAAGGTGGCGTGCAGTCAACATAGGGGATTTTCAGGATTGGCCCGTACTTGTTGTTGTCCACCATGTCTTTTTGGATCAAGGACCAAATATAGGTGTCGTCGGTGTCAAACTGCGGCCGCCAGCGGCCCTTAGCAACCATCTCCGGCTTCACCCTGTTCAATGAGTCGCGGCGGTCGGCAACCTTTTGGCGGTTGGCATACGAGTAGGCGCCATGTCCCGCATAGACGCTGTACCCGAGGAATGCCGCCGTAGTCTGCGCACCATCAGGAAATGGGATCGACAGCGTGATACGCTGCAGCAGCCCATTGTCATAGCGCGCTTGAAACGGGTAGAGACCGCCTGTGTAGTTCTGCCAGCCCTGCGGCGTCAACACAGAGCCAAGCGTTTGGTCCTGAGAAATGATGCCAAACCAAAACAGCCCCGGCGTACTGGCATCTGAACCCGTGTTGTATGTGACTTGCAGAACGGGGACCGGGTTAGGTCCGAACGCGTCACCAGGCTTGCTGCACTCCACCGTGGCGGTTCCGCCCGCGTGGGCAGACGCCATTGCTGTGAACAGGCCAGCCAGCATTGCCCATCTCATTTTGCTTACCATCTTCTTTCCCTCCTTTGAGATCAAATGTTCTTGGCGGATACCACCGGGACATGGAACAAGCGTGCAAACGCGCGAACGCTTTGAGTCTGGATCTGCGGAATATTGGTGGACCTTGCCCACCAGACATTGCTCACCGCCACAATCACATCCGGCTTGTCGGCCATCACACGCACGAGCGAATACGCCAGTAGCTGCTCATAGCAGACGGATACCCCGACACGCAGCCCATTCACCGTGATCGTGTTTGTTCTCGCCAGCAAGTCGGCTTCCGCACCGTCATTGGTCCAGGGCTTCCACATGGAGATCGGCACGGGGATACCCTGAATCGCGGCGCGATCCTCATGTCCCTTCGCACCCAACACAACGACAGCGTTCTTGTAGCGTCCGCTCTCTTGGGGCAATTCAGCACCCACCAGGACCTTGGAGTGCTTGGCCGTGAGATCCCCTTCCGCCTGCGCAAGCATCGCCTGCGCTACGCCATCAAAGCGCCCAATTAGGGTCTCTGGCAGGACGAGTGTGGCGTTCGCAGGCATTTCTGAGATCACGCCCCGCAACCACTCAATCCGCTGCATTGAGCTGAGGTACTGCGAGGCATGGTCTGCACCAGCACTGGAGAGCCTTGGGAAGCTCGTGTCGAAGCCAAGCCAGTCGCGATGAATGATCGGTCCCCTGTGCATACTGACGTTCGCTACCGCCACCACGATAGCGAAGCCGGCCAACCAACGTACACGCTGACGGACTAACGCGATGAACAGTACGAAAGTCAGGGCCAGGCCTATCCACCCTCCAGCGGGGAAGAGAATGCCGGCGATTGACAATGGACTCAGCCACCCGACTATTCCGAGCGGAGGAACCAAGCTCACCAGCAATGCAAGGACAAAGCCCACCGCCCGCTTGGCGGGTACGCGTGACCAGCAGAGGGCGAATGGAGCGCTCAACAGAACGCTGACGGCCAACCACATTGCAAGTCCCCACCAGTGAGGAGCCTCATCGCCAAAGAAAACCACGGCGCCGCCTGGAAGACCGCGCGAACCCGCGGCGAAGTAGGCGAGCATTAAAGACAGGCCCTCCCACCTCGATCTCATAATGCCCCACAGCAATGGCAGCGCGAGCAGATTGGCCAAGCTCACTAGGCCCTCTCCGCGCCCCCACGACATCCAACCTATCGCTGCGCCTGCGATCAGCGAAAGGACGATGCGTAACAGGCCGGACTCTCTGTTGGTCAAGCGACCCAGCCAGGAATGAAATCGATTGCCCCAGACAGGCCGAGGCACGGACTCATGCTGAGCTATCACGCGGCCTCCCGATAAAGTTCAGCGTTGCTCACAAGACTCGGGCTCAAGCCACGCCGCTGCAGCCAGAACCCGACCCACTTCTCGCCGTGGATGCGATACAACTCCTTGATCGTTCGACGGTCCTCCACTCCCGACGCGCCCACAAATGCCAAGGCCACCGGACCAAGCTCAAGCTGAAAGAGACGCCGGCCGGCTGGGCTTGTGAAGAAGTAGTCGCGCTTCGGTGTAGCGTTGGCAAGCAGCTCGATCTCCCGGTCGGTCAAACGCATCGACTTGTAGAGCTTGAGGTTGTCGTCCGTCTGCGCTTCCGGATTGGGCAGGAGGATCTTGGTTTGGCAGGCCGAGAAAATGGTTGATGCAATAGGAGAATTGGCAACGTCCTGCAATTCCTGCGTAGCGAACACTACGTGGGCGTTCGCTTTTCGCAAAACCTTGAACCATTCTTTCAGCTTCTCCGCGAACAGTTCATGCGCCAACATCAGCCAAGCCTCATCCAGAATAATCATCGTCGGCGAACCATCTAGCGACCGTTCGATCATTCGGAAGATGTACATGAGCACTGGCGCCACGTGCTTGTTGTCCATCTCCATGAGCTTCTCCATCTCGAAGACGGTAAAGCGACTGGACGTGACGTTGTCTCGGCGGGCATTGAGCATGCCGCCTGCCATGTCTCGCTCATAGCCCATCAGGACCTCCTTCACCTGGCGAAGCTGCACAAGCTGATTGAAGTCGGTGAACGAGCGCATCTCCATCGGTCGCGTCTGCAAAAGTTCCAGCACGCGCCCGATCTCGGCCGACACATCAAAGTCGACCTTGATCTTGTTCAACTCCAGAATCGACTCGACATAGCCCTTCGCCCAGGTACGGTCGGATTGGCGGTCGATGTGCGCAAATGGGGCAAAGCCAATCTTGAGCGAGTCCGGCGTGTCCTCGTCCATGAAGTTGTAGTGGTTCCCTCCAGCACCGAGGCACAGGCCTAGCAACGATTCACCTTTCTCAAAGGCAAACACTTTCGCATCGGGATACCGGAACTGTGAGGTTGCCATCAAGCCGAGGACCGTCGACTTGCCGGCGCCGGTGGGCCCACAGACGAATGTGTGCCCCACGTCCCCGTTATGCAGCACCACTCGGAAAGGTGTGCCGCCGCTGGCCGCACCCTGAAATAGCGGAGGCACCGGGCGGTTGGGAAAGAACTTCTTATAGAACGAGCACGGGTTCGAGATCGGTCCCTGCCAAGTCGATGTCAGAGGCAGGCAGTCAGCCAGGTTCATGCTGTGAATCTCAGGCTGGCGGACGTTCTCGTAGCCATGACCAGGAAGCGAGCCAAAGAACGCCTCGACACAGTTCACGTCCTCATCGCGGCAGGGAAAACCAAGACCACCCACGTGCTTAATGAAGAAGCGAACCACGCTCTCCAAGTACTGCGCGTCTTCGTCCATGAGCACGACCGTCGACGCCCAGAATCCGTAGCTCACGCGGCCGGACTCAAGATCCGTAAGCACCCCTTCGGCATCGGCCGCCATGTCCGCCGCGTCCTTGTTGATGGGACCATTCGTCTTGTTCATGATGTCCGCGACAAAGCCGCGAATCTTCTGACGCCACTTGCTGCGGACCTTCTTCGTGCTGGCTTTGGCCTTTTCCGGATCGCGTGCAATCCACCGCGTTGTCCAGCGGAACCTCACGTTAAGCCTGTTGAGTATCTCCAGAATGCCAAAGTGCGTTCCAGCGTCTGGCAGGCCTTCGATGGCCACGACACGGATACTCACGCCGTTGATCGTCGGTCGAATCCCCGGATAAAAACTGTGACTGCCGATGACGTAATCTACGCCGCACGCCACCGACTCGTTCGGCACGCGCACCGGATTTGAAACGCCGGTTATGCACTCTTGAAAGTATGCAAGCTGGTCTTCGTACCACACCAAGCGCTGTGTAGTGGGGTCCCGTTCTTGCCGAGGCATAAGACGCACAAGATTGGTCTTCATGCCCGATTCAAGAATCGCGACATAGTCGGCCAATTGGCGCTCAAAATACTCCACGTTTTTCTGGGCGATCCTCGCCGGGTTGCTGATGCCTTTGTCGCTTGTGTCATAGGCAAACGACTTGATCCGATTCACCAGAATCGGGTCTGGAAGGTACGTGAACGTGATGTAGTAGTCGTTCTCGTAGTGCGCACCTTCCGTTCGATACTGCTTGATGCGCTCGTTCTCGATGGCGCGGGTCACAGGGTCAGGAAAGGAGCCGTTGTCCTCATACTCGACTGACTCCGTTCGCAACGTGGTCGAATGAATCATCCAACCGCTTGCGAGCTTCTTCACCATGTCGTTGACGCGTTGGCGCAGATACACCGTCTCCGCATCACTCGCACATTGCATGTCTGGGCCACGGTACCGGTATGTGCTGATCAGCTCGCCGCCCTTGCCCAGGACAACACCTGGACGAATGCATGAGTCATAGCGCAGCAAATCGGGCAGTCCCAGGCGCTTCTGGCGATATTCCTTGTGAAAGAAGTCAACGCCTCCCATTTGATCCTCCGATTCCAATCAAAGCGCTAAGGCAGGGCCCGCATAGCGGCCCCTGCTCTTCATTTTGTGAAGTCCCGCACGTTTGGCGGCTCTTTCCCGATGTGTGATTTCGGGGCGTAATACTTGGCATATCTGAAATGCCGCAATATCACGTCGACCATCCATGGATCGGCGGCGTACATGTTCCGAGCCGCCCACAAGACGCCAAAGAAGAGACATACCGGCAGAATGACGAACAGGCCGTAGGACAGACCAAATCCGACGAACATCGTCCAACCAAGGGCCACACTGAGGATGCCCATAAGGCCGACTAAACGCCGATCCCCGCCAAGCCACGCGATGCGGCGTAGAAGGGATAGGCGGACAGGAGTCTTCTCCATCGTCAGCGCACGCTCGTTACGAGCATGCAGCGCCGCTCATGGAGTTGTAGGCCAGCGACAAGATGCCGCCGAAGGACAAGATCATCCCGACGATGGCCACAACAGTGACCATCTTCTTGACGCCATCAGTCAACTCAGCGCCAAACAACAGGGCTGAGCCGCCGCCGACCATTGACAACACCGAGATACCGAAAAGGAATTTGCCTGTCAGAAGGTTCACGATCTGACAGATGCCATTGCCCAGCTCATCGCCGTTGGCGGCAAAGGCCACGTTGACAGCGATCATGAGTAGCGCGCCCACAATCGCGTTACGTTGCTTTTTGCTTTCCTGCATGTTGGTCATGATTTGATGATTGCTTTGCATCGAAACTCTCCGTTGTTAAGAAGTCAAGCCGGGTGGTGTTGCGGCTGGGTTCGGATGAACCGGCGCCAGACATAGGAACCGACTAGCGCAATTGCGATAGACGACGCGATGAACACGTACAGAAAGGCGTGAGACGGCGCGCTGCACATATACGTGCTGCGATGCCACGTGACGAACCCATTGACCAGCCCGCCCGCTGAGCCAATCACGCTGTCCAGGATGTCCACATGAACCCCCTTTGAAAATGATCACTGAACGTTTTCCACTTGGAACCGCTGGGAGACCTCGTCATAGCCTCGTACGCGGATGATTTCTTTCACCTTCCGTTTGCCCTTCTCCTTCTCCAAGTAGACCACCAGGTTCACAGCCTGGCCGATAAGCACTCGTTGGGGGTGCGCCGAAACTTCTTGAATCAGTTGGTCCATACGCGTGAGCCCTTCGTAACTGGAATTAGCGTGGGCCGTACCCATCCCCCCCGGATGCCCGGTATTCCAGAGCTTCAGCAACGCAAGCGCCGGCCCTCCCTCTCGGACCTCACCAACGGAAATCGAATCGGGCCTAAGGCGGTTCACTGCCTTGGAGATTTGTGCCATGGTTGTCCACGGCGATGAGCGCAGGAACACTCGGTTCCTAAGCAAGCACTGCAGCTCGCGCGTGTCCTCAAGAATCAACATGCGGACTTCCGGCAGCAAATCGGCAAGCTCCGCCAACAGGGCATTGCAGAACGTGGTTTTGCCAGAGCTGGTGCCACCAATGACTAAAATGTTCAGACGCTCAAGGATGGCTCGCCGGAGGAGTTCCGCTTGCGTAAAAGTCAGTACCCCAGCGCGGATATAGTCAGCCAGCCTGAAGATCCTCGTAGCCTTCTTGCGGATCGCAAAAATTGAGCGCTCCGCTACTGGCGGAGCCACGCCCTCGAAGCGCTCACCATTGAAGAGGACAAGCTCGCCCTCAACGAAAGGATCCTCTTTGGAGAGCTCGCCGTTGAGGGCCGAAGACACTTGGTTCAGGATCGCCAGCGCATCGTCAGCCGACTTGCTGCCCACCTGCTTCATCTCGCCAAGCGACTCGATCCACAGCGTGCCGTCGTCGTTCAGCATGATCTCAATGACGTCGGGGTCCGCAAGCGCATTCATGACCTCGGGCCCGAATGCATAGACCAGCGCCTGCCGGCGCCGCTCAGTAAGCTCCGCATCCAGTTCCGCGCTCACTTGATCTTTCCTTCCAGCCAAAGGGTGCCATCGTCGTTCAGCATGACCTCAACGACGTCAGCATCAGCCAATGCGCTCACGACCTTCGGCCCGAGCGCATTGACCAACACCCCTCGTTGTGGCTCCGCCTGAGCCCCATCGCCGACTTCCGTCCTCATTTGAATCCTTCCTCCTCAGCGATCTTTTGCTGCAAAAGATCCGGGTAATGGGTTTCATGTCCCATATGGGGACGCGGCGCATTATGCATGTACATTATCTTTTGCACAATGCGCGATTCGTAGTGTACCATTGCGCCACAAATAATGTACTTTCAGCGCCCAAAGGCGCCTTCACCAGGCCTCGGACCCAACATGCGACCCAAGCTTTTTTCTGTACGCCGCTCGGTTGCCCCCTTCGCCGGGGCACTGGCTTTGATGTCGAATGCGCATGCCACCTACACCGTCATCGACGATGATCTCTACCCGACGGCCATGATTCAGGCCCGAAGCCGTTCGGGCACTGACTGGTCGGCGGACAAGTTCAAAGTCAACTTCACCAAGGGGTCCTCTAGCGTCGGTCCGCTGGCCCGCTCTGCTGTCGACGACTTGATTCCGCGCATGCAAGTGGCCTCGCTCATCCGAATTGTGGGTAGGCCAGACAGTGCGACGGCGACAGAGAACAAGAAGCAGCACTCGCTCGGCCTGGCTCGTGCGTCGGCCATTCGCACGTACCTGATTCGCGCCGGAATTCCCTCGGACATCATTCAGGTCGAGCTGGACTCAACGGGCAATCCCCTCGCCTCCAACGGAATTTCCCAAGCCGAAATCTTCATCAGCAATAGGCCAGATCCCCGCGCTGCCACGTATCAAGCCAATGCACCGATCCGCGCGCCGCAAGAACAAGCGATTCCGCACGCATATCGGTACCTGAATCAGGAAGTGGAAGCGCCCACCGCACGGATCATGACTGCGGCGCCGGCCACTGCAACCCCGCAGTTCCAAGCGACCCGTAATAGTTCGGATGATCGCCTGATCCAGTACATCAACCAAGCGGTTCAAGCGGGTCAAATGCTTCCCTCGGTTGCCGCACAGATCCTGCGCAGCCTGCTCGAAGCCAACGCCACCATCCAACAGCCAGCGCCTGCAGCAGCCTCTGCTCCCCCGGCAAATGCTCCTGCTCTTGCACCCGCACCGACCTATTCCGCCTCGGCTCCTGCCAGAGCCGTACCAGTTCGCGTCGAGCGATGGGTGCTCGACGCACGTCTGACACTCAAGGACAACCTGGACGAATGGTCGAAGGCCTCCGGGTGGCGCCCCACAAACTGGGAAGCCGCCAACTTCTATCAAGTCACAAGCACCACCGTTCTCGACGGCGCATTTCCGGACGTGCTCAAACGAATCGCCGACAGCACTGGTTTGAACATTTGCGCGATCACCCGCGACAAGTATGTGCGCGTGACCGACTCCAACGTGCCTTGCAGCAAATAAAAGGAACTGCCCATGCAAGTCAACAAATCCATCGGCATTCTCTTGGCGGCAGCCGGTTCGCTTGGCCACGTCACCGCATCACAAGCGGAAGACCTCGCGATGATCCGCCCGCTTCCCGTTACCTCAGCTCAGCCTGCACCGACTAACGCACTGGCCGTTCCCGTTGCCGCAACGACCAACCCCAATGCGGCCCCTCTACCCATCCAGCAGGTCTGGACACTTACTGCTGGCGACACCGTCGGGCAGAACCTCAGCGCTTGGGCAGAAAAAGTGGACTGGAAGGTCCAGTGGAATCTGCCCAAGGATATCGTCGTCCCAAACGCGGCCTCCTTTACCGGCAGCTTCGCAGACGCCGCGCAAAGCGTTATCGAGACGCTCGCCGCGAACGGCGCACTCATCCGTGCTCGGATTTGGGAGGACAACAAAACCATCGTGGTCTTTGGCCCAGGCGTCGCCCAACAGTAAGGACACTCACCGTCATGACGAACTCCAAGACTCAAGCGTCGACCCATGCCGCCGTACCGCGCACGCGCGTCGCCGTCACGATCAGCGCTCTTCTGGGTGCAGCCGCCCTCTCAGGTTGCAGCACCCTCAAGGAGGACGTGATTGCCTTGAAGACGCAGGCATCCAACAAGTACGCAGAGGAGAGCGAGAAAATCGCCCAACCTGTCCCCGTTGTTACCCGCATGCGTGGTGCGTGGCTGCTCGGCGATACGGTCCCCGTTGTTGCCCCTCCCCCGGCGTTTCTTTCGCGAAAGATCACCTTCAATCCGCCCCGCCCTGTCACCCTGAGCGACGTCGCGGCATACATCACCCAGAAACTCGGCGTCAGCATTGACACGTCCGAAGTTTGGTCCGTAACGGCCGGAGCGACCGCAGCGGGTGCAATTCCCGGAGTAATGACGCCGCCTACCGTGCCCGCACTCACTGGCCCATCCGCTCTTAGCATCAATGGTGCTCCCGGTGCCGCCGCCGTCGCCAACCCGGCCCTCGGTGCCGCAGGCATGAGCACGGGCATGGGCCCAGCTCAGCAATATTTCTCGGTTGACTATGGTGGCAAGTTAAGTGGACTGCTCGACATCGTTTCGAGCAAAGCTGGCGTGTGGTGGAAGGTCGTTGAAGGGCGCGGGATTCTCTTCTACAGGACCGAAACCAAGACGTTCTACTTCCCCGCTCTTGCAAACAAGTCTAAGGGGGCAGGCCAGATCACCGAGAGTTCGATCGGCAACAGCGGTGGCAGTGCCGTCGCGACGAGCAACGGCTCGCCCAACGGCAGCACATCCGGCTCCTCGACGGGCGGCTCTGGTGCAACGACTGAATACGACGTAGACGTCTGGCGCGACATCAAGGATTCCGCCCAGGTTGTCGCTGCAGGCGCCAAAACCGCTGTGAACCCCACCGCAGGCAGTGTTACTGTCACTGGTACCCCGACCCAAGTTCGCTATGTCGAAGATTGGGCGAAGAGCCTGGCGGCGAACCAGAGCCAACAGGTCAGCCTCACCATGGACATCTACACGGTGGACGTGAATGCCGAGGACAACTACAACTGGAATCCCAGCGTCATCTTCAAATCCGTGTCGGGCAAGTTCGGCGCCACCCTGAGCGGGCCGCAGTCCCCGGCCATTGTCTCGGGCACGAACCCGCTGTCCCTCACTACCAGCATTCTCAGTACCGCAACGGGTGGCCTGGCCCAGTTCAGCGGATCTGAGGTCGCTTACAACGCCCTGTCCACTCTCGGCCACGTAGCTCAGGTCTTCCACCAAGACATTACGATTCTCAATGGAAGCCCAGGCCTTATGCAGTTGGCCGATGTCGCAGGCTATCTAGCGTCCCAAACGCCGTCCGCCTCAGTTGCAATCGGCGCTACACCCCTTCCTCCGACTCTGACGCCGGGTTCGTTGACGACGGGCCTAACTGCCACGTTCCTTCCCAAGATCCTCAATGGAAAGGTCTTCTTGGCGATGGACATGACCAACAGCAACGACAAGGGCTTCGGGAAGGCCGGCACTGACGCGTCTTTCATTCAGACCCCGAACTACAACAAGAGCTCTTTCCACCAGAGCACGATGCTGACACCAGGACAGTCGCTCTTGCTTACCGGCATTCAGCAACAGAAGGGCAAGTCCAACAGTAGCGGCGTCGGCTCCTCCAGCAACTACTTCCTTGGCGGCGGCGTGGGTAACACCACCAACAAGCAGATCACCGCCATCGTTATTACCGCGAAGGTCCTGTGATGAACACGAAAACCACCCTCCGTGTAACCCTGCTCGCCCTGAGCGTCTCGTGCGCCCTGCATGCCCATGCAGACCTGTTGCCAGACCCTCTCGGGCCCCTGCCGAAAGACGTTTCACGTACCGCAAAGGCCAATGTGACGTCCGCCTTTACCCCTGCGAACCCCGGTAGTCCTAACCCTGCATCCGCACCCGCACCCGCACCCGCGCCCGCACCCGCACCCGCGCCTACTACGTCTGCGCCAGCCCCGGCACCTGCGGCACCGGCCACGTCGCCTGCACCTAATAATCCCACGGTGGCCTCATCTGTAACGCCTGCTGCTGCGCCCGCTCAAGTCCCCACACCTTCCTCGCCGGCGACACGTGAGCGCTCGACCTTTACGAACACAACCGGTCAGACGTTCCGGCAACTCGATGAATGGCGCACACAAAACGCCCTGCTTGCCGAGATGGTGAAGGCAGCAGAGATGAAAGCCAAGCTCACCACTCCGGGCACGAACGCAGGCCCGAGCGGCACTACCCCGTCCGCTCCGGTCGCTTTCCAAGTGCTTTCCGTAGAAGGTGTAGACGACGAACTCACCGCCGTCGTCACCCTGACCAATGGCACAACGTTCCCAGCCCGCGAAGGGCGCCCCATTCCTGGCTTGGGCAAGGTGAAGTCCATTGCTCGCGACGAGGTGATCGTCATCACTAAGGCGGGCCCGCGTTCCCTCGACTTTGCCCCCAAGGGGACAATTCCCGGGGTCCGATGAACATGGCCGGCGTCATTCAACTTGGTAAGCGTCGCTGGGTTGCCGGTATGACATGGGCTTCCTATGAGGACAAACCGAACAAGGTTGAGCTCCGCGAGGATGCCCAACGCTTGAACTCCACATGGACCGCAGTACGTATTGGCGAAGACTGCATCCAGAGTGGCTTCTGCAGCGCCATCGAAGGCGAAAAGGTTGGCAAGCTCTATAGCCTCGCCGCCATGCTCGCCGATTCGCGCAAACAGCCTTGGTTGGGCACGTTCAAGATCGCAGATGACCTGTGGTGGTATGTCGCCGTACGTGATGGGCACGCCATCCTACCGGATGGTGACGTACTCGGCGGCCAAGAGGAAATCTATGCTGCGCGCGATCGGCACTCAGGCTACACCGATTGGAACTACGTCGATGGCGATCTTGAACTCCTTGAAACGCTCATCAAGGACGTTGACGACGGCCCAACGCGCATCAGTTCGCTCGACGGCAACCCACACTTGCCGAAGATCCTGGCCGGCGCTGCCATTGGTTTGCTCGCCGCCGGAGCCACCGGATGGTGGCTGCACCAGCAACACGAGCAAGAAGCCGCCAAACAGCGGGCAGCAATGGCTCGAATGCGCGAACAGTTGGCCCACGCCAACCTCAACGAGAAGCCCATTACCTCTACGCCGGCTACAAGCATGCCGGTTGCCGCAGAGTTCCTGCGCTCGTGCGGCGATGCGGTGACCCTGCCGATCTCCCAATACGGGTGGTTGATCGACGGCGTGAGCTGTGCCGTGGACCACGCCACCGTCATGTGGGCTCGCAAAGACGGGGCAACAGTTGAATTCCGTCCGGAGGGACAACTGTCCGACGACGGTGAGAAGGTTACCCAAACGATCTCACTGAGCTTGGATCAGCACTCTAAGGACGATCGGATTCAACTCAACGAGGCAGCGAAACGACTGCGCGAGTGGACACAAGCCGCAGGCTTCAAGCTGGACCTCAAACCGCCCACCAATGACAAGAAGCCCATGACATTGCCTGGCGCCGACGCGACCGCCGCACCGCCGCCGCCGCCCCCAGAGCAGAGCGTGAGCATCAGCATCAACATCTCCATCTTTGACCTGGAAATCCCAGATATCCCCGGTCTGAGGCTGAGCACCATCAATATGACCGCAACAGGCTGGGAGCTAATTGGAGCGCTCTATGGACGATAACATCAACGAAGAATCCAACGCCCTTCCATTGCCCGATAGCTTTGTCGACAAGGTAGCTATCGACAACCTCAAGAGCATCGTCTACGTTGAACGCGGCTCTGCGGGCGACCCAGTCCTTCTCACCTGGGTAGATCGCAATCGTTCTCGTGGCTTCTCGTTCACGGTCAAGCCTGTCGAGTTCGACGAAGTGGTCCGCCTCCGCAACTCGGGTCTTCGTCAAGCCGAAGAGGCGGATGTGGATATGAAGGTGCGGGCCGAAGCGATTGACATGCTCACGACCGCAGCACGCTATCGAGCGTCCGACGTCCACTTCATGATGCGCGGGTCGCACACCGAGATCCAGGTTGCTGTGAAAGGCGGCCTGCGCGTTCTCGCGAAAAAGAGCCAATTAGACGGCGAGGCTCTCGTTCGCGCCATCTATCAGGGTGTGGCCAAGGTTCGCGACGCCAGCTATAACGTCCTCGAATTCCAGAACGCGCAGATTCCCGGCGAGGCCCTTCCGCCAGACACCGGGCTTACTTCCGTGCGCATCATTCGCGGCCCATGTTACCCACAAGCCCAGGGCGGCGCGTTCATGACGCTTCGCCTGCAGTATTCGACTGCCCAGACCGAGCAAGTCCAACTCAAGGGCTTGGACCTTCCGCGCAAACCGGAGGGCTCGCTCCGCTTAGGAGCTATGGGCTACACGCGCAGCAATATTGAGAAGCTCAGGCTGCTGATGGATGCCCCGAACGGCATCGTCATCTTTACCGGCCCGACCGGCTCCGGCAAGACGACAAGCCTCTTTGAAGTGCTACAGGAACAAGCCCGCCAGAAGCCCCAAAGCCGTCAGGTTACTATCGAGGATCCAGTCGAGTACCCGATGGACTGGGCCGTCCAGATGGCCGTGACCAATGCACGCGACGACGCCGAGACCGGCAAACAGTTCAGCGATCGCGGCCGTGTCGCATTGCGAATGGCCCCCAAGATCATTCTGCTGGGCGAGCTACGGGGGCCTGACGTCGCCGTAGCAGCAATCGAGGCCGCTGTTACTGGCCACCAGGTCTTCACGACTCTGCACGTGACCGACCCGTTTCTGTTCGTTGAGCGCCTGGAAATCATGGACAGCTCGCGCCTGGCTCGCAAGGTCTTCTGCGACCACAAGATCGTTCGCGGCGTGCTAGCCCAGCGCCTGCTTCCTCAACTCTGCCGACGCTGCCGCATTCCCCTGCACAAGGCCCCGAATGCAATCTCAGAACGTCTCCTGAAGGCTCTGCAAACATGGGGCGATCTGAAGCTCGTACACATCAAGGGGCCAGGCTGCCAGCACTGCAACCATGACGGCACCACCACCCGTTTCGCTGTGGCCGAAGTCGTCGTGATGGACGGCGATGTAATGAAGGACTTTGTTGAGCGCGGAAGTGAGGTCGCTCGCGATAATTACCGTGCTCGCCCGGACGCCGACCCGTCTATGCTCGAAGCCGCCATTCATCACGCCTTGTCGGGTCTTGTGGATCCGCGCTCGGTAGAAGATGAAGTGGATCTCATCGAGGCTAAGCCCCTCAGCCAAGCAGGAGGAAGGAATGTCCGATAAATTGGCTCTTGGTATCTCCCAGTCAAAGAAACGAGTCAGGGCCGCGAAGCGGAGGCGCCCCCAAAAGCCTCGCAGTCTCTGGGCGAAGATCTCCCACTCTGGTGACAAGCTCGCGTTCGCCTGGCCGATTCGTCAAGGCCTGTATCGCCATTTGTCGGCGCAGGTTGGCAACGGGGTTCAGGTCGAAGACGCTCTTGAGAACTACCGCCTTCGCCTGCAACGACGCAAGCACGTCACCGCAGACAAGATCGTCGGCGATATTTCGCGCCGCATGCGGGATGGTTCCACCCTCTCTGACGCCCTATCGAAATGGATCCCTACTGACGAAGTCAGCATCATCAACAGCGGTGAACTGTCGGGCAATCTGTCCAAGTCGCTGGATCTGCTCGTGGAGTCCAAACGCCGAATTGCTAGCGTGATGAGGACAGTTAAGTCTTCCATGACCCGGCCGCTGATCTACAGCGTCGCAATCTACGCCTTTGTGTGGGCCGTTGGGCGCTACGTAATTCCGGATTTGCAGTTTGCACTTCCAGAGGAACGCGCCCGAGGTCTTGTAGCCGCGATGTTCATCTTGGGACATCTCGCCAATAGCTGGGTTGCAATCATCCCCCCGGTGGCAGCGCAAATAGTCCTCGGCTTGGTCTTCTATTCACTCCCTCGCTGGAAGGGACGCTACCGGGTAACCGCCGAGCGGTATTTCCCATACAACTTCTACCGAGACATTCACGGCTACGCTTGGTTGATGGGGTTCACTGCACTGTTGCGCGCCGGCATGGCAGACGTGACGATTTTGAAGAACCAGTTCGCGCATGCGACGCCCTGGCTGCACGAGCGGCTACACGCGATCTGGTGGCGGATGGATAACGGTTCAAGCCTGCCCGCTGCGCTTATGGCCAAGGGTAAGGGTAAGGGCGGCATGCCACCCTTTGGTTTTCCCAACCCCGACGTCGTGGACGACATCTCCTCGATGGCCGGCTTTTCTGACTTCCCAGAGCGCATCACGAAAGTCGCTAGCACGTGGGCTGAAGAACTTGAAGAGACCACGAAAGCTCGGGCCGCAAGATTTGGTTTCTATGCCGAAATGGTGATGTACGGCCTTATGACGTTGCTCATGCTTGCCGTCAACGCCATGTCGGACCAACTTGCCAATGTGCCCTCAGCTTAGAACCCTTACGTTCCCTTAACCAAACCACCCCCTCAACTAGGAGCAATTCCATCATGAGTGAAATCCTCGGCGCCCTGTTCAAGAACCTCGCTGCCCTGATCGGTGTGGCAGCCGTCGCCCTTGTCCTTTATTCCTTCTTTGGCTCGTCAAAGACAGGTAACGCGACCAACGACCTGACCCAGCTTCAGACCAACGTGCAGGCCCTGTACAGCACCCAGTCAACTTTCACGTCGCTTACCAACACAGTCGCCGTCAACGGCGGCTTGGCACCCACTCGCATGGTCGCCGCCGGCGCTCTTATCAATCCGTGGTCTGGTGCAATCACTGTGAACGTCAATGCCGCCGATGCAACACGCTTCGACGTTACCGAGGCAGGCGTGCCGAACGACGCCTGCTCCAAGATGGCGACCAACACACCGTCGATTGTCGGTCTGAAGATCAATGGCGCGGCGCAGGCGCTGCCCATCGATGCTGGTGCTGCGGTCAGCGCCTGCAACGCGTCGCCAAACAGCCTGATTTTCACCTTCAGTCATTAAACGATGAAGTTGCACGACCTGGAGTTTTCCGATCTGTACGTGGCAGAGGATGCGCGGGAGTGCTGGTATAAGCCGACTCCCGACTCTCTGAACGTCGTACCTGTGGCTGACGCCTGCGCAGAAGAGGTCATGGCGTTGCGCAAGTTCCTCGTCGCCCAGGCACAGAGTCGTGGTCCGGCATTTCGCGTTCAGTGGCCCCCTAAGGAGGGCCCGCGAATGCGTGTCGGCCTGATGCAAATCTCCACTGGCAACAGTCTCTTCGTCTGTCGTCGCTATCGGATGCCCCCCGGCGACCTTGAGTCCCTTGGGGTACCTCCGCACTTCGCCAGGAAGCTCTACGACAAGACGCTGACAGAGGGCCTCGTGGTCTTCATGGGGAAGACTGGCAGCGGCAAGACGACCACCGCCGCATCTACCATTCTGGGCCGCTTGCACCGGCACGGTGGTGTCTGCTGGACCGTCGAAAACCCAGTCGAGCTCCCTATGCAGGGTCAACACGGCAAGGGATGGTGCTATCAGACCGAAGTGTCATCGGACGATGACATCACTTCGGCGATCCGCAACATGCTAAGAGCCAGCCCCAACATTATCTTCATTGGAGAACTGCGCAGTAGCGAGGCAGTACGTGCCGCCATCACTGCCAGCATCAGCGGTCACCTTGTGGTAGCGACATTCCATGCCGGGGATCTGGTTAGCGGGCTCTCGCGCCTTGCCATGCTCGCGAACAACGACAAGATCTCTGCAGCCTTGGCCGACGCACTCCGGGTTGCTGTTCACCTCACTCTGCACATCGCGGAACCGGGAAAGACGCCTCCGCCGGCAGCGCTTCCATTCACACTCCCGGAGTCGAAGGGCACTGGAGCCCCGCCTCGCATCCTTTCGTTTGAACCCCTATGGATGAACAGTGAATTGCAAGAGAGCCTCCAGTCGATCGTGCGCGACGGCACCTTCCATATGCTCAGCAGCGAGGTAGAGCGACAGCGCCGCACTGCAATGATGAACCGCAATTTGCCATGACGATGGATCATTCATGCGATTGATGCCCACTCTGGTGTTCGCGCTATTTACCGGCCTCGTGGCGATCTATCGCTACCAAAGCGCGTCCAACATCCCGCCTACGCAGGTCCTGCAAGCCGCCCAGGCTGGCCAAATGTTCGTCGCTTACGCCGGCGCAGTCGGGGCCTTCAGGAACAGCAATCCGGCCTTCACCGGCTCGGTTTCGGCTGCGCAGCTCGCTGCTCAAGGCACGCCCTTCTCGGCTTCGTTCCTTGCGACGGCCGGCAACAACATCACCCCGTTTGGATCGGCCGGTCGGACAATTACCACATACGCATCGTTGCCGACCGGTGCTATCAATACCATCGTCTCCATAACGGGTGGAGACGCGGCCTACGGTATGTCTTCCGGCACAACCTGGACCAGCGTGGCGCCGGGTTCAACCAGCCAAACACTTGCAACGACCGTGCCCAACGGCAGTGTCGTCTCCGTTATTCAGATCGGCCAGTAACTAGGACAGATCCAATGAGCGAAGTCATCGGTCTTCTCTTTGCCGTCATCGTCGGCTTGACGTTTCTTCCCACGCTGTCCACGTTCTCCCAAACGGCGAACGGCAACACGCGGTCGGCCACCACGGCTCAACAGCAAAAAAGACTGATTGACGCCGGCTCGGCCTACATTCAGCAGTACAGCACGAACGTGCAGAGCGTAGCCACCGCCACTACTCCGGCCATCATCACCGTCCCGATGTTGCAAGCCGTGAACCTCCTGGATGCGTCGTTTAGCGCGACGAACCCCTTCGGCCAGACGTGGCAGATTGAAGTACTTCAGCCCAGCGCGGGCAATCTACAGGCCTTCGTCATGAGCTACGGCGGGACAGCCATGAATGACATGGTTGCGTCCAAGATCGCAGGTCTTGTTGGTGCTCAGGGAGGCTTCATCCCAAAGAACGATTCAGGCGCCTACGCCGGCGGAGCCGCTACAGCCTATGGGTCATACAGCGGCTGGACGATGCCAACAGCCAACTACACGTCTATTGCGGGCGGCCACCTCGCAGCACTTCTGTCATTCAACAACGGGCAGTTGACCAACAATTACCTCTACCGTAATGCCGTACCTGGCCAGCCAAACCTCAATCGCATGGGGACGGCCATCGATATGGGTGGGAATAACATCAACAACGCAGGCACGGTGAACGCAACAACCACGAATACCTCGGGCGAGACCTACACTGGCGGGTGGTTCCGGACGCGCGGGGATTCCGGCTGGTACTCGGAAAAATGGGGTGGTGGGTGGTACATGAGCGACCCTACTTGGATTCGCGCCTACAACAGCAAAAATGTCTGGACTCCAGGTACATTGCAAGCCGATACCAACGTGAATTCTGCTTATATTTCCGCATGGGGCTGGATGAACTCGGCGGGTCGAATCCGCACTGGCGAGTTTCTGCAGGTCGACGGCTGGGCCAACGAAGGCTGGGGCTGTGGTCCCAATGGGCTCCACGGTCGTGATGGCACTGGAGCGCTGACCTGTGAAAATGGCGTATGGTCGCGTGGGGGAGGCAGCAATGGTGCTTATGTTTTCGCCAGCGGCTACTCTGGAGGCTCGGGCTGGGTGTGGAACAACTCTGGCAAGACGCAGTTCGTAGTCGCATCCGGTGGCACTGGGGTCAATCGCTGCCAACTAGTTGGCCAGCTCAACACAATTGGAGCCTTCGTGCAAAACGCCGACAACAACGACTCTTGGTCGAAGGTCTGCACCATTACATTCCCGGTGCCGAGCGGGACGGCGTGGATGGTTACCTCCAATCCCTACAACGAAGGCGCCGGCAATTTCTCGGTATGGGTTTACCAGTAAGGCAATCGAATCGCCCTACTACTCCTCCAGCATTGCCGACGACGGAACTCCAGACGTGCTTCCCCGGCAACGGATAGCCGTTCTGGAGCGGCCACGGAGAGCCTCCCCAGAACGGGGGGACGTGATTGCAGCAAAAAAATTGCTACTGGACGCTGTTGGCCGCTAGTTTGAGCCGCCCGCCGAAGACCTGCTCAAGCTCGTGTGGCCGAGTGCTTTGGTAAAGGTCGTAGTAGACGCGGCTGCCCTCCATGCTGAGGTGGCCGGAGTCGTTGAGACGATAGAGGGGTACGCCGTCATACTCCGCAACGCACCGTCCTGCAGTACAACTTGCGCCGTAAGTGCGGACAACAGAGACTGCCGGGTGCTTCGCCATAAGGCGATCGAGCACGGCTTGCGCCGCAGCGCGGTTGCCACTGGCATCGGCAAGGGCAAAGGTGCAATCGTGTTGCTCGCGTTGCCACCGAAGGCGGTTGTACAAAGGACAATTCACGCTGCTTTCCGGCAGCAGCGGAATATCGTCGAACACCACCACGCGCTTTCCAGCCTTCAGCAGTTGGCCAACAGTCTCATCGAGCGCACGGTCAATGTCTCCCGGCAGGTAGCCGTGGATATTCGGCGCTGCATCGGCACGCGGCTCCCCGTTTGCGTATAGGTCCCAGACGGCCGATAGGATCACGGTATCGATGCTGCGGTTAGCCACCAGGTAGCGCATGACATTCGCATTGTGCTCCGCGCAGCGTTGACGGTTTCCCTCATAGCGGGAGTCTCCGGCCCGTTCAGGGACTTGGACGATAGGGGCACACATCGGAAAGGCAACGTCCTGAACCTGCAGATGGTAGTCGATGCCGAGGCGGTCGACGAAATGCAGGAGATGATACGCGTGTGAGTCACCCCAGAGCACCGCCCGGCGCACAGCATCAGGCTGGCCAAGATGGCATCGACGTGGGTCGGTGACAGCGACCTGCTCCCAGCAGGCCTTGCCTCGTGCGTCATCCCATGTACCCTCTTCCGCCTTCGAGTAAGCGATTCGGAACGCTTGAGGATAGGCGAACAAGAAGCCACCAGAGACCTTGCCAATCACGATCACACCCGCAACAGCTAGTGCAGGGGCAAGCATGAAGCGAATTGCTGCCTTACGCTGTGGGATTGCTCCATAGCGAAATCGCTGCTCAATCCAACGATAGGACACTGCGCCAACGGCCAATGACGCAACGACCCCCGCCGCAGTCCACTCGGGCGCGCGCAGATCAAAACGGCGCAGCGCGAACAGTATTGGCCAATGCCAAAGATAGATGCTGTAGGAAGCGCGTCCCAGCGCCACTACCCACCGATTGGCCAGCAACAAGGAGGCAAGACTCGATCGAGGCGTAGCCCAAATCGTCGAGGCAACTGCCAGGCATGGCGCCAACGCCAGCATGCCGGGGAATGGTGCGGCAGGCTTTAGCATGACCGCGCTAATGACAACAACCGCGAGTCCACCCAACGCGATCAAGTCAAAGGTTCTCCGCTTGGCACCTTGTAAGGCCGGAGCGTACGCAAGCAGCACACCGATCAAGAACTCGAACGCCCGATTGTGTGCGAGGTAATACGCGCCTGGTTGCGCCTTGCCTATCGCCCATTGCGATGCGGCAAGCGAGATTACCAGTAAAGCACCAAGCACGACCGCTTGCATTCGTACTGACCGCCGGCGTAGCAGATACAGGACCAGTGGCAGCATCAGGTAGAACTGCTCCTCGACCGACAATGACCAAGTATGGAGCAGTGGTTGCTGTTCAGCAGCAGGATCGAAATAGCCAGTCTGCCTGGCCAGGTACACGTTACCAACCAAGAGCGAAATTAAGCCGATATGCTTGGCAAACGCCGTGGCATCCGACGGTAGCAGGAACAGTATCGCGAAGACGAACACCGCCGCCATCATGGCGTAAAGCGCTGGCAGCAGGCGTCGTGCGCGCCGAACATAAAAATCGGCAAACGACATGGTGCCGTCAGCCAAGGAGCGGCGCAGGCTTTGCGTGACTACGAAACCGGAGATTACGAAAAACACATCCACGCCGACAAAACCACCGCTAAGCCATGGCAATCCGGCGTGGCACAACACCACCATCAGGACTGCCAAGGCACGCAAACCGTCCACGTCGGCGCGATAGCCGACGTTCATTCTGACCCGGGTCATAGTTTGTTGTTATTAGGAAAGGCGAAAGGCCAAGATTATGCCTCACCCGCATAGCCAAGGTGGGTATGTCGTACGGTGAAGCATGGCAGCGAAACTGGCAGTGCCTTCGCTGCAGAGAGTTGTGAGCAAGATCCCCGGTTGGCAGAGATCTGCGATCGGTTTTCGCTTCCGACTATGGTCGGAGGCGGGGATGCCAACGGCACGCACGTATCAACGGGCGCGTTGAGGGAGGTGATGATGGCCGGCGGCGTTCGTTAAATCCTACGCGAATCTCTTGAAGTCTTCCGGAGCTCTTCAAATGTCATCTTGATCAACTCTTCCGCTCCAATATTCAATGCCTCGGCTAGGCTTGAAATGGTGTTCAATGTCGGCGAGCTCTCTCCTCTCTCAAGCAACGAAACATAGTTTCTTGTGAGATCGCACTCAAAGCTCAAGAATTCTTGTGTCCAGCCACGTTCTCTGCGCAGCCTGGCCAGAGTCTTGCCGAAGGCTGCATTAAGTTTTGAAGATTTCATGGCAGGCACCCGTCGGGGGCCTGAATGATATGCGTTACTTGACACACCGTCCGCCAACCATAGTTGGAAATTTGTGCAGGTGTGCCGGATTTTTTGCGGCAAAAGATGCATTATTTTATGATGCGCACGATGAATACCGCCATGGAATCCCAACCCGCCCTGCTGATCGTTGAATCGCCGAACAAGACTGGCAAGATCGAAGAGATGTTTCGAGGCCGATTTAAGGCCATGGCGACATACGGGCACATCTGCGACCTACCCCGCAATCCTAGGGAGGGTATCGGCATCGACCGAGAATCGATGCAGGGCGAATACGCCCTGACCTCAGATGCGCATCGAGCCATTGACGGTACGCGAGCCGTCGCCAAGATTCGCGAGTATCTCCGCGACAACCCCGGGACGGTTGTCTATCTAGGCACCGATGAAGATCGCGAAGGCGAGTCTATTGCCGCCTTCGTCATGAAGTATCTGCAACTCAGCAACCCGAAGCGCATGCGCTTCAATGCGATCACCCGCGAGAAGATCGAGCATGCATTTCAGCACGCTGATCATATCGACTGGAATGCGGTCGCCTCTCGCGAAGCTCGCCGGCTGATTGACAGGATCATTGGCAATGTGGCATCGCCGGTCCTAATGCGCCAAGTGAACCAGAAGGGCGTCGCGACCGGCCGGGTGCAAACTGCTGTCGAGGCGCTCGTGATCGAGCGTGAGCGCAAGATTCGCAATCACCAGGTGCAGACCTACTATACGGTCCACCTCGACCTCGGCGGATGGCAAGTTGAATGGCAGTATCAAGCGCCCAACGCTTCCAGGAATGGGCCGAAGCCCAACAGCGAGTACGACATTGACGACCCGTCCCCACGCTGCCTGGATGCCGAGCTGGCTAAGGCTGCAAGCAATCAACGTGCCCTCGCCGTTCAGTCCTGTGAAGACTCCTTCGAGCTGCGACTCCCTCCCTCGCCCTTCTATACCTTCAGCATGGTGCAAGCCGCGAACCGCATCTTTGACTGGGACGCGGAGAAGACCATGCAAGTCGCACAAAGGCTTTTCGAAGGCGACGGATCTGGCCACGGTCACATCACCTACCACCGCACCGACAGTCCGAACATCGATCCAGTTGCTGCAGAAGAAATCCGATCCTTATTGCGTTCACAGGGGATGTCCGTGCCGGAAACGCCCAACCGCTGGACAGTAAAAAACAAGAACGCTCAGGAAGGCCGTGAAGGCATCCGACCGTCGTACATCGACGTCGAGGAAGCTGGCGCAACCGAAGAGCAACGCGCACTCTACAAGCTAATTCGTGAGAGAGCGTTCTACAGCCAACTGGCGCCGGCTCGATACGCGATCAGGCGCGTCGTCCTCACAGACGCGAGGAACGTACAACGCTTCGCCGCTACCGCACGGATTCTCTTGGAGCCAGGATGGATGGCAAGCCCTGCAGCGAAATCGCCAGTCCTGCAGGACGATGAGGCAGCGAAGAATCACCCTGAAGCAAGGCGCCTGCCCAAACTGTCACCGGGCGCTACAGTCAATGTCGACCGTGCCGAGGTGCGCAGTCACCAAACTAAAACACCGCCGCGTTATACGCTCAACACGCTGACGGCGAAGCTTGAAAAGCTTGGAATCGGCCGGCCCGCGACCCTTGCTACGATTCTCAGAGGGGTACAGACCAAGGGCTCAATCAAGGTTGGCAAGGATCGCGAGCTGGAAGCTACACCATTGGCTGAAAAGTGCTACGACATCCTCTATCCCCGCTTCGGCTTCGCCCACATCGGCTACACAGCGGAACTTGAAGCTGCCTTAGACCAGATCGCGAAGGGCGTCCTCGACGGGCCGCGCCTGGTGCGTTATGTCTGGGATCGCCTCGATGCCGACTGCGCCGCGCTGACCAACTCAGGAACGCAACTTCAACAAGGCTCTTGCGGGGAATCGACCTGAGCACCGCCAATCCCCGCAGCAAGCGCACCGTGGTCGAATCAGTGCTACACGGTCGCCCACGTTCGTACCGCCCCCCGCGTTCACGCGGCTTGCGTTGAGCAGCTTTTCGAACTTCTTATCTGATCGGCCCAACTCACCAGATCCTTGTACGATCCGGGAAGGGCGGCTTGAGCGGCCTGGTCAATCCAACACATCGTGGCATGTGCTTTGTCCAAGGCGGCATTCTCAGCGCGCTTCGCTCGCAACATCTGGGTAAGTCTCGCAGCGTGTTCCGAGGATGTGGATAGCCGCCAATAGCCTACGGCAAAAATATCCGAGAACGCTTCACGCCACAGCATCGTCGATCTCTTGCGCCCTGCTGCGATGTACGTCCGGGCGTCAACGACACCATTCGCGTCGATAGGCGCAAGCGCAAACGTTGCAGGGGGGCGCCCGTTGAATCCCGGCAGATCTCGCCGCGTGTCGAGACAGTGCCCAAACTCATGCATCATCACGCCTCGCGTCCAAAGCGGAGCGTCGATCTTCTGTGAGGGTCCGAACTCGCGTTGGACGCGCGCCGGATTCATGTTCATCTCACAGTAGCCAGACGCCAGCGACATCGATGCTGGGGACCCGCCCGATGGGATACTCAACTCGGTCTCTGCCCAGCCGCCAGACAGCACGTCACCCAGAACCACCTCAACAGCGAAGTTATCCCGCGCGAAGGCCCGCAGGGTCGCAAATCCTTGTGGATCGTCGTTCAAACGGATTCGCTCTTGCTGGAATCTGCCTTGCGAAAGTGCGGGCATGACCAAGCTTGTCGTCCACGGTATGAAGTACACGGCCATGACGCCAAGAAAGGTCCCATAAACGCCTATCGACACTGTCCTTTCCAATCGACCAAGACGGAAGAACATCGCTCTGTTTAGCCACGGCATATTCCTCGCGGTCGCCCCTGCCACCACGACTACCAAAGGAAGCAAGATCCAGAATGGTGAGGCGCCCCACGTCAAGACTACGTTGCTCATGGTCGCAACCGAGATCATCAGCGCCCAAAGCATCGGCATCGCGATGTGGGCAAACGGTACGCCTTTCTCCGGACATTCGTCGACCGCATGCTGCACCAACGCAACGGCTTCTTGGCGCTCCGCTTTGCCTGCGATCCCCTGCAGATAAGAGGCGAGCTTCAGTTTCCACTCAAGCTTACCTTGCAATGCCGAATGCTTGACATCCCTCAGCCATGCCGAATCCGCTGCTGTTGCCGGCAGAACGGTCAGCACAAGGTCGAACACGGATTCGACCCGTGCTTCATAGCGCCTCCGGTCTCTGGAAATCTGTTGGCCAACTATGCGCATGAAGCGCTCGATGTCATTAAACACTTGTCCCCTCTTCCCAAAGCGACTCGCCCTGGCGGTCGCTGTGAACCGCCCAATGAAAAAGCCGCGAGCGACCATCGTTCGCGGCCTGCATGCCAATTATGGCGAATGGATTTCGTGTGGCAAGCTTCATCCAAATTGCCCGTGACCACCTTCGCGGCCGCGCGCCCCAGGTCTGGCGCGATCCTCTTACCCGAGGTCTAGCTCGCCCTCGCAAGCTACGTTCATTCGGTAAGGCCTTCGCCATTCCTGATGAGAAATAGCAGGGCATCCTCGCTGCCGGCTGCAGCCGCCTTGCGTACCAGTTCCAGTCCCTTCGCATGTCGCTGCGCTGGTGTCAGCGTAGGATCGACCGAGACGTAGCGCCCATCCGTCTCCTTGGTCATCATCAAGTATCCGCCGACCAGAAACATGGCTTTCGGATTCCCAGCATCCGCCTGCTGTTGCAACAGTCCAGGGTGTTCCTTCGGATAGTGCGTGGCCAACCAAGTGGCGGCTGTATGGTTACCGCCCCGCATGGCCTGCTCCATGGCCGGTCGCAGATCGCGCGTCTGAAGCGCATCCGTCAGATCCTGCAGCGGGCCGTGAGGCTGGATCGAGATTAGCGATAGCAAGGCGAAGGCACCGACAACGAACGCGAAGCGCTTGAGGCGCCTGCGGACTGTCGGGTCCGGATTCAGCAATAGCGCTGTTCTCTCCGGCCAGGTGATCGACTCAGCGGCCTCGCGCCGCGCCCGCAGCAGCGAATTCTGGGCGTCTGACTTCATTGTGCGACTCATCGAATTCTCCCTTTGAAGTTGCAGCCGTCGCGCAGGCTTAGCGTGCGCTACGTGGATGGTGGGTTCAGTGACTTATGGATGCTTCTTAGCCTTTAGAGGCCGTGCCCAAGGCTTCTTCCTAGCGCGAGACTCATCGCCTTTAACTGCGCGATTTGGATGCTCATGTCATTCAGCAGATCAAGCATCTCTTGCGGATCTGCGAACCCCATCTCATTCAGACTCACGCCCGCTTCCATGTCCTCTTGCATCGCCTTGAGCTTGGCGGTCATGTTCGAAAGCTGGCGTTGGATCCACTGAATGCGCGCCCTGACTGCCGGGTCCACCTTGGCTCCGTCTGAAAGCGGCTCGGGCAGGCCATCCAAGACCTTCTCGGCCGCTCCCAGGCAAGCGTCAAGTTCTGCCTGCAGCTCGGTGTCCATGGAGGCGTGTTACGTCGGCAGTGCGATACCTGCCTTCTTGAGTTGCTCCATCAGGCCAGCCATAGTTGACTGGACCATTTCAACCGCACTGATACGCTCCGCCTCGCGCTGTGTGGCTTCTCGGCGCTCAACCTCGCGTTGCAGCGCTTGCGCCTGCGTGCGAGCCCGCGTGCTAATCGAATAGCGCTCGGCCACGCCTCTGAGCAACCTCACGATCATCGCGATGAATGGGCCATCTGTAGCGTCCAAATGGATGACATACAGTTTCGGCTCCGCCGCCTCGACCATCGACCGAACGCTGAACGTGCGCACTTCGATCCCCAACTCGGCCGCCGTGCCATCTGCGGGCCGAACATCGAGGAATGACTCGCCTTCTTGGCAGAGCAGCAGGCCCGAGAACCGATCCAGCACCAAGCTCACGAAGCGCTCGTGAGCCTCGGGCTTGAGTGACGCGGCCTGGCTGATCGCTCCGCAAGACTCAGCACCGTCCGCCTTCAGCAATCCGACCAGCATGTCCCGAAGTTGGGCAGGGCCCTGCCGCCGCGCCAGTTGGAGCAGCGCAGAAGCGAACCAGACGCGCTCGACGGCGCATTGGGGCGCCAACTCATTCGCCACAACTTCGGCAAACCAAGGGGCATTCAGGTCAATTTCGCCGACGAGATCCCACCGCTCTGACTGGTGGATCAACCCAGGCCAGAGATGCACAACTTCAATCGCGCCGACCTGGCCAGCGTACTGACTGATCTCCTCCAACGACACCGGTGCATCGGGAAGGTCGAAACTAAGAGCGGAACTACCGACGCGAATGAGGCTTTGTGGAGCCGAACCCTTGCCCGAGCGCCCTACAAAAGTTGGCACGCGTGCTACTGGGGTATCGATTGGCGCGTCTGGCAATGGAGGCGATTCGGTGTGCCCGATCCGGACCGAATGGGCTATGGGTGCGCCTGCCGGCTGCCCGACCCGCCTTGGCTCTTCAGCCGCGACGGGTACCGCATTTGACTGCGCCGCTGTTTCGACATTTGCGTCGATGGAGAGGCCATCGCCGGCATAGACATCATCGCCACCGTTCTGCGAGGGGTGGGCGGCCGTCGATTGAAGTGTTGACGCGCCGAGGACCAGATCCACGGGCCCCGAATCATCGTCATCAAGGAATACCTGCCCGTGTGGCCGAATTGCATGAGCCGGCTCCGACAGCGATTGCCCCGGAATTGCGTCACCGATGCCGATGTCAAATTCGTCATCCAGATGCACCCGAGCCGAGACAGGTTCGGCCTCCATTGACGGTAGCGGTTGCTGGGGGACACTGGTATCCGTTGCAGCGACAGATTGGAATGCGTGGTCGGGCGCCATCGACTCCAGCTCCCCGAGCGCCAGGGCATTGAAGTCCTGCACTTCCTGATGCCCAACGGCAACTCCGTGCAGAAGCGATTTGCCGCGCTCAATTAGCGCAGTTTCCTCAGGAACGCGCCCAGTTTCTGACACGACCTTTGCTGCCTTGACGTCGAAGTCCATATGGCCCGGAATTGCCTTGCCCATGTCTTCCAGCAGCGCGGCCAAGGTCTCCGCTGGGTGGAACACCTCGGCTTCATTCCAGCCCAACGCGTTGAGCACCAGGAAGAGATCCGACAGAGCAGCCGACAAATTCCCGTCGCCGAATTGGATGGCAACGACATCGCCATCGTGCAGCAACAGTACACCCGTGTCGATGTGCCGGAAGGTTTGATCATTGCCGGGTGTGCTTGCGTCATCGAAGCCATACGTCTGGTAGGCCCGCAATGTCGCTGACGGCTCCCACTGACCGAGTTCATGGGTACAGCAAAGGACAGCCTCAAAGCTGGCGAAGTCCTGGATCCAGGGGTGGTTTTGATTTGACATGAGAGCCCTCTTTGCGAACGGGTTCGGGAACAATTTGGAAAGTGTGCTGCTGGGCTCAGTGCCACCATCGAGCCAACATCAGAGCGCTTCCCATGACGAGCAACATGGAAGCTGCACCGGTGGCGAACCACGACAGCCGCTGGCGCCAAATGGCCTTCATATCTCCCTGCTGCTTCAGCAAAAGATGCGAGATGTCTGCGATCATTTCCTTGGCCGTCAGGACTGCCTGCGTACGCAAATTCGTCCGATGCAACTCAATGGTTTCAACTACCTTTTGCTGCAAAAGGTCGGGGGCGGTTTCGATGATCATCTGACTCCGAGCCATCATTGCCAGCACCACATTGAGAGGATCATCGTCATCCAAGTCGAATTGCCGCTGGAACTCCTGCAGCATGGCTGCCTCGCCTGCGGTCAACGGTTGCTTCTTCAAGGCCTCAACGGCACTGATGAGCCTCATTCAAAGTCCTCCCCGCTGAGTGGCGGTCGATAGCCGATGCGGCCATACAGAGCTTCGCAACACTTTGCGCAGCACTGCGACCGCTCACCAGGCACGTCCATCTCGCGGACGCTTTGGAATGCCCTTCCCTCACCGCACACGGAGGTTGCCCCCGGCCGGATACTGAGATAAGCATGGAAGATTGGCTGGTCCGTATGCCGGATCCAGTGATGCGATGCGATGCGAGCAAAGCTCTCTGCTGCCATCACCATTTGCCGAACTCCAGATTCGGCATTTCCGTGTTGTCCACCATGTCCCACACTAACTCGTTGACCTGGCGCTGCCATGCGTGCAGACGAGCGCGGGACAGGGTCGGAATTGCGTATGTGCCGGTCCCCTTCTTTTTGAGTTTCATCGCCTCAGAAGGGAAGGTTTGAAGGTCAAAGAGCATCCGAACCTCCTCGCCTCTTAGTGCAGGGAGGTCCAATACCACTTTGAAGCCATCGAGGTATTGTTGATTGAAGGCCGTGAATCGGCGCTCCTGGCCGAAGTGAAGATTGCGCACCGGATATAGGAACTGAAAGCTCTCTGCCAGTTGCGGCAGCATCTCCAGCCCGTCTGGACGGTCCGACATCAGATAGACGAACCGGAAGTTGATGTTGCTCGCCTCCGTGTGGCTCAACGTGACATCAAACCACTTCTTCAGAACAGCGTCGGCACCGTCCGGCGTGTTGACAATCAAATGCGGGCTACCTGCAAGTAGCTGCTGGAGTTGAGTCTCATAGATGAGATCCAGATTGCAGAGATGCGATTCCGGGCGTAGTGCTCGGAAGTCGCCCTGGCGTGCCGGACACTTTCGCCGGAAGGCCGCGAACACGTCCCCGGTGCGCCCATCGCCGTCGAACACAGCAAACGGTTCGCCGCGCATTTCGAGCGCAGACGCGAATGCAAGGCAAAAGACGGACTTACCCACGCCGCCCTTGTTGCCCGACACCATCCAGACCGTTTTGCTAGACATTGCGAGGAGCCCTTACCCGGCGCTTGCGACTGCGGGAGCGACGGCAGGAGCAATGGCAGGTTCGAACGCCTTCTGGCAGTCCATCAACCATTGCTGGAGCTTCCAACGCTCGCTGTGCTCAAGCGCCACCGATTCCCCTACTACGGCATCCACAGCATCCGAGAACGGCATGATCTTGCGCGGGTCCAGCACTTTCGCCACCACGCGGATATGGAGGCCCGGGAAGAAGATCGTCAGACCTTGCTTCTTCTCAATCTGGATCTTCAACGGGCTCTCGTGCCAGAGCACAAAGGGGCCGTGCGGGGACTTGTCGCCGCCAGCGTAGTGCAGATTGCATACGACACGTACGCGCGAGAAGAACTGACCGTACGTCTTGTACGCTTCGTTGAGCAGATTGACCGAGTCGTGCTGGACGTTCATGACCCACCACAACTCCATCTCCACCGGCATGTCCTGCGCCTTGAGGAAATTGGCGAACGATTCCATGTCGGAGCGCATGTATTCGCCAATGCCGGCCGGCGTGTTCATGATGATGGTGTGGCCCGGATATTTCATCACGAAGTCCATCACATCCATCCAGCCGTTCTCGCTGCGTACGTTCGTTTGTGCGACCGGCAGATTGTTGCCGAACATCCGAGCAACATCCGGGTTCTGCGTGTCCGCTTCTACGATGGCCACCTTGGCGCCGGAACACATCAGTTGGTCAGCGAGCGCCTGGGCAACCATCGACTTGCCCACCCCTCCTTTATCTCCATGTACAACAATAAATTTTGAGACGGGCTGCGAAGTCTCTATTGGGGCTTTTGCCATCGGACTCTCCGAAAGTGTGAATGATGGAACAGCGACTCAAGGGTCCTTGCTTGTGCAAGGGTATCCAAGCGAAATCTAGCGTAGCTGACGCAGGTTTTCGTAATAGTACATTATTAAATGGCCGACAAGCAAACGCGCCCACTTGGGCGCGCTTGGTGAGCAGTCCAGCTAATTCGCGCATCATCTTTCACTGCAGCCCAGCGAATCCCATCTCCTCACCGTATCTTTTGCTGCAAAAGTCCCCCACTCCGCTGTCATGCTGACGACGTCGGCCTCTCCAAGGCCAGCGCAAGGAGTTCATCGGGCTTGGGCTTGTTCCACTCAGCGCCGAGCCAGGTCTCCCCAAGGAACGCCGCGAAGATGTCGCGGATCATTTTGTGGTTCCAGCCGGATGTTTCGAATCGCTTGATTAACGGTTGAAGCTCGTGGTACGAGCGGAATGTCGCCAGCAATTCCTCCTGCTCCGCTTCCGGCAGCTCTTGGAAGAGAGACCGTAGCTCATCTTTCTTCTGCCGCAACCACTCCTCAAGCAAGGCCGCCTTGCTTCGTTCCAGATCCTTTCCTTGACGGGCTTTCGGACTGGCCTCGGATGCCGGAACTTGCGCGGCGGCTTTCGGCCGCATGAGCGAGCGGAGATAAGAACCCGGCTTCTCCACTGCACCCGCGACTTGCGGAGGCATTGCCACGCGCTTTTCCAGATCGCCCAGCCCCTTCTGCAACGCCTCTGCACCGTGCTCTCGATACAGCCCTTCGGCTTCGTCCTGAGCCACGCCGAGCTTCAGCGCTTGTCCGATCAGCTTCAGGTCGGCCGGCTCTACCTTGTCCAGCGGTTTGCTGCCAGGCGCTTGCGGCTTCTTGGCGAGCCCCTTCAATCGGACCTCGAACTGAATGTCGGACACCGTCTTGTTGTCACGCTCCTTGAATTCCGGAAGCAGGCTGACTTCCAACTCCGTGTTGGCGTTGATCTCGGCGATAGCAGGCTGAAGAACATCACGCTTGAAATAGCGATACTCCCCTTTGTTCTCGTCGTAGACTTGGCCGCAAAGCACGGGGCGCCACCAGCGCCAATGCTGGCGGGCCGTTTTCCGACCAGGGTTGTCGACATAGCGCGCGCAAATCCTATACAACGCTTTCGCCGGGTGCGAGCGCAACTGCGTGATGGACTTCAACAGCAAACCTGCGTAGCGGTCCGGATCCAGCAACTGCGCCTTGATCTGTGTGTCGTAGCGCCACCTCACCTCCACTGCGTTGGTGCGCTTGTCCTTCCTGATTGATGCGCCACTCAGCAGAACACAGGCGTCCCACACCTCGATCTCGCCGCTCGTCGGGCTCTGCCATTCGACGATGGTCTTCATGAGGTTCTTCAATGCCTTCTTGATGTGTTCCGTGTTGTTGCTATCGAAATTAAGGTCCTTGACGATCTCGTGCATGCGTGCCGAGTACTCGTCCCTATCTCCCATGCCCTGTGCGCGATAGAGGAGCACGTCATACAGGGTACTGTCGAAGGCGGATATCTTTCCCCCGCCTTTGGTTGGCATGAGAGCGATAGCATTCACATGCTTGCGCAGAAGTTCATCGCGAGCTTCTGGGGCATCTACCGGATAGAGTTCGATTTGTTTCATGCGCACGTGACAGCAACATATGTGAGGCGAATTTAACCACACACCTCACGCATCTTGCTAGTGCCATGCCCAGGTCGACCCCCATTGGGGCTCACACATCCTCTGGCCACGATGCTTGGAAACGACAGTTGGCCGCCTGGCCTCACGCATGGCCGTGCATCAAAGGACTCTATCCGGCCATACGTGAGCCGTTGTGGGAGTCATTCACAGGGTAAAAACCGCTCCCAGATTCACTCACGGGAACTCCCAGGGTCCCTCACGTAAGCTCCCATTCCCACTCACATAGACCCCCATAGAAGCTCACACTCGCTCCCACATAAGCTCACACATTTGCATATAACTCGTTGATTTAATGCCGATTTACGGAGTGCAAAGGATTTAAAGGGGTTGAAGGCTTGTAAACTTTCTTAAACCCCAAAGCACGGGGCTAGGTGAGATATTCAGACCAAGAACCGCCCGGAATCATCACACGGGGCCTTTCGTCGCTGACTTTTCACAAGCTTTTTCGCGACTCTTGTAGTTTTTTGCTGAAGTGTAGGAGAATGCGATCACCTCAACCTACGCCACTAACACGCGATGGCTATCCTTGAAGAAATCCTCCTGCAGCCCGAATCCTTGGCCAGCATCATGGAACAGGCAGACCGTGCCGAGTTCATGATGGATGCCGTCAGAGGCAAGCTGCTTGCGCCGGACAGCAGGAAAGAGTCTCCTCGATTCAACGCGACGCAGCTCGCCGATCTGTGTGGTGTGGACCGGAATGCAATAGCCTACCGGTCCAAAAAGGATGACCACCTGCCAAAAGGGCAGATCAACGGGAGCGGAAACCGACGGGAGTTCGCACTGCCCGAGGTTCATGCTTGGGTTCGCGAATACCGGGCTAATTACCTGAAGCCTGCCGGGCACGATGCCGTTTGTATCGCTGTGGCCAACTTCAAGGGCGGTGTCGGCAAGACCACGACCACCATGACGCTTGCTCAAGGTCTCTCGCTGAAGGGCCATAGAGTCCTCGTGGTGGACTGCGATCCGCAGGGGTCTCTCACCACCCTCTTCGGTATTTTGCCAGCTACCGAAGTCACGGAGGATGACACTATTCTTCCGGTTTGCATGGGGACCGAGCCGAGCATTAGCAGTGCGATTCGAGAATCGTACTGGCATGGTATCGATGTGGTGGGCGCCGCGCCCCTACTCTTTGCGGCGGAATTCGCGCTGCCCGCGAGGCAGATGCGAGACCCGCATTTCCAGTTCTGGGACGTTCTTAACTTGGCGCTTGACGAGGCGCGCCAGAACTATGACGTGATCTTAATCGACACGCCCCCTGCCCTCTCGTATGTCACGATCAACGCGATCATGGCGTCTGACGGCATTCTGATGCCGCTGCCGCCGAACGCGCTTGCCGTCGCCTCGGCCGCCCAGTTCTGGCGGCTATTCTCGGACCTCGCTGCCCAACTCGTTGAGCAGCGAGGGGTTACGAAGGAATTTGACTTCGTTCGGGTTCTGATGACTCAAGTGAAGGTACGCGGAAAGATCGAAGCGGACGACACCATCACAGCGGTCAAGGACTGGATATACAAGACCTACGAAGGCAAAGTTCTATCCGTCGAGATTCCGGAAACCAAGGCCACGGAAACCAGCGCTGCCAACTTCGGCACGATCTACGATGAGTCACCCAAGCTCAAAGAAATGATCGACCCCCGGACGTACAAGCGCGCCCTCAGCGCATACGACCAGGCTACGGAGCAGATAGAGGCGTTGATCCGAGCCACCTGGCAGCGTCACCGTACGAATTGATGAAGAGGGCTCTTGAGAGGTGTTTGACCGTCAAACACCCCCTTCAACGAACCCACTGCAGCGACGCTGCGCGCCACATCCACGCAGGTGTTTGACCGTCAAACACCCTGAGCCAAGACGTTGGCTGGAGCAAAATATGACAAAGAAGAGACTTGGCACCTTGGTCGGAGAAATCGACATGAGTGCGTATGAAAAGCGCAGTAGCAATGCGGGGACTTCCGCAGTCGCGCGACCGCAAACCGGAGTCGGGATGGTCATGGGCGCCATCGCGGGCAATAGCGACATAGAACGCAAGCTCACGGAAACCCAAGCGAGTCTTGACCAGGCGAGCCAGCGCTTGGCCGAGTACGAGGGCGCGGAGCTTGTTCGAAAACTCGACCCCAACAGCATTCGCCGGAGCCGATGGGCAAACCGTGACGAACTCAACTTCAAAGGCCCAGACTGGGAGGCGTTCAAGGCCGAACTCCAAAACGCCGGCGGGAACGTTGAGCCCATCAAGGTTCGCAGGGTGTTTGACGGTCAAACACCCCCGCAAGAACGACGCACCGCGCTGGAGTATGAAATCGTCTACGGCCATCGGCGCCACCACGGTTGCCTGGAGCTTAGCCTCCCAGTCAACGCCATCGTTGTCGATTCGATGGATGACCGAGTCCTCTTTGCAGAGATGGACCGCGAGAATCGACAGCGAGAGAACCTGAGCGCGTGGGAGCAGGGGCGCATGTACAACCACGCCCTGAAGGAAGGACTGTATCCCAGCCTGAGGCGACTCGCCGACGAACTCGGTGTCAACCTTTCCGATGCCTCACGCTGTTGCAAGTTGGCGCAGTTGCCCGATGCCGTGGTCCAAGCCTTTCCGTCGCCGATGGTGATTCAAGTTCGCTGGGCGAAGCCGCTCGCCGATGCACTGCAAAGCGATCCAGACGGCATGCTGGAACGAGCGCGCGCCATCCAACCAGACCGCGACAGCCTTACGCCGGCAGAAGTCATCGAGCGACTTCTGAATCTGACCGCGAAGAGCCCGAAACCCTCGATTCCTATCCAGGCACGTGGGCAGACGGCTGCGTCGCTGAGAATCGGACCGAAGGGCAGGGCGGTCGTGGAATTCGAGCCGGGCGCGCTGGAACCGGCCCGACACGACGCACTGGTTAAGCTCATCACCGACTTCCTGAATGCCTCGTAGATGGCGCGGAGTCTTTTGCTGCAAAAGATTGCTACGTGTTAGCCAGAAGACCAATACGTGAGATGGAATGGGAGTCATGCTGCCAAGGATGTCTCACGCTGGCTATCTCAATCCGTCTGCGGCCCCGAACATGGTTTTTTAAGAACTTCAAGGCCCTTTAAGACCTTTGCATTCGGGAAGCACCAAGCCCATCAAGGGGTTGCCGCCCGATATGTGAGCATCCGAGGGAGTCAGTGTGAGCCCCAATGGGACCCATCGTGAGTGGGTCTGGGAGCATCTGTGAGATTCCTTGCGCCATACGTGAGTGAATATGGGACGCGTGCAAGGCGCAACGATGACTCCCAAATTGGCTCACGTATCCGTCGTGCTCGGCGTATCGAAGGCTTTGCCGAGCTCTGCGGTTCGGCGTTGGATGGGAGCGCGACCATAGATGTTCATGGTCGTCTGAATGCTCGCATGGCCGAGCTGCTCCTGAATGACATCGAGCGGAACGTGTCGGGCCACTGCGCGCGTCCCGAAGGTGTGCCGAAGCCAGTGCGTGGAAGCGCCGGCCAGCTTGCGCCTCTCGTGCTCAGGCAGAGCGGAGGCGGCCACAGCCTTCTTCAGCCAGCCTTTGACGTGCTCATGCAGCGCCTGGTATCCGACGGGCTGGGACGAGTCACCAAGACTCGCCAGCAGCGGGTAATCTCCGGATGCCGTTTCAAGGCCGCCCAGCCCCCGCGCACGCAGATACGCCTGCAGGGCATCCAGCGCTTGCCCGGGGACCGCAGCCACACGGTTCTTGGCGCCCTTCCCGTACACGTGCAGCACCCAGCCTTCCGGTTCCAGGCTGAAGTCCTTCAGACGAGCCGAAATAAGCTCTTGCGAGCGAAGTCCGACCGCTTCCATAAAGCCCAAGATGAAGAGGATTCTGGCGCGTGACGGGGAATCTGGCTGTGCGTGGATGACCCGCAGGATCTCCGTCATGGCTCCCTCGCCGATGGCTTTGGTGTCAAGCTGGCGCGCTGCAGGATCGTCACCAAGCTTCCGATTGACCAACACCCATGGGTTGCTTGGGATGTACTGCGCCGCCTGCAACCACGTGAAAAACGTTCCCAGGACATTGAGCGCGTACTGGCGGCTCTGATGGCTCAACGGACCACGGAAGGGTGCCCAGCCCTCAGCGCCGGGCCTGGCCCGCGCCTTCGACCGCCAGCGCGGCGGGATGTCCGCCAGAAATGCAGCGTACCGCGTGCAGTCGCTTGCCGTCATGTCGCCGAATCCCTTGCCTCCACCCTCCTCTCGGAGCCACAGCAGCAGCCGAGTCGCTTCACGACGGTAGCCCAGCGCCGTCTGCCGAGAGCCTGCCTTCGCCGCAATCCATTCGCCAATTGCATCGGCATCGCTGCGCGCCGCCAGGACGCTGTAGGTGGACTCGTACGTGAGCTGGAATGGGAGTCGCTGCGTATCGAGCAAGTCGGGCAGTCCCGTTGGCGACATTGCAGCGTCGTCGCTGCAGTCGTCGAGCGGCGCAGCGAACCGACGCTGCAGCGGGAATTTGTCGCCCAGCAAGTCCCGAGCAAACGCTGCAATGCGCTCGGCCTTTTTGACGCCCACACCGGGCATGGCCCCAAACCAGCGTCCCCCGAGTGCGATGCGGTCGGCCAGGTCCAGAAGCGAGACCATGCCTGCGTCCATGAGTCGCTGGGCCGTGATCGGATCAAACCAGGTGGCCACGGGGTCGACAGGGGAGGGCGGCACTACCGACCGCTTTTCCAGCTTCTCCAGCAGCGCAAGCTGCGCGCTGCGCAACCGCTCGCGCCGCTTCGTCCGCGCCGAGCCGGCTGCCTCGGCTTGTTCGGGATAAGCCTCCAGGTAGAACCGCCCGACGTCCTCCTCGCTCCAGTCTTCCAAGCCCCGGGAGGCGACGAACTCCGCAAGGGACGGACCTTGCTGCATTTCCACGTCCACACGGATCACGAGGCCGATCAAGCGCCACGCCGGCTCATGCTGACGGCGAGCCAGCGCCCGCACCGATTCCACCGTCAACCGGTGCACGCCCGCCGCCTGGTGGCCATGGTGAATGCCCAAATAGCGAAGCGCCGCCGCCTGGAATGGGACACCCATCGCCACCGCTTTCAGATGGGCGAAGTGGTGCATGCCGAGACGCTCGATAGTCGAAATGGGCTTGCGCATCGTGTGCTTACTAAGTCATTGATCGGATTGGCTTTTTGCCAGCGTGAAGATAGCGGTCCAATTTTGCCGGCAAAAAATAGCCCTTAGATAATAGCAGTTATCTTAGCCCTATGTGGTGTTGACACTACGCACATGTGCGTATAATATAGAAACCGTTGCACCACTTACCGAGGAGCTCAGCATGCAAGCCAATCAATCGATCACCCTGTCGCAAGTCCGCGATGCCCTGCACAGCGCCAATGTTTTCTCGGGCAACGAAGACTGGGAGATCCGCATGCGCAGCGTGCTGGCCGTGCCGGTGATTGACGGCGTGCGCGTGGTGGGGTGCCCCCTGACCGACGGCAGCGCCGTCTACGACTGGTCACAGTCCGCCAGCGAACTGCGCGACGGCGATGTGTTCATCTTCGCTGATGGCAAGTGCACGGGCGTGATGGTTGAGGCATGGCCGGTGCTGGTAGCCGGCGAGGCCGATGCGCTGCACACGCTAGCCGCCGACAAGAGCTGGGACACCCTTGATGCTGGCAAGTACGCTGCCGCCGCGCGCGTGGCCGCCAAACTGGCGCCGCAAGAGCCGGAGCCGACCCCAGCCGCAATCAAGCCGGCGACGCTGGCCGGCGCTTTTGCCCGCACCATCCGCGAATATCTGACCCGCGAAGAGTTGTCCGAAGTCATCGAGCGCAACCGCGCCGAAGCCGACGAGGGAATCTGCCATTCCCACGACTTTTGCGATGCGAACGAGGCCATGGTCGAGGCATTCGAACTGTGTGGCGTGCCCATGGATTTCGAGAGCCAGACGAATCTCAACTTGTGGGGCAATGCATGGAACACCGCCGCGCACGCCGATTTCGACCCGGCCAAGATCGCAGGCTGAGGGACGAGTGATGATGTACGCCAACGATCTCGCCACCGGCCGCAACCACTACACCGCAGACCGCGCCACTCTGAAAGTGTTTGGGGACTGCGCCCGCACTGAACTGCACTGGAACGATGGCGCGCTGGTGCGCTGCCTCTTCGATACCGTGCCCGAAGCGCGCCAGTACTTGCGCGAACGCGGCTTCGACGCCTGATCAACGGAAAACGCCCCCGCTACGGCGGGCACACCGAGAGAGAGCCATGACCACCCAGACCCAACGCCCCGACGCCGCCACCCTGCTGGCCAGCCTGCGTACCCAGGCTGCCACCCATGTGTTCACCGAGCCCGACGACAAGGCATACGCCGCAGCCTACGAGATTGGCGGCGATGACGTCGCCCAGCGCATCCTGATCGAGCGCGCCATCATCCGCCTCGCCGTGCAAGACCTGATAGGGGCCGGCTACGCCATTACGATTGACGATGGCAAGGACACGCCGGTCAAGAGCGCTACACAGTGGGAGCGCGTGATGCCCCACATCGGCCACTGCGACGAGGAATGGATCAATGTCATGGAGCGCCGCGAGGAAAGCGAGAACGACGTGACGGCGCCGCAGTGGAGCCGTGTGGGCTCAATCTATCTGGTCTACGCCACCAATGGCTGCGATGTCATCTGCAACTACACCAGCGACCTCGAACGCCCCCTGAGCGGCGCCAACGACCTCGCCATGGCGCTGCGAGAAATGCTGTGAAGCGCCTCTGGCGCGACCAACCCGGCCGCCGTGATGACATGGTGGCGAAGAGTATCGGCGCGTGAAGCGGACTTCGTTCACGTGCAAAACGCAAGGGGATAAAAGATGGCACACCAAAGCATGAGCGCTCGCGCAGTGCAGTCGCGAATCGACAAGGCTGCGCAAGAATTCGGCGCCCTGATCCGTGACGACCACTGGACGCTACAGCACGCCCATGACGTGCTGACTCACGCCGACCGCGACGGGCTGGATCTGTTCTCGATTGCAGGCCTTGCGAAAGCCATCGCCTGCTATCAGTGCAGTGAGGAGTGAGAAAGATGTCAGTCGCATTGCACCGAGTGCAAGACCTCAGCGTCGCTAGCGCCGCGTTCTATGCAAAGGAAGAATTGCAGCTAGCCGTATCAACCTACCGCGAATGGCGGGATCGACAAATTGACGCGGTAGAGGACGAAGACACGCACCTCGCTGCCGCCGTCGGACGCAGTATGAAAGAGCTTCGCGAGCGTTTCGATGCTTCCCAATGGGAGCGCGAGATTGCACGCCAGGACGCCTAACCACAACCTCGCCTACATGCACGCAAGGAAGCCAAAGATGGCAACAGAACCCGCAATTCGCCGCGATCACATTGGGGGCCATGGCGCAATTTCGCCGCGCCGCTACACGCCTGCACTCGCCAACCACGCTGCATGGGCGAAGCACCCGCACCACGTTTATCTGCACTCCCATTCCGGGCCGGTCGCTGCTGTCGCCTTCGGAGGCATCGATGGTGCCATCGCTTTGCTAGTGCAGATGGCAGGCCCCGAGTTCGTTGGTCCGCGTTTCGCCTAACCTGAACGATCCACAAAGAGAATGAAAACAACAACTTTCACTAATCCCTATCTCGGGCTCGCAGCAGCGCTGTTAATGCTGGCGGCAACAGATTCGCACGCAATAGCGTTGCAGCCAGTGGCGGACAGTCACGATGTGACGGTGGTCACTCTGTACAGTGAATCGCGTCCCGCACAAGGCACGTTGCGAACCGAAGGTCGGTCGGAGCGTCCGCCGATCCAGATCGTTGACGGGGGTGTGAAGAGCGCAGGCCCTTCGTGTTGGAACCTAGATGAGTCCGGTCATATAGTTCACGTGCCTGGCGAATGCTACATCTTCCGGTCGGCAGCTCCTGGCGAGAAGCCCCCGGTGCGAGTGGGTCAATGAAGCAGCTTGTGCTTCCAGCTCGCAACCGGTTGCACGGCGCGATGCCTTGCGCACGCACTAGGGGGTGAATGATGAGCATCGACCGTCAAGCCACAAGGCGAAAGATCCTTGCCACCCCCCCGCGGCAGAATAGATGTCGGTTCCATTTCCCAGCGGGTGACCCGCGTCGGAACGACAAGAGCAAATGCAAAGAATGAGAAGAACGCCTGAATTCAAAGAGCAGGCACTGAGCAAAGCCAGGCAGCGCGGAACGCGTACGCTGGCAGACATTGCGGCAGAGTTGAACATGCCGCTGCACACCCTCAAGGGTTGGCTCAAGGAGCCGCGCAAAGGCAAAGCTGAAGTTGCGATGCCTAGCGGCCTTCCCGAGAGCCTGCCGGCCCGCCAATGGAGTGCCGCCGAGCGGCTGTTGGCCCTGCAGGAGAGTCATGGCCTCAGCGGTGAGGCGCTGCACGCCTGGTGCCGCGAGAAGGGGCTGTTTGAGCACCAACTGACAGCGTGGCGCGAGGCCTTTTGCGGCAGCCCCGCCCCCGAGACGCTGCAAGAGCGGCGCGAAGCCAAGGCAGAGCTTAAGGCCCTGCAAGACAAGCACGAGGTGCTGCAGCGCGAATTGCGGCGCAAGGAGCGCGCGCTGGCCGAGGCAGCGGCGCTGCTGGTGCTGCAAAAAAAATTCCAGGCGCTGTTGGGGGACGAGGACTGATGACCTGCACCCAGCAGCGCCAAACTCTGCTGACGATGATTCAAGAAGCCTGCGCCGCCGGTGCGAGGCTGGAGCCGGCGTGCGCCCAGATTGGCTTGTCCGCGCGGACCGTGCAGCGCTGGCGGCGTCCTGAAGGGCGGGTCGGGGATCGTCGTGTGAAGGGCCTGCACGAACGGGCGGAGCCGGCCAACAAGCTCAGCGAAGCCGAGCGCAAGGCAGCCATGGCGGTGCTCAATGGCGACGAGTTCAAGAATCTGCCACCGAGCCAGATCGTGCCCCGTCTGGCCGATCAGGGGCGCTATATTGCCAGCGAATCGACGCTATACAGGCTGCTGCATCAGGCCGGCCAGATGCGCCATCGCCGGCCGGAGCGTGCGCCGCAAAAGCGCAGCAGGCCGCGGGCGCTGACAGCAACACGGCCCGACCAGGTCTTTTGCTGGGACATCACGTATTTGCCTACGTGCGTGCGTGGCATCCACTTCTATCTGTACCTGTTCGTCGACCTCTTCAGCCGCAAGATCGTAGGCTGGCAGGTGTTCGACAGCGAAAGCGCGGAGCAAGCGGCGGGGTTGCTGCAGGACATCTGCGCCAGACAGGGCATCGCCGCAGGGCAACTCGTGGTGCACTCGGACAACGGCTCTCCGATGAAGGGCGAGACGATGCTGGCGACCATGCAGCGCCTGGGCGTGGCGCCCAGCCGCAGCCGCCCCTCGGTAAGCAATGACAATCCCCATTCGGAAGCCCTGTTCCGCACGCTGAAGTACCGCCCGGAACTGCCCGTCAAACCATTTGAGAACCTGCTGCAAGCGCGTCGTTGGGCCACCGCTCTCGTGCGTTGGTACAACGATGAGCATCGTCATAGCGCCATCGGCTTCGTGACGCCCAATCAACGCCATGCGGGGCAAGACCAGGCCCTGCTCGCAAATCGCGCCGTCGTCTACGAACTGGCGCGCAAAGCCAATCCACAACGTTGGTCAACACAGACCCGCAACTGGAGCTACATCGACCAGGTCCACCTGAATCCCGAGACTCCGAAATCGAAGGAGGCCGACGCCTATAGAGAAGCCGCGTAATTCGACACCCTCACACGACAACTACCTTGACAGCCGCCGCCACTGTGCGTGAAATGGCGCGGCAGTATCCGGACGCTGATTACTGTTTTGCGCGCGAGAACTTTGGTCTGCTGGGTAAGGTAAGGCAGATCACTGGCGGCATCATGCCGACCGCGCGCCAATGCTGGGAGTACGTTGGACTTGACCGATCCACGCTGGTGGATGAGTTCGAGTTCATCCAGCAGGATATTGCCGCGCAACCCGCCTGAGACAGCCGGCGCCGATCTCTGTTGAGATGGTGGCCCTCGCCATCCGGAGGCGCGGCAATGTTGGCATCCTTAAATGCGCTCTTGCCATATACGCACATGTGCGTATATAATGAAGGCACGCAACACGCAAGGGGATGAAAGATGGAAATCGGAACCCGTATCGCACGAGTAAGAACGAACACCCGCCTTGACGGCTCGAAGATCACCACCCGGACCGTAAGCAGTGTTACAGCACTGGACGACTTCACCGCAGAATATGTTGTTGAATCTGTTGAGGTGTTGATAGGCGAAAGGCGCACCACTGACCCCGTAGAAGTCAAAGGCGGCTTTAACCCGAATCCTGCAGTTATGCGCGCCTTGAAGATTGAAGTCATCGGCTAACACTGCAAGCAGGTTTATCTGGGATCAACTTCCGCCCGCTACTGCGGGGCAAATGCAAGGCGATGAAAGATGGAGCTGAAGATCAAGCACGACGGCAGCACGTGGCGCGTCCTGGGTAAGGGTGTGGAGCGAGATGGCAAGACGTTTTGCCATCTGGCCAGCACGACGATGGGCCGCTGGCAGCGAAACGGGTTCTACCCAACGCAGATCAACGACTGGGTGCCCAATGAGGTGCTGGCCATCGCCGAGCACTATACCGACCGTGCCAATAGCGGGCAGGCCGCGCTCACCGCGCACCGCTGATCAACGCAACACGCGCAAGGGGATGAAAGATGGAACACAAGAACAGCGACGCAGTAATGCGCGGCCAAACGGCAGCAGAAGCAGGCGAGCCGCGAAGCGCTTGCCCGTGGAATAAGGCCAACATGAACACGATCCACCTGCGACGTGACTGGCTGCGCGGATGGGATTCGGTGAAGAAAAAAGCCGAAATTGACGCACAAAGTATGGTTGCCCGCAGCTACGCACGCGGTGTGCTGGACATCATCAGCCGCTAACCACTGGCGGGCCTGAAAACGCAACACAAGGGGATGAATGATGGAAGGCACCAAGCAGATCGCCCAGCGCATGGTGAACGCGGAGGAAAATTTCGCCGAAACTGTGCAGGAACTCACTGGCTGCACCCGTGACGAAGCTTTCAAGGCGCTGGCTACCATGCGCAAGCTGAAAGTCGTCAAGCTGAACGTCGCCATTGGTCGCTATATCCCCAAACATGGCGCATTCATGGAAGCCGATGCGCTGCGCAACGCCATCACCTACTAACCACAACTCAGCCACAGAAACTCAAGGGGATGAATGATGGCACGCACGAAGGCAACAGCAGGTGGCGAAACTGGCGTCAACGGGTATTTCTATAAAGGCGGCCAGTTTCTCCCGTCGACGCTTGCCGAGCCCGGCCGCTGGAAGATCGGCAACAAGTGGGTCACGACCGGTAGGGATCTGATCGCCCCCGGCGAGTTTTCCGTGCAGCCTACGCCGTTCTCGCGCTCCCTGTTCCGCCTGGCTGGCGTTGGATACTCGACCGTGCTGCGCGACGATGGCAAGTTGGCCATCAATCTCGGCGCGGATGGCCAGGGCGTACGCGGCCACGATGGCGTGATGCTTTCGCGCGAAACCATGATCCGCCCCGGAGTCAAAGGTGTGTTGGGCAAAGAGGAGATTTCGCTGGGCGCCATCATCGACGCTTGGAATAGTGGGCAGCGCTGGTTTGATGTGTGTCCTGACGCTGTGACGCAAACCGCCTAACCACAGCTCGCCCGCGCTACGGCCCGGCATACACAAGGAGATGAGGTGGCGCGCGGAAACCGGAAACCAGAAGTCGTAAAGGCGGCGCCACGCTGCCGTCTTTGCAGAAGAGCCATCAAGCCCACCGATTTCGTACGCCTCGGTGGCATCGCTCCCGCACACCGACATTGCGCGGTCCTGAGAAATCGGGAATTCACGGAAGGGCGAGAGATATTCACCCAACAGGACGTTGCGACGTAAGCCCGATTGGTGTCCGCGCGCAGAGATTTGATGGGGTGGCAATGCGAGGCAACGTCCATCTTACGGAATTGGCAATCTCCGCTTGCATATACGCACATGTGCGTATATTATGAAGTCTGTTGTTTGGACAGACCATCAAGAAACGCCATGCAAAAGCAGATCTTCCGAAGCGAGGCCATGATCAATCTGATCGGCGAGAAGCCGGGGATGCCCATCAATCAACAGAACGCCGAGCTGGGTGAGGATTTGGTGATGCGTGCCGGCGTGCCGCACAAGAGCGGACGCTTGGCCTTCCACGCATTCAACAAGAGCTACCCGGTCATGGTCAGCGCGAATGCCTTCTGGCACCCCGAAACGCGTTCCTTTCGCTTCCCGGAAGCGACTGACTTGACAGAGACGGACTTCGCGCTGGACAGCGCGGGATTCACTGCCATGAAGCTGTGGCAGTCGCGCGGCAAGCAGTCAGGTATGGCAGGGATCTTCCCCTGGTCCTACGCACAGTATCTCGAACTCGCTGCCGTCAGTGGCGCAAGCTGGTACAGCGCTCCTGACATGTGCTGCGAGCCGGAGGTGGCCGCAAATCAGGAAGAGATCGACTTTCGCATCGACGCTACCGCGACGCTTCTCGAAGGGTGCCTGCGGGTTCTGTACGACTGGCAGAACGAACTCGCCAAGGAATGCTCGCCATCTACTGTCGCCAATATGGTCCGCCCTCCGGTGCCTATCCTGCAGGGCTGGTCGGCAAGTGATTACGAACGGAGCTTGGATCTGACCATGCGCGTCTGGGAGCGCTGGCAGCCATGGCTGGACCAACCCGCACTGATTGGGATTGGATCGGTATGCCGGCGCACGCTCAAGCACCCGTCACACGGTCTCTACGCGATCCTGTCTCGGCTCGAAAGCGCGTTCCCCGCCAACTCGCGAGCACACCTGTTCGGCGTGAAGGGCGCAGCGCTGGAAGAGGTCAAGATGATGCCGTGGATCGCGTCTGCCGATTCGATGGCCTACGACTTCGGCGCACGCATCAACGCACGCAAGGCCGGCATTTCCAACTCGTTTGATCATCGGACGAAAGAGATGACCGATTGGATGTCGGCGGCAGCGCGCCGCTTGCAGCCTGCTGCAGGCGATCAGTACCGCTTGCCCCTGTTTGCTTGAACCCAGATAGAAAGCGGCGTTGGAGAGGGATTGCAGCCCTAACCAACGCCTGACACCCCAAACCTATCAGAGAGATTTGGAAATGCTGACTCAATCATACCCTTCTCCCGTTCACGGCACGGCGGAACAGAATACGCATCTGCCAGCTCGCGCCTACACAGTGCTTGCCATCCTGGTGGGCTTGGTCGGCCTCGCTGCTTCGGCTGTGACAGCCGACTTCTTTATCATCGGCCTGCTCAAGCTTGAAGCCGACGCGCTGGCTCGCGATGCTCTCGTGGCTGCAGGTGTCCTGATGATCGTAGCCGAAGTGTTGGCATTCAGCGTGGCCGCGCTACTGCCGCGCGCACGTCTGGCATCGCTGCGTCGTCGCTTGACCGTGTTTGGCATGGCGCTATTGGCCTTCGAAGGTGTAACCATCTACGCAACGCAAGTCGCACTGGCGCAGGCCGCTTCCTCCGATGCCCAGGCCTCTGTTACTCGTGTCGAGTATCTGCGCGCGGCCATTGAAGGTCAGCGAGCATCGGCAGCGGCTTTGCGCTCGAATGCCGAGCGGCAGAGTGCGAGCCAGTATTCGTGGGTGCGTACCGACGGCGCAAAGAGCCTCCGAGACGCAGTAAGCATTGACGCCAATATCTCGCGCCAAGCGGCGGAACTGGCGAACCTGCAAGCGGCCCAGCGCCCAACTCTGACCGGTATCCTTGGTCAAGACGGCCTGGTAGCCTACTCCGTGGCACGCGCCTTGTTGATCTTGAGGTTGCCCCTGAAAACTGGAGTTCTTAACCCTTGTTGAAAATACCGACAAGGAGTTCAGAGATGAGTGACAAGCAGGTGCGTGCGCAGTACACGCGAGAGTTCAAGCAGGAGGCTGTTCGGCAGGTCCGCTCGGGTCAGGCGATTGCGGTGGTGGCCAAGGTACTGGGCATTCCCAAAGCGAGCCTGGGCAACTGGGTACGGCTGTCAGCCAAGGGAGAATTGGACGGTGCGGGCGGTGGAGACAAGAGCATCCAGGTTTCGCCCGAGCAGATGGAGATAGCCCGGTTGCGTGCAGAGAATGCTCGCCTTCGCATGGAGCGCGACATCGCAAAAAAAGCCGCGGCGTACTTCGCGCAGGACACGCTGCGAGGTACGCCTGGATTCACCAAATGAGAAAGCTGTACCCGGTGAGTGTGTCCTGCGGGGTGCTGGAGGTCAGCGCAAGCGGGTACTTCAACTGGCTACGCCGGCGTGAGTCTGGCCACGGTGGACCTGCCCGGCGTCACAGCGACGAAGCCCTGCTGGCGTACATGCGCGCCATCCACGCCGAGGTGAAGGGGGAATACGGCTGGCCCCGCATGCAAAAGGAACTGCTGGCCCGGGGCATCCGGGTGGGCAAGGACCGGGTGCGCAAGCTCATGCAGCAGCACGGCATCAGGGCCAAGACCAAACGCAAGTTCGTGGTGACTACCGACAGCCGCCACAGCCTGCCGGTGGCGCCCGACTTGGTACAGCGGCGCTTTAACCCCGAGGCGCCCAACCAGCTGTGGAGTGGCGACATCACCTACATCCAAACCGACGAGGGCTGGCTGTACCTGGCTGCGGTCATCGACCTGTTCAACCGTCAGGTGGTGGGTTGGAGCCTGCAGCCGCACATGCAGGCCAGCCTGGTCAAGGACGCGCTGGCCATGGCGTGGTGGCGCCGCAGGCCACCTCCTGGACTGATATTCCACAGCGACCGGGGCAGCCAGTATTGCAGCCATGAGTTCCAGGATGCCTTGAAGGACTGGGGCATGCGTTCATCGATGAGCAGAAAGGGGAACTGCTGGGACAACGCACCGACCGAGAGCTTCTGGGGTCGGCTGAAAACAGCCAGCGTACATGGGTGCAAATTCGCTACCCGTGAGCAGGCCAGGCAGGCGGTGATGGACTGGATGGCCTTCTACAATCACCGCAGGCTGCATTCGTCGCTGGGCTACCTCAGCCCGATGCAGTACGAGCAGCGCTGGTACGAGGCACAGCGTAAAAAGGCCGCGTGAACCGTGGGTTAAGAGCTACACGAAACAGGGGCAAGGTCAATCTCTAGCGTGGGAATCATGATGTGTGCCGCCGCTGGCGCACTGCTGCAGGCTAGACGTAGCGTCATCGCTGCGCATGCAACTCAAAGCACTGCCACTGCACCGAAGCACCAGCGCCCTGAAGAAATCAAGGTTCCCCCTCTGCTTGCGAGTGGCGGACGCTATGCCAGTGCTGTTCTTGCACCAATTGCGGTCTCCTTGGCTGCCCCGGCCCTCGCGGCTCCCGTTACAGTGATCAGCATGCCGGCCGCGCCAGCACCGAAGCTGTCCCACGCGAAGCCGCAACAACAGCCTGCCCAGGAAACGGCAAGCGATAGCACGCCGAAGCCAAAGGTAAAGCGAAGCGCCATGCAGGATAGTGGCGTAGGCGAGGAAGATGGCGCTCGCTTCCTGCGGGTGCGTGCCGCAATCTTGGCGGGCGAGATCAAGCCGAGCCAGCGCGACATCTGGAACGCAGTGCGAGCCTCTCAGCGCGTAGCAGCTCGATATCTCGCAGCCATGGAAGCAGCCGGAGAATTGAAGCGGGAGGGTCGGCGCCATGTCTTGCTGTGATTGGCTCGCGCCAGTACATTTTTTGCTGCAAAAGATTGCTAGGGGGCGGTATCCTACGGATGCGTGCACTTGATACCGATATTGACGGATAGGGCAGATGCACGCCCCGCAGTGAGCCCGAGCAATTTCAACAGAGGTGATGCTGCATAAATTTTCAACCTGCAGGAGATCGACACAATGATCAAGTTCGTTGCCAAGAGCGTGCTTTTGGTTGCAGTAGCATCAAACATGTCGGCGTGCGCGCCGCTCATTTCGGGGGCCATGAACGCATCCGTCAACGAAGATTCGCTGAAGGCGAAGACCGCAGCCTATCTCGGTGTTCCGGCGGAAAACTTGGCGATCCAGTCAATTGACAAGAGCGCTCTGTCGACAAGCTATAAAGCGCAGTACGGCAACATGCGCTATGGCTGCACCATCTACTACGGTCAGGTCGATTGCAAACAGATCCCGTCTGTTGCTACTCCGGACCAAAGCAGCATCGCTGCGGCATCGCAGCCCGATCAAAAGTCCGGCATGATGACCTTCGCTCAAGCGCAAGCCAGGCTGAACCAGCTCGGGTTCCCAGTCGGCACTCCCGACGGCGTATTCGGGAAGAAATCGGTTCAACAGTTGAAGTCGTTCCAGACCTCCCGTGGTCTGAAGGATACCGGCAAGCTGGATAGCTCAACTATTGAGGCATTGCGGTCCGCAAACTGACGCTTCGACGCCAAAAAGACGCAGTATGGAATGCGGATACTCAAGAGTCTGAGCAGACGACATGGATTTGCACAAGCTGGCAAGTAACCCGGTTGGCATCGACCAGATTTCCCGAGCGCGCGAGCTTTGCGGGCAGTCGGAGTCATTGAACGCTACGCTTGATGCGCTGCTGCGCACCAAACCGACACGCGGTCAGATGCTGGACTTTCTCGAAGAGCTGAACAAGTCGGGGAAACAAGAGGCATTCGAAGAAGAGATGTCGCGCATTTGCGAAGCGGTTGGCATTCTGGAGCCGTCTCCGCAAGACAAGCTCATGGCGATGCAAGTCGGCATGCTTCGAGAGCAGAACGAGATGCTGCAGCACATTGCGCGTTGCGTTGGCTCGATCCCGAAGGACAAACCTCTCAGCTTCACCGGAGCGGTCGGCGCGGTGATTCTTGGCAACATGCTCACGCGCTGAGCATCACTCTGAAAAAAAATGACCAGCACTACGCCTGCGATTGAACACACAGTTCTTTACGCCCCAACTCGCTCCGGTATGAGCGCCAGATTGTTGCTGACACCGGAAGTACTGGAAGCCCTAATGGCGTCTAGTCGTGCGAGGAAGACCCTGGAACGTATGCGGCGTCACGGTTCCCACAGAACCAAAATCATGGTGCGGCAATGCCGTATGCTGCCGCCGTTAGAAGCCTTGGAGGCAGTTCGCTCGGCCGCAATCGGATATAACGCCGTGTGATGGAAGGGCGCGTGGTGGTGCCGCGTCGAGGATGACCCAAAGCAGTTCTAGAACGCAAAGGAAGGGAAGAAAGATGGAATCCAATCTAGCCATCGAACGAGTAGCGGCCTCAGCAAGCTTTCCGGAGGGAGCTGAAGAGTTGAACTATGTGAGCTTGGCCGAGATCCGCCAGCGGCTCATCGGTCGCCGCGTATCTTCGGTCGAATATGCAGGTCACAACGTCATTGCATTGATCTTCGAGGACGGCAGCTCGGTGACGTTCACCCCGAGCGGGACAGAAGGCGATGATCTGGAGCTGAGTATCGCTCGGAGTGCGGCCCCCCAAGGTGCAGGATCGACACAGGACGTTAGCAAGTCTGTGGATGAGCGTCTTCAAGAAACTGTCAAGGCGATCCTTTGCGACTCATGCTGCGTCGGCGAAGAACCCGTGTTTGTTTCCAAATCGGAGAGTGACAGGCCACTTGTCACAGCCGACAAGCCTGGTACTCCGGGGTTCTTCCTTCGATTTTCCACCGCGCGGCGCCACCTTCCTCAAACCAAATAGGAAAGGTAAAGATGAATGTCCACCTATTGAACCAAATCTCGTTGGGCTGCGCGGTACTGAGTTTCGTTTTGAGCTTCGCTGCATTGGCCCGCGAGAAGTGGTATGTCCGTGCAGCGATGTGGCTTGCAATATTTGCGACAGCGAGTTGCGTTCTGGCTTCGAGCTACGCTACGTGGTGTGGCCTGACCTGCTTAGATGGTTCGTGGTTCGAAGACGGGGACAAGGCGAAGCGATATGTCACGATGGCTCTTCTTGTCATCACCTTTGGGGTGGTTTGGATGTTCGGCAAGCCGACGACCGAAGCAAGCCCGAGCTGAATTTGGCAAAGAAAAGCAGATGAACAAAGACCAGATGAGCTGCTGCGTCCGGGATTGAACCCCCGACTTCGATGCCAGTCGACGCACCCACCCGCTCCGGCCCGATGCGTGGAAACTTGGCTTGGTGTGAAAACGCCTCCAACAGGAAGAACCAGGCGCGCGAGCGCCCCGCACCGGCCCGGGCCGGGCTATCAAACGAGAGCAAAGGATATGGAAGACAGCGAGCAAATGGTCCGCATCACCGACGGCAAGCTGAACCACTTTATTCGCCGCAGTGACATCAGGGCAATCCGGGGCATGCCGGAAGGCGGCAGCGCACTCTATGTCCGGCAAGCTCCAGGCGGCTTGCCTGATACGCCGTTCCTGGTGTTGAAAGACGATCCCCTCTATTTGGCGAAGCAACTTGGCCTGTGGTCATTCTGACGCACCGGCCCAGGTCCACGGCAACGCGGTAGAAAACGCCCCTTGGGGCATGACTGGCGCCCCAGGCGCCCCGCACCGGCCGGGTGTGAATGGCTGTCTAAAACCGGCACTAAACGGCGGCGCGGCTTAAAGATGCGGAGCAACTCCTGCATTGCAGGATTGTCTCGAGGTCTTCTGATTCGATATTGAAGGTGGCCACCGGGCGCGTCGGAGCGAGCCCGTAGGGCGAGTGCAGACGCGCCCGGTGATGGGCATTCCGCAAGGTGGTGACGTCGCAGTGGGGATGCGGTAAAAAGGTTGGCTTTACCGCCGAAAAGAAACAGGCACGACACCGGTCCAAACCGCCAAGTTCATCCCGATGTCGTGCCCCACTCGTGCCAAGGGCGCGCGTGCCGAGCCAGTATGGCACGGCTCGTCCATCCCGTCGAGGCCGTTTCGGCATGACTGGGGGATCGCCGATGCCGGCCACGGGCCGCCTCTTTGTGTGCGCCCATTGCCGGGCGCAGGTCGTTGTTTGCCGCCGCTGCGACCGCGGTCAGATCTACTGCAATGGCGGCTGCTCGCAAGCAGCGCGTCGCGCCAGCCTGCGCGAGGCCGCTCAGCGCTATCAACGCAGCCGCCGCGGCCGCTTGGCGCACGCGGAGCGGATGCGCCGCTACCGCTGTCGCCAAAAGAAAGTGACGCATCAGGGTTCCGCCGCGCAGGCCGCCGATGCTCTACTGCCGCTGACCTTGACGACGCCGGCCAGAGCACCGGCGCCCGCTGGCGCCTCAACACCGGTGCCTGAGCATTGCCACTTCTGCCGTTGCACATATTCGGGCTTTGTCCGCCTCGGACCACTGCGTCGTCGGGTCTTCCGTGATGTTCGTACGACTGACCGCACAGGACACGACCCATGACCATTGGAGTAGAACTTGAAGCCCAGATCCTGCGTTACTACCACGTCGAGAAATGGCGCGCCGGCACCATCGCGCGCCAGTTGCATGTGCACCGCGACACCGTCCAGCGTGTGCTGGCGCAGGCCGGCCTGCCCAGGATTGGCAGCGTGCAGCGGCCGTCGCAGATCGACGCCTACCTGCCATTCATCCATGAGACGTTGAAGAAGTTCCCGTCGCTCACGGCCAGCCGCCTGTATGCGATGGTGACCGAACGCGGCTACCGCGGGAGCCAGCACCACTTCCGGCACATGATCGCGCTGCACCGGCCGCGCCCACAGCCGGAAGCCTATCTGCGTCTGCGTACCTTGCCGGGCGAACAAGGGCAAGTCGATTGGGGTCACTTCGGCCATCTGCAGATCGGCCGCGCACGCCGGCCGCTGATGGCCTTCGTGATGGTGCTGTCATGGTCGCGGCAGATCTATCTGCGCTTCTACCTTGATGCACGCATGGACAGCTTCCTGGCCGGCCATGCCGGTGCCTTCGAAGCCTGGTCCGGCCTTCCCAGGGTCCTGCTCTACGACAACCTGAAGAGTGCCGTGCTGGAACGCCAGGGCGATGCGATCCGTTTCCATCCGACACTGCTCGCGTTCGCGGCGCATCACCGCTACGAGCCCCGGCCGGTTGCCGTCGCCCGTGGCAACGAGAAGGGGCGCGTCGAGCGCGCCATCCGCTATGTACGCGAGAGCTTCTTCGCCGGACGCACCGTGACCGACCTCGATGAGCTCAACGCCCAAGCCGCCCATTGGTGTGCGGGACTTGCGGCCGATCGTCCCTGCCGGGAAGAACCGACGATCAGCGTACGCGAGGCGTTCTCCCGCGAGCAGCCCAGCCTGCTCGCCTTGCCGGAGAATCCCTATCCATGCGAACTGCAACTGGCTGTCAAGGTCGGCAAGACACCGTATGTGCGCTTCGATCTGAATGACTACACGATCCCGCATACGCATGTGCGACGCACGCTCACGGTGCGGGCCAGTCCCCGGCAGGTACGCATCCTCGATGGCACGGAACTGCTCGCCACTCATGAGCGCAGTTACGATCGCGGCGCGCAGATAGAGATTGCCGCGCACATCAATGCCTTGGTCGAACGCAAACGCGAAGCCCGCCACCATCGCGGACTTGACCATCTGGCTCGGGCGGCGCCGGCCAGCCAGGCGCTGCTGCAGCGCGCAGCGGAACGGGGCGGCAATCTGGGCAACATCACCACCCACCTGCTGCGGCTGCTCGACCGCTATGGCGCCGCTGAATTGCAAGCGGCGATCGAGGAAATCCTCGCCAGCGATGCGGCGCCTCACCAGAATCCGGTGCGCCTGGCGCTGGAGCGCCGGCGCGAGGCGCGCCAGGCACCGCCGCCCGTGGGTATCCATCTACCTGAACACGTCCGGCACAAGGACAAGCTGGTGATACCCCACCGCCTCGACATCTACGATCAGCTCACGGGAGATGCCAATGAACACGCCTGAGAACCTGCAAAGCCGTGCGAACGCCTTGCGCCTGCATGGGCTACTGGCACACTGGCCGGAGGTCGCCGACGCCGGCTGGGTGGCGCCGCTGCTGCAATGGGAAGAAGAGGAGCGCTCGCGCCGCTCGCTGGAGCGACGCATCCGGGATGCCCGACTGGGCAACTTCAAGCCCTTGTGCGACTTCGACTGGGCCTGGCCGACGCGCTGCGACCGGGCCGCCGTCGAAGAATTGATGTCGCTGGAGTTCGTCAAGGACTCGGCCAACGTCGTGCTGATCGGCCCGAACGGCGTCGGCAAATCGACCCTGGCGCTGAATCTGGCCTATCAGGCGCTCGTCCAAGGGCACACAGCGCTGTTCACCACCGCCGGCCAGATGCTCGGCGAGCTGGCCGCCCTCGACAGCGATTCGGCCTTGCGTCGACGCCTGCACCGCTATGCCTCGCCGGACGTTCTGGTCATCGACGAGGTCGGCTACCTGTCGTACTCGAACCGACATGCCGATCTGCTGTTCGAGCTCATCAGTCGCCGATATGGCGCCACCAGTACGGTGGTTACAACAAACAGACCATTCGCCGAATGGTCGGAGGTGTTCCCGAACGCCGCCTGCGTCGTCTCGCTGGTTGACCGACTGGTGCATCGTGCCGAAGTCATCGCGATCGAGGGCGAGTCGTATCGCGTCAAGGAAGCGCGTGAGCGGGCCGATCAGCGAGCAAAGAAACGCAGCGTGGCCCGGGCGGAGAAAAAGCCATCATGACGCATCTGCACCTGCCTTCAGGAATCACCAACGGGCTGGACTTCCTGATCCCAGACAACTGGTCCCCAGAACAGGCCCTCGCCGTCGTCGAACTCATCGACGATCTACGCGAGCGAATCTGCGCGCACTACCAGCTCGCACTGCATGACCTGCTGCGTGAGCAGCGCTCGCCCCCCGAGAAAAGCCTCGACGATCCGTTCTAGCCTGCACCATCCAACCCAAACAGCAAGGGGCCGCATGCGGCCCCTTGCTGTTGACCTTCTGACCCAACCATACGCCGCCATTTACTGTCGCTTTTACACCGCCGTCAACACCGGGCGCCGGACGAGAGAAAGCAATGTCGTACCGCATTGTGGAAGCAACCCCCAAGAACATTTACCTTCAGGGCGATGCGAGAATTGTCCAGATTCCCAGGACAGAGTTTGGTGAGTTTGTCGTCCGGCCGGGAAGCGCCAATGATTTCCAGGTGGTGCTCAAGTCCGCCAAGGGCGAGTTTCCGATGGGCGCGGCTTTCGGTGTGCAACAGCAGGCCGAAGAGCATATTCCCGAGCTACAAAAGAAGCTCGCCACCATGAAGATTGCGGCGCAAGTGAAAGACATGCTGGCCAACGCGGACCCGGTGTGGGCGATGGCTTCGGCCGACTTGGCGCATGCCGTGATCGAGCGCGCTGCCGGCATGAGTCCGGATGAACTGCGGGCCTTTGTCGCCGGCACCACAACTGGCGCACGGTTTGCGACGGCTGGCGATAAGGAACTGCAAGCGACGGCGGCAGCGGTGGCCAGAGCATTGATCTGATCCCCGAAATTGCAGCATAGTTGCCGCCCGCGAGGCGGCTCATTAAGGAAAACGCTCCCTGAAATATGGAACACACGAGAGCAATCAACCATCTTGCCGTCTCCGTCTCGGGTCTTGCACTTACGGTCGCCTGCGCGGCGGCCGTCGTCTGTTTCAGCCTGTACCAACGCCCGCATACTGCGTCCGCTTACCCGGGAATCGCTGAAAGCAAGGCCCTCTACGTTGGCGTTGACGAGGCGGGGGAGCCAGCCCTGTGCGTCAGTGGTACGGCCTACAATTTTCCGAAGGCTGAGGACGAGGAATTGAGGTACAGGCCGCGACCGGCCAACCCTGATGGCTCGCTCAACCCTGTGCGCAGGTGCCAGTGAAGCCGTAAAACGAAAAACGCCCCTTGGGGCATAACTGGCGCGCCAGGCGCCCCGCACCGGCCGGCAGCCGTTCACAGACGACCGCAGAATGATAAGTTGGGTCAAGAATGAACTGAAGGCACAGGCCGGCAACGCGCATCCTATCGTCAAGATTTCCGCAGGCCTCGCGGGCGGGATCTTGGCAATGGGAATCTGCAAAATGATCGGCGTCTCGTCCGAGGTGGCACGCCCGGTGGCCGCCGGCGTTGCAGCCTTCTTCTGTGGCCTGGGACAAGGGTGCCAAGAGGAACCGTCCATGACACGGAAATCGGGCTGACTCAATCCGAAAAATCCAACCAAAAAGCTCTCGCGCAGGTTAGCATGCAGAACACTAATGTCTTCACTGTCGACATCCGCGATCCACGACTTGTGATCGGGGAGCAGCTTGCACTCTCACAACTCGTTAAAGCGGGGTTGCGTGAACCCGGGCCGTATCAATGTGGGCCCGGCACGCAAATCGACTCGGGGTTCGCCATGCAATACCAGTCGATGCATGCGCCGCACCCTCGTGAACCGCTACGGAAGTTACCGGGCTATCTGCCGGTCGCGCCCGGACCGGAAATTTTTCGCATTGAATCCCCGCTCAAGCAGGACCACTGGCGGCATCCCTTCATCATCAGATTGCTCGTCCGGTTGGTTGGTGACGCCTGGCCGGATGCACCGTTCTATCAGGCGTCGAACAATGCTGCCGTGTTCGGCGTCCCAGCGGAAGTCAGCGCCGCTCTGAAAGCACTTCAGTCCCGGGGCTATACCGACGCCATGAAGGCCTGGGTACACACCGAAGCAGAATGGGAGGAGATGGGCGTCACTCTAGCGGTACTAGACAAACTCGCTACAACTCCGGTCCCACGACAGGGGCCTCAGGGGCGTCTTACGTTTGCTCGCAAGCTGTACAACAAGCGGCCAGGCACTGACGAGCATATGCTAGAACTCAAAGTCAATCTGGTGCCCTAGATCATGCCGGGACACCGATCAATCGCGGCCGCCCTACTAGCATACGAACAGGCATGTGGCGAAGTGGGGAACGCGCGCATCCGATTGCTCGAAAGGCACCAGTCATGACCCCTCCATTCTTCTCTCTCGACGCGTGGAATATGGTGGCAAATTGGGTGACGCCGGCAGATGTTCCGCGCGTCTATGGATGGGTCTATCTCGATATGGTCGTGCATGAGTTAGGCCACTGCTCCATGTCCCTCGCGCTAGGGGGCCGGATGATCGGTGTGCGTTTTGGCAGCCCGGTTCTGATGTCCTTTCGAGGCAAACTGGTCCGCCGTGTGATGTTCGGTCTTACGCCGTACGGTGGGGCTAGTATCCAGGCAGATCGCCCTGCGTTGTCTCGCCCGGCGCAATGGCTTGTCACATTGGGGGGGCCGACAGCCAGCGCCGTGCTAGCGCTCATCGCTATCGGTGCGTATCACCTGAGTCCTTCCCCAACTACGTGGTTGATGTGCTATTTCTCAGCTATTTCAGTGTTGGGGGGATTCTTGTTCCCTTTGCCGGCCAACTCAGACGCCCGAAAGATCTGGCGGGGCATCCTCCAATTCATCCGTCGGACGTCATCTCACTGATATGACGAGCCTTGCTCGGAGCACTAGTATTCTGGTCCCATAAGAAACTTTATTAATGGTGCGAGGTCCCGAGGTCTGATGGTCACTGCTTTATGTGAGGAGCTGTAGGAAACCGGAATTAGCTGGACCACATGCGCGGTGGCTGGACTGGAAATCCGGAATTGAGTGGATTACTGTGCAGCGGGCGCGGCGTCCCCAGTGTTGTGCCCCTATACGGGTAGAGCCTATTGCTCTCCCTTGGGTAGGTCACTACTCTGCGTCGTCGTTCGATGTGCGACGTTTGACGCGCCCGGAACCATATGTCGGCTCTTCCATAAGAAGCTCATCGATCTTTACAAGTGACCGCAATGCCCGGATTTGGGCCGGATATAACCTGTCTATCTTTGCCCAAAGTTCATGACAAAGCAGGTATGTCTCGGTTGGAACATCCGCAGGGAGCACAAACCGCCGCCGGGACTTCTCTACTGCCTCCCGCATTTCGCAGTTGTCTCGATCCGTCAGAGCTAGTCCTCTCTGGAGTCTGTCGAGAAATTCATCGCTTGGTGGCTTCGCTCCCAGTTCGATAGCAGAGATGTAGGCCTGCTCGAAGCCGAGCACCTTGGCCAGCTCGTGTTGGCGCATCCCACTGCGCTGGCGCAGCGTACGCAGAAAATTGGCGAATGGACTGCTCATAGAGGGCTCATCCCGAGGGCACCGTGTACGACGCGAGTGTCAAGTGACTGGCATGCCGAGCCACAGAGGCCAGGAAGAATATGACGCGGTTTGAGGCCTAAGCCTGACTTACCCGTCCAACTTTACGGGGTCAGTTCAAGCTTGGGGCGTTTGCACTTCATTCAGACTCCGAACGTCGGTTTGCCAAACTTTTCGCGCAATTCTTCGATGAGCGCCGAATCGTCTGTTCGACGCGTCTCTTCTTCGGAGATGTCCGGCTTCGAAAAGGTTGATGCGACGTAGACACGACGGCGGACCGTCAACACCGCGTCCGAAGGAACGGCGACTTCCTCTACGCGACCGCTGTCATACCTGAAGCTGCCATCCACCCAACCGGCCGGCGTCAGGTGAACTTCCTCCCACTCGTTGCTCGCAGCCATAGACATCCCCCGTCAAAGCTTGAAGAGCGATAAGGCTATCGCCGCCGGTTCCCTGGCGTCAACCGGCGGTCTACCCCAATTTTGTGTGGATGGATGGGAAATAGATAAAGGGCTTCAATCCCTTTGCGCGGACTTCCTTTTTGATGCCAGTCGTTGCGCCCATGCCGTGCAAGTGCAGTTCGGTGGCCCCCAAGCCTATGGCGTGGTCGAGCGCACCACGACATGCCGCAATCTTTGTTGGAAAGATACCTTGCCGAAAGCGACTCGGCTCAGCCATGGCAGCAGCTTCATCCTCCTTTGGCACAAACCAATAGCCGGGAGCATCCTCGAACACGGTGAATTCAGCTTTCATAGCGATCTAGCCTATTGGTCGTTTTCGATCAAACGAGATTTGCTCGGGCTGCCTCCCTGGCAGCATCGCCGGGGGTGAGCCCAGCATTGAATTTTCCCTCGAACCAATCATATCGATCATCAGCGAGGTCGCGCGACAGACCGACGGTCCTCAACTCGCTTCGAACTTGGCGCAACCAAGCTTCGAATTCGTCCGCGCGCTGCGCAGCCGCAGCCTCCTCTTCAAGCCTCGCGCGACACTCTTCCGCGAGCGCCATGAACGTTGCGTCGTTCTCCCCGTTCTGTCGATACGACGACAGCATTTCCAGCACGGCTTTTGCGTGACTGTCGTCAAGATTGGTGAGTTGGGAGAGGCCAACTGGATATGCGTTGCCGTTCCACATGGCCAGCACAAGTCTGCGCAACCAGGCAGCAGTGCTGTAGTGGCCAAGAACCTTGTCTCGATGGGCGACAAAGGGGCTGGTCATAGTCTTCCTTCCTTCATGTTTGCGTTGGACTCGAAGAATCCGCAAGGTATGCATGGCACTTCGTCGCTGCGGACATAGCGAAGTTGCTATTCTATGGCCTCCCGGCCCGCGCATTACACCACGTCGACGGATCGGGCAGGGCCGCTAGAACTGGATCTCGATGCGCGGCCAAAGCTTGTCCCCGGACTTCGCGAAGAAGCGGCTTCTTTCGGCTCCCAGAATCCTGATCCGAACAACCTTTGCGCCGGATCGCCTAACCAGCCATGTCACGCCAGGTTGCTCCGCACATGGGTGACCGGTCTCGCTGATTTGTCCTTCGGGAAACAGCATCACCGACTCACCACGGTCCAGTGCTTTTGAAAGGGACCGGATACCGAAAGGAGAGTTGCCGTCGATTGGGACAACGGCGCCAAAGCCGAGCCAGGACAACACTGCCATGCCCCGACTGGCGACCTTGGAGCGTCGAGAAAAATCGGTGTCAACGCCGAAGGTCAAAGGTACTGGGCTCGCCAGGGCAACGATCACGCCATCGAGCAAACTGACATGGTTCGAGCAAACGATGACCCGTTCTTGCCGCAGAAGCTCAATGGTCGCGGCGCAGTAGGTCGTGCGGACGCGCAGCAGGCGCAAGGCCACACTGCGAAGGAACAGGCGGAGTTTAGGGCGCAACATGAATGATAGCGAATTGAACCCACAATGAATCAAATGATGCAGACGGGGCGACTTTTGCTGCAAAAACGCCCCATCCAATGAATCAATCGTCCAGGCTCTTGGAAACAGCCTCCCCGGTAATGGCGCCGGCTACAGAACCTCCAACCGCATACCCAGTCAACGCGCTGCCGGTGGCGTCAGCGACCACAACGGACGTGGCGAAATCTTCGCCCGACGTATTTTGCTCGGGGTCGTCCCGGTACTGCTGCTGACTCGACGGCGCAGGAGTCTTCTGTTGCGGGTAGGGCGTGTACGCCGAACCCGAGGCCTGACCAGGTGCGCGGTCAAGGATCTCTCCGCGTCGCAACGAAGCGCCGGCAGACAATTCCTCTTCGCGAAGGCGATTCAGATACCGTTTGGCCTCGTCCTTGCTAACAGCCGACGAGTTGCCCGGAGGATCCGCCCGGCGCCAGCCAAAACGAAATCGGTTTAAGAATTTCAGCATCGAGTCTCTCTGCTATCTGGAATGGCCAGCGGCTTATCGCCCAAGTCCAGCGGCCACATCCTCATAGAGGAACGCCCGATAGAGAGCGCGCAAATAGAAGTAGATCGCGATCCAGGAGCCGAGAATAGTGACAAGCCACATAGTGCCGATCACCACGTCTCGCAACGCCATGATGGCTACGCCGGGTTGTCCACGGAATCTGGCGATGGCGTACACCACCACGTGGTGCACCAGAACCACGGCGACAAGAGTCGCAAGGTACGACCCGAAACTGCTGAATCCAAGCTGCTCCACCAACGGAACTTCATACGACATCATTTTTCTTCTCCCAAAACAAAAAAGGGTGACCCTTGTTAAATTGCAAATCCGAAGTCTTTCGCAAGCAGCTCGAAAAACTTGCGTGCTTCGTGCGGCGCCAGTGAAAGCACCGCAGCTTCCTGGTACCCGTTATAGGTGAGGCGGTAGACTCGCTCCCCCTCAAACAGCTCATCGCCGTCGCGCACCTGCGCAGACGTAATGCCGAAGTTCTTGCGACGATGCTCGCGCATCGTGCGCATCTGTTCGTCGTCATCATCGGGGGGCGCCACGCTGCGCGCAGGACCCAACGCACCCACAGCAATCAGCTCTTCACGGATCGCGGAGATGATGCGCGTCGCACGCGCTGCACTGATTTGCTTCCTATCAGCCCACGTCTCAAGGTGGATCAGGTTGCTGTTCGGGTAAGTGGTGACGCAGTACGTTTTGTCGTCGGTCTTACCAGGTGCGCCCGGAAAGTCAGCGCGCCACTTTGTGCTCGCGCTACTGTTTTCCAATTTTGTCAATTTGATCCGGCCGGTCATGTTCGTCTCATTTCTCGTTAGTCGGTAGGCGGATCGAATGAACGGGCTTCGATGCAAAGCTCGTGAGCCTGCTCCAGATACTTCTGCCTCATCTCGTATCCATCACGGTCGCGGTCGTTGCCGTGCCGCGCCATAGCCTTGCCAATCAGATCCTGCAGTTCGGTGATGACTTGCAGCAGTTCACGCCGGGTCGGCTTCTTGGCGATTGCGAGCATGCGAGATCCGTGGACTAGGCGTTGCCTTTAGCCTGCTTGTCAACGAGGGCTTGGACTGCTGCGAACAAATCATCAGCGTTGCCACCGAGGTCCTCAAAGTCATCCAACAGAGCCGCAAAGTCATCGCGCTGATATTGCTTCTCTCTTGCGTTCTCTCGTTGCTGCTCCAACGCGTCCAAATCAATCGCGTTCATGCCATGCGCGCGTTCCAGCCAAGCTTCAGCTCGGTCGCGCTCATCGCTGCCGTTACTGCCATAGCCGTCAGCGCGGGGGCGCACTACAAAGTTATGGATGCCTGCAAGGTCGCCCGCGAAGCTACGCAACACCTCCTCTGGTGACATCTGGACACGATTGCACTCACGTACAAACTCAGGAGGGACGCGAAGCGTGACTTCAATCGTCTCATCCGCCACGAACTGTCCGCCCTCGCCTGGAATGAGCCCTACGGGCGCACGGAATCCATTCGGATTGGTATCACAGATCCAACCGACGATATTGGCTCTTCTGCCGCCGACAGTGGCACAAGCCGCGTCGTTAGAATCCAACTCCGGGACGCGCTGCAAACTCTGGTCCACGTACGGACGAAAATGGCATGCGCCGACAGGCAACTCGCGGCCGACTCGCGATGCGGGCACGATATAGCCAACCTTGCCCACGTCGCGCCGGCTCCATTCCTCGTTGAATGGACTACCGCCAACCAGCTCGTGCGTATTGCCGGCATGCTCGATAGTCATACGTACAAGGCCATCTTCCGCTGGATGAACGGCGATCAGACGGACGTTGTGGACAGTTGTTTGGTTGGCACCTGATTGCGTGGCCCACGCGAAGACATCGAAGCTCACAAGGTTCTCCTAGTGTTTTGCAATCTGGGATTCTTTATTCAGCCCAGCGCGGTAGATCAACCATACGATCACGGAATAGGCCAAGACTGCGGGCCCGAGCCAATAGTTCTCGGCCATCAGACCACGCCGAACGGTCCCGTTGGCGATTGGATAGCCAACGGCCCACAGCCCCCAGGTCAGAACCAAGTTGAAGGCTGTTCCACCCAAAACTGCAAACAGATAGCGATTTGCACGCGTCGAGAATGCGGTGCCTGGGTCCGTTGTGGCGAGAAGTAGGAACGTGACTCCGGTGCCGGCAGCCAAGCAGGCGAGTGCGTGAATTCCGCCGACGATGGCGCCGCCATTCCAGTACGGGGCAATCACGAACAGCCCGGCCGCCTCAGCCATGAAGAGTCCGAACAGGATGTACCAGATTCTCTTGGCAACTTGTCTTGAAGGGAATTTCACTTGGCGCTCTCCATACCCTGCCCCATGGCGACAAATCGTCCAATTGCCTCGGGCAGCAGGTCAGGTGAGCCTAGGTCTTCACACTCACATTGCCGCCCCTCTGGGTCTTCGAGGGCGATGATTACCGGCATGCCGGGGTGTAGCTCGGCCGTATCCTGATCGTTGGTGATGGAGATTTGCCAGCCGTGCACGACTGGAAGAAACCAAGCCGAGAACCCGCCGCCAGTGCTCGCCTGCTTAAGGCCTTGGCCGCTCAGATAGGCATGAATCTGATCTGCCGTGGTGAACATGGTAATCATCCTGTCCAATCCTTCAGGCGCCAGTCCGCTTTTTCTGCCACAACCGCACGATGGGTGCTGTAGTCCCGATTACACCGAGGAAAATGCCCGCACCACCCAGCGCGACCAAGGGCGATATATCGTGCGGATAGGGGCCGTTGGCGACACCGCCTACTGTGCACACAGCGGACAGCACAAATCCACCAGCGCAGAGCGTTGGCTCAAGCCACCCATTGCGGCGGCCAAGCATGGAATTGAAAAAGATCGCCAGCAAACCGACCACGAGCGCGAGGACTGAGATGCCAAAACTGACAGGGTTCAAGAGTAGGGACATTGCGTTTTCGTAGTTTGCGAACTCAACCCTTCTTGTATCCACTGGACCACGGCGCACTCAGGGAGCCGTCATCGTTGATGCTGTATGACGCCGGCAGACCATTCGGGAACTGGAAGCTCACCTTCTTATCGGCAATGGTGTAGGTGGTCTCAACCTCCTTGCCGAGCAGTGTTTTAGTCCTGACCTTGCCGTCGCTGGAAAAGACCAGAAAGCTCTTGCCGTCGTTGGCCCGGTAGTTGCCGTTGAGCGACGAAGGGGCGTTGCCGCAAGCAGCCAGAGTAAGCGCGAGAACCAGGATGCTGATGAATTTCATGGTGACTTCTCCTGAGGAGCCGACTGCCCGATGCAATCGATACGCTTTCATATTATACGCACATGTGCGTATTAGCAACCTCTTTTTTCGGCTTCTACTGTGAGCATATTTACGGCCCAATCTGGCGCGTTTCTGGCACTGCTGACAGAGGGAGGAGATTCCCAAGCTTGCACGGTCCGCAGAGTGCAAGGCCGCATGGTCTTGGCCGCTAGAAACTTCGCAACGTCGGTTTGAGTCATGCCCAGGCGTGTGCGAAGGTCTTTGATCTTCTCGTTGTTGGGCAAAGCGGAATCTTCTGCGTGCTGAACAGATTGTGCGGGTTGCGCGTCTCTCTCTGTTTGCCTCCTAATGTATTGGTGTAATCCACCGAGGGAAATCTCTACCCCGGCTTGTTTGAGATAGTCAATGACCTGAAGGAGCGAGTAACCGCCATTTCTGAGCTTCTTGATCGTGTCCCAGTGAGGCGCAAGCCTCGATGGGGCTTTGCCGCTCTTCGGCGTCTGTTGAGTCATAGCTGTCAATGTGTGAATACGGCGAGCGCAATGCCGTACGCTTCTCAAGAGGTATCAAGGGAGAGTGAGCCCATTACAAGCCTTGCAACTCTCAGTGTCCCGCCGATCGGTGGTCGGCGGCGTCTGGACGGTGCAACAGCTTACTCGTACAGCTCTCGATGCTTGCAAATCCAATCGGCTGGCAGTGAGGCGATTTGCTGTTCCGCCCAGCGTTTCACATGCTCTTCGGCCCAACGCGGCCGGCGCGGAGCATGCTTGTATGGCCCGAGCCTGACGCTCAGACGGTTCGCTACGTAGGAGGCCACGTACAGCACGCCTTGCACCCGAACAAGGGCCGTCCAGGCGCTGCCGTCAGCCTCTTGGATTTGCTTTTCAACCTGCATCGAAACCCCCAGCTCCGCAATCAGATTCATTCAACGCGTTGTACGTTACGCGCTGCCGTCATTGAATTATATGCGCACACGTGCGTATTGTGCGGAAATTGTGCGTAGGGGCGTGACGTCGCTTAGGACTGAGGCGAGAAAAGAGTTGGATCCATCCTGGTGAATGAAGCAGCGGTTCGGGTCGGCGTGATGGGAACCGTTTGACGCCACACCACACGGAACCGCTTCTCATCGGGAGTTTCAACTTTGATCACTCCCGCCTCGTCGCCATCCTCATCGAAGTATTCCAGGGATGCGCCGTAGAGACGCTGTTCGAGACTCAGCATGAGGCCAGGTATGGCAGGGTGCTCCAGTTCACCTGGTTCATAGACATGGGCAGGCACGTTGTCCCGACGCTTCAAAGGTGGTACGCCTTCCTGCAATGGGCTGGTGCGCTTCCTGGCCACGCCTTGCGTCGGTGCGCTTGCTACGCCCACCTGGCTGACTGCGACCGGAGCGCGCTCGGCAGGAGCCAGAGCCGTTTGCGAACGGACCGGTGGCTGCGCCTCACGACGGTCTGTTTTGGGGCGCTCAGAAGGCGCCGCAGGCCGTGCCTGAGGTGCCTGCTCGGTATCGAGCGTGAAGAAGCCTGCAGGCCCACTTTGCGATTGCTGAGAGGGTCCAGACAGCCCCAGAAGGCCAAATTCTCCTGATGGTGTATTGCCGTCGTCGTCCGAACCACCGTCGGCGTACTGAGGCGGCTGTGGCGCGGGTGCTGAGGGGCGGGATTTGGGGCGTTGAGTCGGCGCACCGGCAGGGGCCGGAATGACGCGGCGGCTGGGTTCTGCCTCCATGCTCCGGGAGGGCATAGCCGGAGGGGACAAGGCATCCATCCTCGCCAGAGCGGTTTGCTGCTGCTGCTGCATGAACGACTGCACCCGACCGGAAATGGCGGACAGGTCCATGCCAACCGTTTCACTGCGCACGGCCGCCATGACTGCAATTTGCTCGTTCATACGGGCCTGGCAGATGTCCATGCGTGCGGCCAACATCTCGCTGTAGTAGGTCCGAACCGTAGACGGCTGCAGGTGCAAGCCGCACTCGTTCAACAGCTTTGTGAGCTGCGCCCAAGAAAAGCCTTTGTTACGCAAGACGTAGAGGTTCGGCATCAGCTTCTCAAAGACCTGCCGCTGAGTCTGATCCTCAGGGACGAGCAGCAAGGCTGCTGTTCTGAGTGTCTCGTCGGCCGACGCAAAGTCAACCGCAGACACCCGGCGAAGCGCCCCCCGTCGCGCGATTGTCGCGTCACTCATCTGCGCTTTCCTTCGACATGTCGGCGTAATACGAACGCACTGTGTTTGCCTTGAGCGTGATTTGGCACTTGGCCAATAACTTGGCTATCTGTTCCCAGGAACAGCCTCGCTCTCGCAGCACCCGAAGAGACGGCATTAGGCGCTTGAAAGCCTGACGCCGGGTCATTTGGTCAGGCTCTATGGCCTGGCACATTGCGGCCATTTCAGTTTCGGCCAACGCAACATCTGCTGACGAGATCGTGACTAGCCGCCCTGACTTTCCTGCGCCGATGGCACTCATACCACGCTCGATTGTTAAGTATGTTGAGCGTCAATGTACATGAACCAATGTTCATTCTCAACAGGCCTCATCTCATTCCCTAGGCATACCGCCGCCGTCAGATCTACGAGGCGCGGTGCACCCGGCACAGGCCCGCTCAGTTTCAACCATCACTACGCCAAGGTTTCGCCAACAGCCTGCCAACGATCCCCGGCACGGCTCCTAGAACGGTAAAGGGCAGGATGCCAGTTGTGTGCCTCACGGCACGCAACTGATCCTGGTCCGCTAGGTCGCTTCGCGCCCGTCGCAGACACTCAGGGCTTCGCCCCGAGACCCCTTGCTGTTAAAACCACTGTTGGAGAGATGCCGGATTGAGTTGCCGCACGTACTACTAGTGCGCGGCGGCAGCAGCAGCGACAGCCAGCCCCTGAATCTGAGTTTGATGGGCCGGTGGCGAGGCGCACGGTGTTTGGCGCGTGGCCCAAGCGTGAGCCGCAAGTCTTTAGAAGCGGCTCACAAATTGAGTCGTATATGGCAAAATACGACTCAATGTGTGTCGAGACGCACTCCTCACCGCTCCTTTGAGCTTGGTCCACTCAACTACCGCACTCTCATGAATACCAAGTCACCTTGGATTTGGCTTCGCACGGATTGGCCTGATCTCGCCTATGACGCCCTGGCAGCCGCGCCTGACTTGGCGGAGGCCTACCGGATGCACGGCGTTGTGGAAGGCAAAGCCGCAGCCATCGGCCTCGGCAGTACTAGCCAGGTGGCGCTTGATGCGCTGTCCGATGAGGTGCTGGCCACTGCCGCCATTGAGGGTGAACGGCTGTCCCTCGATGCCGTCCGGTCGTCGGTGATGAGGCGGCTTGGATTGGCGACATCTGGGCCCGTTGACCGCAGTGTTGATGGACTGGTGGAGGTCATCAGTGACGCAACGACAGCAATCGATACGCCTTTGGACGAGGACCGCCTGTGCCGCTGGCAATCTGCGCTTTTCCCTGGCGGCACTTCGGGCATCCATCGCATCGCAGTCGGACGCTATCGTGACCATGCCGATCCAATGCAGATCGTGAGCGGCCGACCGGGTCGCGAAGTTGTCCATTACGAGGCGCCGCCCTCAAAAGATGTGCCGGGGCACATGGAACGCTTTCTCAAATGGTTCGCCGAAACCTCGCCGGCGCAGGCCTCGGCGTTGCCCGGAGGTGGCAAGCCCATCGATGGCTTCGCCAGGGCAGCAATTGCGCACCTGTGGTTCGAGAGCATCCACCCATTTGAGGATGGCAACGGCCGTATCGGTCGGGCGATTGTAGACATGGCCATGACGCAGCATCTGAGACAGCCTGTGCGCCTCTACAGCCTTTCGCGGCAGCTTCTGACCTCCCGCTCGGCGTACTACGACGCCCTAAACCACGCCCAGCGCGGCGACACCAACGTAACGGATTGGGTGCAGTGGTTTGCGCGCCAATGTACTGCCGCCTGCCATGCCGCTAGCCAAGTCATCGACCAAGCCATCGAGAAGCGGCAATTTTGGGAGAAACATGAGGGCAGTGGCCTTCATGAGCGCCAACGCAAAGTGCTGCAGCGACTCCTCGATGACGGGGATGGTGGCTTCCTCGGTGGCCTGAACGCTGAGAAGTACATGAAAATGACCGGCGTCTCAAAGGCCACGGCCACACGGGACCTTTCGGAGATGGTCACGGGCGGGCAACTGTGGAGCCAAGGCGTGGGCAAAGCGGTGCGCTATTACGTCAACGTGCCAGGGTGGGCGCATGGCGTAGCCGTTGAGCCCGGTCTGGTTGCCCCAGACCCCGACACAGGCTTAGTTGTCGCCGACGAGGACCGCGAGACCAAGCAGTCCGAGGAGGATGTACGCGCTGCAGCCGAAGCGGGACGCTATATCGTGTCCGGGAAATCAGGCGCCGAAGACCGGCAATACATCGGCCCAATCGTGGCCGTGTCCACGCTGCACGTCGCTCAGCATATCGGCCGTCGGCAAGTCGTCATCCACGACACACGTTTGCTCGACAGGGTGCCAGCCAAAGGCGAGCGCCTCGACGTGAAGTTCAAGGGCGGACACGGTACCGTGCTCGACATGGACAAAGCTGGCAAGGAGATCGACCGCTGAAGCGCGAATGCGTGTCAGGTCTTGACAACCGGACGGTTGACTGGCTTGTTGGGTTCTAAAGTGCATGGGATAATGCAAATATGGCCAAACATCTCTTCACCAAGAAGGACGACTCCCAGCGGCGCGGGATCCGCAAGGTGTTCCGCGTCAACGAGGATGAGGACCAGAAAATTCGTCATGCGGCCTCGATCCGGCAGATGGACGAATCCGAGTTCATCCGGCGCGCAGCTTTAGGGCGCAAAGCCGACGTGGACTTCGAGACTGAGATTGTCCTGGCGCTAAGCGACATCACCCGCGCCGTGCGTGCCCTGCACGCGGACATGGTGGAGCGTGGAATCACGCCACCGGAGGCGGAGCTTTTGCCGCTGATCCTTGAGGCTCGCGCAGCCATGCTGCGCATCTCCAAATAGCGGAGGGAAGGGTGGATCTTTTGCAGCAAAACCCAGAAATAATTAATTGTTGCACGGATATGCAACCGCAGGCGTTGCACCTGATCCCACGCGCTTTTGTTCGACAGCCCTCCGGTTTGCACCTGGACCTACTCAACCCGAGCGCCGACGGGTGGACCGACGAAGACCTGGCCATCGGTCTGTCACGCACCTACCGCTGGGGTGGCCACTCCACGTGGCCTCTGCCACTGTCAGTCGCTCAGCACTCAATCACAGTCGTGGAGCTATACAAGCGGTTCGCCAAACGATCCCTTACCCGCGTCGAAATGCTACGCGAGTTGCTGCATGACGCCGATGAAGCCTTGATCGGCGGCTTCGATCCCATCAGTCCGCTCAAGCCAATTCTGGGGCCTGGCTTTGCGCAAATCGCCGCGAAGCTGCAAGCCGCCGCGTTTGCCCGCTATGGCGTCCCCGCATGGTCTGCCGAAGACAAGCAGATTCACAAGCGAGCCGATCACCTGGCCGCAGCCTCCGAGGCGGTGCACGTCGCCGGGTGGTCCGCAGACGAGGTGCAGGATCTTCTCAACATCGGACTGACGCCCCTCAAGACGGATCCCTTGGTCGAGGTATATGGCTGCAAGCCATGGGAACCCTGGCCGCCTACCGTGGCCGCAGAGCGATTCCTTGATGAACTCAAGCGGCTCACGAAGCCAGCCTGAGCACGCACATGGTCCCCATCATTCCGAAGCAAAGGCAGCACAAGCCGAACGCGTCCAAGCGGTTCAATGATCTGATCGATTATCTGCAGGGTGAACAGGAGCAGGAGAAGCAGGCACAGCAGCCAGGCCCGGAGCAGGGCGCAGATGCCTCTCCAGCCGGAGCACCTGCAGGTAGCCGAATGGCAGAGCCCAGCGAGTTCAGCGATTTGCTGAACTACGCAACTGCCCCAGTGGACACGAAGATTCACGGCGAGAAATGCATCGCCGTCCGGACGCATGGCGTCAGCAGCATCGACTCGGCCAGCGTCGAGATGAACGCGGTAGCACGCAAGAATACGCGTTGCCATGATCCTGTGTACCACTTCATTCTGAGCTGGCCAGAACACGAGAAGCCGGCGCCAGAAGCGATCTTCGACGCCGCCGAGCATGCCATCAAGGCACTCGGCTTTGAAGAGCACCAGTACGTCATCGCCGTACATGCGAATACCGACAACATTCATGCGCACGTGGCAATGAACCGCGTGCATCCCACGACCTTCAAGAGCCGGCACATCGAATGGGCCAAACGCACGCTGCACTTCGCAGCTCGCGAAAGTGAGATCAAGCACGGATGGACCCATGACAATGGGATCTACGTTGTGCAAGTCGATGGACAAGGCAAGAAACAGATCGTCCTCAATACCAAGCACGCCGAGGCCGAGGTGGAGCAGGGCGCCAATGTGCATCCGGAGATCGAGCGCGAAGACCCGCTCCCGGTGTGGCACGACCCCGAAAGCCTGGACTCGTGGCTCAAGTCTTCCGTATCCAAGTCCCTCAAGCAAGACCTCGGAGATCTCACCAGTTGGCAGGCCCTGCACGTCTGGTTGGAGAAGTTCGACATCACACTCAAGGATACCGGGGGAGGGGGCTTGCGCCTGCGCGCCATCTCCCCGGAAACCGGAGAGATTCTGGAGACCCCTGTCAGCAAAGGCCTGCGGCTGCTCAAGCGCCCCGACCTGGAGAAGCGCTGGGGTCCGTTTAAACCACCGTTCACCAATCCGGTCATCGTGCCGGATCTCACCCACCTCACCCCCAGGCAAATTGACAAAGGAGTAGACCGTGTCATCCGAATCGCCCCAGACCGAGGAGTCCCGCCTCCCGACCACGTCCTTGGTATTGATGCAGACGCCCCCGGACCTCTACCCGAAGGCCCCGGTGGCATGCATGCAGTGCCCGGTAGCAGTATGGCAACTGGAGGACAAGTCCCTCCGGTGCTATTGCCGGGTGCTTTACAGGTTGACTTGGGAGACGGGCAAACCGGGCAAGATCCGGGCATGCGACATGCCGCTGAAGGCCGCTCAGGAGGCGGAGGAAGAGTAGTAGATGCCGCCCTACCTGCTACCGGCCGTAATACAGGCCGCAAGGCGCGAGACCCGGTCATGCGCGCCCAGCGTAAGGCTGAGCGAGCAGCCGCGCGGGCCGATCTGCGGAGGCGGTACGGCCAGTACCGCAATTTTGTCGCGGATGGCGATACAGACTACTTCGCCCGTCTCAAGGCCCTGCAGGTAGAACGGTCCCGTCAGATCAAGGCCCTGCAGGTTGAAGCGAAAGCCGCAAAAGCGGCCATCCCGAAGGTTCTGAGTCGCGAGGTGCGGTTGATCTCAGTTATTGAGATCGACGCAGAGCTGACGCGCCGCAAGCTTATCGTCGAAGCGCAATATCAGGAACGACGGGAGGCTCTGCGCATTACGCGCGTACCGCCCTTGCAGTGGCGAGAGTGGCTCTACGAGCAATCCAACCGTGGCGACAAGGCCGCGCTTTCTGCGCTGCGTGGCATCGTCTACCAAGCCCAACGCGACGCCAAGCTTCCGAAGGAGGATGGCAAGGACGATGAGCTGGAGGACCTGGATGTATCCGCTGCCGATTACCACGATCAGCAGTACAAGCGGCTGATGGCGCGGTTGCTGGCCGAGGAACGCAAGGAGAGGGCGATCCGCTCCAGCAGCGTCCAGGCCATGCGCCCTCACGAAGTGGATGCGCTGATCCTGGCATTTGCCGGTATCCAATGGCGCGTGACGGGCAACGGAAATGTCGAGTACAGCCGCAGTGACGGCCGCCATCTTTTCACCGACCGGGGCAACCGCATCACGTTCGACCGCATGCGCGTAACGGACGATGAAATCAAGCTCGCGCTCATTCACTCACGGGAAAAGTTCGGCCGTCAGATCACGTTGACCGGCGAGGAGCCGATCTTCGTGGAGCGCATGGCACGAGTAGCTGACGACATGGGCCTCAAGGTTCTCAACCCCGAACTGCAAGCTGTCATCCAGGCGCACCGAGCTTCCAAGAAGGTAGCCGCTGGTCAGGTGGCAAAGGAGTCCGCACAGGAAGCGCCACAGGCGGTCACTCCCACACCGCTGCAAAAGTTCGAGACAGAAGGTCGTGACGCTGGCCAGACTGCATTCGCGGTACCGGAGGAGCGCCAGGTCGCTGCCGACGCGGCGACAGGCACCGAAGCCGATCTCGTGGGCAGCCTTCAGCCAATGGAGCCGGCCCAGCCCGCTACTGCCGAGGAGCACTTACGCGCCACGGTGCTCGGCATTGACCCGCGAGCGAAGTTCGAGGTCGCTGATCCGGCAGATGAAAGCCGCCTCTACGTTGGGCCAGTGGCCTCGGCACTGGAAGAGGCGCAGCCCATGTTCGCCCAGCATATTGGGCGCAGCACTTACGTGATCCACCGGCAGGCGGCGCCTGCAGGACATGAAGACCGAGTGATTGAGGTGCGCTACCGTGCAGGCCGAGCAGACACAAGTCTTCCTCAACAGGACAAAGGCCATGGACTTTGAACTGCCCAGCCTCAACTACTGCCAGAGCCGATTCGCCAGATCAAGCGCTGTAGCGTCGCTTCCCCAGCGCCACATAGAAGAGGTCGTCTCCGCCAAAGCTCACGTCGCCCTTGCACTCAAATCGTTTCGAGAACGTATAGAGAACCTTTTAGTTCGAATCTTGCCTGAACCACGCAGTTGCACGCACATAGCCGGCTTCGAGCCTGTCAATCATGCGGAATACCCGATTTGCCGCATCGTCAAAGGGTGCCGCAACACTGGGCTTCAGGCGTGCGGCGCTGGCCAAGTCGCTTAACGTGTAATGCAGTGCCCTGAGTAGCGCCCAGGAAGAATTGAGGCGCGCACGGACGGTTTCCATTTGCCCCCAATTGCGCAGCGTCACGATGTCAGATACCTGTGCTTCAGCTTTCTCCGCTCGGGAGATCGCCTCTCTGCAGAACCAGAGAATGTACGCTTGATCGCTTGAGCCGTTGCCGTTGCAACTGGCAGCAGTTCCTGCACTGAATTCGAAGTCGTCCACTTTTTCCATCGTTTTGATCCTCAGTCAACGTTAGGTCGCGTGTCCACAACCGAATCCGGATGGCACCTCGCGATTGTTCCAGCACCACGTCGCTTAGCGTGTGACTCCCACCTCGCGAGAATCGCGCGACGCCATGGGCGTGCGATCAACCGGTGCCGCGCGGCGCGGGATAGCCTTACCTTTCTGCCGGGTAGCTTCAGGTGGGATGTCGATGCCGGCTTCCCAAAGGAGGGCTCGCAAGTGCGATGCAGTCTGCTGTGATTTCCTCAGTTCTTCGCTGAGCCGTTCGGCAGCATTGGCGGCATAGGTGAACTTGTTCCGCGCAGCCTTCAACTCCCTGTGGAGGATATCGGCATCTCCGACGCGGGCCAGTAGCCTTACGAGCAAGGCTCGCTCCCGGTCTCGATTGTGCGGGTGCTCCCAAGCTGTGTAGTCCTTTCTGTATCCGAGCTGCTGCTGGCGCTGCTCGAAGATGTGTCCAGCGCGCACCTTCAGAGCGCGACCGTGGACTTCGATCAACCCCCATCCCGAGGGCAGTTCGTCGACCGCGATCAAGCCGGCCGGCGCGAGGTAGTACCTGAATTTGCCCAGTCCCAAAGCTGGGTCAACGCGGTGCGGCTTCTTCGCATCCGCCAGAAAGTCAGCCCTGGAGACTTTGACTTCCACCAGTACCGAATACTCTTCCCAACCGATGCTACGGAATCCGAGTGCATCAGGAATTTCTCCGTTGTCGAACGGGGCGCACTCACTGACCGCGACGAGACAGCCTGGCCCCTTCTGGCTCTCCGCGCGCTTGAGCCATTTCACGGCCAGGGCGCAGCCCTCAGCGTGGGTCATGTTCATTGGAGTCCTTTCCGAATGCTCACCGGCATCAGTAAGCCGGCTGGTAAGGAACGCCCTGTCCCCAGTTGCGCTCCCAATGCTTCAGATATGCCGCCGCAAGCTTTGGGTTGCCCCACATCACCAATACGTTCTCGCTGTTCTTGTGGGCCGCCGCGTCCGAGTAGTTGAACGAGCCTGTCTCCACGGTCGTGCCGTCGACGCAGATCGATTTGTCATGGTGGATCGGGTAGACACTGATGGTCCTGACTTTGATGCCGGCATTGGCGACTGCACCCAGAGCGGCGCGAGCCTTGCCGCTCCGGTCTTCGCTGATGTTGTTCTTGTAGTCCACAACCATCGCAACATCTACGCCACGCTTCTTGGCTCGCAATAGGGCCGCAGTAACCGGTGCGCTTGTGAAGCTGTAGGTCAGCATGCGTATTTCTGACTTCGCCGAGTCGATGACCTTTACCACCAGCGCTTCCGTACCCTCATTGGGCGAGAAAGCAACTTCCACGGTGCCAGTTGCAGGCACTTGCACTATTCCAAGCTGAAAAACTGCCGCAACGCTCGACTCCGCTTCGCCTAGCAGTGTGGTCCTCTTTGCCAAAGCATTGGGCGACGAGCAGATTGACAGTGCTGCGAGGGCTGAAACTAGCAAGATCTTGTGCATAGGCTTCTCTATTTATACATGTACATGTTTTGCTGCAAAACTATACATGGATGCGCGGCCTTCGTTAAGGGGTGTAGGGAACCGGGGTTAGCTGGACTACAGGTCAGTTTGCTGGACTGGAAATCCGGAGTTTGCTGGACTGCCGTGCAAATCTCACCGACCCGGATCGACGCGAGCCAGGGAGGACCGTTGTCGGCTGCAAAGAACGGTCGTTCAAGCCTTCATGCGGCATGGCCGTGGACATTGGGATGTACAAAGCGACGACTGCTGCCGGCACGGGCGCACATTGAGTGCGAAAGCCAGAAGCGTCAGCTAAAATCGGACATCGCAAAGCTCAAGGAATTGAAAGATGCTCGGCCAAACTCAGATCATGTTGTGCCCTGCATTCGAGCTTGGCGACGACAGCGGGCCGGTTTCTATGTTAGAGCTTCCACTGCGCCCCGGCGATTTCTTCCTTTTCGGGGACACCGTGTTTGTGATAGAGAACGACCTTGCGACGTTAGAGGTTCCAGCGCCCTTCGCTGGTCGCGTGGTTCAGGTCCTTGCGAAAGTCGGGGACAAGGCGACGATCAACACACCGGTTCTTGAGATTGAGCCGATGACGAACGTTTTCCGAAAAGACCTCGATTCGTATGGCAGAGAGGAAGACGCGGCACCCAAGCATGCGAACAATGCTGTCTTCTTGGTTCACGGGCATAACGACCTGATCCGCGAAATGACGGCACGCGCGATAGAGAAGGTCGGCCTAACGGCCATCATCTTGAGCGAGCAAGTGAACCGCAGCGCCACCATCATTGAGAAACTGGAGCGCTACGACAACGTCCACTTTGCTGTCGTGCTGATGACAGCAGATGATGTTGGCGGAAAGAAGTCGCCGACTCCTGCGCTCCAGGACCGCGCCCGTCAAAACGTCATCCTCGAACTCGGCTATTTCATGGGCAAGATCGGTCGCAAGCATGTCTGCGTCCTGTACGAAAAAGGCGTCGAGCTTCCGTCTGATTACTACGGTGTTGTCTACATCGAGATCGACGACCGTGGTGCGTGGCGCTACGCTCTGGGCAAAGAACTCAAGGAAGCCGGCCTGCAGGTAGACTTGAACAAGCTTTAGCCGTTAACTTGGACGAGTTGAAGTCTTGGTAGTTGCGTCCCTGGCCAGATCTGAAGCGTCCTTGCCCAATTCGACCTTGATCGATGCCTTGGCCGTCTCGCTGCAATGACTTGCATCTCGGGGTGATCGTACTTTTGGTGCTAAATCTGGCGGTTTGGTTTGAATTTCTCTTATAGATCAATGCCTTGTGCGGCAGCGCATTTCCCGGTTGCTGTTCCTTCCGGTGCAAAATCTGGCGCATTTCAGGCCAGCGCTGCTATCTCCTCGCGCCCCGTACTCACGGCACGTGCTTAAAAAATGGTTTCAGGCAGCGAATGCCTCGCCGAACTGCCGGGCCCGCTTGACATCATCGGTATGTAAGTAGATGGACGTGGTCGAAATTGAGGCGTGGCGCAGGTTGTCGCGCACAGCGCTCAGTTCGACACCCTTGGCCAGCGCGTGGGTCGCGTGGGTGTGCCGCATCCAGTGTGGTGTCGCCCGGCGGAGCTTCTCTGCCAACGCTGGATGATCGCCTTCGATGATGTCCGCTGCGAGCCTGAAGAATCGGCGCATGACTTCCCACAGGCGCAGGGGCGTGATGCCGGTTTCACCACCATCCAGGCTACCGATTAAGGGCGTAGTGGGGTTCCAGCGAGCGCGGCTGACAGGGAGCTCGCGCTCCAGCAGGTAGCGTTCCAGCGCTGCCCGCGCCAAGGGCGTCAATGCGACCCTAGCGGGCTTGCCACCTTTGCCGACCAGGTGCAGCCAGTGATCGCCCAAGGCGTCGGCGTCGAGGTGACGCAACGCGGCATTGGCCAGTTCGCTGATCCGCAGCCCGGTCGCGTATCCGAAATCCAGCAGGAAGCGAAGCCGTTGTGCGGCCGCAGCTTGCCAGCCGTACGACCACTCGAGGCCGTTGGCGATGGTCCGTACCAGCAGCCATTCGCCTTCGGTGAACGCGTGCGTGGTTTCCACGGCCATGGCACGCTGGCTGCCGCGCACCTTGATACCCGCAAATGGGTTGGCAAGCACATAGCGTTGTTCCACCAGCCAGCGGAACAAGGCGCTGAGTACGGCCAGCGCATGTGCGACCGAGCGCGCCGAGAGGTTATCGACAAACGGGCGCCAGTCCGGCGACGTGCGTGGCCGTGGTGGTCCGACCCAGCGCTCGCGCGGCGTGGGTCTGCGCAAAAATGCCCGATAGTCGGTCGCATCCTTGGTCGTCAAGGATGAAAGGGCCTTCCCTCGCGCTACGATGGCCCACAGGATCAGCCGTTCGGCTTCCTTGCGGTAGGCGCGCTGCGTGGCCGGCGATTCGTGCAGGGCCAGCCAAGCCTGGATGGCCTCGTAATCATTGTCCACACCCAGAATGCAGGTCGACAGCGGAGCGCGGAAGGCGCCGGCGGAGCCGTCGACCTCGTGGGGCAGCCGCAGGTGTTCCCACGGCGTCACGATGGACCGTCGGTCGGCGACGATCAAAGCGCGGGCACGTTCGGTTAGCACCGGGTGTGCGGCAAAGAATGCCTCGATCTGGCGGGCGCTGGTGACTCCGAGCCCCGGCACGGCGGTCCACCACTGTCGCCGGCGGGGGATTCGAACGGTTAGGTCGGCCAGAGTGTTGATGCCAGCGGCCTGCAGCGCGCGTACGGCGCGCGCTGGCAGCCACTGTGCCACGGCATCGCTGATCTGTGGCGAAGGCGCGGGGGTTACACGCAGTTGCTCGATGGCCGCCGCAGCTGCCCGGGCGTAGCCCACGCGCTCGGTGGCAGAGCACACGAAGACTTCCGCCAGGTCGGGGCGCTGGCGCTGCCGGGCATACTGAACGAGTTGGCGCCGGATCGCTCCGATGATGCCTCTTGCCGATTGGCCATCGCCAATCCGATCACGCAGGTAGCGGTCGGCCGACTCACGCGAGGAAGCGCCCTCGTACCAGGCGCGCAGCGTGGCAAGAGCGGCGGGGTCGGGCAGGCCATCGGGAACAGTTAGGCGTCGGGGCATTTTGTGTGGAGCAAGTTACGTACCAAGATATTGGTACAGAGATAATAACTCTTATCTCTGTACCCATGATTCGAAACGTTGCCGAGGCATGGGCACACCTGTCCCTGGGGCGCGCGAGGCGGCATTGGGGGGAGGGTCGGCGGGCATGGGCTAGAATCGGCTGTGGGCTACAACGCCCGTCACGAACCGTGGGCGGGGCCGAGCAGACTGCCCGCCGTTATCTTCCCCCGCCATGCCAATCGCCTATCCTGGGGCCCAATCCTTGCGCGAGCGCGCCGACGCAGTCCTGTGGATCAAGTCACAGATGGCCCGGCTCGGGCTGAGCTATGAGCAACTCCTGGCGGCAGGCTGTTTCGCGGCGCCCGGCGTAGCCGGAGGCTCTGCCTCAGGCGTCATCAAATTTCGGGACGCCGCTGGCCACGCCTGGAATGGCGTGGGCGACCTGCCGGATTGGTTGCAGCGCGCGGTCAATGCGGGGCAGTCGATCGAGCATTTCCGCGCAGAGCAAAAGGTATAGCTTGGCGGAGGGCCGTACCCGACCCGTTACCGCCGCTGATCACACAGCATGTCAACGACCACTTGTTGAGTGGAAGCGGCCGTCCAATGCCGTTGTGGTGAAGCAACCAATGGCGACACCGACGCATATCGCGACACAGGATCGAAATTCAGAAGCTGTCGCAGCCGGTAAAAAGCGTCCCAATTGCAATCGCGTACCGCGAGTTTCCTTCCATGCCAGTACCCGGGTGATCATGCTTGTTCCCATTTTTTGCGCTACTTCGATACGGCGGCGCTGAACGAGAAGGCATCGAACACAGTCACGCTGTCCGCCTTCGTCCAGACGCCAACTGCGCCGGCGCCACTGATGTGCTCGTCCGTTACGTCAATCTGTCGTTTGCCGTCCAGGGAAACCTGGATATGACTCCCGGCGAATTCCACGCGCAATGTGTGCCAGACCCGGGCGGCGACTGGTGTTTCCTGATACTTGATCGTGTGCCTGCGTCCGCCGATCGTGTAATACAGAGAGACGTTGTTCTCCAATGCGTTTGCTCTCGCGACGTAGTACTGGTTACCGTCCTTCCAGCGCCAAACCACCCCACCGGCCTGATCATCCCGACCAGCGATCGGCTTGAACTTCACCTCGACATACCCGTCAGTAATAGAGGCGTCCTGCTTCACGCACCACGGAAAATCGCCGGAGCCAGACTGCTTGAGCACATTGGCCCCATTTGGCGCGGTCGGGTCGGCCTCAATGGTCCATTTCGGCTGGCCACGTCCGGTGACGCCAGCCAGCCACCCTGCGGGCAACGCCCCTTGCTTGTCTTGACTGAACATGACGGTCTCCCCCAATGTGGGCAGGGTCATCAGTAAAAGTAGTGGAGTGAGTAAGATCCGCTTCATCCGGCCCCCCGGTGCGTTCACGCAGGCATTTTTGGTGGCCACTGATGCGTTTCCGCCTGGCAACTCTGACACCATGCATACAGCGCGTCGTACATCACCATGCCGCGTTCAAGCATTTCATGGTCGTCGGTGAAGACGTGAGACAGCCCCAGTGAAATCGCATAGAGTCCGCTCGACTGCGGTGTCAGGTCCAACCGTGATGTATCCGCGCCGCGCACAATGCCGGCCAGTTGCTGCAGGGCCGGATCACCGCCGAGCTTGTACCTATCAAGAAACGCATCGAAGCTGCAAAGCTCGCCCACATGCGTCAGCTCAACACCAGGGATGTCATAAGGAATGGCACCGGATTCGTTGGCGATGCGCACGACGTCTGCGGCCGGCACGTACAGGAAGTCCGGCGTCTCGTCGATGAAGCGTGCGATCAGCCACGGGCAGGCGATGCGATCGATCTTGGGGCGTTCACGCGTGATCCATTTCATGGCGCAGTCCGTGGTTTGCTAACCGTGGGATGACTACCGGCGGCCCATTCTTCGAGACCGCCGACCAGATACGACGCATCAAAGCCAGCGGCTTCCAGCAGCGCTGCGCAGTCTTGGCCAACTTGGTGGCCGCGAACGCAATAGACGATGACCGGGCGGTTTGCGTCGAGAGTGGAAATCCAGTGGCCAAGGTCATCGGGGTTGCGCCAGATGGCCCCCGTGATAATTTGGTCACTCGCATCGAACGCTGCCTTGCGTCTGACGTCGATCAATTGCGGTGAGTCGAGGGCTTGCAAAGCCGCGGCGAGTTCACGGGAGGTGGTAGCATTCGGCATGGGCAATCCTGCGTCGGTTATTGCTGAGCTGTGGCAGCAAAGCGGGTTGCCACGCGTTGCCAACTGATGTTCGGCAGGAACGCATCGACATACGCGGCCGCCTTGGCGCCGTAATCCATGTGGTAGGAGTGCTCATACATGTCGAGCGCCAGGATGGGTGTGGCGCCTGCGAGCGTATGGGCGTGATCCGACGCCCACTGGTTGACGAGCCGCCCGTCGCGCGGCGAATAGGTGAGCAACACCCAGCCCGAGCCACCGCCAAGCGCCTTGCCCATTGCCGTGAATTCGGCCTGCCAGCGCGAGACCGAGCCAAAATCGCGCTCGATAGCGGCTTTCAGGTTGCCTTCCAGCGGCCCGCCATCGCCAAGGCTGTCGAAGTACACCTCGTGCAAGATCATCGAATTCGTGGCGATGAGTTCCTCACGTTTCAGCCCATTGAGTACGAACACAGGTGCGGTCGCGACATCCAATGCGACAAGCTCCGCCGTAATGGCATTCAGTCGCTTGACTGCGCCACCGTAGTTGTTCTCGTAGTGGCTGAAGATTAGTTTCTCGGACAGGCCTGGCAACCCCGCCGGATCGCATGAGAGCGGCTTCATCTGGTAAGTCATCGTGTCTCCTGTGGCGATTCAGTGGTGCAGCAGCGGATAGGCGAGCAGGCCGATCGCGGCGGCACCTGCAACAATCATGGGCTCGGACAGTTTCTTGAACTTCAGCAGCAGTGCAACGGTGACCAGTGCCAGCAACACCGTGGGGATATCGATGATCGAGCGCTTGGCCAGCACGATGACCGCGCCCGTGATCGCGCCGATGGCGGCTGCCGTGACACCATCCACGAACGCCAGGATGGCGGGCAGCTTCCCGTATTTCTTGAAGTACGGTGCCGGTAGGATCGTGAACAGGTAGCAGGGCAGGAACGTTGCCGCCGCTGCCATGCAGGCCCCCGGCAGTCCTGCGACCAGATAGCCGATGAAGCCGACGGTGATGACTACCGGGCCAGGCGTAATCATGGCCACGGCCACGGCGTCCACAAACTGCTTGTCGTTCAACCAGTGGTGTTCGGTCACCACGCCGCCATACAGGAACGGCACGATGGCGAGCCCCGAGCCGAAGACGAACGCACCGGCCTTGGCGAAGAACACCCCGATCTGCGAGAGCAGTGGCCAGTCCACGGTACTTAGCAGACCACTTGCCGCCGGCAACGGTGCTGCCGCCATCGCATTGAGCTTGCCTTGGCGGAACCATTTGGGCGGTGCACGCCAGAACCAGACCAGAACGCCAGCCGCCAGAAATAGCCAAGCCACCTCCGATTCGGTGATGACCGTCACTGCTGCGAGCACCAGGTAGATGCACCACAGCAGTTTGTCCTTACCAACACTCTTCTTGGTCAGCTTGTAGGCACTGATCGCAATGATGCCGATGACGGCGGCACCCACCCCGTAGAACACGGACTGCATCCACGTCAGTCCACCGAAGCGCGTGTATGCCCAGCCGAGTGCCAACACCATCAGGAAAGAGGGCAACACAAAGGCGATGCCGACGAGCGTCGCGCCCAGGATGCGGTAATGCACATAGCCAAGGTAGATCGCCAGTTGGGCCGCCATGGGCCCTGGCGCCAGTTGTGCCAGCGCGATGCCTTCCTTGTAGTCGGCGTCGGTGATCCACTGGCGCGCGTCCACCAGATCACGGTGCATGTAGCCGGCCAGGGCCACCGGGCCACCAAAGCCGAAGGTGCCGAGTCGCAGGAAGTAAAGCACCAGTTGCCGTAGCGTGTAGCCGGGGCGCTTATGGGTTGACTGGTCCGATGCGGTATCGGCTGGTTGGGGCGAGTTCATCGTTAGTCTTGAGGTGTGAAATTGATTGGCGAATTTGGATTAGCGCTTGCGGCTACTGGAGAAGTGCAGATGGAGCGAATCGAGGACATGGCTCATCTCGTCCAGCAGGGCATCATCGTCGGACAGCCGCTCACGGGCACCGGTCAGCACGGCTTCAAAGCCGCTCGCTTCCGCGACGGGCATGCCGCCGATGTCGAGTACATGAATCATCTGGCCAAGGCGCGCCAGCCCCTTGTCCTCGTCGAGCCCAAAGCTGGCGAGCAACACTTCAAAGGAAACGCGGTCGCCGATATGCGTGAACGTCGCGCCATCGAAGTCGAATCCCAACGCGTCGTCCGGGCATTCGTGCATGTCGGCGAGCCAGAGGAAGGTGGCGTGGGGATCGATGAAGCGCCGGATCAGCCAGGCACAGGCGACGCGGTCCACCCAGAGGTGCCGGCGTGTCGCCCAGTGCCGCCCCTGATACTGGGTGGGATCACGTCGTGGGATGCTGCCGGCTACCCCATGTGGTTCGCCCGGCGACAGGAGAATGTCAACGGCCGCGTTGAAGTCGCGCCATTGCGCTTCGGCCCGGGCCGAAGCGTCGTTGGGGAAGAAGTCGATATGGCGAATCGCGTCGAATCCCCGGCCGTGGCGGCGCACGAGGCGCAGCAATTCCGCTTCGTCCGTGTCGCCCAACGTTGCGCGCGCACCGGAGAGTTCGGCCGCCCAGGCCGCGTATTCGGCCGACCGGTCGAACAATGCGCGATACTCGGCATCCTCTCGCGCATCGTTCGTGTGGACCGAGAGGATCCAAACCTTGCCGTCTTCGCTGGTCGCGTCGGCAGCGAGCTTTTCGAGCTGGCCGCGCAATCCCGGCTGGTCGGGCAGAAGGTAAGCGCCGTCCCGCAACGACGCGCCGCCGAGCGACTTGATGCCGCGCCACAGTCGCATACGCGGGGTCGCAGCCGATGTCGGCAGGCTGACGATCAGCAGCAGCCAGGTGGCTTGGGGGCTGGATGGGAGAGGATTCATGCGCCAAGCGTAGCTGGCCGTAGTCGCCTCTTCAATGTTGTAGAGATCTCTACAATTCAAATATTCGATACGGATGCGAGGGTGTCTGCCGCTTAGCGCCGTATTAGCTAGGTCAACAGCTTGGAGATCAGCAATGGCTGACATCGACGAATGGCTAAATAGCGCCTCAAGGATCATACGAAAGGCGTCTTCCGAAACGGACATCGCGGAAATTCAGAGGCGGATCGCGGCAGAACCGACGCAAGAAGTCCTTGTCGCGCGCCACGATGTGTGGCGAGCCGTCCTCTGTGCCGCTGTGGCGGCGCTGGTGGCGTACGCGGCAATGGACCGAGTGGCCACGAGCCTGGTGGTCAGGACTGGACCGACCTGGGTGGCAACGCCGTCTGCCGCATCGCCGTTCGGCCTGCTGATCGGCGAATGATGACGCCGCGAACCCGACGCCTGTCCATTTCCACGCTGGTTGGCGCGCTAGTCGGCATTTCCGTGGCGATTGCAGGTGTCTATGTCACGCGTTCCTCGCATGAACGGCACACCGACTTGCATGAAATGCTGCACGAAGCCGTGCCGCTCGACGCCAACGAGCGCGAAATTCTCGAACTGAAAGAAGAGGCATTTGCCCAGCGCCGTCGGGAGATCGAGATGCGGTTGCGGGCGGCGAACGGAAAGCTGGCGAACGCCATCGCCAGAAATCCAAACTGGTCGCCCGAGGTCGAGGCCGCAACCCAGGAGGTCGAGCGCGCCGCCGGCGACCTGCAGCGCGCCACGCTGGTCCATGTGTTCGAGATGCGTGCCGGTCTCAAGCCCGAGCATCGGCCTGCCTACGACCGCGTCCTTGTCGATGCGCTTCGCCGTGGATCGCAGTGAATCCCGACGACGCGGACAAATTGCTCGCCCGCCAGGCGGCCGAAGGCAACCAGCGCGCGTTCGGTCAGCTTGTGGAACGGCATGGCATCGCGCTGGCTCAGGCTGCGCGCAGCTTTGGTATTCCCGAGACCGACGTTGACGACGTCGTACAGGACACCTTTGTCGCCGCATGGCACGCGCTGGATGATTTTGATCGAGACAGGCCGTTTCGCGCGTGGCTTTTCCGCATTGGACTCAACAAGATGCGGGACCTGTATCGCTTCCGGCGCGTCAGACAATTCCTTTTCGGCGCTGAGGACCTTGGCGACATGGAACTGGCCGGCGGGGTCGCACACGATGAGCCGGGCCCGGAACAGCACGTGGCAGCGCGCCGGGACCTGGCACGCGTAGTCAAGACCCTGGACAAGCTGGACAAGGGCTCGCGCGAAGCGATTGTATTGACGGCAATCGTGGGAATGTCCCAGCCGGAAGCAGCAGCCGTGCTTGGCATGAGCGTGAAAGCCATCGAGGGGCGCATTGCGCGTGCGCGGGCCAAACTTGCCGCCGTACTCGAGGCGGGCTCCCAAAAATAAAGACCCAATCCGACGAGGGGAAGCACCACCTGGATTCGTATAGAGAGGAATAGTAGTCAACCTTCTCTCTTCGATGAAACAGGTGATTTTTTCGTTGCTTTGCCGGCCTCGCTACCTCAGCGTGGCGTTGTGGTGCCTGCCTGCCGCATTGAGCCATGCCGCCGAGGCGCCTCCCTATCAGAACCTGTTGCAGCAGTCACTGGCACTTGCCCCGGCAATGGTCGCGCAGGCGGCCAATGTTCGCGCCGCCGGCGCCGACGCCGCTCAGTCCCGTGCCTGGCTCAACCCGCGGATCGATACCGTGCTGGAGAACTTGGGCGCCCCGGCAAGCGAAGGCGTAAGCCAGCGCCAGAATACCTATTCGATCACGCAGCCTTTTGAAATTGGGGGCAAGCGGGGCGCGCGCATCGAGGTCGGAGAACGCAACTTCGCCGCAGCACAGGCGCGAGAGCGGCAGGCTCAGGTGGCCTATGCCGCGGAACTCGCTGTGGTCTACGCAACCGCAGAAGCGATGCTGGGGCGCCAGGCGCTGGCGACCGAAAATCTGGCACGCGCCAATGAGGAGCTGGCGGCGGCGCGTGCCCTCGTCGATTCCGGGAAAGAGGCCAGTTTGCGCAGCGCGCAGGCAAGAGCCAGTGTGTCGGCGGCGCAGGCTGCCGAGGCGGCAGCCACCAACGACGCCACGCAAGCATTGGCAAGGTTGTCCGCGCTGTCTGGCGCCTCGGAGCCCTATACGGCGGTCACGAGTTCCTTGCTGACGGCCCAGCCGGCCATCCTGAATGCTCCCACCGCGCTTGGCGAGTCCCCCTCGGTGCGCGCTGCCGAAGCCGAACGCAATGCATTGGACGCCCAGGTGGACGTCGAAAGAAAGCGCTGGATCCCCGATGTCGGCGTCAGCGCGGGGGTACGCCGCTATGGCTGGACCAATGCCAGTGGCTACGTGGTGGGCGTGACGGCTTCCCTTCCGTTGTTTGACCAGAACCGCAATGGCATCAACGCTGCCGTCGAACGCGTCGCGGCTGCGCAGGCGCGGCTCGACAGCATTCGGCTTGAGGCGAATGCCGTACGCCAGTCCGCCATCTCCCAAGTGGCCACGACGGAAAAGCAACTCGCCGCGGCTAGCGAGGGAGAACAGGCGGCTACGGAAGCCTATCGCATGGGGCGCATTGGTTATGAATCAGGCAAGACGCCGCTGATGGAACTGCTGGTCGTGCGACGTGCACTGATCGAAGCCCGGCAACTGACGATTGACGCGCGCCTGGCGCGCGTGCGCGCCTTGGCGGCGCTGGCTCAGGCAGACGGCCGTCTGGCATTTGAGGAATCACGATGATGAAGAACGAGCGTCGGTCTGTGAACTGGCCAATGGTAGCTGGGGTGGCCGCAGTGGCGGCGGCGGTGGGTTTCGGCGCGGCGAGACTGTCTGGGCCGGAGAAGTTGCCCGCATCGTCACAGGCTGCAGAAGCGAAGAAGCCGGGAGTCACGGCGGAAAAAGCTGGCCCACAAGAGGTCAAAATTCCGGCCGCCTACCTTGCGGCCGCCAACATCGCGGTGGAGCCGGTAGCGAGCGCAGCAGTCGGCGCGGAAATCCTGGCGCCGGCCACGGTGGCAGCAGTGCTCGGCAGCGAGGCGGTTATCGTGTCGCGCGCCGCCGGCGCCGTGCAGCGTATTCAGCGCCGGCTTGGCGATTCCGTGCGGGCGGGTGATGTGCTGGCCGTGGTCGATAGCCCCGATGCAGCCGCCATGGCTGCCGAGCGCAAGGTCGCGCAGGCGAAGGCCGATCTCGCGCGCAAGACCTACGAGCGCGAGGCAAGCTTATTCCAGCAGGGCGTCACGCCCCGTCAGGAAATGGAAGCAGCGAAATCCGCGCTCGAAGTTGCGCAGGCCGAAGCGCAGCGCGCTGCCACGGTGGCCCAGTCCGCGCATCTGGCCAGCGACGGGCGCTCGGTGGCCGTCGTCAGCCCGATTGCGGGCAAGATCACGGCCCAGTCCGTCACGCTGGGCGCTTTCGTGGCCCCCCAGGCGGAACTCTTCCGCGTGGCCGGCACCGGTGCCGTGCAGGTGGAGGCCGCCGTGACCGCCGCCGATACGAACCGCATTGCCACCGGTAGCGACGCCACCATTGTGCTGGCCAACGGCTCGCCGCTGCCGGCGCGCGTGCAGGCGGTCACGCCGACTGTGACAGGTAGCGCGCGTGCCGCGACGGTGGTCGTGGTGCCGGCGCAGCCGACTGATCGGCTCGTGGTGGGCGAAGGCGTCCAGGTGCGCCTGCGCACGGCGGCGAGCGATGCCGCTTCCCTTTCTGTGCCGGAAGACGCGGTGCAGAACCTCGACGGCCGCGACGTCCTCTTCGTCCGCACGCAGGAAGGCTTCCGTCCACGTCCCGTGCTGGTGGGTACCCGTAGCGGTGGTTCGGCGCAAATCCTCTCCGGTGTACAGCCCGGCGAACAGGTGGCCACCCGCAATGCCTTCCTGGTCAAGGCGGAAATGAACAAGGGCGGCGGGGACGAGGAATGATCGAGCGTATCCTCAGCGGCTCGGTCCGCTATCGCTGGCTGGTTCTGTTCCTCACGGCAATCGTCGCGATCATTGGCGCCTGGCAACTCAACCTGCTGCCGATCGATGTCACGCCTGACATCACGAACAAGCAGGTCCAGATCAACACCGTGGTGCCGACGATGAGCCCGGTGGAAGTGGAAAAGCGCGTCACGTATCCGATCGAGACGGCTATTTCCGGTCTGAACGGTGTCGAGAGCACGCGCTCGATGTCGCGTAACGGCTTCAGCCAGGTGACCGTGATCTTCAAAGAGAGCGCGAACCTGTACTTCATGCGCCAGCAGGTAACCGAACGGCTGGCCCAGGCGCGTCCGAACCTGCCGGGAAATGTCGAGCCGCAGATGGGACCGGTATCGACGGGGCTGGGTGAGGTCTTTCACTACAGCGTCGAGTACCAGTATCCGGACGGCACCGGCGCCCCCATCAAGGACAGCGAGCCGGGCTGGCAGAGCGACGGCAGCTTTCTGACCGAGCGTGGCGAGCGTCTCGATGATCGCGTCTCAAGGCTCGCCTATCTGCGCACGGTGCAGGATTGGATCATCCGGCCGCAGTTGCGCACGACGCCTGGCGTGGCCGACGTCGATTCACTCGGCGGTTACGTCAAGCAGTTTGTCGTCGAGCCTGACACCGCCAAATTGGCAGCCTACGGCATTTCCTATGGCGAGCTTGCGCAGGCACTTGAGGATGCCAATCTGTCAGTCGGCGCGAACTTTATCCGGCGCTCCGGAGAGTCATACCTGGTGCGCGCCGATGCCCGGATCAAATCGGCCGACGAAATATCCCGGGCTGTGATTGCCCAACGACAGGGTGTGCCGATCACGGTGGGACACGTCGCAGCGGTCAAGATTGGCGGAGAACTGCGGTCCGGTGCCGCCAGCCGCAATGGCAACGAAACCGTGGTGGGCAGCGCGCTGATGCTCGTTGGGGCCAACAGCCGCACCGTGGCGCAAGCCGTGGGCGACAAACTGGACCAGATCTCGAAGACGCTGCCGCCAGGCGTGCTGATCGTTCCTACTCTCAATCGCTCCCAACTGGTGATTGCGACCATCGAAACGGTGGCGAAGAACCTGGTGGAAGGAGCGCTGCTGGTGGTGGCAATCCTGTTCGCCCTGCTGGGCAACTGGCGTGCGGCGGCCATTGCCGCCCTGGTCATTCCGCTGTCCATGCTGGTCAGCGCGATCGGCATGAATCAGCTCAATATTTCCGGCAACCTGATGAGCCTGGGGGCGTTGGACTTCGGCCTGATCATTGACGGGGCGGTCATCATCGTGGAGAACTCGCTCAGGAGGCTGGCTGAGCGGCAGCACCACGAGGGGCGTGTGCTGACACTCAATGAGCGGCTGGAAGAAGTTATCCAGTCCTCCCGCGAAATGGTCCGTCCGACGGTCTACGGCCAGCTCGTGATCTTCATGGTCTTCCTGCCATGCCTGACCTTCCAGGGAGTGGAAGGCAAGATGTTCTCCCCGATGGTGATTACGCTGATGCTGGCACTCGCGTCGGCCTTTGTGCTGTCGCTGACCTTCGTGCCCGCCATGGTGGCAGTGCTGCTGCGCAAGAAGGTGGCTGAGAAGGAGGTGCGCATCATCGCGGCAACCAAGCAGCGCTACCGGCCGTGGCTTGAGCTTGCCGTGGCGCGCCCAATGCCGTTCATTGGCACCGGTGTTGCGACGCTGGCGATCGCGGCGGCGGCCTTCACGTTTGTCGGACGCGAATTCATGCCGACGCTCGACGAGCAGAACTTGAACCTGTCGTCGGTGCGTATTCCGTCGACGTCGATCGACCAGTCGGTCGCCATCGATCTGCCACTTGAACGCGCTGTGCTGTCGCTGCCGGAAGTCCAAACGGTGTATTCGAAGGCGGGCACGGCCAGCCTGGCGGCCGACCCGATGCCGCCGAACGCTTCGGACAACTACATCATCCTGAAACCGAAGGACGAGTGGCCGGAGGGGGTCACGAGCAAGGAACAGGTTATCGAGCGCATTCGCGAGAAGACCGCGCCGATGGTCGGCAATAACTATGATGTGACGCAGCCGATCGAGATGCGGTTCAACGAACTGATCGGCGGCGTGCGTAGCGACGTCGCCGTGAAGGTCTATGGCGAAAACCTGGACGAACTGGCGGCCACGGCTCAGCGCATCGCGGGCGTGCTGAGAAAAACCCCGGGAGCCACCGACGTTCGCGTGCCACTAACCAGCGGTTTCCCGACCTTCGACATCGTCTTCGATCGCGCCGCAATCGCCCGCTATGGCCTGACGGTCAAGGAAGTGGCTGATACGGTGTCCGCGGCTATGGCGGGTCGGCAATCCGGGCAGATCTTCGATGGCGATCGCCGTTTCGACATCGTGGTTCGCCTGCCGGGCGAGCAGCGTGGGAACCTCGACGTCCTCGGCGCGCTTCCGGTCATGCTGCCAGCGGTTGACGGTCAGCCTCGTGCCTCGGTACCGCTACGCCAACTCGTGCAGTTCCGGTTCACGCAGGGTCTCAATGAAGTCAGCCGCGACAATGGCAAGCGTCGTGTGTACGTGGAAACCAATGTGGGCAGCCGCGATCTGGGCAGCTTCGTGGACGATGCCGCGGATCGCATCGCCAAGGAAGTCAAGCTACCGCCAGGCATGTATATCGAGTGGGGCGGCCAATTCCAGAATCTGCAGGCGGCAACCAAGCGCCTGGCCATCATCGTACCGCTGTGCTTCATCCTGATCGCCGCGACACTGTACATGGCGATCGGCAGCGCCGCACTGACGGCGACCGTACTGACGGCAGTGCCCCTGGCGCTGGCTGGCGGCGTGTTCGCACTGCTCCTGCGCGGCATCCCGTTCTCGATCTCGGCGGCCGTCGGTTTCATTGCGGTGTCGGGTGTGGCTGTGCTGAACGGACTGGTACTGATTTCAGCTATCCGGAAGCGGCTTGAAGATGGCATGACACCGCACAGTGCGGTGATCGACGGTGCCATGGAACGGGTCCGGCCGGTGCTGATGACTGCCGCAGTGGCATCGCTCGGTTTTGTTCCGATGGCCATTGCCACCGGCACCGGTGCGGAAGTCCAGAAGCCGCTGGCCACCGTCGTCATCGGTGGACTCATCACCGCAACCGTGCTGACATTGTTTGTGCTGCCGGCACTTTGCGGCATGGTGCTGAAGCGCCGGGCCGCCGGCCGGCCGGAAGCGCAAGCCGTGCTAGAAATGTGAGTTCGCGAGTCCACTTTAGCCCCATCCCCTGATCCGCCATGTCCATTCGTACCGCATCTCCGGCATTACTGGCCGCTCTGCTATTCGGTGCAAGCACGCCGCTGGCCAAGGCGCTGACCGGTTCAGTTGCCCCGCTCTTGCTGGCCGGGCTGCTATATCTGGGCAGCGGCTTCGGCTTGGCCCTTGTGCTCGCGATCCGAAGAATCTGGGCGAAGCCTGATCCGGGAAATGATCATGGTGGCATTCCGCGAGCAGAGGTGCCGTGGCTAATTGGCGCAATCCTTGCGGGCGGCGTGGCGGGGCCAGCGTTGCTAATGACTGGCCTCGTCTCGACCAACGCCGCGTCGGCATCCCTGCTGCTGAACGTGGAGGGTGTGTTCACGGCCGTCATCGCCTGGGTGGTGTTCAAGGAGAACGCCGACCGACAGATTGTTCTGGGGATGATCGCGATCGTGGCCGGCGGCTTGCTGCTTTCCTGGCAGCCGGGCAGCCTGCAGATGTCGACTGGCGCGCTGCTTATCGTCGGCGCTTGCCTGTGCTGGGCGGTTGACAACAACCTGACCCGCAAGGTCTCCAGCAATGACGCGCTACTCGTCGCCTGCCTGAAGGGTGTTGTCGCTGGACTATGCAACACGACGCTCGCCCTGATGCATGGGGCTGTGTTTCCACCGCTCAGTACCGCGACAGGTGCGCTGGTCGTCGGATTCGCCGGATACGGTGTGAGTCTCGCCTTGTTTGTGGTGGCGCTGCGTCTGTTGGGCACTGCGCGAACCGGTGCGTATTTCTCGGTCGCACCATTGTTTGGAGTCCTGATCTCATTTGTGATCTGGCCTGAAGTGCCAGGCTTGGCTTTCTGGCTTGCCGCGGCGCTGATGGCATTGGGCGTGTGGTTGCACCTGCGCGAGCGGCACGAGCACGAGCATACCCATGAGCCACTGGCGCACAGCCACTCGCATCGACACGACGAGCATCATCAGCATGAGCACGACTTCCCATGGGATGGCAAGGAGCCCCACAGACACTGGCACGCGCACGAGGTGATGGTACACAAGCATCCGCATTATCCGGACGTGCATCATCGTCATTCGCATTAGCGTGGCACTGCCTCCGCACTGTTGAAAATCGCTTGAGGGTCCTCCGACCACTTTCTCTACCTTGAGCTAAAGGAAGCTCAAGTTTCGGTAGTGCAAGACGAGGAGGCTTTCTCAGTACAGATTCCATGGTGCGTTCCTCATGAACCTGTCGCGCGCTGCCCGTGTGCGGCGTCCAGCAACATCTCCTGATACAGATGGAGCGGGAAACGCAGCGTGCCCCGGAAGTTGATATGTCCGAAGTGCGCTGGCCCCATTCTCCGTAGCCAGTCATCATCGATCCTCTGCCCCTTCTGGCGCCAGGCATCCACTGTCACCTGCATGCGCTGCGTGTTCCACGCAATCACCAGATTGGTGAGCAGGGTCAGTGAGCCCGAGATCGCGATCATCTCGTCACGCCGACGGCCCCGTTCTGGCGCGACCTTGCCGGTGTAGACCGCACGCTGGAGCTGATGGACTGACTCTCCGCGATTGAGCAGGGTATGCAACTCCCGCCGGAATTCTGGATTGCCAAAATAGTCGCATAGGAACAGCGTCCGCAGCAGCTTGCCGAGCTGATCGGCGGCACGATAGACGGCATCACCCTGTGCGGCACTGCCGAAGCGCTGAAGGGCAACCACGGCGCTGACGCGTCCGGACTTGATAGATGCCACCAGCCGCAGCAAGCCGTCCCAGCCATCACGAATAGCCTTGAGAGAGATTTCATGGGCGACGACCGGTGTCAGCTTGTCCGGGGCGGCCAATCGCCGCGGCAAGTAGAGCTTGCGCTCGGCCAGATTGCGCAGACGCGGGCACAGATCGAATCCAAGCAGCTTCGCAACCGCCATGCCGACGCTCGTATATCCATGCGTGTCGACGGAAAGTCGAAGCAAGCCACCGTCGTCGCGCGTGTCATTGTGGCGCACGACGCCTTCGATCGCGACGCCAGCTTGTCGCTCGTTGAGCACGATCGGCTGGTTGTACACAATTCCGTGCTGGTCCAGCACGTGCGTATAGATTCCGACCGCGTGGGTGCGCCGCCGGGGATCGGCGCGGGCATAGAAAAGGTGGGGTGAGGTGTCGAGGCTCATGGAGTCGCTCGAGGCTCGTTGTCCGTCTCCCCATAGTTCGGTGATCGTGTGAGTCCGCTGGAACTCAATTACCCGATCATTGGCACGTGCCAGTCGGCCTGGCATCTCCAACGCGCGCATCAGTGTTGAAATGTGCGCCGCGTCCAGCTGGGGAATCATCGCTGCGACAGCCTTGGCATCGATCTCAGTGCCGTGTGCGATCAGCGCGCCGTACAACGCCACGAGTTCGTTCGCGTCACGCGCTCTTCGGGCCAGGAGGACTGCGCTGAAGCCGGTGCGGGCGTCCATCTCCATGATCAGATCCGCGAACTGGGCTGTACCGATGGCCTTGAAGAGCATGTCGCGTGTCTTGCGAGGCAGACCATCCGTGGGCAGCGCCTCCAATGCCGACAGGTGCAGCGTACCGTCTGAGCCGATCGTGACCCGGCCGGCCTCGCGCGCCTCATCCAAGGCCGCAAGATTCACCTTGAGGTGCTCCGACAGGCGGTCGATAAACGCATTGGCCGTCGATGGCAATGCCAGCGACGACAGATGTCGGTCGCGTTCGTTTTCCCATTGCGTCGATGGAATCAGCAGTTGATCCCGTTCCCGGAAAGATAGACTGTGATGAATCCACACGGAGCCACGTCGCAGGCCTTTGCGCAGGCCGGTGATTGCCGAGGCTTCCAACGCATGCAGTGCACGTTTGCGATCGTCATTCTCGATAAGGTCATGCCAACTGCCGCTGGCTGGCACCTCACTGCCGCGGGGTAGCTCACTCGCACCGCTATCGTGCAATTTGGTAACGAGCGCCAATTGGCGCAGGCTGGGTTCCGCTTCCCGGCCGGCAAAATCCAGTTCCCGCAGCGATGTGAGTAGAGCTCGGATCCGCTGATTGTCCTCAGTCAGTGTCTCGCGCACACTGGCTGCATGGCTCATGGCGGGCTTGCTAGGTAAATCCCCCAGCAGCTTGCCGATCTCCGCGAGCCGCTCCTCGGCCGAACGTTCGGCCTCGCCGACGAGCATCTTGATCGCTAGCAGGCGCTGGCGGTAATCCGCGGCAGAGCGGGCCTGCTTGGTCGTGGTCTTTTCGTAGGCCTGTCGGACCAGATCGGAGACCCGTCGCCCTGTCTGATAAAGCAGGGAGTCTGTCAATTCCAGTAAGGTCACTCGAAGGAAGAAAACCAGTTCCAGCGTGCGCGTCGACGCCTTCAGTTCTCTGATCTTAACGGGGCGGCGCGCCTCGATGCGCTTGGCCCAGGCCCGCTGCTTCTCCATAGGCACCGCGTCCAGTTGCCAGGTATGCGCTCCGAGTTCCTTCAGGAATCGTATTTTCTCGAGCGTTTCGGCAATGGTTGTCGGGCTGTGACGTGCTGGCGGGGTCTTCAGCCACTCAAGAACGGTCACTCCCGACGTTTCGTGACGGGTCGACAGAACCGCGTCCGCACGCGCAAGTTGAGATTCCGGGATGGTAGCCTCGATCATGGCTACCACAGCTCGCTCGATTTCCGCCCAGATCGAGCGGCCGAGATCGCGCAACGCTCGCTCGGCCGGGATCAGGATCCGCCGCTCGTATAGCCAGGAGCGCGCGTGCTGTAGCAGGTCCTCGGGCGTCAGAGATTCTTTTGCATCCTGGCGCATCCACGCCCCAAGCCCTGCCCAATGGTCTGGCCCAATCCGTGTCAGCCCGAGATAGTCGCAGGCCCAGACTTGGTGGTCATAGAGCGTCTTGTAGCGGTGATACATGGTCCGCAGCGACGCGATGGTTGGCGTCGGCACGCCAAGGCGCTCACCGATGTAACGCAGCAACTGACGCGGCAGGGTGCCGACATGGTCCAGCGTATGGCCGCTCGCCCGAAGAAAGACCAGCTGGATTGCCGCGCCGGCGCGCCAGTCTCGTCGAAACCGCTCATTCACTTCCGCCATGTCGCTGTCGGTGAGCGCAAAGTACCGCTCCACGTCGAACTCCGACATTTTGGCGGGCAAGCGGTCGATTCCCACATAGCGAAATTCCATGCCTGGCATTTCCCTACCTCCTTGCGGCGGCGCGGTGCGTGGGCAGCTATGTTACCGCGAGATCTCTCAGAGTCTGCCGACGGTCGCGGGAGTCGACCGACAAGCCCTGCCAGTAACGGCTTTCAGGGAAAGCGCCAGATTTAGCACGAAAAGTACGATTACCCCATCTCGCTCGTCGTCGGCGACCCGTGCCACCGTCCCAAACGGTCGAAGGTTAGAATCCCGGACACCGATTTGGTTGGGAGCCGACGCTATGAAGATGGTCATTGACGCGAACTACTTTGAGCATGAAGATCTCCGTAACTACCTTCGATCCAGCCGCGAGAACATTGCGGTATTGATCGACTATGCCGGCATGGAGATGCGCAAAGGGGACGCGCTGCGAAACGTATCGCGCTCGCTCTCCATCCTTTGCCAATTTCCCAAGCAGGTGCTGGTACTGAAAGGAACGCGTGAAGTAGCTGGACTTCGTATGGCCACGCAGGGATTGGATAAGCGCCTGATCGACAAGACACAGACGCGAGACTTTGCCCAGTTTTGCGCGCAGACCCACCGGGCGGTCAACGGTGATAAGTTGCTCCTGGCGGCGTTGGAAGACAGTACCCGGACGGCCAAAGACCATTTTGACGCTATGCAAAAGGGCATGGAGCAGATGGAGGTTGTCGTCGCGGGCTACGCGACACGCTTCACGCAGAAGGAGCTTTCCGAGTTGCGAACTGGGCGCGCATACGGGCCTGAACTCGATGCCAGGATCGCGGAGCATGTATTCGAGCTGTGGGCCACTGTGCGTCAGTCTCATCCAGACGTAAAGCGCGCCGCCAACGTTGAAGAAGCGGTGAACAACATCGTTTTTCGCTATACGGCTGCGGGGTACGTATGGCTACTTGAGAAGTTGCGCAGCGGCGTGAGCATCGAAAATGTGCTATCTCCCAAAAAGGTGACCAGCGACTTCATCGATATCGTGTACGTAGCCTACGCGACCTACTTCGACGGCATTCTCTCAAAAGAGACCCGCGTGCAACGCAACTATGAGCAAACGCTAGCAATGCTGAAGAATAACGTGCCCAACGCATACTTCTCACGGCGCCGTCATCCCTGATGTCTGCAGGGCAATGCAAGTACTGTGACGGGGCTATCGTCCAGGGCGCCTGCGGAGCAGTCCAGCCAATTCGCGCATCATTTCACTGCAGTTCAGCTATTTCCAGTTCTAAGACAGTCGAGCGGGGACGGAATTAGATGTTGAGTCATTGATTCTTCGGAAAACGCCGTCCGACGAATTACGGTTCCTCACAGGGGGGTGTAGGGAACCGGAATTAGCTGGACTACGCACGCTTTTACTGGACTGGAAATCCGGAATTCGCTCGACTTGCCGTGCAAGTCCCATCAATGCCGAGCAAGACTTGCCGGTCGGTTCATCTTCTGGTCAAACGCGTGGGCTCAAGATATTGGAGGAGGAGGCCGTCAATACGGGGACTCCATTCTCTGTCTTCGCCATGCGTTACCTTCCGATCCGCGACCAGCGCCTCAATATCCTCGCCCGCAACCGCAATGCTTGGCGGACTACTCGGGCGGAACAGCGCTTTGACGTCGAAGGCCTCATTCGGGCATGCGTTCCGGATGCGGCCACTTGCGATCCACGCATTGTTGCAGACGCAATTCGGGAGTGGTTCGATAGTTTCGACGACGGCATTCCAGCATGGCGGCTGTCGCCGCAAGAGCAATAGGACGCCGGCCAGGCGGGCCCAGCGACGCGGTTCGGCGTGTCAGGTGCTGACCATTGTCTGCAGGGAGCAGACCGCGTGCTTCTGGCCAGCGCGGTGCAGCGGACGGGGAGCCGCCGCGGTCGGGTAAGACACCGCCGCAGCGCCCTGGACACGCACTCAATCCAGGAACCGTCTGCACAATCGACATAGCTTCATCAAGTCTATTGATGTGCGAGCAACCGGTTGAGTTGTGCTGGAACGCTCGCTCGATCAGTGCCTCTTGGAAGCATCGCATCGGGAGAGCTCGCCGCCTGCCGCAAGCAATCCACGACCTCGTCCGCTTCTGCCTGCCGCCGTTCGAGGCGACAGCTCATAGCCAGGCCAACCAGCAACGCGCGATCCTCCTGTGGCATCGACATGAGCGAGGGCCATACGATTTCTAGTCGAACCTTGGCGCGTTCACCGTCGGCGTTGCCCGCCATTGTGCCTAAGAACTGGCCGATTAGGGCAACCGCAAGAACGAGTGCGCCCCCTGCAATAGCGCGCTTCAAATTCATCTGCTTTTCCTTGTCAGCGGGGCGAGTAGCCTGCTGTTCTCAATGCCTCTTGGAACTTTCCGACGGCGCCCAGCATGACGTAAGCCTCCAGATCGTCTACGGCGCATGCGCGCAGATCGCTAAACGTGATGCGCTTGCAAAGTTGGGCGAATGCGAGAGCTTCCACCTCACTTAGGACCGCATGTCCTTCCGGGGCGGTCTCACCGTCCTCGATGGCGATTCGAAGATAGCTCATCCCTTATGTCCTTTTCCTTTGAAACCACATCGCCCGATCAGAGTTTGTCATGCCCAGCGAGTTCTACCCTGATCTTCATGACCACCTTTCCGAACTGGTCATCAGCGTTGCTTGCGGGCCGCGCGATAATTGGCAATCGCGTAGACCTGATAGAGAAGCCCCACAGCGATAGTGATAAACATCGCGTACATAGGCGTTAGGACACCCCTGAGCACGAGAATCACGCAAAGGAAAGCTGCCGCAGTTGCATGTGCAGCCGCCGAGATCGTCTCCGCTCGGTATCGGGCCAGCGACCGATCGACGCCCCGCGCGTGAATTCGATTGCGTAAGCGTCCGATCCACTTGCTGCCGGGTGAAATTTTTGCCCAGGAGCGCAGGCGACGTTTGATGCGATTCGCCTTTATCATCACCTCATCCCCACTTTCCTCTTGATCTTACGGCCGCTTTTCCGATCCGTAGGTTAAGCCCAAGGCCAATTGGCGAGTTGCACCCTGCGACCCTTCACCACAAGCACTCGATACAACTTTCTGGCGAGGAACGTTGCGCCAAGTCCGACCAAAGGAAGATAGGCCAGCACCCCGAGGCCAGACAGCAGGCACGGGATCAAGACAGCGGCGGACGGTTCGCGCAATGCGAACGAAATTCGAATGCGCCCACAACTGCTAAGCCATGCGTGATCGAGAATGTAGAAGACACTGACCGCTACAACCGCGTATGCGAGTAAGCCAGCGCCAATCAGCAAAACACGTTTTGTGTTCATCGCTCTATTCCTTTGCCTTGAAGCTCGTCTCTAGGTAGCCGCGATTTCAATAGGCTTGTACCGAACAGTAGAATAGAGCCTCGTAGCCCTCAACTTGGACGAGCCCAAGTTCCCAGTCCACCTTGAAGCCGCGCGCCTCGAACCAGGTCATACTAAATTGGTCTAGCGTAGTAAGTAGATTCCTGAGACCAGTCTCTACATCTCTTAAGGCCGGAAGGCGGCCTAGATCGGCGTGCACTGGCGAAACAGCGAGAAAGTCTTCCGTCATGTCAACATACACGCGTTTCCAGCATCGCCGATACTGGTATGAGACCTCCAGCGGTGCCATGCGCGAGAACTTTGCAGGCCAGTCCATTTCAAGGGGGACGTCGGTGGCATAGAGGGGCACATCGAAGTCGAGAGTTGCAATCCTCTCGAACGGGGCCGCGTTAGTTTCCCACCATTCCAGAAACACATCGGACTCAGGGCGCAGCCACAACTGCGAGTCTGCGTAGACCTGGATAAGCTGACGTGCCTCTTTCAGACGTTTGCCAAGCAACATGGCAGCGATGGAAACAGGAATCCAATCGTCCTTGCCGATCGCGTAGTGATAAGTGTCCTCGTCGCAGCCATAGTGGAACGACATATCACTGCGCTCGGCCTTGGCATAGTCGAAGCTGGCTTTGGAGGCCCGATGCGCCAAAGGCGCTATTTCAGCGACTTCGTCAACGACAGCTTGCACCGCTGGCTTCACAACCTGCGATTTCTCATAACCGAAGCGGCCAAGAACGCGGTCGATAAGCGAAGTCGAATCAAGGAGTCTCATTGCAATTTTCGTGGCGTCAGGCCGGGATTACAGTGAACGGCTTACCTGCAACAAGTGCGTCCGCGTCAGCATCGGCGTAGGCATCTCGAATTTGGCTCATGTCACTTGCTCCGAAGACGACATGCACGCCCGCCTGCGCGAACGAAACGGTGCCTCCCGGATGCCCACTCGCCAAGAGTTTTACGTATTCTACGTGGCTGACTTTGAGGCATTTATAGTCGGCGAGCTTTGCGTCTGCCGGATTGCTCGTGGTGAAGGATTTTGGCTGACTCATATATCGATCTTGCTGGCGTCCGGCCAGCGTGCGGGGCGCCTATCGCGCCTGGTGCTATTCCCGACCACGTGGGAGTCCTTTAACCTCAGCCCTGAGGTGCACTAGGTCATCTTCGGCAGCGACTGAGAATGCTTCGAGGTCGAAACCCGTCTCGTTCACAATGCTGCGCGCAATCGTCGGTTGACCGTGGAGCTGCACGGCTACGGCGGCGGCGAACGCCACTCCCTGAATGAAACCCTCGCGCACCGCGTTCTCGCGTTCCGCTGCGTCCATTTCTTTTCCTAGCTGTCGTGCCTGACTGTTGCCGCCGCTACGCAGCGGCAAGGTTCAGGAGTCAGCACGCCTGGTTAGTTGTTGACGGCGTCCTTAAACCTCTGGCCCGCCTTGAACTTCACGGTCTTGGCTGCGCTAACCTTGATTTCCTCTCCAGTCTGAGGGTTGCGCGCGATACGCTCGGCGCGTTCGCCCTTGCTGAAACTGCCGAAGCCGATCAAGTTCAGGGTGTCACCCTTGGCCACGGCGTCCATGATGGCCGACAGCGTTACGTTCAGTGCCTGTTCCGCCTTGGACTTCGTCAGACCATCTACACCGGCTGCGATTGCATCAATCAGTTCGCTTTTTGTCATGCTTGCTTTCTCTGCGTCAGCTACCGGCCGACCTTCGGGGCACAACTCGCGCCTGGTGCATGGTCAACGACGACGCCGCCACAAGCGGCGGGGTCGGGTGCCTTCCACGCGAGCGCAGGATGCGCCAAGGGATCTACCAGCGTCATGCCATTGGACCTAACGAGCCTTGTCAGGAGCCGCGACTTCCCTACACCTGTACGACCAGTGATAGCGATGGTTTTCATAGTCCTTTCCGTGGTCTCACTACTCATCGAAGGACGGGCAATCGTCCACATACCGATGCAAACTCTTGTCGCCAAAGTCCAAGCAAACTGCGCAGCGATACAAAGGGCGGCTCAGGTCATAAGCGCCGTCCGCGAGGTCACTGCAACGCGTTTGATCCAGTGGTGCGGCTAACGCGTTATCCCATCGGGTATCCATATCTTTTTCCGTTCTATTGCTTCGTATGGAAATCGCAGTCCGGTACTGGCGCAGCGCGTTCGCGCGCCTCTTGCTTTTCCTGTCTACCAAAGGTCCGGGCCAGCCGGCCGGAGATCAACCGCATTGCCAAGGCTGGCAGCTTCTTTGCTTTGCCCTGCAACTGCTTCGAAGGCATTGCCGATGTCATGAAGTGGAGGTTCATCTCCTGCGCTTCTTCTGCGACATCGCCAGAATATTGCTCACCCTCATGTGGACCAGTTATCTTGCCGAATCTTCCAACGCGTTTTGCCATTGATATCCATGCCGTTGATGGGGCCACGTCCCCATAATGGAGGACTTCGCACTGAATGAGTTCTTCCACCGCGCCTGAGAACACTGCGTCATCGGATTGCTGAAAAGTTAGCTCGCGTACTTGCTTTTCGGACGGTTCGATGCCCCCAGTCTGCGCGATATCAGTGTGGGCCTTATCAACCACGGTCGAGTAAAGGCCATACATTCTCGTTCCATCACAGAATGTGACGCGAAGTATTCTCGTCCCCATGGTTTTCCTATGCCCGTCCGCGAATTCGGTCGAGGCCCACTGCGCCGTTTTCGAGCAGGGCGCAGGCTAGTTCGTGGACAGCGTGCGCCGACAGGTTCTCGTTCGTCGCTGGCACCGCGAGCAGGAGGCACGCAGCTTGATGCGCCCGGCGTTCTTGATCGGCTCGCGTCATCGTTGCAGCATCAGGGTCTTGCACGACGAGGAAACCGTATTTGCGTAGCGAGCGCACGGCCACCGAGAGGTTTTCGGCCCAGCGCTCGCGTTCGTTGTCGATGATCTGATTCATTACTGTTCGCGGGTGCGCCGGCTTTAGGACCGGGACTGACCTTTGTCGAATACCTGCACCGTGCCGCCAGCTTTAGAGAGCTCGTCATGCAGGGTGTCGTACATGACGGACATGCCTTTGGACGACGGCGCGATCACAACGCTATGACCGACCTCTGCGTCATGGAAGTTGAAATGGAAGGGGGTAGTCGTTGTTCGTTTGCCGAGAATCGTAACGGCCGCGCCCAGCATCTTGGTGTCAATCATAGGAAGTCCAGTTGTTGGTCTTCATCGCGCCGGCCTGGCCGGCTTTTCCTAGTCCTCAACCTTCAGCTTTGTTTTCGCCTTGGCCAAGGCTTCCTTTAGTGTGGGTGCCTTCGCAATCCTGACTCGCTTCGAGTAGCCAGCTCCAGGCACTTCACGCCATTGGTAGACGTCGGCTTGCACAACCTGTCGGCCGATCATCTTCAAGGACCAATCGAGGCCCATCCGTCGATGCCATGGAACGCGAGGCATGGGCTTTTCCGTTTCGTTACGCCGCTGCAGCAGTCTGATGCCGCTGCTCCGCGCGACGGAAAGCCTTAATGCAACTTGCCGGACTCTGGAGCCAGTAGGGGGCGTCCCCGCAGTTCCTGTACTCCTCGTCAAACAAGCGGAGGAAGCCCCGTTGCTCCGCCTTCATTCGATACTTCTCGTGCCGGCGACGGTTAAACCACCCGTTCAGCATCTGTCCAACATCCGGCCCGCGTTGCGATGTACGCGAGCTACCCGATATAACGCCTCGCAGGACGTACCCCACTACAACACCGATAACCAACTCTTCCATGTGCATGTCTTTGCCGATTACTAGATTTGAAGCTCGCATGTACCCGCAAGCGGTACTGGCGAGGCCAACGTGGAAATCAGCGCGTAGCCCGGATATTTGGTTCGAACTTGCTCTGCGAAGTCGGCCACAGCCGCGTCACCTGTCTTGGCAGTGAAGATCCCGTGAACGGGCTTGATGTCCATAGTTCCAGTCTTCTGCAAGACGCCGGAGACCATGAATCGGGTCGGCTGACTTACTTGCCAGGAAATGGACTCCCATCGGCCCGAATACCCTTGCGCGTGCGCGGCGACTGCCGCCAACGCTACGGTCGATGCAACCAGAAACGATTTGAATGAGGCGCGCATTGCTTTTCCGGCGTTGTGCCCGCCGTAGCGGGCTTTGGTTAGGCGTAAGCGCGATGCAGCTTCGTACCGTATGCAAGCTTTTTCGGCAAATTCGGCGCGTGTTTCGTGCCAGTCATGCGGCCACCGAACGCAAGGTGCTTCCACTTGCGCGCCTGCATCATGTGGTGGCGAATCTTGGCGCGTGCAGCGCGGCAGTCAAGGAAGTCTGTAGCGACATAGGTGCGAGTAGCTTCGCCTTCGGCTATCCGGGCTTTGAAACGGCGTAGATTGCGCATATGAGCCTTCGCAACAGCCACGTGATATCGCACCTCTTGCATAAAGTTCTCGTTCATTTTTCATCCCCCTTGCGATCTCGGCACACCTACGCCGACGATGAAAACAGTATATGTTTATTTATCGTTGCGCGCAACGTTTATCTAGCTCAATCAGCGCTGCCTCGATGGTGGCTCGGTCCGATCCGTAGCGCTCCGACTGGTTGGCCAGCGCAGCCGTAGCCTCGGCCGACAGTCGCAGCCGGTTCAAGATGCGCCCGCCCGATTCGACCAGCGCAGCGTCCAAGTCCTTCACCCTCTGCGTGGCAGTCTTTGCTTCACCCGTGGCAGGGCGTCCCCGGCCGCGCTTCGCTTCTTGCTGCGCGTCGGCCGCGAGGGTCGCCAGCCGGCCAAGTCCGCGTGCCGTCTTCTTTGTTGCCGTGGCCATCAGATAACTCCGCTCACAATCGACGCCAAGCGCACAGGATTACCCTCAATCATTCGTTTAACGGCTGAAAGGCTGGAAACTCCAATCAGCTCCTGAATCAGCTTGGGAGACAGCCCCTTTCTGTGGAGCGACACTGCGAACGTCCGGCGCGCAGCGCTGGCATTGCCCATGGCAATGCCAGCCTGCTGGTGCAGCCGACGAATAATCTCTGTCAGCGACTCGCATGAATAGCTCACGGCCCCAGCCGGCGTTATGCGGCGGGTGAATGCGAATGGCTGGCCGTCGCCCGCGAGGAAGAGCGGGCTCTGAGGATCCAGGCCACGGTATGCGGCAGGGCTCGTTGTAACGCCATGCCGAGCGACAAGGCGGTATGCCAGGTACTCATCGATGGCTGCCTGCACACTTGGGCCAGACCAATGAAGCGGCCGAGCCTTTCCATTGAATGCAATCTCCGCGCGGACTTTCGACTCCCGCACCACGTTGCCATTAGCACTCAAATAGTCAGAGACAAGCAGTTTGGCGCATTCATTTGGCGTGATGCCGGTGCCATATGCAACCGCAAGCAAGGCGACATCGCGCTCCGTGTTTTGTCCCGTTACCGCTGCTACCTTGAGGGCGTGGCGGATCTCGTGATTCTCAATCACTCCCGGCTTTGTCATCCCGTAATACACCCATATTCAGTTCGCATTACGAAACAGTATGAAGATCACATGGGACGAAAGCAATGGCGCGGCGCGGCCAGAGCCAAACATAGGAAAATCCGGAGGACAGGACATGGTGCATCTTCAGACCAAGGTCTTCATAAGGAGCCCCTTGCCGCGACAGAGCGAATGCTGCCTGTGCGCCCAGCTCTCCTGACTAACCTAGGGACGCCCACCCGCCTTCGTTCGCAGATCTCCAAGCAGGGCATTCCATCTGCCTGCGTCTCAACGCATCCGCAATGGCCATGGACAGGCGTTCGTTGATCCTCTCGTACCGGCGCAGAGAGTGCGCCGCCCAAATTGATGCCGGCAGCCATCCGACGACGGTGATTTGAAGCAGGAGGCATATGACGCCAGTGGAGGGCCGCCTGATGGCAAAGAAGATCAACCAAGGAAAGAACACAGCTTTGGTGGCTCGATACATTGACGTTCCTTTCGTTCTGCGTAGCGTCAACGCGCTGCTGACGCAAACTGGACAAATTCGGCGGCCGGCAACGGCTTGGCGAAGAGGTAGCCTTGCGCGACGGTGCATCCGAGAGCCTTCAGAAGATCCATTTGCCGTTGGGTCTCAACGCCTTCGGCGATGGTGGACATACCAAGCTTCTCCGCAAGCCCGATCACGGACTGCACTACAGCAGCAGCGCCTGGAGTGCGCCCAAGATCAACGACGAAAGCGCGGTCGATCTTGATCGTGTCGAGCGGCAGTGTGCTCACGCGAGACAGGCACGAGTAGCCGGTCCCGAAGTCGTCAATGGAGAGATGGAGACCCGTGTCGTGGAGTGCCTGCAGGAGTCCTTGTGAGCGCTCATCTGCCAGAAAGCTCTCCGTGATTTCCACGCCGAGTAGATCGGTGCTCAGGCCGGCATCGCAGAGCGCGCCGTGGATGACGTCCACAAGACGATCCGAGAACTGCTTGACCGAAAGGTTGACTGCTACCTTGAGGCCTTTGCCCTGCCCCAGGCCCAAACGCTGCCAGCGCACGGCCTCGGCACAGGCTTCGCGGAGAACCCATTCGCCGATCTCCTCAATCAGCCCGGATTCCTCCGCGACTGGAATGAATTCAGTCGGACTCACGAGATCCGACCCATGGCGCCAACGAAGCAGCGCCTCCGCGCCGACTACCGCCCTGGTGTGCATGTTCACCTGAGGCTGGTAATGAAGTAGCAGGCCTTCGCCAGTCTCCAGCGCGCGCCGTAGTCCGCGCTCGATGAATGCGGAGCGCTCGGAAGATCTGACATGCCCGCGCCGTCCGTATTCTTCGACTTTCGCTTCGCAGGCATACATTCTGGCCAGCATGGAATGTTGCAGGAACGCGTCGAGTTCATCGATGGCGACGTTGATTCCGGACTGCGTGAGGATCGAGGCCAGGCGCTCAAGCGGGAATCCTTTGGCTCGCATTGAGAGGAGTTGGTCGGCAAGAACCTCTAGCGCGGAAGTCGCTTCCGAAGTAAGCGGGGGCGACGTTGTTTCCATCTGAATGAGCCGGTCCCTAGTGCTCGCAATAACCGTGGCCTGGTAGTCGTTGTTTCGATCCAGGGCATGCAACCCAGTACCCATCGCCATCTCCCTCTTTCGCCGTGCCGTTTCAGTGCATCTCTGCTACTGAGAAATTCGTTGCCTTCATCGTGAAGGCTCGCTCATTGGTGTGCTCTGGTCGTGCGTCGGCCGCCACGGCGGCCGTGCGCGTAATGCGCGGCACAATACGCTCCGTACGAAGGGCCAATGGCTTGCCCACTTGCTTGTAGATCAGGTTGACGTAGCCGTCCCTTGCTCCACGCTCCCAGTCCCCGGAGTTGTACCCGCTTAGGGCCGCGTTCATCGCGGCTGGGCCATTCCCGAACTTCGCAACCGCCTTCTCATAGAAATCCGTCAGAATCTTTCCCCCAACGGCGATGTTGACGCATGGGTCGAACACGTCCTGAATCGAGACCCCCATGCGTGCCAGGTTGCGGTCGTTGACCTGTGCTACCCCGAGCGAGACCGTATGGCCGTTTGCGATAAGGGTCTGGGCCGTTTTAACTGCCTCTTCAAGCGTCCCCGGATAGAGCGATCGCACGAGAGCTTTGCGCTGGGCCCATGGCAGCTTCACAGGGCCGGCATCGGCAATCGCGAATTGATGCCCGCGCGACTCGGCGGAAATTACCGCAGCCATGGTTTCCGGATGGACCGTAGGCGCGCAACGCGCAAGGAGTGCACTCAGCTCGGGATCAACGCCCGCTACCACCACTTGAGCATTGGCGTGTCCGACCGTAAACGCGGTAATCACGATGGCGAACAATGAGCATTGAAAAATGCGTGACGGCAGGCACTGTCGAATGGATGGAATTAACATGGAATTAACAGTATACGGGTTGACGACCTGCCTAGAAGGCGGACACGGAAATAACCTTGTTCACAACGCCGACGCTGGCCACGAGTTCCTCGACTTGGCGGCGCTCTTCTGGCGTGATGGTCTTGATCTGGTCTGCGTATCGACTGCGCTGACGCGGCTTCGCCGACTCCTCGCTGTCGGACTGTGCCCCGACTAGGGTCTCGGGTCTTGCATCCGCAGCTTGCTGTTTCGCGGCAACTTGGCCTGTGCCTTGCGGCTGAGCCGCGACGGCGATCCGCTCTCGCATGGCCTCTCGCCCTGCTGCCCACTTGTCCTGAGGCGTTTCCGGCGTGGCTTCCCGAATTTCAACCGTGTCGTCTGCGCGGTTCTCGGCCTGCAGGGACTTCGGCGAACCACGTAGCCTTGCCGATTCCTTTGGCGGTGGCATGGCGGCACGAGCCATCAAAGTGGGGTTCTCATAGTAGAACGCCTTGCGGCCGTAAATTGGAGGTTGCCCCTTCACGAAGACAATCATGTCCTGGTCGTGCAACACCATGAATTCGTCAGCCGTGACAAGATCGCGGGCGGTCTTGTTCGTGCTCACGGACACATTGCCGCCCTTGATGCCAATGATGCTCTGACTGGTCGACGCCCCCTCTTCTGTCACCGTCGTCTTGCCGGTCATTCGCGCCAGTTTCTCTGCTGTCTCAATCTTGTTCGGCGCATACGCGATTCGCGTCTCGGCGCCTGAATCGAACGATTGCTTGTCGCCGTACAGCTCCTCGATCTGCACGATATCCTGCACAAGGAAGAACATCCGGATGCCATAGCCTGCGACATATCCCAGCGCCTCTTGCAGGATCGGCAGCTTTTGCAGCGAAGCCGCTTCATCAATGATCATCAGAAGCGGGTGTGTGTAGTTGGCTCGGCTTCGGCCGCCCTCGAACTCCATCTCCGCTGCATTGCGCCGGATGAAGATCGCATAGAAGAGTCGCGTGAGCGGCGTAAGGCGTTCCATGTCGGGTGGATTCACCACGAAGTACAGCGATACGGGCTTTTCTCCCGTCATCAGATCCCGCACCAAGAAGTCAGAGCGATTGGTGTTATTCGCAACAATCGGATCCAGGTATAGCGACAGCAGCGACTTCGCTGTAGACAACACACCGGAGCGGTCCTTGTCTTCCTTGTTGAGCATCGTCTTCGCTGCATTGGCGATCATCGGATGCGTCTTGGTCGAGTTGCCGAACGAGTCCTTCCATCCCATCTTCCCTTCCGGGTCGTGGGTCGCCTGCATCATCTCGGTGTACATCTGCTTGTCGCTGTCCCAGTTCGGGTCACCGAGATAGTTCGCGCAAGCTGCGAGCGAGCCTTCGGGGCTCGTATAGCGGACGTGCAAGGCCACGGCCGTCAGGAACTCATAGCCCGCCTTGTCGAAGTAGTCATCGAGGCCCTTACCCTTTGGGTCACAGGCCATCGTCATGATCATCTGGGCATCCGCCACGTCTCGCAGGGTGAAGATGCGAATCTCATCGAGCGGGTTCCAGCAAGCCCCTGTGCCATCGGTACAGGCAGGCTCGAACTTGATGGTGGTTTGGCCAGCGGCACTGCGAAAGCCAGCAGATAGCGCGTAGGCTTCGCCCTTCGGATCGTTGACCATCACCGAGTGGCGCCAGGTGAGCAGCGTCGGAACCACCATACCGACACCTTTACCGGAACGGGTCGGGCAGAAGCCGAAAATGTGTGTATTCCCGCCGTCCCGCAGGATTTCGACCTTCTTTACGATGGTCTTCCTCAACTGGAACATGGGCCGCTTGTTCCCATCGCGCTTGGGAATCTTTCGAAATCGCGGCCATTTCCCGCGAATCATGATCGGCTCATAACGCTTGTCAAACTTCGGGTGGTGCGGATGGATAACCTTGCCTTTGCGGTCCAGCATGACCGAGCCCACTATCACGCCGTCTGCCTTGTGGCCGGGGGCATCAATGAAGCCCGTCTTGTCCACATCATCGCGCTCAGCAAAATGCGCCGTGCCATGCAGGCCCTCCATGCCCTTGGAGTAGTTCGCGAGTTTGTAGCCGATGAATCCACCGGAGATCATCGCGCCGACCTCTGCAGCACCGGCGATCAGGAACATCGTGTGGACAGACGAGCGGAGCGAAAGCACGTCCCCATATTTCCAGCCCCATATCACCCACTGTAGCGGCTGGTACAAGGCGAAGCCCGAAAGCCTGAACAGCGGTTGCCCCAAACGCAGATCGTAGTGGTACTTCCACGCCCACCACTGGGTCGGGATCGCACCGGCAAGCAGCATCCCCACGATCACGACAATGAACGTCAGGATGGCGTTCTGCAGTGGCGTGCGACGCGAGGTGTATTTAAGGAGAGCGGCCATAGGGGGTTACTTCCGGGGTTCAGTGGGCAGTGGCCATGCTCGTGCGCGCCCGAAACTTCGGGTCCTCGTAGAAGCCGCGTAAGCCCGCGCGAATCGGCGACTTGGCCAGGCCGAGAATGACGGCGTCGTGTCTCCGCATCCGCAGTAGCTCTTCTGGCGTGACTGGACGCGGTTCTGTTTCCGTGGAGCCGTGATCAACTCGTGCGCGGATTTCGTTGGCAATGATTTCTGCAGTGGTAGGACGATTCAGCGGGAGGACAACGCGGATTTCGCCTTGTTTCCACGCGAGGCATTCAGTGCTATTGGCGCTGATGTTTTGAACCGCAATTAGCGGCTTGACACCGCGCTCCGATAACCGAGCCAGCGGCTCCTCCATGAAATCGAGGTGCCCCAGGCTGCCGCAGGCGTCCAGAAGCAGCAACAGGCGGCTCGCTCGGGATTGCGCCTCAGCTTGAACGGTGTACCGCGCGACTTGAGACAGGAACGCGTTAATCAATGGCTGCAGAAGACCAATCTCCCAATGCTTGACTGTCAGGTAGAGGGTGACGGGGGTTCCGTGGCCTCGCAACTCCGTGATCTTGAAGCTGCTACGCTTGGTATTCTTTGCAATCTCAGGCTGTGCAAATGGGCAAAGGGCTGCAGCCACCATCCCCAGCGCCGTAATCGCTTCGTCGTAGGGAAGCTTCAGGAATTCATAGGAGAGGGACTCGGCGGCTTGGCATAGCTCGGTGCCGAGCGCAACTTCTCGGTAGCTGAATGCGGTCGCATAGGGCCCGTCGTGCCTCCTCAGTAGCTCAAACACATCGCTCAAGCCCGCACTACCATCCGGGCGCTTTGCGATGATGCACAGGGTTAGGAGAGCGCGAGCGTGGCCGACCAATTCCCCATCTTTGTCGCCCACAGGCAGCAGCGATGCAGCGAGGGCTTCGATGTCGGCCAATTCGTGCGACGTGTCGCGACGAATCGCGTCGAGAAAGTTGTAGGTGTCTGGACTCGATTCGCCGGCAAAGTCAACGCGGCGGATTTGGTTGTGAGCCTCAGTGCGGCGCCAATTTTCCGTGATGGTTCCCAATTCGCCGTTCACGTCAAGCACGACGGCACTTTGCCGCCAGGTCAGAAGTGAGGGCACGAGTACAGAAGTGCCCTTGCCACTCCGGGCGGGACCGACTACGACAACGGGCTTCATGCTCGTGTCGATCATTGGACGACCCTTCCAGGCACCGATGACAACGCCCGAACTATCGCCACTGCGAAGGAGACCCTGCGCCCGGACTACGGCGCCATCGGCCCATCGACTCCTAGCACCAAGCATTCCACTGAGAAACTCAAGGAAACCACTCATCATGCCTCCATACGAGAATTCTAGATAATGTACATCAAACAATAATTTTCGTCTTTTGCAGCAAAAGAGAGAGCCCCTTTGCCGCTCATAGGAGCCCTCCGACGGCCATCAGGCCACCAGGACGCTCCATTCGCTACTGCGCCCTTCAGCGACCGCGCGCAGGCGACTCGCCGCATCCTCATAGTCGGCCAGCGACGTGCTGCCTAAGGGCTTGAACGTCGGCTCGGCTTCGGCCAGGCGCTTCAATGCCTCGGCAGGATCGTCCGCAATCACCACACGCTGCGTGATCGTAGGGCTGATCCCTTCGCGTCCACCTACCTTTTGCTCCACAAGTTGGCCTTGGACCAAAAAGACTCGCCTAGGGTTGATATCGCTCGTCATTGCTTCGCTCGCCACTTAAGTGCTCCATTCATCACAAGATGTCCGCGAATTGCATAGCGCATTTTAGCATTCACTAATCAAGCGAGATAGCCGTGTCACGCGCGACGACTTCCGCCCTGCCGGCGCCGTACTTGATTGTCGCCACCTCCCCGATGCTGAGTCGGCCGTTGGTGTTTTCCAGTTCCCGCAGACTGTGCGTGACGGTCTCCCCGGCGCGGTTGACCTTCTGGATCACGTCGTCGCCCTCGATCTTGATGATCTGGCCGACAAACTCGCCGGATAGCCGCGTACCCGGACCATCCATGCTTGCGCCGTTCGTGTCCACGGCTTGCGCTGCGCTCTGCTGGCCCCCCATGGCACCTGGCGCGAGTTGGATTTCGTTTCGCTCCTCGCGCTCGATCTCCGCCACGGCTTCCCCAAAACCCATGTCGCGCAGCTTTTCCTTCTGCACTTCCACCGCCGATGCGAACGCCTGCGCCTCTTCGGGCTTGACGGCTGCGAGAGAGTTGGACTTGCGCAGGGCGCGCTGCACCTTGCCATGCTCGGCAATGGCTTCCTGCAGTTCCTGCGCTTGCTCGAATGGCTTTGCGACCAATTCCGAAAGGCCCTGCACTTCGTGCTCAGCTCGTGCGACTTGGGCTTGGACCACGGTCACGGCCTTTTCCAAGCCCTCACAGAAATTGTCCATGCGTGTCACCACACCAGAGCGTGACAGCGCTTCCATCTGCCGTTTCTCGCCATCGGGCATGACCATCTGAAACCAGTTCGCCCGCTCGTCAAAGGAAAACTCGAAATTTAGGCCACGGTAGGTCAGGATCTTGGCCGTGCTCAAGGATGTGACGTGAGCGTGAATGTCGTCCATCGCTTCCATCACCGCATCCTTAGTCTGAAGCTGCTGGCCGTCGAACAGGGCCAGCTCCGCCGCTGCATCGCGCCGCTTCATCAAGCCCCCCAGCAGGGCCAGTTCATTCGGACCGCCCTGACTGACGAAGTACTGGTTGGCGCGGAGCCGCGACTGCATCGAGAACTGGCCATCGCGATGCGCACGCTCCAAGTTGCGCAGCTTCTTCACTTCGTTGGAGAGTTGCGTTTCCTTCAGGATAAGTGGGTTGCCGCTGGCTGCCGCCTTCATGTCCGCCGAGTTCGCGGCCTCCGTGGTCACGTCCTCGATCTCATTGACGCCGACCGTATAGTTGCGCAATTGCTCAATGCCCGAGGCCTTGTGCTCCAGCAACTGCCAGCGCCTCGTGTCATAGGTTTGCGACGTGGCATAGCGGTACACGTTCAACTCGAAACCCTCTGGATCGCGCTCATACAGCATGTTGCCGCGCCGGATACCCCGGCCTTCGCGCTGCTCCAGATCTGATGGGCGGTACGGCGCATCGATGTGATGGAGGCCGACGATGAGTTTCTGCACGTTGGTGCCGGCGCCCATCTTAGGTGTCGAGCCAAAGAGAAAGCGCACCTCGCCCGCGTTCGTGCGTTTGAAAAGCGCATCCTTTGCCTGCGGCGTGTCGTGATCGTGAATGAACTCAATCTCCGATTCGGGTACGCCGCGCGAAATAAGCTTGGCCTTCATGTCGTCGTAGACGGAGAAGCCCGAGACACCCGTAGCACCCTCGATGTCCGCCATCGAAAACTCTACGTCGGCTGCATCACCTTCCACGTCCAGAGAATTCTCGTTCTTGTACTCCTCAATCTCATCCTCACTGATTGGACGGGACCGCTCGCGCATGTCTAGCCAGCGCTCAGTTCCGCCCTCCTGCTTCACAAGGCGAGAAAAGAAGTCGTGCGCACCTGGCTTGCTGTCCAGGCCTTCCTTCATGAGTTGGCCCGTGGTCGGGTCATACATCGAGAATGTGCGGTCGTTCTTGCGCCCGCTGGCGACAAGGTAGTACGGAAGACCCTCGTACTCTTTGAGAGTGTGCAGCGTTCCTTTCTTGTGGGTAAGCGCGCCGTTCTCGTCGCGCACGTAGATCCGTTTCTCCTTGCTGGCCATCTTTGCTTTCGCCGACAAAGGCACCGACAGATCGCAGAACACAAGTTGTGTTCCCTTATCCGCGTCCCATCGCTTCCACTGCTCCACCATGTTATCGATGGCGTGGTTGATCTTGCTATGGGGGTCGTCTGGTGCCGTTGGGTCGATGAGGCGATAGTCCAGGCCTGCCTTGTTCGCCAGCCCTGTCAGCGACAACGCGTTGATCTTGCCCTTGGTCTGCCGAGTGAGTTGCCGCAGGTTCTCAAACTGGCCAATGATCGAATGTGGATCGATGCGCATGACGGGCGTGATGGCTGAGAGGGCTGTCATGTAGGCCGCCTCCTCCGCCGTCTCGTAGCGACGGGCGCCCCGACGCAGATACTCGCCATCCTGCTGCTGCATCTCGAACTTGCCGTCGTCGGTTCGCTGGATGCTGATGGGCTTGTCGGGATCCAGACTCATCTCGAAGCGGATGCCGCCGTCGTTCTCGCGAGCGATTTCAGGCACCCCGAAGAAGGCTTCCTGAAGCTTGGAGCGAGGCACGACAACGTTCATGGGCTTGCCACCGGCGAGTTTCGGCACGGGGAATACCCTGCCGCGCGCCAGCTCTTGCGCTTTGAGATCATTGAGCGTGACCACGTCGGCGAAGCTGCGGTACTCGCCCATGAGCGAGCCCAGGTTCTTGAACTTGGCGAAGCGTTGCGACAACCGATAGCCTGTGCCCGACGGCGCGACCTCGTAGACGTTCTGCACGTCACCATACTGCTTTGCCCACGCATCGAAGACGTGGAGGCCTTGAGCCTTGAGCTTGTCATACTGCAGGTAGCGCTGGACCGTGAACATCTCGGCCAGCGAGTTCGAGACAGGCGTGCCTGTAGCGTGAACGAGCGGAACGTCCTCGCCGTAGGTCTTTTGAAGCCAACGCGTCTTGACGAACAGATCGAACGCCTTGCCAGAACCTGCCGGATTGCCTAGGCCCGCTACGCGGTTCATCTGCGTATTGAAGAACAGGTTCTTGAACTCGTGGGCTTCATCGACCTCAAGGCCATCGATGCCCAGGTCAGCCATGTCCACGACCTTGGTTTTCTCGCCGGCCTTCTCTTTGAGCCGCGTCACCTTGGCTTCCAAGTTGGCCTTGATCTTCTCCATGTCGCGGATGACGTGACGGTCTCCCCGCTCACGCTTCATGTCCTCAATGGCGCCGCTGATATCGTCAAGCTGCTCGCCGATGACCTCGATCTCCGCGCCAGGCGGCAAGGGGATCTTCTTCAAGGCCGAGTGACCGATGATCACGGCGTCCCAGTTGCCCGTCACAATCTTTGAGAACAGGCGCTCGCGATTCTCCTTCTCAAAATCCTGCGGCGTGGCCGCAAGGACGTTCGCACCGGGGTAGAGTCGGTAGAAGTCGCTGCGCCATTGCAATGTCAAGTGGTTGGGCACCACAAGCATTGGCTTGTTGCAGATACCCAGTCGGCGCATCTCCATGAACATGGCAATGCTCTCGTAAGTCTTCCCGGCGCCGACAACGTGGTCCAGCAACATGGTGCGGTCTTGCAGACCGCGCCAAACGGCATTCTTCTGGTGGCCAAGCAGCTCGATGCCCGGATTCATCCCCGGGAATGTCAGGTGCGCCCCGTCGAACTTGCGCTCCACCGTGCGGTTGAATCGCTCGTTGTAGATACCGGCCAGTTCTTGCGCACGTTCGGGATCGGCCCATAGCCAGGAGTCCCAGTGCGACTGAATTTTGTCGGCCGCTTGTCGGGCAGCTTCAGTCTGCTCTTCGTCGGTGACGTAGCGAGTCTGCCCATCCACGACCTCTGGTTTCTTGACCTCGGGGGCGCGGCTGTTCATCGCCAGCGCCAGGATGTCGATGGCACCCAGCTTGGGTGTACCGAACTCGCCGTTGTTCTTCGCGAAGTCGATGCCCTGCTTCTCGCTCATGAGCCACTGGCCTGTGGCGCGTACGTAGGTGAAGGCGGCCTCACCGCCTGAGATATCGCGGGCAAAGGCCTGGTAGTACTTCGTCGGTATCCAGCTCGCGCCGATTGCCGCGTGGATTTCCGAAGGCATCTTGTCGGCGGGGATGACTCCCCGCAGGGACTGCACGTTGCGTTGCAGCTCCGGACTATCCTTCGCTGCCGCCAGCGCTTGCTCAAGCTTTGTCTTCACGTCGCCCGACAGGTACTCATCGGCCGTGACCACGGTACCGGACTTGGGATCCGTGTAGACCAACTCACCCAACTCGGCAAGGATCTCCTTTTCCCCTCGGCCATAGGCACGCTGCATGTACTCCAGATCAACGCGACCGCGTTGATTGAGGGAGTGCAGCAGCGCATCCTTGGCAGTCTCCACGACCTCCAGTTCGCCGGGAGGAAAGAGCACGCGCCGGCTGAAGATGTCCGCCTTCACCGCACGCGCAGGCCTGGCTTCGACGCCATGCTCCTGTGCGTAGGTCTGAGTGATGGCCTTTTCGTAGTCGAACTCCAGCGCTTGCACCAGTGGCGACTCAGTGTCGTCAAGGAAGATGCGCCGGTTGACGGGATCGTTGAGGAAGCCAAACTTGCCGCGGAAGCCGTCATAGACCCGGTTCAGTTCGCGGCGGCTCGCCTCAATTTGCACATCGGTGGCCTCTGGACTGCGCTCCAGACGCATTTGCTCGCGTAAGGCCTCACGGGTGCGGATCATTCCCACCATCCGTTCGCCAGCGCGTTCATTGGGCGGCTCCCATTGGGCCGCGCGCTGTACATTCCGCAAATCCGACAAGCGCTGCCAGACCTGAGGGCCGTCCTTTGTCTCTTTGATGAAGAACGACCCTTCCTTCACGTGCTCTGGGATGTCGGTCGCCTCTGCAGACACCTCGACCTCATCCGTGCGCTCGACGCGTGAGTAGATGCCTTGGGGCAGCGTTTCGACCCAGCGTGCGAGTTGTTCCTGCAGCGTGCCCTTGGACTCGTCTGGCAGCACGGTGTATTCGTTGGCCCGGTACATCGAGCCTTCGGCAGAATGCGTGCCCAAGACGTTCTGCGGGTTCTTCAGGAAGTAGTTGTTGACCGCAGCCAAGGCGTGCTCGTCCGACTTCGGATTCTGGATCTCGATGTCAGTGGTTTCGAGCCAGTCCGGACGCTCATCGCGCCCCAGCGTGTTTTCGTGGTCGATACGACGGAAGACGAGAATATCGGTCACGACCTCCGTATTGGCATTGCCCTTGAAGGTGTCGTTGGGCAGTCGCACTCCCGACACAAGCTCAGCTCGGCGCGAGATCCACTGCCGTACGTGGGGATCGAGTTTGTCCAGGAAGTTGTGCGACACGACCATTGACATGAGACCACCTGGCCGCAACAACTCGATGCTCTTGGCGAAGAAATAGTTGTGAATGGACCAGCCGGAGTATGCCGATCCTCGCTCGTCAGCGATGGGTTGGCTACCGAAAGGCGGGTTGCCTACCACCAGATCGAAATAGCCAACAGGTGCGTTATACGCCTGAAAACCTGTGGCCTTGGCGATCTTGGCCGTTGGGTACAACGACGAAGCAATGCGACTCGTCAGGATGTCCAGCTCCACGCCGTGAATACTCGACTCGCGCCGCATCTCTGCCGGCATCATGCCGACGAAGTTTCCACTGCCCATGGACGGGTCAATCATGCGGCCGCCGTCATAGCCCATCCGGGACAGGCCTGCGTACATGGCATCGACAACTACCGGCGCCGTATAGAAGGCGTCAAGCTGCGAGCGGCTCGCCGCTGCCCACTCCGCATCCGTCAGCAGCGACTTCAACTCACCATGCTGTTGCGCCCAAGCCTTGTTTTCGGGATCGAATACGCCTTTCAGTCCGCCCCATCCTACATATCTGGCCAGCACGCGCAGTTCATCTTCTGTCGCATTGCGGTTCTGTGCATCAAGCGTGCGCACCAGTTCGATAGCACGGACGTTGTCGCGGTACTTCTCCATGAGGCCGCCCTGCCCGATCCGGTCGGCATCCGTAATGACGTGGTCCAGTCGCTCGCCGTACCGCTCTTGCCCTGCCGGCTTTACTTCTCGTACCGAGGCAAAGGCTTGGGCCTCTTCTGCTTGCTGCCTTGCAGCTTGGGCGGCTTGCGCCTCTTGTTCGCGCTTTTCGATTTGGATGCGAATCGCTTGCGCGCGGCTGCCTTCGGTGAAGAATGCCGAGGCCTGGCGCAACTGTTGGTCCGTCATCTGCGTGACGTACATGCTCTCCAACTGCTCGCGGGTGTACGAAATTGGGCCGACAAACGCAGGGCGGCGGATGGGCGAAACGGTCGCTTCTGATGTGCGATCAGACGGCGGGGGCTGTTGCGTGTCAACGGGTGATTGACCCATTGGCGCAGGCGCGACTGCCATAGGCGTCTCGGCGGGCGCAGTATGTGGCGTGGCAACAGCAGGCACTTGCTGGTCCACTGCCAGCGGCTGAAACACGGCCCTGAATTCTTGAATATGGATATCGCGGGCTTCTGCCGTCAACGCCCAAAGATTCTTTTGCCCCTCCCGGATCAACTCGCCATCTCGGGTGAGCTTGTAGTAGTTGAACTGGGGGCCAAGCTGGTGTTGCACCAGGGCCGTAAGGTGGAACGGGCCGGCGCCGCTGGCTTTGCTCACGCCAAACCGACGCGACACTCCGTTGAGTGTCACTGTTGCCGGGTATAGGCGATGGGTAACAAAGCGGCCGTCTTCGGGGATGGCGCCACGCCAGGCCTCTTCGATTTGGCGCAGTAAGGCTATGCCGTTGTTGGAGGTTTGAGCGGAGGGAGGCTGGGCACCCGTGGCCGGTGCGCTCAGTCCACCAGGCGATCCACTTCCGGTGCTTCCTGCTGGACGCCGTGCATCGTCAGAATTTCGCTGGGCGACAGATGCGAGTTCTCCATCTCGTTCGCCAGCACGTCCTTCTCCAGATTGGTCTGCTCGGTCAGCTTGCCCAGATACTGATTCGCCACCAGCAGCGAGACCACTCGATCCGGCCAGCCCATCGCCCAGCGATTCGCGATGGAGACCGCCGTCGATCCCATCACCTCGATCTTGAGGGCCGTCGTCTCGCCGTACAGCTCGCGTTTGTAGAGTGCTTCCATGATCTTGGCTCCCAGCCGGGTCCTGTGTGTTGTCAATGTTATTAATTAATGTACCAGAATTGGACGTGGCCAGGTCGATTTGTTGGGACTGCCCTTGACGCCGATGTTCGTGCAGTTCGGAGCCAGTCATCTTGAGGCGCACCGCCGCCATCAGTTGCGGCTGCACATCCTTCATGAGTTGGGCCCGGTCTTTCATCGTAGTGACCGCGAACCCCGATGCGAGTAGAACCTTGGCCGCAGCTTCGGTCTTGAGCTTATTTAGAATCGCAACGACGTTGATCAGCGATCCACTACGCAAGGCGGCGTCGAAGGCCAGAGCTTCAGGGGGACGCCACGTTCCCTCCTGAGCTAGTACGGGCGGTGCCGCGTCCTGAGTCGCCTCTTCTCGTGTGGCGCCGAACAGGTCGAGCTGCATCTGTATCTCCAGACTGATGGCAAATAAATAATGCTTTGACGGACAGAATCTCGTTTAAAGCGTTTAACACCAAATTAACACTTTACATCAATAGACCTCAAAAAAATCCAACAATAGTTGGCGACGCAGTGCTTCCCACTTTTGCTGCAAAAGTGGCGCACATGCTTCGAAGGCCACTATGAACCCGGCACGGGCGGCGGCTCAGCCGACTTCAAGCAGATCGACGCTCCCCAACGGCGACTCCCGGCTTACCAACGCGAGAGACAGGTTGAGGGTTGGCCGCTATTCGTAAAAAATCCGCCACATCTCCGCTAAGCGGCTGATTTTAAAAGAAATTCTATCGTTGAATCGAGTGGCGGAGCCCGTCTCTGGAGGTCCAGCAGGTAGTCCCCGAGCCGATTGATATGCTCGCGCCGGTAAGGGGAAAGTACCTTCAGTGCAGTGGTGTTGGATGTGTACAGCCGGCGCATCGAACTGCCCGGCCCGCGCTGGCCGCATGACCTCGGCATGACCGAGAACTACTGCGTGCTGCATGACCTGCCGCTGTTCTTCGATCCGGAACGCCTGCTGGTTGTCGCGGTCCACCACGCCGTAGTTCATGTAGGGCGGGGTTCAAAGTACAGCTTGTTCTTGGCGCTTGCCGTGCCGACCAGGCGGTGCAGTTGAGCACCGCGCAGCAGGGAGACGGCAATCGTGTCGATGTCACGAAGAACGGTGCCTACAACCGGGCGCTCGTCGGGCAGTATGGGCAGGACAACCAGGCATATGTCAGCCAGACCGGACTCGGTGGCGCGGTGCCCCAGTTTGGCAACAATATGACCGCCACCATCAGTCAGCGCGGAGGGCGCCAGGTTCGTTGTGCCCGGTCGAGCGGGACGAGCCTGATTGCCCATGTCGAACGTCTTCAGAACAGATGCTTGATGCCCGCATAGGCCATTCGAGCACGAGCCCCCGCGTCCGCCGTCGACAGCTGGGATCCCGACTTCAGTCCGCCAACCCAGAAGTTATATCGCCCGTTGCGCTCGTTCCGCAGCTCCACATAAGAGACATCGAGTGTGGTGCGCTTGCTCAGGCTGTACTGATAGCTTATGGAAAGCATCTTTGCGCCGGTGTCATCCACCGTATGACCGTTTTCGTGCATCGAGAACGCCTGCCCCCAAGTCAGTGCGACCAGGTGCGGGCCAAAGCTGTACCCAAGCGGGACGGCGTAGGCGATCCGGTCCTGCCGCAGATTGGTTGCACGGTTGGTCACGCGGTTACGGTCAACCACGACGCCCACGCGGAAGCCGTTCCACGTGTAGCCAATGGCCAGCTTGTCGGCCGTCTGGTCCAGCGAGCCGACGGTCTGCAGAGGCAAGGTACCCTGGCTGTCACGCTGCATGTGGAAGTAGCCGGCCTTGAAGCCGCCGTTGGTGTACGTCGGACTGACGTACCAAGTATGGTTGCGGCCAGCGCCCGGCTGTTCGGCGTCAAAGGAGTAGGATGCCATTCCCGAGAAGCCGGCGATGACCGGAAACTCGTAGCGGACCGTGTTGTTCAGGAAGTTGCCGGCGAAGTTGGCGCCGTTGATGGTGCCGAGGACATTGAGCGAGTTGGCGGCATTGGGCGCTGCGTCAAATGAGCCGTGCGTGTCGTTGATGAACCAATGGTGGCTGAAATAAACCGACTGGCGGCCTAGTTTCAGGCGCCCAAAGCGTTCTTCGTCAAGGCCGACGTAGAACGTACGGCCGGCACCCTGGACGCCGGTGTCAAGCGCAAAGTCCCATTCCAGGTGATAGAGGGCCTTCAGGCCCGGCGCCAGTTGTTCCTTGCCGTCGATGAACCAAAAGCTCGTGTTGTTCGATTCGCGGTAGGCGCGGGCGGACGTGCCGCCTGTGCGGCCGGAGCCGCTGATGGAGGTCATGTCGAGGCCGAGCTTGAGCTGGCCGCCGACCAGCATGGTGGTCTGCGCGCTGGCGAGTGCCGGTGCGCAGAGCAAGGCCAGCGCAGCGGCGCAGGTGAGGGATTGCATGGGTTGTCTCCGTCCTTTCAATGGATTGGCTGGACCTCTGCGGGTCCTGCCGCGATGCCGGCGCGCCGCCGGGGCGCGCCGACTGGCTTAGTAGTTGCCCTGCAGGGCAGCCTCGAAGCCAGCTTCGAAGTCGGGCAGCATGTCCGGCGTGGCCCAGAACGCGTGCGCGCCGGTGGGCACCTGTTGCGGCAGCACGATCCGTGCGACGGGTCCCCGCGTGATGTCACGTGCATCGAAGATGGCGCACTCGCCCTTGCCGGTATTGAGGTTGGTCAGAAACGTGACGAGGTAGCCGTCGTCTTCCGCCGTGGCGCCACGCCGTTGCGCGAATGGCGCCTCGCTGAGGTAGCAGCCTTGCGGCAGCATGTAGGTCTGCGTCCGGCCGGTGAGCAGGTCATACTTCTTCAGGCCTTCGAGCAGCCAGAACCCCTTGTTCGGAATGGCGTTGTAACTGTAGCGGTAGGAGCGTCCGTTGTGCAGGCCGTTGACCATCGGGAATTCCGTCACCTGGTCGTCGAGGTCTTCCTCACGTGTCTGCCCGGTGCGCAGGTTGAAGCGCCAGCGATGCATGCGGGCCTTCTGCAAGTGTAGGTCGAGCATGGCCTTCAGTCGCTCGTAGCCTTCGGTCGGCAGGCCGGAAATGTCGGGCAGCGGATTGGTCTGGATGCAGCCGTCCATCACCACTTCGTCCCCTTCTTCGAAGGTATTGGACAGGTGCAGTATGTAGCAGGGCTCGGCTTCGAACCAGCGCACGTCGACGTTCTTTCCGAACCGTGGAATGATGCCGAAGCGTGACGGAACGTCACGCCAGAAGCCGAGCCGGTGCGAGCCCTGGCGCAGGCGTTCCGGATCGAAGAACAGCGGCAGGTCATGCAGCACGCAGTAGTTCTCGGTCATGCCAAGGTCGTGCGGCCAGCGCGGGCCGGGAAGTTCGATGGGCTCGAAGTGGACGAGCTGGTTGTCGCGGTCCACCACGCCGTAGTTCATGTACGGCGGGGTCTCGCCGAAGTTGAAGAACATCATGTGGCCGGTGTGCTCGTCGACCTTGAAGTGCGAGCAGATGCCGCGCGGAAACAGCGCACGCGCCCAGTTTGGCTCCACGCCGGTGGTTTCCAGGCTGAACGGTGATATGCGGTACGGTTCCGAACATTGCGACATAGCCGCCAGGATCTTGCCGCCGTGGACGATAATGTCCGTTCCCGCGTTGTCTTTCATGGCGCCGATCGAACCCCAGCCGCGCAGCGCGGCCTTGCGCGGTTCGATGATGCCCGGCCACAGCGACTTGCCCGCCGCCTGTTCGGCCAGGAAGCCCACCGTGCGCACCCAGCGATTGCGATACTGGACCTTGCCGCCGTGGAAAGCCATGGCGTGCACCATGCCGTCGCCGTCGTACGGGTGATAGCGGCCGATGGACTCGTGCACCGGATTGTGGCCATTGCGAACGTACAGGCCGCTGAGGTCGCGCGGGATCTCGCCGATGATTTCCAGGTCGGGCGAGGTGGCGGTCCACTCGGTGTCGACCGGACGCCAGGCATCGTTCAGGTAGGGGTTCTCGTTCGGCCAGACGATGGTGGGACTGGCCTGGAAGCTGATGGTTTTCATGGTGGGAACAGGAGTCAGTCGCCGATGCGACGTTGGAGAAAATCGAGCAGGTGCCGGTTGAAGGCCTCGGGTTGTTCCGCCCAGGCGAAATGGCCGACACCCGGCATGCAGACGAACTCGCCGTGGGGCAGTCGGGCGGCAAGCTTTTCCATCACAGCAGGAGGGGCGGCGGTGAGGTCGTGCTCGCCGGCAATGCACAGCACCGGCACCTGCATGCGGGGCAGGATGTGGCGGCCGTCGAAGCCGACAATGGCATGAATCGCCGCGCGGAAGGTTTCTGGCCGCATGGCCGAGACCACATCGATGACGCGGGCCACACCGGGGCCGGCGGCGCCAGGCGCCATCATCCTGCGCAGCATGTCCGGGCCGAACTCGGCAATGGTCCTGCCGGCATCAAGCGGCGCCACGCGGTCGCGCACGAACTTCTGCTGCCATTCACCGTCGGCCTTGCCGAACGCGGCGCTGGTCGCCGACAGGACAAGGCCATGCACGCGCTCGCGGCGCAGGTCGAACGCGGCTTGGGCAATCATGCCGCCCATGCTGTGGCCGAGCAGCACGTTGCGTCGCCCGCCGACTGCGTCGATCAGGCACACCAGCGCGGCGGCGGCAACGTCCACATTGAACGGATCGGGCAGCGGACTCATGCCGTAGCCGGGGGCGTCCCAGGCCACCACGCGGTAGCCGTTGGCGACCAGCGCGGCGATCTGGTCGCGCCAATAGTCTTTCGCGCCAAAGGCGCCGTGAAGCAGGAAGACTGTGGTGTCACCGTCGCCGGTGACGCTGTAGTCGGGGAGTCGTGTCTCGGTCATGGTTTGTGATGGATGTGGAAGGCGGTCAGGGGGGTGGCATCGGTGGCCTGCTGCGCCAGTTCGCGCAACGGAGCCTTGAGGATCTTCCCGGCGGGATTCCGGGGCAGTTCGGCAACGATCAGCAGGCGCTGCGGCAGCTTGAAGATGGCGACCTGGCGCACCTGCAGCAGGTATTCGCACAGCGCCTGCAACGTGGGCGGGTCGTTTGCAGCGGATGGCGCCGGCACGATCACTGCGCACACCTTTTCGCCGAGCTTGTCGTCGGGATACCCGACCACGGCCGCACTCTCAACCGCAGGGTGGCTGATCAGCAGCGATTCCAGCTCCTCCGCCGAGATGTTTATCCCGCCGCGCACGATGATGTCCTTGGCGCGACCGACGAACTCCAGGTACTCGCCGCGCTCGCCCGAGATGCGGAACAGGTCGCCGGTTCGGTAGAAGCCGTCAGGAGTGAAGGTGCGGACCGTGACCTCGGGCATGTTGAAGTAGCCGGAGAACACATTGGGGCCACGGAAGCACAGCTCACCGGTCTGGCCCACCGTCTCGATGGTCTCGCCGGTGCCGGGGTCGATCAGCTGCGTTTCGACATACCTTGCCGAGCTCTGGGTCGACACGCACTGCGGCGAGCCATAGCGCGGGAAATAGCGGCCGCGCAGGCCCGGGTTAGGCAGGTCGAGCGCCGTGGCGGCCAGCGACGCGCCTTCGCTGGAGCCGAAGAAGTTCAGGATCTCCACGCCATGCCGTTCGCGGAACGTGCGTACCACGTCTTCCGACAGCGCGGCCGATCCGGAGCTGATATGGCGCAGGCGCGAGAAATCGATTCCTTGCAGCAGCGCCTCGTGCTTGAGCAGTTCATGCAGCATGGCGGGTGGCGCACTGGTGAACTCGATCTGCTCGTCCCGGATCTGCCGCAGGAACACGTCGAGCGTCATCGGCTGATGCAACACCAGCCGCGCGGCGCGGTCCAGCCACGTCACTACGCTGCCCGAAATTCCGCCCATGGTGCTGAGCAGGCGCGGCGAAAGAATGTGACAGCCTTTCCGCAGGCTGGCGGCATCCGTCATCAGCCGGCGTGACACTAGCCACTGGTTATGCGTGCGCGGTACGGCCTTCGGCCGCGATTCGGTGCCAGAGGTCCAGATGATGGTGGCGACGGCGTTGGCGTCCACTGGATGCCGTGTCTCATGGCGAGCCAGGCGTTCGCTGTCGGCAGGCTGGCGCAGGCAGTCGTCTAGGCTCGTCATGCCGGGCGGCACGTTGTCGCCGAACAGCAGAATGCGCGTCAACGTGGCATGTCCTTCTGCAAGCGCGGCGGCCACGGAGGCGTGGCAGGTCTTGCCAAGGCGACGCACGCCGATGAATGCGCTGGCGCCAAGGTGGTCGGCGATCTGGCGCAGTTCATGTTCGCGATACTGCATCGGCACTGGCGAGATGATGATGCCGAGCCGCCAGCAGGCGAGGTAGACCAGTGGGAACTCGCAGGTCGTCGGCAACTGTGCGACGATGATGTCGTCGGGGCGCAGGCCGGCGTCAAGCAGCGCGCAGCAAAGGCGATCGACGCGGTCCGACACGTCGCGCCAGGTGAGGCGCATGGGGGCACCGTCGGTGAAATCGCGGCGATTTGGCGGATCCACTAGCGCAATGGCGTCCGGTGCGGTGGAGGCGGCGGTGCGGAAGACGTCGTACAGTGTCTCGCTGCCCCACCAGCCGGCGCGGGTGTACTGCTCGATGTCCTGTTCCGGAGTGATGATCATGGTGCGTCTCCGGTCCTGTTCACAGTTGGCCGGCGCGCGCGCCGTTGCTCCAGCGGTCGTCGCTCAGTCGCGCTACGGCCTGCCGGTACTCCGCGCGCAGGCGGTCGATCACGCTGGCTGTCGATTCCACGGCATGGACCTGGCCCACGCCGTGCCCGGCAGACCACAGGTCCTTCCACGCCTTGGCGTCCTGCTCGCGGTTGCTCAGATCGAAGCGGTCGCGTGGCTTCAGATTGTCCGGATCGAGGCCGGCCGCCACCAGGCTGGGCCGCAGCTTGTTGGCCCAGGCGCCGGTGATGGCGTTGGTGCAGACGATGTCGGCGAAGCCGCTGTCCACCACCATCTGCTTGTAGGCTGGGACTGCGTGGCTCTCCTCGGTAGCGATGAACCGCGTGCCCATGTAGCCGAAATCCGCGCCCATGGCCTGCACGGCGCGCAGCGACGTGCCGTCGCACAGGCCGCCGCCGACGACGATGTACCCGTCGAAGAATTCGCGTACCGCGCTGACAAAGGGTGGCGCCGCCATCGGGCCGGTGTGGCCACCGGCCCCCGAGCAGACCAGCACCAGGCCGTCCACACCGCTGGCCGCTGCCTTGCGTGCGTATTCGGGCGTATTGACGTCCGCGAACACCAGGCCGCCATAGCCATGCACCGCCTCCACCACGGCACGCGGACCGCCGAGCGCCGTAATGACCAGCGGCGCCTTATGCCGCACGCAGATCTCCAGATCAGGCTGCAGTCGCTGGTTGGAGGTATGCGCGACCAGGTTGACGGCCCAGGGTGCGCACGGCTGGCCGGCCGACAGGCGCGCGTCGCGAGCCGCGGCGATTCGGCTGATCCATTCGTCGAGGATTTCCGGTGTCCGGGCATTCAGGGAGGGCAAGACGCCGATGGCGCCATTGGCGCATGCGGCGTTGACCAGTTCGACCGAAGACACCAGAAACATCGGCGCGACGATCAGCGGCAGACTCAGGTGCTCGAACAGGGAAGCTGTGGGGGCGGATGGCTTCATGATGGGGCGTTGTACTTGTCCTATTACTTCAATATATGAACCATATGGGCAAAGCATTGCCACATCCCTGATGAAAGAACTCCGCCGGATGAGCATGGCACGCTCGTCCGGATTCAGGTAGGTGGCCTAGACTTCAACATATGAACCAATATATTTGATGGGCCGGTAGTGGTCAAGTTTCGCGGCTCAGGGTCTTCCCTGGCTCAGTTGCCGATCCGGGCGCGGAGTGATGCCGCGGGTACAATACGCAATTTTTCAACGAACCGTTTTCATGCCAGTGACTCAGCGGCACATCGCCAACAGCTCCGTGGTCCGAGCCCTAGCCATCGTCGGTGATGGATGGGTCCTGCGCCTGTTGCGCGAAGCCTTTCGCGGCGTCCGGCGTTTTTCCGACTTCCATGAGCGGCTTGGGATTCCCAAGGCGGTGCTCACCAAGCGGCTCAACTATCTGGTGGAGTCGGGGATGTTCGTGCTGGAGGAGTACCAGAGCGTGCCCCAGCGTTACGAGTACCGGCTGACCGAGATGGGCCTGGATTTCTGGCGCGTGCTGCTGACCATGTGGGACTGGGAAGTGAGCTGGGATCCGGACCCCAACGACATGCGTTTTAGGCTCGAGCACCTCGACTGTGGCCATGTGATCCGCCCCGTGTCGTCATGCAGCCATTGCGCGCAACCCTTGCAGCTTGCCGACATCTCGCGCGGTCCCGGGCCCGGGCAAGGCACCGAGCCGATGCTGCCGCCGCGTTCGCGGCGGCGCATGAACGCCAGCAGCGTTAAGAGCCCTGGCGAGCACGCATTGCGCTCACAGATCATCCAGTCGGTGGGCGATCGCTGGACGCCGATGGTGATGGGGTGCATCTTTCGCGGCAGCCGCCGGTTCAACGAGATCGAGGCCGAGCTGTACATTCCGCCCTATATCCTCGGCCAGCGTCTGGACGAACTGGTGGGGCTGGAGCTCATCGAACGCCGCCGCTACCAGGACTCCCCGCCGCGCGACGAATACCTGCTTACTGCCAAGGGGCTGGCACAGCACCACTACACCCTGCAGCTCATGCGCTGGGGCGACCGTTGGCTCGCCGGCGACAAGGGCCCGCCGCAGATCATGGTCCACAAGATGTGTGGCCATGCCTTCCATGCCGACCTGCGCTGCAGCCACTGCGGCGAGCTGCTGGAGCGCGAGCGCGTCAAGCTCTTCTAGGGTTCCAGGGGCGTTCTAGGGAAAACACCAAGGCCAATCTTCTTTACATCGTCATTACATGGTTCGTATATTGAAGTTAATATGACCGACAGCAAAGGAGCAAGGAATTGGATGCCTTTATTGTGGACGCCGTGCGTTCCCCGCGCGGACAGGCACGCGCAACCGGTGCGCTGGCCGGCGTCAAGCCCGTACACCTGCTCGCGCAGATGTACGAGGCGCTGGCCGCGCGCACTGGCATTGACACCGGCGCGGTGGAGGATGCGGTGATCGGATGCGTGTCGCAGTCCGGCGAGCAAGGGTCGAATATCGGCAAGATCGCTGCGCTGTACGCGGGGTGGAACCCGTCGATGTCCGGGGCGACCATCAACCGCTTCTGCAGTTCCGGCCTGTCGGCCGTCAGCCTTGCGGCCTTGCAGGCTGGTGCGGCTGAGGGGCTTGCCGTCGGTGGTGGCGTGGAGATGATGTCGCGCGTGCCGATGTTCAGCGACAACGGCGCGTGGCGCAACGACCCCGAAATTGCCGAAGCCACGCATTTCATGTCGCCCGGCATCGGGGCGGACCTCGTGGCGACGCGGTACGGCTTCAGCCGCGAGGCTTGTGACGACTACGCCGTGTTGTCGCAGCAGCGCGCGGCGGCCGCCCGGGAGGCAGGGCGTTTCACCGCCTCCATTGTGCCGGTGCGCGACATGGCCGGTGAAATCCTGCTGAAGCATGACGAGACCATCCGGGCCGGCACCACTGTCGCGAAGCTCGCATCCATGGAACCGGCCTTCGCCGCCGAGGGCGAAGCGGGCGGCGATGCCCGGCTACTGCGCCACTTCCCGGAACTCGACGTAATCCGCCACGTTCATCACGCCGGCAACTCGCCGTGCATGGCCGATGGCGCGGCGCTCGTGCTCGTGGCATCCGGCAATGCACTGCAACGCCACGGTTTGCGGCCGCGCGCACGTATCGCGGCGGTAGCGGACGCCTGCGTGCCATTCGTGCAGACCGGCGCGGTGGAGGCCACGCAGAAGGCGCTGCAGCGCGCCGGGCTGAACCTGGCGGATATCGACCTGTTCGAGGTCCGTGACTCGTTTGCCGGCGTCACGCTGCATTTCATCGATACGCTCGGCATCGATATCGAGCGGTTCAACGTCAACGGCAGTTCGATTGCGCTTGGCCATCCGATGGGCGCCACCGGCGCCATGCTCGTTAGCACTGCACTGGACGAACTCGAGCGCATCGACGGGCGGTACGCGGTGGTGGCCATTCCCGGCGCTGCCGGCGTTGCCGTGGCGATGGTGATCGAGCGTACCTGAGCAGAAGGCGGAGTCCTGTTACGCCGCCTATAAGGTTCATCTATTGAAGCAATAAAGGTCGCAAGCAATGGGTGACGCGCTGGCGACTGACAAAATAAGCGTACTCGCAGGAGACAACTATGAAGCGCCCCTATGCCGCCTTGCGCGTTGCCGCGCTGGGCCTGGCTGCCTTTGCTGCCGCCGCCGTACCGGCGTACTCGCACGCCGCGCCGCCGTGGCCAAGTCGCCCGATCACCGTGATCGTGCCGTTCCCGCCCGGGCCCGTGGATGCCAATGTGCGCATCCTGACCACGAAGGTGTCGGCCATCCTGGGTCAGCCGCTGGTGCTGGAGAACCGTCCGGGCGCGGGTCAGCGAATCGGTGGCGCGGCGCTCGCACGCGCGCCGCGCGACGGCTACACCATCGGCGTCATCACGCAGGCCGGCGCAGTGGTTGCCCCCGTGCTGGACGCGACCGCCCAGTACGACGTCCGCAAGGATTTCACCTATCTGACGATGGGCTACGAGTCGCCGTTCATTGTCACGACGCCGGCGTCCAGCGGCATTCGGACCCTGCGCCAGCTGGTGGACCAGGCCAAGGCAAAGCCCGGTGCTTACAAGTTCGGATCGACCGGCGCCGGCACGGCCTTCCATATCTGGGGCGAGGCGTTCAACAGCACGGCAGGGATCAAGCTGCTGCATGTGCCCTACAAGGGCGAGTCTCCGCTGCTGCAGGACCTGGTCGGCGGGCAGGTCGACATGGCCTTCTCTTCGCCGACCGTGCGCAACCTGGTGGAGTCGGGCAAGCTGGTGGCGCTCGCCACTACAGGCGATACGCGCGCACCCCAGTTCCCCGATGTGCCTACCGTGCGTGAGCAGGGCGTGCCATTCAGCGCCGTGTCGTGGCTTGGCTTCGGTGCGCCGGCGGGAATCCCCGATGCGATACGCGACAGGCTCGTCGCGGCATTCCATGAAGCCATGCGCGATCCGCAGGTGCAGGCCACCTTCCTGGCCAACGGCCTGCAATTGCAACCGACTAGCCCGGAGCAATTCCGCCAGCAGGTGAACAGTGAGACGGCACGCCTGAAGAAGATGGTGACCTCGCTGGGCATCAGACTGGAGTAAGCGCTTTTGCCGGCGTTCCCGTGCCGGCCCTTCCATTCCCGCGGCCCTCACTGCGGCCCAGTCCGGAGCACACCATGAATCAACCCACCACGCTCGCCGGCGTCCATTCCGGCGGCGAGCTGGCTCACAGTCGTCTCAACGCCGAACACTACCGCGTGCTCGGCCTTTCCACGCTGGGCGGCGCGCTCGAGTTCTACGAATTCATCATTTTCATCTTCCTTGCGCCGATGCTGAGCGCGGTGATGTTCCCGCCCGAGGTGCCGGCGTGGCTCAGCCAGCTCCAGACGCTGGGCATTTTCGCCGCCGGCTACCTGGTGCGGCCGCTTGGCGGGCTGGTGCTGTCCGTCCTAGGCGACAAGCTGGGCCGCAAGCGCATGTTCGGCGTGACGCTGATCCTGATGGCCGCGCCCACGCTCTGCATCGGCCTGCTGCCAACCTATGCTCAGGCCGGCGCCGTGGCGCCGCTGTTGCTGCTGTTGTGCCGGCTGTGCCAGGGCATGGCCATGGGCGGTGAGTTCCCGACCGCCATCACCTTCATCGCCGAACACGTGCCGGAACGCCGGCTCGGCTTTTCGATCGGCACGCTCGGTGCGGCGTTCACGCTGGGCACCATCCTTGGCATCTTCGCAGTCATGGGAACGGGCGCCTTGTTCGACAAGTCGCAGATGGCCAGCGTGGGCTGGCGGCTGCCGTTCATCGCGGGCGGCGTGTTCGGGCTGATGTCGGCCTGGCTGCGCCGCCACGTCAAGGAGACGCCGGTCTTCGAGGAGATGCGCCGGCGCAAGGACGCTTCCGAGGTCATGCCGCTGCGCACGCTGTTCCGCCGCCAGCCGCGCGAAGTCCTGATCTGCCTGGCCGCCAGCGCCACGACGGCCGGCGTTTTGTCCGCGGCGCTGCTCTTTCCGGTGACGTACCTGCAGGTGGAACTAGGCTTCTCGCGCGAGGTGGTCCATCACGCGCAATTGTGGATGACGCTCGCGCTCCTGGCGGGCACGCTCGTCGGCGGCGCTCTGCTGGACCGCTTCGGCTGGGTGCCGGTGATCACGCTGTTCGCGCTTGGCACGGCGGTCGGCATCTACTGGGCGTTTGCCGCGCCCGATCCCCAGACCTTGCCCTACGCCTGGGCCATGGTGGGCTTCGGCGCGGGTTTCACGACCATGATGCACAACATCCTGGTGCGCAGTTTTACGCCCGAAGTCCGCGTGACCGGCATCGCGCTGACCTACAACCTGTCTCAGGCAGTACTGGGCGGCCTGTTGCCGGTTCTAATGGGATCGGTCGTGCATTTCTGGCCGATGGGGCTAGTCTGGATTCCCACGGCCTTCATCGTTCTGGCCATTTTCGTGACGCCGTTGTCGCTGCGCTACCGCAAGCCCATGCATAGCTGTGGACATGGCCTGACCGGCTGACCGGCGACGCCTGATTCCTTTTCTACCAAGGAGATGTCGATGGATGGATTTACCTTGCTGCCCCCGCGCGGCACACGTGTCGTCGTCGTGGGCGGCTGTGGCGGCATTGGCCGCGCCGTGGTGGCACAGGCCGTGGAAAGCGGCCTGCGCGTCGCCGTGCTCGACCTGCCGCGGTCGATGGCGCTGTTCCCGCCGCCGGACGGCACGCTCGCGGTCGGCTGTGACGCCATGGACGAGCAGAGCGTGGCCGCTGCCTTCGAGACGGTGTCGCGCGAATTCGGCGGGCTTGACGCGGTCATCAACCTGGTCGGTTTCACCAAGGAGCGGATGCGTCTTGACGACATGCCCCTGGCCGAATGGCAGGAGATCACGAGCGGCACGCTGACCAGCGCGTTCCTGGTGAGCCGCGCCGCACTGCCGTTGCTGCGGGCTGCCGGCGGCGGGGCCTTGGTCCATACCGCGTCCACCTTCGGCGTCGCCGTGTCGCTGCCCGGCTATGGGCCGTACGCCGCATCCAAGGCCGGCGTGATCAACCTGGTCCGTGCGCTGGCCACGGAATGCGGGCCCGACATCCGCGTCAACGCCGTGGCGCCCGGAATCGTGCAGACCGCCTTCCTGCAGGGCGGCACCGGGCGGCCGGAGAAGCAGGAGCGGATTGATGCCGACGCCGTCACGCGCATGCTGCCCATGCGGCGGATCGCGCAGCCGGACGAAATGGTCGGCACGTTCCTGTTCCTGATCGGGCCGGGCTCGGCCTACATCACGTCGCAGACCATCCATGTGAACGGAGGCCTGTGGTCATGAGCTTCCCGATTCCCGCCGATACCACGAGCTTCATCGACGGCGACTTCGTGTCGCCGGGTGCCGCCACCACGCTGCCTATCATCAATCCCGCCGACGAGCAGGTGGTCAGCCTGCTGCACGAGGCCGATGCCGGGGAAGTGGAGCGCGCCGTAGCCGCCGCCCGCGACGCGTTCCTGCACGGCCCCTGGCCCCGCATGGCGCCGGCTGCACGCAGGGAGGTGTTCGCCCGCATCATTGACCTAGTCGGCCGCAATCTGGACGAACTGGCTTGGTTGGAGACCGCCAACACCGGCCAGACGCTGCACTATGCCCGCCAGTACCAACTGCCGCGCATTCTTGGCAGCTTCCGCTTCTATGCCGAATGGCTCGGCCAGGCGACTGAACTGGCCACGCAGGACGGCGAAGCCACGCTGCGCTATGTGCTGCGCGAGCCGCTGGGCGTGGTCGCGCTGATTTCGCCATCCAATGCGCCCACCGCCCTTGCTTCGACGAAGATCGCGGCGGCACTCGCTTTCGGCAATACGTGCGTGGTGAAGACCTCGGAGCAGACGCCGCTGGCGCTGGCCAGGCTCATGGCGCTGCTGACCGAAGCCGGCGTGCCGCCAGGCGTGGTGAACCTCGTCAACGGACGCGGCCACGTCACCGGGGACGCGCTGGTGCGGCATCCCGATGTGCGAGGCATCTCCTTTACCGGTGGCACCGCCACGGCTCGCCGCATCGCTGCCATTGCAGGCGAAGGGCTCAAGCGCGTGGACCTGGAGCTTGGCGGCAAGTCGGCGAACATCATCATGCCGAGCGCCGACCTGGAGCGTGCCGTGGACGCCGCACTGCTGGCCATCTTTACCAACAACGGACAGCAGTGCTTCGCCGGTTCCCGCATCGTATTGCACCGGGACATCGCAGACGCCTTCATCGACCGCTTCGTGGCGCGCACCGAGCGCATCCGCGTGGGGCATCCGCTCGAGCCGTCGAGCGACAACGGGCCGCTGGCCTTCCGCGCCAGCTATGAGCGCGTGCAGTCCTATGTCGATATTGCGCGTGCCGACGGCTGCAAGCTGCTGGCCGGTGGCACACGCGCACCAGGCTTCGAGCGCGGCTACTACTTCCGGCCCACCGCGGTGCTGGCGCCGTCCAACGCCGCGCGCGTCTGCCAGGAGGAAGTCTTCGGGCCATTCGCCGCGCTGCTGGTGGTGGATTCGCTCGACGAAGCAATCACGGTCGCGAATGATTCGCGCTATGGGCTGGTTTCCTACCTGTGGACCGGTGAACTGTCGGAGGCCATGGATGGAACACGTCGCATCCAGGCTGGCAATGTGCTCGTCAACACGCCAATGCTCTCGCTCGACCCACGTCTTCCGTTCGGTGGCTACAAGGAGTCAGGTGTCGGGCGTGAGGGCGCGCTGCCGTCACGGCATTTCTATACAGAGGAGAAGACGGTAACGGTGGCACTGACGCCGCCGGCCTTGTCGAGGCTCGGGGTCTAGGTCGCGCTTGCCCCGCCGCTCGCGCGGCGGGGCGCATCCGGCATCTCCGGCGTCAGAAGAGATACCGGGTGCCCAGATTGGCCATGAGCGTGCGCAGGAAGGTCATGAGTTCCGGCTGCTCGCCAGCGCTTCCCATGATGCTTGTCGCCCGCCGGAGCGCAGGTATCCAGCGCGTGAGCTTTCGTTTCTAGATCCGTTTCGAGGGTTGGCCGCAATTCGCGAACAATCCGCCAAATCTCCACATCTCCACATCTCCGCGCGGTAATCTTTCTGCGACGTTCGGTCGTGGTCAGCCCCTTCTGCTCGTAGGCCCGACCCAGGCAATGCACCATCTGGATTCGCAGATTGGTCGAGGTCTGCTCAAGCGGCAGGTACTCGTTGACGTATCGCTACTGGAAGGTAGACGTGACGGTTTCCCAGGCACTCAGCCGCATGCGGCGCTTCTCGATCAGCTGGATCAGCGAGTTGAACGTCTTCTGCCCTTTCGACAGCGTGGATCGGTTGTAATCGTACGTGAAACGAAGGCTGTGCGCATTCTAGCGGATGAGCAGCGGATAGGAACCGCGTTGCGCAGGTTCATAACTTGGATATCCAACATATCGATAACCGCTCTTAGCGATATAGAGACGTTTTTCTGGCAAACTGCAGTCTTGCGATTTGCGCCTCACCTGCGGCACGCCGCTTGACCACCGTCAGTCAGGACTTATCGCGCTCCAATCGACGCTCGATGCCAGACTCTCCCATCCCACCCGATTTCCCCGACGCCGCCTCTTTGGCGGCCCTGCGCGCCTGGTACGCGGGCGCGTCGTCGCGTCAGGCGGTCGCACGCTATTGCCCCGACGCGCTGGGCGCGGGCCGGTCGGCGCGTGGCGTGCTCGGGGATATCCGCCGCCAGCTCGTCGAGTTCGCGCGGCGGCGGCGGCGCGAGGATTTTGCTGCACTGTTCTGCTGTCACGCGGCCGATCGGGCCAGCCACGCCAAGGGTGTCGCCCGCGCGCTCGAAACGTTGCGGTCGCTGCCTCTTCCCGAGCCGCAGATCAGCGATTCGGTTGATTGGTGGCTGTCCCCACGCGCGGTCACCGCGCTACGCGCCCATGGCATCCGCACGCTCGCCGACCTGACGGTGCGCATCCCGCGCCGGCGCCGTTGGTGGGCCGCCATCGATGGGCTAGGCGCCCGCAGCGCCCGGCCCATCGAGGCCTTCTTCGCGGCGCACCCGAAGCTCACCGAACGGGCGCGCGCCCTGGTCACGGTGGCACCGCCCGATCCGGTCGTGCCCTGGGAGCAAATCCGGTTGCCGCATGAGATAGATGGATCACATGGAGCCTTTCGGGCCCCGCGCCAGATGTGCACGCTCGACGCCAACAATGACTATGAGGCCATCGGGGCCTGGCTGGCCTTGCACGAGTCGACCGAGACCGAACGTGCCTACCGCAAGGAGGCGGAGCGCCTGCTCTTGTGGGCCATCCTCGAGCGCGGCAAGGCGCTGTCCTCGCTGACCACGGAAGACGCGTCGACTTACCGCGCCTTCCTGCGCCGGCCCACGCCGCACCACCGCTGGGTCGCGCCGGCACGGCCGCGCTCGTTGCCGGAATGGCGCCCCTTTACTGGCGCCTTGTCGCCACGCTCGATCGCCTATGCCTTGTCCGTGCTCGGGGGCATGTTCCGCTGGCTAATCCAGCAGCGCTACGTGCTGGTGAATCCTTTTGCCGGACTGAAAGTGCGCGGTGGCCAGCGGGCGGCCGGCCTGGACGCCTCCCGCGCCTTCTCGGCAGGCGAGTGGGAACTGGTGCGGACCATCGCCGACGGGCTTGAATGGTCCCATGGCTGGACGGAGCCGGCCGCGCAGCGACTGCGGTTCCTGCTGGACTTCGGGTACGCTACCGGCCTGCGTGCCGGTGAACTGGTGGGCGTGACGCTTGGCGGCATCGAGATCGGCGCGCGCGGCGAGCGCTGGCTGCATTTGGTCGGCAAAGGTGCCAAGCCCGGCAAGGTCGCGCTACCGTCTCTGGCGCGCCACGCGCTCGATCAATACTTGGTCCAACGCGGACTGCCGGTAACGCCCTCGCACTGGCAGCCGGACACGCCCCTACTCGCCAATCTGGACAGCGCCGCGGCCATCACCACGCCGCGTCTGCGCGACGTGTTTCGCCGCTTCTTTCTGCTGGCTGCCGACTTCATCCAGGGCGACCATCCGGCGCTGGCGGACAAGCTGCGGCGCGCCACACCCCACTGGGTGAGGCACACCCATGCCACACATGCCCTGGCCCGCGGCGCAACCCTGACAACGGTGCGTGACAATCTGCGGCACGCCTCCATCACCACCACCTCGATCTACCTGCACGATGACGAGGTACAGCGCACGCGCCAGCTGGAGCAGGCCTTCGGCCGTAGATAGAGATCATGCCGCCGATCCACGAGACCGCCTATCCGGTGCTGCCGGCCGAGCCCACCGTTGTGGAACTGCAGGCAGCGTTCACGCCGACCGCGGCCGAGATCCGCTTTGCGCGCAGCCAGGCGCGCCGGGCCTCAACATCGGTGCTGATTCTCGTGCAGCTCAAATTGCTGCAGCGCCTTGGCTATTTTCCGATGCTGACCGAGGTGCCGGCCGCGGTGATCGAGCACGTACGGGCAGCTCTGCGGGCGCGGGCGTTGTCGCGCAGCGTGGTAACACGCTACGATGTCTCGGGCACGCGCGCTCGACATCAGAAGTTGCTGCGCGCCTATGTTGGCATCCGGCAGGTGGACGCCAACGCGCAGAAATGGCTGGAGTCGCAGGCAGCCGATGCCGCGCGGACCAAGGCCGAACTGCCGGACATCATCAACGTGCTGCTCGAGGAACTGATCCGAGGGCGGTACGAATTGCCACCGCTGGCAGGCCTGCAGCGGATGGCGGCACAGGCCCGGGCCCGGTTTAACGAAGCGATCTACCGCGCCATCACGGGGGCGCTCGATGACTCGCTGAAAGCTCGGATCGAGGCGCTGTTTGACGGCCAGACCGGCAAGTCCGGCTGGGACCAGCTCAAGCGCGAGCCCAAGCGCCCGGCCACGCGCGAGATCGCGAGCTTCCTGAAGCATATTCACGGTCTGCGGAAACTGGCCGATGGCCTGCCGCCAGCACCGCCCACGCTCTCGGTCGCCAAGCATACGCAATTGGTCACGGAGGCGCGGGCGCTGGACATTACCAAGTTGCGCGGGCTCAAGCCCGCCAAGCGCTACACGCTGGCGGTGCTCTTCATTCAGGCGCAACTGCAGAAGGCGCTCGATGATGTGGCAGAGATCTTCATCAAGGTGATGCGCAAGCTCGAATCCCTCGCCAGGACCCGGCTGCAGCAATATCAGCTTGCGCACGCCGACGCGCTGGAGAGCTTGGTCGGCCAGTTCCGCGACGTGCTGCAGGTTCTGCAGGACGATGGCATCGCCGACATTTTTCGGCTGCAGAAGGTGCGTGAAGTGCTCGGCAACGACGCCGCCGGGGCGCTCGCGCGCTGCAATGAGCATATTGCCTACGCCGGCAACTTTGACCCGCCGTTCATGCTGGCGCCATATCGCCAGCAGCGCGCCTTGCTGTTTCAGTGCGTAGAGGCGCTGCCGCTGCGCTCCAGTTCCCAGGACAAGACGATCCTGGTGGCACTGGCCTGGATGCAGGGCTATCGAACCTCGCACCGCGAGTATCTGCAACTCACCGAGGCGGAATTCGCCAACCTGCCTCTCGACCGGCTTCCCGACAAATGGAACAAAGCCATCTTCCCGGACGGCCGGAATTCGCGGCTTCTGCATCGCCGGTACTTTGAGTTGTGCGTGTTCCACCAGTTGATGCAGGCACTGAACTCCGGCGACCTGTACGTCGAAGGCAGCGATCGCTTTGACGATTTCCGCGTCCATCAGGTCTCGCAAGAGGAGTTTCTGCGGGAGGTGCCGCGCTACTGTGACATCGTGGGCCTGCCGTCTGATGGCAAGAGCTTCGTCAAGACACTGCGGGACAAACTCAGCGCCGCGCTCGACGAGGTGGACGCGAACTTCCCTGCGAACGACAGCATCGAGTTCGGCGAACAGGGCCTGATCATCCACAAGCCCGGCAAGGAGCCGGAACCGCCCAACAAGACGCTGATCGACCAGGCCATCACGGCATCGATGCCGCAGATCAGTATCCTGGATGTGCTGACCGAAACCGAGCAATGGTTGGACCTGCACAAGCTCTTTGGGCCGCTGTCCGGCTTCGATGCCAAGCTCGATGAGCCGCGCAAGCGCTTCATCAGCACGCTGTTCTGCTACGGCTGCAACTTGGGGCCCAGCCAGACGGCCCGCTCGGTCAAGGGGCTGAGCCGCAAGCAGATCGCCTGGCTGAACCTGCATCACGTCACCGAAGAGCGGCTCGACAAGGCGATTGTGAAGGTCATCAACGCCTACAACCAGTTCGCGCTACCGAAATACTGGGGCAGCGGCAAGCGCGTGTCCGCGGACGGCACCAAGTGGAGCCTGTATGAGCAGAACCTGCTATCGGAGTACCACATTCGCTATGGCGGGTACGGCGGGATCGGCTACTATCACGTGTCCGACATGTACATCGCACTCTTCAGCAACTTCATTCCGTGCGGCGTGCATGAGGCCGTGTACATCCTGGACGGGATGATCCGCAATGGCTCCGACATCCAGCCCGACACCATTCATGGCGACACCCAGGCGCAAAGCGGGCCAGTGTTTGGTCTGTCCTACTTGCTGGGCATCAACCTGATGCCGCGCATGCGCAATATCAAAGGGCTCGTGCTGTTCAAGGCGGACCGCCGCCGCAAATACGCTCACATCGAGTCCCTTTGCCGCCATTCCACCGACTGGAATCTCATTCAGCGCCACTATCCCGACATGTTGCGGGTGGCGGTCTCAATCAAAGCTGGGACAATGACGCCGTCAACCATCCTGCGGCGGCTGGGCTCAGCAAGTGCCAAGAACAAGCTGTACTTTGCATTCCGCGAACTCGGCCGCGTCGTCCGCACGCTGTTCCTGCTGAAGTACCTGAACGAGCCAGAGCTGCGTCGCACGATTCACGCGGCGACGAACAAGAGCGAGCAGTTCAATGACTTCGCCCAGTGGCTGATGTTCGGCGGGGACGGTACCATCGCCGAAAACGTGCGGCACGAGCAGCGCAAGGTCATCAAGTACAACCATCTCGTCGCCAACATGGTCATCCTCTACAACGTCCAGTGGATGTCGCGCAAGCTCAAGGAATTGCAGGAGAAGGGGCATCCCGTCGATGCCGAGATACTGAGGGTGCTTTCCCCTTACCGGCGCGAGCATATCAATCGGCTTGGGGACTACCTGCTGGACCTCCAGAGGCGCGCTCCGCCACTCGATCCAACGATTGATTTTCTATTCAAATCAGCCGCTTAGCGGAGATGTGGCGGATTTTTTACGAATAGCGGCCGACCCTCAACCCGCCCGGCAAGAACGCCTTTGCGGCCGGCACCATCGGTATGAGCGGCGGCACCCAGCCACATAGCAACCAGATGCCGACGCTGTCGCTGAACTACATCATCGCCACGGATGGCATCTATCCGTCGCAAAGCTGAGCACCGGGCGCAAGCCAACCTGGACAACGGAGGCCATATGTCAGACCAGTACCTGGGAGAAATCCGCATCTTTGGCTGCGCCTACCCGCCGGCCGGCTGGGCCGCGTGCGACGGCCAGCTGCTGGCGATCCAGCAAAACTCGGCGCTGTTCTCGCTGCTCGGCACCCAGTACGGCGGCAACGGTACCACCAACTTCGCCCTCCCCGACCTGCGCGGCCGCGCCGTGACCGGGCCGGTCGACAACCAGCCGGGCAATCCGCAGGGCACGGCCACGGTCACGCTCACCGCGGCGGAAATGCCCGCGCACAACCACCTCGTATACGGCGATACCGCGCGCGCGGTATCCACCGAGGCCAGCGCCAGGCTGCCCGCCCGCTTCATGGCGCCCAACAACCAGAGCTGCATCCCCGTCAACGCGTCGCCGGCACCCGTCATGACCACGTTGTCGCCGCAGGCCGTGGGCACGGCCGGCGCCAGTCAGCCGCACGAGAACATGCAGCCGTGCACGGCGCTGATGTATTGCATCGCGCTGACCGGCGAGTATCCGCCGCGTCCGTAGGCCGTCGCTGCCGGCCGCCCTTATCCCGATGAGCCCTAATCCCGATGAGTAATGGCGACCGGCATGGCGCGATCCTATATTGCCCCAGCAGCATGCAGGTGTGGCGCAACGCGCCACGCGACATCGCTGCACGGAGCGCGGGCCACAGCAACGACTCAGCCGCCAACCGCGTTTCCGTTCCGCATCCCGATCAATAAGGCGGCACATCGTTGCAGGGGTGAATGCCGTTCCCGTTGCTTCATGACCGATTCGAGATCCGAGGGGTAACTCCATGAACGCTCCAACCGTCAGTGCCTTCGACTTTTCATCGCCCGGCGCCGTGCAGTTCAATGCCGGCGCGCCAGCCATCATCCTGGAGGCAAGCACCGTGCACGTGCTGGCCTGGATCTACGTGGACAGCGCGGGACTGCCCGCCGACCAGAAAGTGTTTTCGCTCTGCCAATCGCTGATCCTGGGCGTCGGCACCGGCGGTGGCGACGTGCCGATGCTCTATCCGGAAGTGTGGGACAACGCCGGCAACCGCTACACCTTCCAGGCCGGGCAGATCCCGACCGACCAGTGGAGCCTGGTGGAAATGATCTGGACCCAGGGCCAGAGCCTGGTGGGACTGATCAATGGGGTGCAGGTGCAATCGGTGCCGGTGTCAGACAATCCGCTGCAGCCACCGGTTGCCGACGGCACCAGCTATGTGGGCGCGTTCTGGGACAGCTACTCGTATCCGTTCTGCGGCATGGTGCAGTCGGTGCTGCTGACCAACGGCGCCGACCAGACCGCCACGCAGGGCTTTGCGCTGCAGCCGTCGGGCGCGATCAGCAACTGGGGACCGAGCGGCCCGGTGTTTATCGGCGGCGCCAGCACCGTGACGCTCGACACGCCGCCGGCAACGCCCTACGGCGCACCGGACCAACCGCCCGCGCCGACCTACGTCGGCGAGCAGATGCCGGCCACCGTCAATGCCAGCACGCCGTTCGCCATGCTGGTGCCGGGTATGGACAGCAGCACCTACACCATCCTCGGCATCAGCCAGGTGTGGCAGCAGCTGGTGGAGCTGACCGGACAGCCCGGACTGGACACCGGCTACGAGGTCGACGTGACCACCGGCGTCAGCATCACCGACAGCGAAACGCAAACCCTCGGCGTCAGCCTGGGGCTGGAGTCGGGTTTCGATATCGGCGTGTTCAGCGCCAAGGTCAACCTGACGCTGTCCTATTCGGTCTCGTTCACCGAGGAATTATCGATCACCGAAGCCACCACCATCGCCAAGCGGTTCGACATCGACAAGCCCGACGTGGCCACCACCGGAATCTGGTGGCAAGCCGTGCCGACCCTCACCACGTTCCAGGTGGTCAACAACATGAACACGGTCGGCGCCAGCGTGCAGGACCCGCTGCCGGAGATCACCGCCACGGTCTATCCGCCGCAAAGCCAGCGCACGCTGAAGACCGGGACCAGCCCGCTGACCGGCAAGGCGAGCACGGCGCGGCCGTCGCTCAGGCTGTAGCGTTGCGCCCAGCCACCGCCAGCGCCACGCTCAGGCGGCTGCCCCTTGCGCGCGGGCGGCCGCCTGCAGGGTCCACAGCGGCGGCCATTGCGAAAACGGCGGCACGGTGTGCGCAATCGCCACCACGCCGTGCCGGCCGCCCGCGCCGACCTTGTCGTAGATCACGCGCGCATGGACCTTTACGGTGTCGACGCTGACACCGAGGATGGCCGCGATGTCCTCGTTCGACTTGCCTTGCGCCAGCCATCCGCACACCTCGAGCTGGCGCGGCGTCAGCGTCGGGAATGCCAGCCGCAGGCGCTCGGCCGGCCCAAGCCTGGCGACGGTGCGCTGCTGCGCCTGACGATAGCAGCGCAGCAAATGCGGGCGCAGCGCCTGCAGGCGGTCGCGGTCGCCGTCGCTGAACGGCGGGCTGCCGCTGACGCGAAGGCTCACCACGGTGACCACATAGCCCTCGTGCTCGAACACGATCGCCAGCAGCCGCCGCGCATTCAACGGCAGCAAGGCTTCCCGCGCCATCGGCAGCGCCATGAACTCGTCATCGCTAAAGAAATCGGATTCGCGCAAGGCGCGTTCGCCATAGAACGCGGGGTCGTACTGCCAGAACGGATGGCTGTGGCGGTGGCTGGCGAAGGCCTGCATGCAGCGCGCACGCGCGGCGGGGTCGTCGTCCACCGAGACCAGCGCGCGGAACCCCTGGCTGCGATGGTGAAATTCGGCATAGGCGACGACGTCGCCGTCGGTAAGCCTGGCCACGCTGGGGAACAGCACGCCCGGCAGCGCCTGCAGGTCGGGCTCGTGCTCGTACAGGGAGATCACTTCATCCCGGAATGCCTCCAGCTTCCTGTCCTCTGACGTCAGGGCGGTCGGTGAGGGGCGCATGCTTGCCTTTCGCCTGCGGCGGCACAAAGGTAACGACAAGAATGATGAAAATGCCAGACCGTCGGATTGTATCGTGCCGCACGCAGCGCGACATGCACGCGCACCACGTGATCGGACCTGCTAACGGTCCCGCCGCGACGCGTGCCGGCCAGTGCCGAACTTTGCCCCCGGCCCCGCGTTCTAAATTTTCATATGCTGAGCAAATTGTCTGCCACATTGTCTGGGAAGCGGCACACCCGCCGGCACGCGCTCTGGTTCTGGCTTGCGGTCGGCACCGTGGTCGTGCTGGGGGTTGCGATCGCGATGTCGCCGGCGTTCAAGGACATCATCGGGCAGGCGGTCGACTGGGCGCGCGAGATCATGGCACAGCACCCCGTCGCGGGGGCGCTGGTGTTCTTCGTGTTCTCGGCCGTTTCGGCGATGCTGGCCTTTGCCTCGAGCGTGGTGCTGGTGCCGGTGGCCAGCGAGGTATGGGGCAAGCCACTGACGGTGCTGCTGCTGTGGGGCGGCTGGCTGGTGGGCGCGTGCGCGGCCTTCGGCATCGGGCGCCTGGCGGGTCCGCTGCTCGGCCGTGTCGGCTACGCGGACAAGCTGGAGAAATACCGGGGCTATGTGTCGAAGCGGATGAAGTTCTGGGCGGTGCTGCTGTTCTGCATCGCGGTGCCTTCGGAAATCCCCGGCTACCTGTTCGGCACCATGCACTACCCCTTCCTGAAATTCCTCGCGGCCATGGCCCTCGCTGAAGCGGGCTATGCGTTCGGCATCGTCGTCGCGGGCGAAAGCCTGGCCATCGACCAGCCCCTGCACTTCGTGGTCGCCGTCGGTGTCCTCGCGGTAGTGGCAGTCGCGGCGGGCCTGGCGCTGCGTGCGCGCAAGCACCGTTCGCGCCGTCTGCAGCGCTGACATGACTCCTGTGCGGGGCGTTGGCGCCACCTCGACCGGCTGGCTGCGCCCGGACACCTCACAGGTTTCGACCGGTAACTCGACAATACAGGTAATAGCCTGTTTTTTAATATAACAGGCCAAAGCTTGTAAATCGGCGTAACAGGCAATATCCTGTATCCATCCGGCCGCCGGCCGGGTCCGGGACCGCGCCATGCACTACGCCATCAAGACCGTCCACCAGTTGCGTCCGATTCTCCAGGGCTTCCGCAAGTCGCGCGGCATGACCCAGGCCGTGATGGCCGAACACCTCGGGGTCACGCAGCAGACCTATGCCGAACTGGAAGCCAACCCCGCCGCTGTCAGCGTCGAACGCCTGCTGCGGGTACTGCGCGTGCTCGGCGTCGAACTCGTGCTGTCGCAGGCGGAAGCTGGCACTACCGCGCAGCCCGCGCCCGCCCGCCCCCGTGCCAAGCCCGGTACGCCGGCAGGCAAGACCGGGACGGCCCGTCCCGCTACCGGCCGGCGCCCGCGCGAGGACTGGTGACCATGGCGCGCGCGCGGCAAGGCAACCGCCTCGACCTGTGGATGAACGGCATCCCGGTCGGCCATTGGGAAACCGGCGCCGGCGGCGACCGGCTGGTTTATCGCGAAGACTGGATCGCCGACCCGCAGGGACGGCCGCTGTCGCTGTCGCTGCCGTTCACGCCCGGCAACCAGCCGCATCGCGGCCCGGCGGTGGCCAACTATTTCGACAACCTGCTGCCCGACAGCGATGTCATCCGCCGCCGCATCGCGGCGCGTTATCGGGCCGCCGGCACCGACGCCTTCGCGCTGCTGGCCAGGGTGGGACGCGACTGCGTCGGCGCCATCCAGATGCTGCCGCCCGGCGAAGCTCCCGAGGCGCTGCAGACGGTCAGCGGCCGCGCGCTCAGCGACGAAGACATTGCCACGCTGCTGCACGAAACCACGTCGGCGCCCGTGCTCGGCCAGCGCGATCCCATCGACGACCTGCGGCTGTCGATCGCCGGCGCGCAGGAGAAGACCGCGCTGCTGCGCTGGCGCGGACAATGGCAGCTGCCCCAGGGCAGCACGCCGACCACGCACATCTTCAAGCTGCCGCTCGGGCTGGTGGGCAATATGCGCGCCGACATGCGCACCTCAGTCGAAAACGAATGGCTGTGCGCGCAGATCGTCGCGGCCTATGGCCTGCCGGTGGCATCGTGCGAGATCGCCCGCTTTGCCGGCACCAAGGCGCTGGTGGTCGAACGCTTCGATCGCAGGCCGTCGAGCCGCGGCACCTGGCTACTGCGCCTGCCGCAGGAAGACATGTGCCAGGCCACCGGCACCTCGGCCCTGCAGAAATACGAGTCCGACGGCGGACCCGGCATCCGGCAGATTGCCGAGATCCTGTCCGGCTCGCGCGCGGCGGCGAGCGACCGCCGGCATTTCTTCATGGCGCAGGTGGTGTTCTGGCTGCTGGCCGCAACCGACGGCCATGCCAAGAACTTCAGCATCAGCCACCTGCCGGGCAGCCAGTATGAGGCGACGCCGCTGTACGACGTGCTCTCGGCGCATCCGGTGATCGGCCGCGGCCGCAACCAGCTGGCGCCGCAGAAGGCGCGGCTGGCGATGGCGCTGCATGGCCGGAACACCCACTACGCCATCCATGAGATCCGCGCGCGCCACTGGTTTGCACAGGGACAGCGCATCGGCTTTGCGCCTGCCGAGGTCGAGGCCATGCTGGACCACGTGACCGGGCAGACCGCACAGGTCATCGACAAGGTTGCGTCGGGATTGCCGGCGGACTTTCCGCTGGATGTCGCCGACGCGATCTTCGACGGCATGCGGCGGCACAACCGCAGGCTGGCGGCGCGGGCCGAGGCGGACCTGTGAACGCAGGCGGACGCCAGCGCAGTCATCGATCGACCGAAGCGAAATAAACCGGGAGGGAAATGGTGCCCATGGGCAGGATCGAACTGCCGACCTCTCCCTTACCAAGGGAGTGCTCTGCCACTGAGCCACATGGGCGGGTGCTCCGGCGTGGGACCACGCGGAATCGAATGGAGCGGGAAACGAGTCATGCACTAGAGCGCTAAGTCTCTGTTTCCCAGTCACTTTCTCCACTGTGGTGATCAGCGAAGAACTCAATTATAGCCTTGTTTTTCGCCCTCGGCAACAAAGTTCATCCAACCACTTCCACCAGCGTCCAAGGATGATCCATCCACCCGTCGTTACGCCTGATGCGTCCAGCTGCTGAGCGGGTTCGCTATCGAACTCCAACTTGCGACGATCATGACTTGCGCTCGCTCCGCAGGCAGCGCGGGGTGGTGTCGCGTGGACTGCCTGGCACCTGGACGGCTGTAGGACACAACCGCCGGCATCGGAACACCGCAAGTACTCATCTTTACATCGCTGCGGCTAACTTCGCCGGAGCGCAACGCGGCGCCAGTGTAGTGGCAGCCAGCCTCAACGAAGGCGTGCAGCAATCCGGTTCATCTGCTCGATCTCCGCGCGCTGGCCATCGGAAATCGCTTGGCATAGGTTGACGAGTTCCGGATCTGAGAGCTGCGCCTCGCGGCACATGAGGATCGCTCCCGAATGGTGCGGGACCATAGACGCGATGAACTGTCGATCGCCGATTCCGGTTTGAGCACGGGTAGCGGCAAAAGAACCGAGTGTGAGAACGGCAAACAAGCCGTACAGCACGAGATTGAGCCGCCGGTTTGGAAACATGCCGGGCATTGTCGCTAGCATGAAGATGCCCATTGGCGCCCACATAGTGACCGCCATGTAGAGCATGTTGAGATTGTTTCTGAAGTCCCTGGCGCCGTCGATCATGCTGAACATTACGAAGTACATGACGACGAGGCCCAACACCATGTTCACCCAGAACTTGGCGTATGGTCGGCCGTGCTTACCCATCTGACCGGATGTGTGATGTTGATGTTCATGGGAATGTTCAGCCATCTCCGTCTCCTATGTGCTGGGGCAACCTGGCAGGGTCACTGGTACTGCGGCAGATACTTTGTCGATATATCAGCATGTGGAGCGATGCATCACTAACCGCTGATTTCCAGTCACCAACTGGACGTAGGGGCGTCGAACGCTTCAACTCGCTGGTCTTGAACCGTCTGGATATCAGACCATACCAAATCGGTCTTGATGGGCTTTGCGCCACCTATGACGCTGGTACCGTGAGCGCCAATATCGAGCTTGCGTCCTCATCGCTCGATGGGCCGGCAACTGATCGATTCTTGCATATCAAGCAAGACAAGGCCACCTGCGGCGGACGCCAATGGCCTCCTCCGCCTTCGCTTAGGGCATCGCCTCAAGCGTCCGTCGCAGGCCATAACGACACAACAGCCCTTGGGCAAGAAAGGAGCCGGTGATGTAGCGCACCCGAAAGGAGACGAAGACATGCACAAGGACATTTCAACATCAAAGGTGTTCTATCGTCCCATCGAGGCGGCCATCCGATGGGCTGGGTTGCTGCGGTATCTCCCGATGATCCTGGCCACGATCGCGTCACCGCGTGTCCTGCCTCGGTCGCTGAACTGCCCTCGATGGAATGAGTGCCGGCTGCACTCGGAACGTATCTATGACGGCATCCTCAACGGAGAGCTGCCCTACGGCAAGAACGGGATCACGCTCAATGATCCGAAGCTGCTCAATTCTCTGGATCTGACTGTTCGCCATGTCGATCTAAAACGCTGGATGCGCACCCACTATCCCGAGCACCGGCCAGGATTTCTGTTCAGCCGTGGCGAACGCATGGCGCATCCTTTCATCACCATGGAAACAGGACAGGCGATCCTCGTGGAGCGGCTGGCCCTTCAGGCCGCGCTTGAACAAGCCCGACGTGAGATGCGAGAACTGCAGGAGCAGCACGACACGCTACTCAAGCAATCCTCGGTGCTGTTGGCATCCAAGCAATGCGAGATCAGCGAACGGGCGGAAACGACCTATCTCAACATCATTGGAGGGATGTTGACGCTGATGCTGAGCCAGTCGCCTTCAGGCGTGCCCTATTCCAGCTTCAAAACGCAGGAGGCCCTTGTCTCTGCATTGGTCGCCCACTACGGCGGCACCATGGGCATCACTGAGCGCACCTTAAACGGAAAGTTCGCCAACGCTAAGAGGTACGTTCGTAGCGCAAGCGCATGAGGTTATCCAGCTTGTATGTGCAATCGCGGAGATTGCATTTGCAATGTCTTTCCGCAGCCAGGTCTATTGAATAGAGGTCACGCCAACAAACGCCACCGAGCGTTCAGGAGTGACCGCCATGTCGCAGACCCCTGTACTCCCGCCGAACGAGCGCCGCATCCTGCGGCTCGATGAAGTCGAAGCGAAGTCCGGCTTCAAACGCGCCCACATCTACAACCTGATGAAGAAGCGCCAGTTCCCTCAGGCGCTGCGCCTGGGCGTGCGCGCTGTCGGCTGGGATTCGATCGAAATCGACCAGTGGATCGCCGAGCGCCTCAACCACCGGACCTGACCCGCTCTCCCGCGGACTTCCCATTCCCAGCCGGAGAGCGCCATGCAGGTCGTGTCCATCATTTCAACGAAGGGCGGCGTCGGCAAGACCACGACGGCCGCCAACCTGGGCGGGCTCGCCGCGGACGCGGGCCTGCGCGTGCTGCTGCTCGATCTCGACGTGCAGCCCACCTTGTCCTCCTACTACGAACTGACCCAGCGCGCGCCGGGCGGCATCTATGAGCTGTTGGCCTTCAACGAGCGCGACCTTGGCCAGCTCGTGTCCCGCACGATCATCGCGGGCCTGGACCTGGTGCTGTCCAACGACCACCGGGGCGAGCTGAACACGTTGTTGCTGCATGCGCCGGATGGCCGCCTGCGGTTGCGGCATCTGCTGCCAGCACTTGCTCCCCTCTACGACCTGGTGCTGATCGACACCCAGGGCGCGCGTTCCGTGCTGCTGGAGATGGCGGTGCTCGCCTCCGATCTCGCGCTGTCGCCCGTCACGCCGGAAATCCTCGCGGCACGCGAGCTGCGGCGCGGCACCATGCAGTTGCTCGAAGATATTGCGCCGTACCGGCACCTGGGTATCGAACCGCCGCCGCTGCACTTGCTCATCAACCGCGTCCACCCGGTGTCCGCCAACGCACGGCTGATCCAGCAGGCCCTGCGCGACCTGTTCCAGGACAGCGCCGGCATCCGCGTGCTCGCCACCGACGTGCCGGCCATAGAAGCGTATCCACGTGCCGCAACGCGCGGCCTGCCGGTGCATCGGGTCGAGCACCGCCAGCCGCCCGGCAGAGTCGCCCCTGCCGCGCTCGACACGATGCGCGCGCTCGCCAGCGAGTTGTTCCCGCAATGGCAGGACCGACTGGCTCAAGTATCCGGCCGCCCGCAGCGACCTCTTGATCCTGGGAGGCCCCATGGCGAACGCACATGAGCTGGCCCGCGGCCACAAGCGGCTGCGCGCCCTGATCGAGTTCGCGGTCGGTGAGGGCTGGCACGTCAAGCGCACGCCGGGCGGGCACCTCAAGTTCACCAAGGCCGGCTGCGCGGCGATCTACACGAGTTCGACAGCGAGTGACCACCGGGCCGAATTGAACGCCCGTGCGCAGATCCGCCGCGCCGAGCGAGAGGCCCGCATGGCGCCGGCCGGCGGTCGTGGGGACTGCGAGGGGTGCGGCCATGGCTGACATGACCTCGCAGGACATGGCAGGCAAGCTGCTCGCGGCCGGCTTCGAGCGCAGCGGCCCAGCGGCTACGGCCTTGAGCGACCCGATCGCGGACACGCCCATGGTCGTGACGCTGGACCAGTTGCGGCCCTACGACCATGACCCGCGCATGAAGCGCAACCCGGCTTACGAGGAAATCAAGGCGTCCATCCGCGAGCGCGGCCTGGACGCGGCGCCGGCTATCACGCGCCGGCCCGGCGGGGACCACTACATCATCCGCAACGGCGGCAACACGCGGCTGGCGATCCTGCGCGAACTCTGGTTGGAGACCAAGGAAGAACGCTTCTTCCGCATATCGTGTCTGTTCCGACCATGGCCGGAGCGCGGTGAAATCGTCGCGCTGACCGGGCATCTTGCCGAGAACGAACTGCGCGGCGGCCTCACGTTCATCGAGCGCGCGCTCGGCGTCGAGAAAGCACGGGAGTTCTACGAGCAGGAGAGCGGCGCCGCCCTGAGCCAGTCGGAACTGGCCCGCCGCCTGGCGGCCGATGGCTTCCCCGTCCAGCGGTCGCACATCACCCGCATGGCCGACGCGGTGCGCTACCTGCTGCCCGCCATTCCCACCGTGCTTTATGGCGGCCTTGGGCGCCACCAGGTCGAGCGGCTGTCGGTCATGCGCACGGCCTGCAAACGCACCTGGGAGCACTACGCCAAGGACCGCTCGCTGCCGCTGGACTTCGACAGCTTTTTTCAGGAGGTGCTGGCGCAGTTCGACACGCAGGGCGACGAGTTCGCGCCGCAGCGCGTGCAAGACGAGCTGATCGGCCAGATGTCCGAGCTGCTGGGAATCGGCTACGACGTGCTGGCGCTGGACCTGACCGAATCGGAAAGCCGCCACCGGGCGCTGGTCAGTGACCCGACGCCACCTGCGGCGCAGCCGGCGTTGCCTTCGCCCACCGCCGGCACGCCGACTCCGCCGGGCGCAGCATCGTCCATCGCCACGCCTGCAGCGGCGGCCGGTCCTCCACCCGCCAGCCCTCCGGCGTCCGAGCCCACCTTGCGCCACGACGACACGGCGGCTGGCGAAGCGGCCACGGGAAGCCCGGCGGCTGCACCGAGCGATCTGCTTCGTGAGCACATCGTCTCGCCGGCACCGACGACCGAACGGCTGCAGTCGATCCAGCGCATGGTCGCCGACCAGTTGGGCGATGCGCTGCCGCCCGACTTCTCGGCGAGCGTGTTGCAGTCCATCCCGGTGCAAGCCGGCGGACTCTATCCGATCTCCGATGTCTGGTACATCGACGCCGGCCTGGACACGCCCGATCGGCTGCGCATCCACATCGCGCAGTTCGCGCGCGAGATCGCCGGGGAGGCAGGCCTGGACGAGTACATCGAGGATCGCGCCGATGGCATCGGGTTTGCGTGCCGCGCCCGCGGCCAAGCCCCGTCGCCGCTCGGCCGCGCGGTGCTGACGCTCCTCACTTCGCTGACGGGTCAGCCCGTCGCCGAAGCGGGCCTGGACGGCGCGCAGCTCGCCGCCGACCTGCCGACCCTGTTGCACGGCCAGAGCCAAGGCCATGGCAGCGGCGCAAGGCGCTTGAGCGACACCGCGTTGGTCAAGCTCTTTCGGCTGCTCCGCTTGGCCCGGCGTCTGCTGGACCTGGAAGCCGGCACCACGGCGCCCGGGACGTGAGCGAGGGAGGTCGCATGTCCACATCGCATCCGCTCAACCAGGCCGTGATCGCCCAGGCGCTGTATGACCTTCGCAACGGCCAACTGCGCCGCTGCAAGGCCATGGGCTTCGGCGAGGCCGAGCTGGATGCGCTCAAGCACCCCGCGCTGATCAGCGTGCTGGCCAACGCCAGCGTCTCGTGGTGCTCGGTCACGGTCAACCGCGAAGTGCTGCAGCGCCTGCTCAACCAGGCGCAGGACGTGGAGAAGGAAATCGCCACGGTCGATCGCATGCTGCGGCTGGGGGCCAGCACGGAGATGGTCAGCCGCTTCTATGGCCTGACCCATCAGGAAGTCGCCCTGCGGCGGGAGATCCTCGGCCTGCCCAAGCGCAAGGGGCGCCACCCCGTCCTGGACGAGACCCAGGACACCGAACTGTGGCGGCAATGGAAAGCCGTGACCAGCAGCAGGAACGTCGATCTGGAGGACGAGACCTCGATTCTCGATGCGGCCATGGACCTGGCCGAGGGCATGTCACTGCCGCTCTCGGTGGTCTGGGCCGCGATCAGGAACTGGGTCGATCAGGGATTGGGCTAGGCCATGGCCGTGGACGACACCGCCCCACGAGCCCCGCGTCAAGGCCCCGTCGCACTCGCCGACCTGTTCGACGCTGCGCTGAAGGACCTCACGCCCAAGCCACATCCCAGCGCGCCAGCGCCCATGGCAGTGCCCACGCCTGCCGCGTCCGGCGACGCCTTCCTGTTCAGTGGCAATCGGCACGAGAGCGTGCCGCGGCGGCTGTTCCTCGACCGCCGCCTGACACCGCTGGAGCGCAACGCCTGGCAGGTGTTCCGGCTGATGCTCAACGACGACGGCGTCACGGCGTTCCCGACCTATGAGCAGTTGCGCCCCTGGCTGGCGTCCATGCCCTGCGCGGGACAAGCCTCCCACGAGACCGTCGCGCGGGCGCTGACGCTGCTGCGCCTGACGCGCTGGCTGAGCCTCGTGCGACGACGGCGCGACCCCAAGACCGGCCGCATCCTCGGAAACCTCTACGTCCTGCATGACGAACCCCTGACACCGTTCGAGGCCATGCAGCTCGACGCCGACTACCTGGCCCTGGTCAGCCAGTCGCTGGGGCATTCGGCCAAGGCCGTTCAGGTGGTGGGACTCAACACCCTCCAGGAGATCGCGGACGACCCGATGTTGTCCGGACGCACCTTGCCGTCGCGGCTGCAAGTGCTCGCCGAGCGCCTGGCCGACCAGGGAATCACCGCCACTCAAAGTTATCCACAGGAGGATGCGATCCACGATTCCGAAGAAGGGCCCGCGAGCCTTCTTCGGAATGGCGAACGCCCCTCTTCGGAATCCGAAGCAGGGCCGAAACCCGCGCCAGACGGCGCTCTTCGGAATCCGAAGCAGGACCGTACAGTACGTAGTAGTCGTATTAATGAAGTACGTACTACCGCGCAGGCGCGTGCGCTGGGCGACCTGCAATGGCCCAAGCGCTTCGCGGAACTGAAGGCGGAACAGCAGGCCGGAGCCAGGATGGCGTTGCAGCAGGTGGACGCTGCCCTGGGGCAGGCCGTGCTGGACGAATGGGCCGCACGGTGCGGCAAGCATGGCATCCGCAACCCCGCCGGATATCTGTTCGGCATCATCCAGCGCGCCATGCGCGGCGAGTTCAATGCGTGGGCCAAGCAGACCGGCCCGGCACCGCCAACACCATCGGCGGCGCGAGCGCCACCATCCGAGCCGCCGCGCAACGTCGTGCCGCCCGAGGTGGCCCGGCAGCACATCGAGCGCCTGCGCGACCTGCTGCGCAAGACCTGAGCACAGGGCTCGTCAAAGCCGTGAAGTAGATCTCCATGGCGGTCGGCAGAAACGGTCCCCTGGGGACGGCTGTGCGGTGAAGCGCCGGGTGACGGCGCGACCTGCTGCGCGAAACCTGGGCAAAGCGCCTGGCAAGGCCATGAAGCAAACCTCCATGGCGCTCAGCGGAACGGTCCCCTGGGGACGGCCGTGCTGCGAAGGATGGTGTCGAACGACAGCGCGACGTGCGGTGCAGCACGCAACCCGTCGACGACCGAGGCCCGGAGCGCCAACGTGAATGCCCATCTGCGGAGCGGTCCCCAGGGGACCGTTGCGCGCTGCGCCGCCAGCGCGCACAGAACCGGGGGCCGGCTCATTTCGGTTTGTTGACTGACTGCCTTCCGCCGCATGCGGATGCTGGCGGCTCCCTGTCCACCAGCGAGCGATCACCATGGCAACCAGCAACGAACCATTGCAACTCAACCTCGGCTCCCTGCGCAGCGCAATGTCGCTGACGCTGCACACCCACCACGCCTCGCGCATCTGGCATGGCCGCGCCGCCGCCGAGGGGCGACCGGGCATCGTCGGCCTGAACGGCTACATCGCCGTCATGAACAAAATGAAGCGCGGCTCGGAGCAGGACGACCCGTACAGCGACTGGTGGATGCTGCGCATCGAGGACAAGCTCGACCAGACCAAGACCACGCTGCAGACGCTGCGCGAACAGGTGGACCAGGCCCTGGCCGGCGTGCCCGCCGCGTTGACCCTGGGCGAGAACCTCAACGTGCAGCCCGTCAAGCTGCCGCTGTTCGTCAATGCGCAGTTGGGCTTTGCCGCCGTCTATCTCCTGGCCGACTACGACGACATCGCGCGCAAGCTGATCCTCGCCCACCACACCGCGCTGATCGACCGCAGCACCTTAGAGCGCTGGCTCAACGAGGGCGCGCACGCGCTGCGCAGCCTGTTCTCGCTGGCCCAGCAGTATCGCTATTCGGGCTGCACCCGCGACGATTTCGCGGCGAAGAATGCGGCAGCGCGGGCCGCGCTGGAGAAGTTCGGCGAGTTGCCGCAGGACGTGCTCGAAGGCACGCGCCGCTCGAAGTTTGCGCCACCCATCGTGCGCCGTGGTCTGCAACAGCGCGGTGAGAGTCCTGCCGCAGCCGCTACCAGCGTCGATGGTGATGCGGCCGCTGCTGCCGACCCGTCCGAAAACGCAGCCACTGCCGGCGAGGACGAATCCGCATGAGCGATCTGAACCAGCCGACCCGCTACTTCCGGGGCCTGCAACAGGGAGCCTTCATGCGCCTGGAACACGCGGCCTCTCTAAAAGGCCTTTTAAAGCCTTTTAAAGGTAAAGGGGACTTGGAGGCCTGGGCCGGCCAGTGCTTCGCCATGCGCGACGAGTTGATCGGCTTGGCGCAGCGACAAGTGCTGCAACAGGCCAGTGGGCATCCCTTCCACCTGCTGCCCGTGGAACTGGCCCAGCAGACCACTGGCGCGGGAACGACGTTCCTGCGCTGGCGCAGGCACGACCGCTCGGCCATGGGCGTGGCCCTGTGGCAGGAGCTGATGGCGAGCACCAGCACGCCGGTCAACCTGCTGGCCGACCTGCACGCGATCGAGCTGCAGCGCATCACGCTGAACATGCAGATCAGCCTGTTGCACACCCTGGGCAGGCAGGCGCAGGAGTGCGCCAGCAAGGCCGCCGAGGCGGAAGACGCCTACCTGCGCCGGCTCACGTCCTTTCCCGCCGCAATGCGCGATCGGTGATTGCGCCGGGCATCCCAGCACGCGCCCGGCGCCGACCAGGTGCGGGTATTTCAACCACCAAGGAGATTGCAACATGAGCACGCATTTTTCGGGCGAAGGCAACATCGGCTCGCCCCCCGAGTACCGGGAGTTCCCCAACGGCAACGACGAACCGCGGCGCTTGTTGCGGCTGAACGTGTATTTCGACAACCCCGTTCCCACCAAGGGCGGCGACTATGAGGATCGCGGCGGCTTCTGGGCGCCGGTGGAAATCTGGCACCGCGACGCCGCGCACTGGAAGGACCTCTACCAGAAGGGCATGCGCGTGCTGGTCGTCGGCCGCATGGAGCGCGAACCCTGGACCGACAACGAGGATCAGCCACGTGAGACTTGGCAGATCAACGCGCGCAGCGTCGGCATCCTGCCGTTCCGCATCGAGTCCGTCGTCCTGAGCCCCAAATCGCAGGAGACCGCACAGGACGCGCAGCCCAAGCCCCAGGCCGCCCAGGAACCGGCTGCGCCGAAGGAGCCCAAGCGCAGGAAGTGATCCGACGGGGGGGCGGCCGCAGTACGTTGCCGCCCCCCATGTCCTCGCGAGCTATCCCCAGGGGACAGCGCCACCAGCGTCCACCGGCTTCCACGCGCTCCCGAACATCGCGGCTCCCGACTCGCACATCGCCGGCCGCACGCCATCCCCGCCTCAGCCATCCCATCTCGTGAAAGCGGTCGCTGCCGCATGCAGCTTGTTTGCTGCTGCCCCAACAGGCGCTCGGCATCCTCGATCCCAGCAACTCCATGAACAACGGGAAGCGGATGGACGGACATGCGGCTGTTTCTGTGCGAGAAGCCCTCCCAGGGCAAAGACATCGGCCGGATTCTCGGCGCCACGCAGCGCGGTGAAGGCTGCCTCAACGGCTCCGGCGTCACGGTCACCTGGTGCATCGGCCATCTCGTCGAAGCGGCAGCACCCGAGGTCTATGACGCGGCGCTCAAGCGCTGGTCGTTGGAGCAGTTGCCCATCATCCCTCAGCAGTGGCGGGTCGAGGTCAAACCGCAGACCGCCACGCAATTCAAGGTCGTCAAAACGCTTCTGGCGAAGGCGACCCATCTCGTCATTGCCACCGATGCCGACCGCGAGGGTGAACTGATCGCCCGCGAGATCATCGACCTGTGCGGATACCGCGGCCCCATAGCACGCCTGTGGCTGTCGGCGCTCAACGATGCGTCCATCCGCACCGCGCTCGCCAAGCTGCGGCCCTCGGCCGAGACGCTGCCGATGTATTACTCGGCGCTGGCGCGCTCGCGCGCCGACTGGCTCGTCGGCATGAACCTCAGCCGGCTGTTCACCGTGCTCGGGCGGCAGGCCGGCTACGACGGCGTGCTGTCGGTCGGGCGTGTACAGACCCCGACGCTCAAACTCGTGGTGGACCGCGACCGAGAGATCGCGGCCTTCGTGTCCGTGCCGTACTGGGCCATCGACGTGTCCCTGTCCGCAGGCGGTCAGACGTTCACCGCGCAGTGGGTGGCACCCGACGCCAGCACCGACGACGCCGGCCGCTGCCTGCAGCAGCCCGTCGCACAGCAGGCCGCGCAACAGATCCGCGCCGCGGGCAGTGCCCAGGTGGTGTCGGTCGAGACCGAGCGCGTGCGCGAAGGCCCGCCGCTGCTGTTCGACCTGGGCACCTTGCAGGAAGTCTGTTCCAAGCAGCTTGGGCTGGACGTGCAGGAAACCTTGGAGATCGCCCAGGCTCTGTACGAGACGCACAAGGCCACGACGTACCCGCGCTCGGATTCGGGCTACCTGCCCGAAAGCATGTTCGCCGAGGTGCCCACGGTCCTGGACAGCCTGCTCAAGACCGATCCCACGCTGGCCCCGATCATGGGCCAGCTCGACCGCGCCCAGCGCTCGCGCGCCTGGAACGACAGCAAGGTGACGGCGCACCACGGCATCATCCCGACGCTCGAACCCGCGAACCTCTCCGCCATGAGCGAGAAGGAGCAGGCGGTGTACCGGCTGATCCGGGCGCATTACCTGGCCCAGTTCCTCCCGCACCACGAGTTCGACCGCACCATGGCGGACCTCTCCTGCGGCCAGCAGAAGCTGGTGGCCACGGGCAAGCAGGTCGTCGTCAAGGGCTGGCTCCTGGTGCTGGCCGAGCCAGAACGTGAAGGCAGCGCCGACGAGGACGGCGATGCCCCGCGCAGCCAGGTGCTGCCCGCATTGCGCGACGGGATGGCATGTCAGGTCGCCGGGGCCGACATCAAGGCCCTCAAGACGATGCCGCCCAAGCCCTATACCCAGGGCGAACTGGTCAAGGCGATGAAGGGCGTTGCGCGTTTCGTGACCGACCCGCGCCTGAAGCAGAAGCTCAAGGACACGACGGGCATCGGCACCGAGGCGACCCGGGCCAACATCATCAGCGGGCTGATCGCCCGCGGCTACATCGTGAAGAAGGGACGCTCCATCCGCGCATCGGATGCGGCGCTCACGCTGATAGACGCCGTGCCCGCGGCGATTGCCGACCCCGGCACCACCGCCGTCTGGGAACAGGCGCTGGACATGATCGAGGCCGGACAACTCACCCTGGATGTGTTCATCGGCAAGCAGGCTGCATGGATTTCGCAGTTGATCGCGCAGTACGGCAGCACGTCCCTGTCCATCAAGGTGCCCCAAGGACCGGCTTGTCCGCAGTGTGGCGCGCCCACGCACCAACGCACCGGCAAGAGCGGCCCGTTCTGGTCGTGCAGTCGCTATCCCGACTGCAAAGGCACGCTGCCGGTCGAAACCGGCACGTCCAAGCGTGGTGCCTCGCGCCCACGCAAGAGCGGCCGCAAAGGCTCCTGACCGACCCCCGTTCCCCGTGAGCCGTGCCCGCCATCGGCGGCGTGGCCCGTGTTCCGCATGCCCTGCGGGACGCCCAGCGCGCAACGCCTTCTTGTCCGTGTGCGCGTCCCGTTCAGCCGCCCCCGGCCGCGGGACCTGAAGGTAGCTTCTCCGCGAACCGCACCCCGCGCGTTCTCCCCGTCCGCATCTCTTCCGCACGCTGCGAAGGGTCCCCCGATGGCTTGCCTGTGCGAGCCACCCGGAGACCCTTCGTGGTCAGCGGTATTCGGTGCCGGTGCCCGCCGGCGCAAAAACGGGCTCCCTTTGTGCGCGGATGTGCGCCAGACGATGCCGGCCCCAGCCACGACATGGGCCGGGTGTGATTGCTGGGTGAGCAGACGGTTCTAGCGACGACCGGGCCTGCCAATCAGCCCACGGGTGGTTCTTCTTTCCTCCCGAGCCGAAGGCCCCTGGGGCCTTCGGCGCCTTTCTCCTGCCTTTCAACGCCCCGGCCAGGGCGATGGCCCTGCGCCATACGAACAGGAGACCGACATGCACCCGAAACTTTGCGCACCGCCACGCAACACGCCGCTGCTCTACGGCAGCGTCTGCAGCGGCATCGAGGCCGTGAGCCTCGCTTGGCAACCGCTCGGCCTCGAAGCCGCGTGGTTCGCCGAGATCGAGCCGTTCCCGAGCGCCGTGCTCGCCCACCGTTACCCCCTCGTGCCCAACCTGGGCGACATGACCACGATCGCCCGCCAGGTCCGCGCCGGCACCGTGCCCGCGCCAGACCTCCTGGTCGGCGGCACGCCGTGCCAGTCGTTCAGCGTGGCCGGCGCCCGCCGTGGCCTGGCTGACCCGCGCGGCGCCCTGACCCTTGCCTATGTGGAGCTTGCAAATGCCATCGACCAAACCCGCCGCCAAGACCGCCGCCCGCCGGCAACGCTCGTCTGGGAAAACGTCCCCGGCGTCCTCAGCGACCGCAGCAACGCCTTCGGACACTTCCTGGGCGCACTGGCCGGCGAAAGCCGTGCGCTCGAACCGCCAGGGCAAAAATGGGCGCACGCAGGTTGTGTGTCTGGACCCCGGCGCCGCATCGCCTGGCGCTTGCTCGATGCTCAATATTTCGGCGTCGCCCAACGGCGCCGTCGCGTGTTTCTTGTGGCAAGTGGTGGAGGTGGCGTCGATCCCGCCGAGGTACTTTTTGAGCGCCCAGGCCTGCGCGGGGATTCTTCGCCGGGCTTCGCGCCGTGGCAAGACGCTGCCGGCGCTGCTGGATCGGGCGCTGCGGCAGCAGGCTGGTACTCGGGATATGCAGGACTGAAGCAGCCCTACGGCAAGGCCACGGTGACGTTCGGATTCGGCGGGGGCAACACCGCAGGACCCATCGACGTCGCGGCCTGCCTGACCGCGGCGCCCGGCCCGAAGAACGACTTCGAAGTCGAGACCTTCGTGGCGCAGTCCATCGCGGGCAGCATCAGCCACACGCTCAGCACCGCCAACGGCGGCAAGGGCTGCAGCGAGGACGGCACCGGCAAGGGTGTGCCGATCATTGCCTTCACCGCACAGGGCTGCGGGGCGGATGCGACGACGAACCATGCACCGACGCTGCGTGCCGGCGGACATCGCCTCAGCCACGCGAACGCCGGCGTGGTGCCGGCCATCGCGTTCGCGCAGAACTCGCGCGGCGAGCTGCGGCTGGAATCCGGCCACGGCCAGCTTGCCGGGACGCTCTCCACGGGTGGCGGCAAGCCGGGCCAAGGCCGGCCGATGGTGATCGGCGTGGCGCTGCGCGGTCGCACCGAAGGCTTGGCCGCTGAACTGGGCGATGGCGTCTCGACCGCGCTGCGCACCAGCAGCGGCGGTGCCGACAAGCCCCATGTGCTGGCACCGGACTTCGAGGCACATTTCCGCTACGACTGGAATAACCCCGGTCCGGGCGACTGGTCGCAGTGGCGGGTGCGTCGGCTGATGCCGGTCGAATGCGAGCGGCTTCAAGGCATGCCCGACGACTACACGCTGGTGCCGTACCGCGGCAGGCCCTCCGCCGACGCGCCGCGCTACAAGGCGATCGGCAACTCCATGGCCGTGCCGTGCGTCGCGTGGCTGGGCCAGCGGCTGGTGCAGTGCCTGCACAAGACGGGATCGAGCGCTTCGGATTGATGCACGACGCGGCCGGCGGGCCGCGTGATCCTCCCTCCTGCATTGCCGACGCATCGGCAACAGCCAGCAGCCAGGGTGTCAAGGCTGCCGTGGGTTCCTCCCACGCCACCCGCCAGTTCGCCCCGGCATCTCTCCGGCGAACGCTGCCCACCGGGCATCGATGCCACCTTCCTCCAACCCACGGGATGTATGCCGCGTCCCGTCAGGGGCGTGTCGTCAACCCGGTCGATATCAGGACTTTCCATGGACACCATCACCCGACAAGACCGCATCACGCTCAAGAACCTCAAGGTCGCGGATTTCGCGAGCGAGGAAACGCTGTGCTTCACCGCCACCGTCATGTTCGACGGCAGGCCCATCGCCGAAGCCCGCAATGACGGACACGGCGGCTCGACGTTCGTGCGCGCGTTGCAAGGCCAGGCCGCGCTGCTGGCCCAAGCCGAGGAATTTGCCAAGAGCCTGCCGCCGGCATCGCTCGACGTCGAGCGCGAGGACGACGAGCCACTTCTCATCGACATGACGCTCGACTTCCTCGTGGACCAGTTGGCCGATGCCATGCACGCAGAGCGCAAGCTGCGCACCGCGTTCAACCGCGACATCGGCAACAAGGTGCTGTTCATCAAGGACGGCCGGCTGCTGTTCCTCAAGGGCATCAAGCTCAAGGCCATTGCCGAACGCGCGGCATATTTCGCAAAGCTGCGCAGCCGACAGGACCAGCCCATCGTCATCCTGGCCGAGCTGCCAGCGGACGAGGCATTCGCCATCTGGAAGCAGCATGTCCTGGGCGACAAGCCCCGCTGATCCAGCCTCACCGCACCGTCATGACCGCCCCGCACTCGTTGCGGGGCTTTTCTTTGTCCCTGCGCACATCAATCGGGGCTGGACCAGATGCCGATTTCCAACTGACGTGGCGCGGCACCCTCACGAAGCTGTCCGCATGTTCGCTGATTCGTCAGCACATGCCAGCAGCCAGGGTTTCAGGCTGCCGCGGGGTTCTCTCCGCGCAACCCACCAGTCCGCATCGCATCCATTGCGCGGACGCGCGTCCCCAAGACGCTGATGCTTTTTTTCAACCGCGTGCGGGAGCTGCCATCCCGTGAGGGACAGGGCCCCGCTTTTCCAAGGAGCCCATCCATGTCCCAGCAAGCCTCTTTCGGCCGATTCGGTCAATTGGCCTTGACCTACTGCGGCAAGTTCCTGCCGCTCGAAGTCCTGCACAGCGCCGCCGGCCACTACATCGGCACGCGCGATACCGAAGGTCCCGTCTCGCGGGAATCTCGTGAGTACTTCCGCAGCCATGCCGCGGCTCAACGTGCCCTCGAAAGAGGCGGCTGGTCCCAGCTCGCCATTCCCTGATCCAACTGGAGGAATCACGTCATGAACCAGCTACTGCCACAGGAAGTCGTCGATCAGATCGTTCGGGAAGAACGGCATTTCAGCGCCGCGCCCCAAGCCTTTTTCGAGGCATGGAAGCGTGGTGTCGAGATCGCCGGCCCGCAATGGTTTGGCGATGGCACCCGTGAAGGTCTGAACCAGGCCAAGAGCAAGTGGGATCTGCGTCCCGACATGCTGCGCCTCAACGACGCCCTCGGCGTCCTGAGCAGCGGGGAACGCATGTTTCTGTCCGCGATGGTCAGCTTCTACAACGCGCGCGAGGGCGGTGCCATGCTCAAGCGCTGCCACTTCAACGGGTTGTCGGACTTCGACGGCCTCGATCTGCCTCGTCGCCAGGTGATCGCCAACCTGCTGCTGAACTACAGCGGTTGGTGAGCCGGTCCCTGGCACATCTTCATCACTGCGTTCACGCGACCCCATGAGGGACATGCGCCTCGTCCGAGGCCATGTCCCTCGCATTTTCTCCCCGCCCAGTGCCATCTGGCATCAGGCGGTTACTCTGCGGATGCCATCGTCCGCAAGGGCTGGCTCCGTTCATTCATCGAAAGGAGCCTTCATGGCCAACAACTACTACGAAGCCACCGGCGTTCTCGTGCTCGACCGAGTGACGCCCGTCATCCAGGCGCTGTTCGGCACCTTCGCGCTGGACGAGAGCCACCCCTGCAACGGGCAGGCCTACATCGCCCAGATCGCCGAGACCACCAATCCGCAATGGCCGGACGTGCTCGATGGCCTGGAAGGCTTTGCCACGCAACTCGGCATTCCGATGCCGGACGACGAAGGGTTGTCGATCCCGCCGCTGCTCGAATTGCTCGCCGTGCACTTCGGTGCTGATGAGGACGACGAGCTGGCGAACTTGATCGAGCGTCATTCGTTCGAGGGCACCGCCGATCTCGATGCGTTGTTTCTGATCGCCACCCGGTTCGATGACGGCCACCACCTGACCGCCATCCAGTTCGAGGGATGCTGGTATTGCAGCAAGCCGCGGCTATTCGAGTTCGGCGGCAACGGCTGCTACCTGAGCCGCGCGGTTCGCGTCATCAGCTCCTCCTCCCAGGCCCTCCAGCTCGGCGACCAATTGCGCAAGGCCATTGTGGCCGCCGACATCGAAGAGGCTTCGGCCCTGCTCGCGCTGGAGACCATCAATCTGCTGGCGGGCGTCAGCGACGAGCCATTCCGCATGAATTTGCGCCGGCGCGTCGCCGAGCGATTGGCCCAAACGCCAACGATCAGCGCCACCTGACGCTGTTCCCTTTCTTTCCACCCACCGGGGTCAATTCCCGGTGGCGGGGATTGGCTCCATCATTATTCTGTTGGAGAAATCCCATGTCCCAGAATCCCAATCCCTTTCTACGCGGCTACTGGAATCTGAAAATCGTCCGCACGCTGTCCATCAGCCACGAGGACGGAAGCCCGCATGTCTGGCTAAACATCCACCCGAGCCAGCATCACCTCTCCGACGAGGCACTGGTTTCTTCCCCCTGCATCGTCACCGGCGGCTTCGCGGTGGTCAGGACTGGCACCGAACCTGTCGGCGCCGCACTGATGGCCGAATGCGATGCCGTTGAAGGCGTCAGCGGCGAAGGCGTGGTGGGTGCCGTGGTGTACGCGATCCACGGCGACGACTTCGACGGCCGCCCCGTCCACGTCGGCGACACTTATTCGGCCGAGGCCGCACGGGAAGTCGTGCAGCGGTTGAGCTTCGAGACCGGCTACTACAGCCGGTGCTGGGAAGTCAGCAGCGCGCACATCAGCCATGAAACCGGCCAGTACCTGGCCAACCTGGCGGACCTCGCGACGCCGGAGGCCTTTTTGTTCGTTGCGTTCCGGGTTCCCTACAGCCCGGCGATCGGCGTCAAGCTGGTCTCCACGCCCTGGACGGACCAGCACCTGCAGGACGTCGAGGGGATCACCGCCGAGCAGCTTCGGCAGGAGCACCGCAGCAAGGGCATGCCGGACGACCTGGCACAGATCCTTGCACTGGCCGGCCAGGCCGACGTGCGCATCCTCATCCTCGATGCCGACGCACCCGTGTTGCCGGGCCTGCCGCTGGCCGGCGAATAGCTGCCAGACACATCTCCAGCCTTCCTTTTCATCACCGCATCTCGATGCCGACGCACCCGTGTTGCCGGGCCTGCCGCTGGCCGGCGAATAGCTGCCAGACACATCTCCAGCCTTCCTTTTCATCACCGCATGCCGGCCCGTCTCCCACCAGGGAGCCGGGCCGGCGCACTTTCACAGGAGCGATCCCATGTTCCCCGACCTCATCACACCCGCATCCGACTTTGAGCACCAGCTTGGAGCCTGCGTCAACGCCATGAGCCAGGACGATGCCATCGGCCAGATCCTGGTATTCGAGCGCATGAGCGGCATGCTGCACATGCGCCATATCGCCAGCGCCGACCTGGTGGACACCGACGTGGATGACTACGAAATGGTCATCTTCGACGGTGGCAACACAAGCGGGGATACGTGGAAGCACGTGTTCTTTCCGCGTCAGCGCGAGCACTACTTCGTGTACCAAGCCTGACCCCTCCAGCCCCTTTCGAGGGGCTTTTTCTTGTATGCAGCACAGGAATGCGGGCGTGGTGCGGTGCCGTTTCCTGCGGGCAGGCCGATCACCCCGGGGCCATGCTTGCCCCATGTCCGTCGGCGCTGCCGACACATGCCCAGGCAGTCGAGACCTTCGAGGCTGCAAGCACGGGAAACCGTGCTGGTCGTTTCTTCCTACGGACCTACCGCGTCCGTCCACGCCACCCACAAGGGACCTCTCCCTTGCGGGCGGGGAATCCCTTGTTTTTCCTCAAGGAGTTTCCCCATGGACCGTTCCCTTATCAAATCCATGATGCCTTCGCTGGTCGCCGGCCATGTGCCCCGCAACGTGCGGTCGTTCAAGTACCGTGTGTTCGATGATCAGCCGCTGTCCTCAACGCTGGGCTTCGCCATCGATGCCCAACCCTTCGACGGCAAGGTGGTCGCCGCGACCGACGATGCCATCGTCGTCAAGCTCAAGCCTTCCGAGTTCGCGGTGCTCGATCCCAACCTGGTGACCACGGTTCCTGCCGAAGGCGCCAAGGTGCATGTCCAACCCTATGCCCGTCGTCGCTTCGACGGACTGCGCGCGGACACGCCGGAGGTCATCACCGAGAAGACTTCGGATGGAACGCCATACACCATCACGAGGCACATCCTCGGCTCGGCGCCGGCCAAGCTGCCCATTCCCACGCCGCAGTGCATGGAGTTGGGCCAGCTCATCGAGCAGTTGGAGGAGATGCCGGCCCCCGATCGCTTCCGGCGCCTCACCCACATGCTGGTGGATGCCGGTGCCCGCGACTTCACCTGGGTCGATCCCACGCCCTCCAAGATCATCGAGACCCCGCCGGCGATCAGCTTCACGGTCTCGACCGCGAAGTTCGAGGGCCGGGTGACGATCCTCTACGACCGCGGCGGAGACACCTACGTGGTGGAACTGCACCGTCAGAACGGTGAATCGGTCGAACTGGTCGATCGGCACGACGAGGTGTATTTCGACATGCTCGGCGAAGTGCTGGAGCGGCTCATCGACGACGGGCGCTGGCGCCAGATCGACGTGAGCATCCTCGACGCGAAGGCGGCCCGTAAGCGCCAAGCCGTCCCGGCATGACGCCCCTCGACTGACCCGAGGCACCCGCCACGGCGTTCCAGCCATTCCGGCCGCGTGCCCTACAGGCCCTTCATCCCATCGGGTGGAGGGCCTTTCTCTTTTTTCACACAGGAGATTTCATCCATGTCACTGCGATTCAAAGGCGCCGACCTGCGCCCCGTGCTGACCGAAGCCATCGCCAATCAGTGCCGCATCGTCCTGGTCAAGGACCAGGGCGTGTACTTCCTCGCCGAGCGTGGGGAGCGTCGCCCGGATGGACGCCAGCAACTGCTCGCCTACGCGGTCGGCTGCAACCCGGACACCGACCCGTTCGATGACTGGTGGCACCTCGCCGGCCGCGAGCTGGGCGGCGACGATTTTGCGGAGTATTTCGACCCGAAGGACGGCCTGTTCACGCGCCTCCTGCACTCGGCGGACGATCTCGTGCAGTCCGCCACCGCCACGCACCTGTCCTTGGCCGTGGTGCCTCCCGCCTGAAGCGGCAACCGCCGCGCAGCCCTCGCAGCCCCCGCACCGGGGGCTTTCTTTTGTTCGCACCGCGGCCATCGCCGCGCATGCGCGTTCGTCTCCAGCCGCCAAGGCACGCCCCGCCGGCCACAGCGCCGGCATGCCACCGGAGACGACCGCATGCACGACCCGTTCAAGATCAGTCAGCCCACCTGCATCAGCTTTTCGGGGGGACGCACCAGCGCCTACCTGCTCTGGCGCGTGCTGCAGGCCAACGGCGGCCTCCCTGCCGACACGGTGGTCTGCTTCGCCAACACCGGCAAGGAAGTGGAAGCAACCCTGCGCTTCGTGCGCGACTGCGCCGAGCACTGGCAGGTGCCGATCCACTGGCTGGAATACCTGCCCACGGAGCCTGGCTTCGCGCTGGTCGATTTCGACCAAGCCAGCCGTCAGGGCGGGCCATTCGAGGCGCTGATCCGTAAGCGCCAGTACCTGCCCAATCCCGTCGCTCGCGGCTGCACGACCAGCCTGAAGATACGCCCCATGCACCGCTATCTGCGGCATCTGGGCTGGACGGACTGGGACCAGATGATCGGCATCCGCGCCGACGAGCAGCGGCGTGTATCAAAGATCCGCGCACGCGGGCACTCCACCGAATCGACCCACGAGACCATGTGCATGCCGCTGGCGGACGCCGGCATCACCGTGCGCGATGTGGGCGCCTTCTGGCAGGTGCAGCCATTCAACCTGGACCTGCTGACAGTGAACGGGCGCACGCTCGAAGGCAACTGCGACCTATGCTTTCTGAAGCCGCGCGGGCAGCGCCTGGCGCTCATCAAGGCCCGGCCCGAGGCGGCGGTGTGGTGGATTCGCATGGAGTCCCTGAACCTGGCGAGCAAGCCCAGCGGCGCCAGATTCCGCGCCGATGGTCCCAGCTACGCCGACCTGGCGCGCTTCGCCGCCGACCAGGGTGACCTGTTCGACGCCGCCGAGGAATCGATCGCCTGCTTCTGCGGCGACTGACGCGCATGGATAAGACGCCGACCTCGCCGAGGCTGCATCTGCTGCCGGTGTCGCTCCGCACGGCCAATGCCTTCGTGCTGGCACACCATCGCCACCACCACCCGGTTCAGGGTGCGAAGTTCGCCCTGGCCGTCACGCTGGCCGACAGCGACCTGATCCGCGGCGTGGCCATCGTCGGCCGTCCGGTCGCGCGGCACCTGGACGATGGCTGGACGCTGGAAGTCACGCGGCTGTGCACCGACGGCGCACCCAACGCCTGCAGCAAGCTTTACCGCGCGGCCTGGAAGGTGGCAAGGGCGCTGGGCTACATCCGCCTGATCACCTACACCTTGTCCGACGAAGGTGGCGCCAGCCTGCGCGCCGCCGGCTGGCGGCTGGTCGGCGCGCGCGGCGGCGGCGCCTGGAGCCGTCCCGGCCGGCCGCGCGCCGATACCCCCGAGCACCTGCGCGGCCCTAAGTGCCTGTGGCAGGCGCCCGGCGGCGAGGACAAAGGGAAGCGCCCGGATGCCGATTGATTGCTGCCGCGCACGCAAGGCCCGGCCATGCTGACCCCATGCCTGCTGACGTTGTCAGCGACATGCCAGGCGACCATCGGTCTTCGAGGTTGCGGCGCAGTTCCCACTGCGTGACCGAGCCAGCTCGCACCGCATCCATCCGCGAGCGGCCACCAGCCTCTGGTGGCGGATGCTTTCGCCTTATCAACCCACCGCGGGGTTACGCACCTTCCCCGCATGCGTGGGCCGGTGTGTCTCCGCTTCATCCCAATGGAGATTCACCATGAACACCACGTCCAACGAGAAATCGTATTTCGACCTCCACACCTCGGGCATCGGCTACATCCAGCGTGTCCGTGAAGTGCCCGTCCGGGGCGGCCGCCGTGCGCAGCCTTTCCTGGCTTGCACCATCGCCGCGCTGGTCGGCCCCGCCCGGGACCCCAGCTACCGCTACTTCGACGTCAAGGTCTCGGGAGCCGAGGCCAAGAAGCTCGTTCAGCGCTACATCGGCGTTGACGATCCCAAGCAGCGCCCGCTGGTGCGCTTTCGCCTCGGTGACCTGTGGGGCGATGCGTACATCCGCGACAAGGGTGAGCAGAAGGGTCAGGCCGCCGCGTCCCTCAAGGCGCGACTGCTCAAGGCCGAACTGATCGACCGGGCCGAACTGGCTTCGATCGAGCAGCACGAGCTGATCACCCGCGGCATCGGCTATCTCAATCGTGTGAAGGACGTCACCCCGAAGGCTGGCGACTCGTTCCTCTCTTGCACGGTCGCAGCACTGGCCGGGCCTGTCGATGAACCGGAGTATCGGTACTTCGACATCATCGTCGCCACCCCGGAAGCCGAGCATCTGGCTCGCCGGTGCGTCCAGGCCATCGAGGGGGACCGTAAGGTCCTGATCGCCTTCCGTCTGAACGACATGAAGATCGATCCGTACATCCGCACCAAGGGCGAGCACGCCGGGGAACCGGCCGCAAGCCTGGAATCGACGCTGGTCCACATCGGTCTCATCAAGATCGACGGTACCCAGGTCTATCCGACGAGCCAGGCGCAAGCCGAGGCGTCGCCGGCCGAAGACGCATCCGCGTCCGAAGCCGACGAAGCCATCGACACTGCTGCCGACCCCGCTGCAGACCAGCCTGCCGAGCCCGCCGAGCGCGAGCCCGAGGCGCAAGTCGAGGAGCAGGAGCCGGCATTGGCTGCTTCGTTCTGATCCGGCATGGCCCCTCACGGGGCCTTGCTTTTTCCTATTCTTCAAGGAGAACCATCATGGCAGCCACACCGGCACCCGAGAAATCGGTCGCGCCCATCGTCGTCCCCGGCCAGCTCACGCTGCGCACCATTCGCGGCAAGAACGGCCCGTTCACGGTCGGCCGCCTCGCGACGCACCTCGGTACGTTCGAGGTCAAAGACCCGGAACTGGAGCAGTACCCCGAAGGGAAATACGACGGGGAGTTTGTGATCCGCTACATCTTTCCGAAGTCCTACCCGGTCGGGGGCGGCATGCGGTTCGAGATCCGCGCCAGCCTCGACGGGATGACGCTCAATGGCATCGACAAACTGAGCCGCGACGAAGCCCGCAGCTTCGCCACCCAGGACGTCGATCCGCTCGATGAAGAGCAAGGGGCGCAGCCTGCGGCAACGCCGGCCAAGCCCGCCAAGGCATCCAGGCCTGCCAAGCCCGCACCCGTGCAGGCGTCCGCGGACCCGCTGGTCGATACCACGCCCTTCGGCGTGGATGCGCCACCGCCTGCTGCGGCCGCTGCCCCCGGCAGCACCGAAGACGGTGACGCCGCGCTGTTCGGCCTGCTGTGGCCGCTGGGCGAGTCCGTGAAACTGGATTCGACCATCGACCGCCGCACCCTGCGCGCGCAGATCGCCCGCCTGGGCGAGCTGGGCTACGCGCTGGACTTCAAGACGCAGGAGTGGAGCCGCCAGGCCGAACCACAAGCTGCGTGAGCAGACGCCGCATGCGCGGTGTTCTTCATCCACCTGCCGGGGTTCCTTCCCCATGCGGGGGAGGCCCTGGCCATTTTCTGGAGGTCCCCATTATGTTCACCATCGCTTGCGATACCCCGCGTTCAACGTTGGATGAACCCGCGTGGCGGGAACTCTGCAAGGCGGCCGCCGCACACGCCCAGCGCGGTTGCGGCTTGTCCTACGACCACTACGTGACGCTCTTCAGTTCGGCGATCGACGCACAGGCCAATCGTTTGCCGGATGAGCAACGTGCTCAGGCTCTCGAAATCGCGGCCCAGGAATGGGACTACGCAACACCTGCCGAACGGCAGGAAACCCAGGACTGGAATGCGGAGCATGGCTATTGCTCGCATGGGATCGAGTTCGGCTGCTGCCCGGCCGGTTGTGATCGCGACGATGACGACTGGGACTAAGGCCAAGGCATAGGTTTTCCTTCGCTGCACCTGCGGCATTCCATCACCCACTGGGGGTTCTTCCCCACGGGGAGGCCTCCAGCTCAACTTTTCGAGGAGGCCTCTCATGGGCTGGTATTTCTCTCCCCAATCGCGGTCTGAACTGATCGCGGAACTGATCGCACCACAGCAGACCGAGCGCGTCAGCGCGAAGGTTATCGCTCACGCATTGCGCGGCAACGTGCTGTGGTCCGTGGTCGAACTGACCGCCAAGGTCGAAGGTGTGCATCGTGATCTCGCGCCGGGCCAGTCCCTGCGCTACATCCGCTGCGATCTGCTGGAACGCAGCGGCAACCAGTGGGGCTACAAGCCGCTGGAAGAGTCCATGCATCCGTACTATTACTCGTGCCCGCTGTCCTATCTGGACCTCGCACCGGAGCAGTCCGCCGACTGGCGTGCAGGCGTTCGCGCCTACCACGCCCGGCGGCGCACACCCACGGCTGTCACGGCACCCGCCGCGGCGCTGTTGGCCTGAGCCAGGAGGAACCGACATGGACCCGATCCTGGCTGCACTCCCGCTCTCGCTGTTGAAGCTCGTTGAAGGCAGTTTGTCCAACGACGAAGTTTCCTCCGACGAGGAAATGCTGGGGTACTTCATCGACAACGGCCTCACCGAGGAGCAGGCACGGCAGGCGCTGACCTACCGCGACCAGTACCTCAACAACATCTACCTGGACGGCTTCACGCCGATCACCGCGGTGGACGAGGCGCTTCACTTCAATCCGCACACCCAACAGTTCGAGCCGGACTGAGCGGTTTTCTTCCACCCCCTGGGGCAGTACTTGCCCCAGCGGGCGGTGCTGTTCCCGTTCATCCGAGGACACCACCATGCCCGCAAACACTTCTTCCACGCTGTACCGCATCGACGAATGCCCGGACGTGATGGCCGACGCCTGCGTCGGCGATGACCAGGGCAACCTGATCTTCCTGTCCATCTGGGCGCGGGACACCGCCGTCCAGCAGTTCCTTGCACGCCTGACCCTCGGGCGCGACGAGCAGGGACTGGACCAGTTCCACGTCATCACCGACCAGGGCGGCAGCGTCCCGGTATTCATCGGCAACGTCGATCGCCTGGAAAAGCGCATCACGCGCGCCTACCGGCGAACGCTGTTCGGTTCGCTGTCCAACGTGTGGCTGTTCGACCGGCGCTGCGTCAAGCCCGACAAGGCCAACGCCAGCGCATTGGCACTGCTGCCACGTGACAGCGCCCACCGGCTTGACCGCCTGTGGATGCTGGTGCGGGACACCTGCCCGTTGCCGCTGCTCGACCACTGGCGCGAGACCGTGCTGGAACTGCTGCAAAGCCGCGAGATGCTGGCCCGCCTTCCGTTCGCCCTCGGGCCGCTGGAAGGCCATCGGCTCGCCATCGACGTGCCGGCGCTGAGCTTGGCGCTGGGCTCCCTGATCCGCAGTGACGCGCTCACCGCCTATCCCTATCCGGCCAAGATTTGGACGCCGGAAGCGGTAGCGGCTTGACCCACCCTCGGAGGCACGCCTTGGCGTGCTTCCGTCATTCATCCCCGCCAACCAGGAGACTTCCATGGCTCTCATGTTCCCGCGGCTCGCCCGCAATTTCGCCAAAAATGGGTACTACCCGACCGACGAACCCACGCTCGAAAGAGCCCTCAACGCACTGATGCCCAGCGACGGGCCGATGTGCATCCTCGATCCCTGCGCCGGTGAAGGCGTGGCAATCGCCGAAGCCTCTCATGCCCTCGGGCGCGAACAGACCAAGGCGTTCGCCGTCGAATTCGACGCCGAGCGGGCGCGCCATGCCCGCGGCCTGGTCGATCACTGCCTGCACGCGGACCTGATGGACACGATGATCTCCAAGCAGTCCTTCGGACTACTGTGGCTGAATCCACCGTATGGCGACCTGTCCAAGGACGTCAACGGCAACATCGGCTATCAGGGCCAGGGCCGTGCCCGCCTCGAAAAGCTGTTCTATCAGCGTTCGCTGTCGCTGTTGCAATACGGCGGCGTGCTGGTCTTCATCGTCCCCGGCTACGTGCTCGACGCGGAGCTGGTCGGCTGGTTGACGCGCCACTACACCGATCTGCGTATCTACCGAGCGGTGGAAACGCAGTTCAAGCAGGTGGTGATCTTCGGCCGCCGGGTCCGTCAGCGGGAGCTGGCACCCGATGGCGTCAAGGCCGTGCGCAATCTGCTGCTGCAGGTTGGGCTTGGCGAAGTCGAAGCCGAGGAACTGCCGAGCGAATGGCCGTTCCTGCCGTACATCGTCCCCGCCAGTCCGGCCGAGCCGGAGCATTTCTTCCGCGTGACGATGGAGCCCGAACAGTTCGCCGACGAGGTTGGCCGGCTGCAAGGCCTTTGGCCGTCGCTGGACACGCACTTGGGGACCGCGCAGCAGTCGCTGCGTCCACCGGCGCGGGCCTTGTCCCACTGGCATCTCGCCCTGGCTCTGGCCGCGGGCGCGATCTCCGGCGTCGTGCGCTCCCAGACGGGGCGCGTGCTCGTCGTCAAAGGTGACACCCACAAGGACAAGACGCTCCAGCGGGAATTCACCGAACGCGAAGACGGCTCCATCGCCGAGACACGCATCCTCACCGACAAGTTCGTGCCTGTCATCCGCGCGTGGGACATGACGCCTGGCTCCCCGACACGGGGCGAGGTGTTGACCATCCGCTGATCCACCGGACGCGCTGCCGTCCTGCTGTACCACCTCGAAGGAGAAACACCATGTTCCCCAATCCATTCAAGCGGCCTGCGCCGCGCAAGCAACCCTTGTTCGCACCGAGTACGTTGAAGTTGAGCGAGAAGGTGCATTGGCTGGCTCGGCGAGGCCTGATCGACCCCTTGGCCTATGTCCAGCGCCATGTGCGCGGGGACTGGGGCGAGATCGATGAGGCCACCCGCCAAGCCAACGACGTCGCAATCCAACAGGACAACCTGATGATCTCCCAGTACCGGATCACGCCGAAACTGGTGTTGCTCGTGAAGACCAGCGAAGACCACCAGACCACGGTGGTCCAGCTTCCTGAAGAGCGCGACCTGATCTGAAGGCGCCGCCTCGTCATCCCATCCACTTGACGGAGCCACTTCACTCCGCCAGGGGTGTCGTGGCTCAATAGCCTTTCAAGGAGGAGCCCATGGCATCGCATCGCATCGAAACCTACTGCCAGAGGCTGGCGTTCCCCATCGGGGCGCTCATCTTCAGCCGAGGCATTGATCGCCTTGTCCGCGCGGGTCGCCTGGACCCGATTCCGTACTTCAGGCGCCACACCCGTGGCGACTGGGGTGACGTCAACGTCTACCAATGGCACGCCAACGGCGTTGCACTTCAATCGGGCGCGTCGCTGGAATCGCACTATGTGATCCACCCGGGACTCGCCATTCGCATCATCACCGATGCGGGGCGCAGTGTCACCGCCATCGTGCTGCCGTCCGAAGACTGAGCACGGTTCACCCGCAGGCCACTCAGGCCAGCATCTTCAACCACCTTCGGCCGCGCGCCGATGTACTTCCCACCACGGGGCGTGCCATTGCCCCGCTGGGGGTGGTGCATGCCCCATTTTTCATTGGAGCATCACCATGTCCCTCGATCTCGAAACCACTGCCGCTGACGCCGCGCCCGTACAGGGCGAACTGCTCGACGCGGAATCATCCCCTCTGACCCTGAGCCTTCAGGATTTCGTCGGTGAGTTCGGCGACGAACTGCTCGACTCGCTCAACCGCGCCAACCCGCCGGTCTATACCGGCCAACCGCAGGCGCATCGCCAACTCGTCGTCGCCAGCCTCAAGCGCAAGCTGTTCCAGGCTCAGGCCGAAGTCGTCCATGCCGCCGCCGAGCTGCTGATCGACCGTGGCGAACGCGCCGCGATCGTCAATGGCGAAATGGGCTGCGGCAAGACGACCGTTGGCATCGCCACTGCCGCCGTTCTCAACGCCGAAGGCTACTGCCGCACCCTGGTACTTTCGCCGCCGCACCTTGTTTACAAGTGGCGGCGTGAGATCCAGGAGACGGTGGCAGGCGCCAAGGTCTGGGTGCTCAACGGCCCGGATACGCTGGTCAAACTCATCAAGCTGCGCGAGCAGTTGGGTGTGCAGCCCACGGGCCAGGAGTTCTTTGTCCTGGGGCGCGTGCGGATGCGGATGGGATTCCACTGGAAGCCCGTCTTCACCACGCGGCGCACCCGCCATGGCGACGTGGCAGCGTGCCCTGACTGCGGCACGGTCATCACCGACCTCGACGGCGAGCCGGTCAACCCGGTCGCGCTCGAAGCCGAGGAGTACCGCAGGAAGTGCAGCCATTGCGCCGCGCCCCTGTGGACGCTGATCCGCCCGCGCAGCCTGTCCGGCAGCGACCAGTCCTCGGCCGTGCTGAAAGCCTTGAAGCGCATCCCGACCATCGGGCAAGTCACTGCGCAGAAGCTGATGCAGAAGTTCGGTGACGGGTTCCTGGCGTCGATGCTGGGCGACAACATCCATGAGTTCATCAACCTCATGGACGGCAACGGCGAGCTGGTGTTTTCCGACCGCCAGGCTACGCGCATGGAACGCGCTATGGCCAATATGGAGTTTGGCTTTGGCGAGGGCGGCTACCAGCCGTCCGAGTTCATCAAACGCTACCTGCCGCAAGGCACGTTCGACCTGCTCATCGCCGACGAGGCCCACGAGTACAAGAACGGTGGCAGTGCCCAAGGCCAGGCCATGGGCGTGCTGGCAGCGAAGGCTCGCAAGACCTTGCTGCTGACCGGCACGCTGATGGGCGGCTACGGCGACGATCTGTTCTACCTGCTGTTCCGAGCCCTTCCCGGGCGGATGATCGAAGACGGCTACCGCCCGACCACGAGCGGCAGCATGACCTCGGCCGCGATGGCGTTCATGCGCGATCACGGTGTCTTGAAGGACATTTATTCCGAGAGCACCGGCACGGCGCACAAGACCGCGAAAGGCACGAAAGTCAGTGTCAGAACGGTCAAGGCCCCAGGCTTCGGCCCCAAGGGCGTGTTGCGCTGCATCCTGCCGTTCACGATCTTCCTGAAGCTCAGAGACATCGGCGGCAACGTGCTTCCGCCGTATGACGAAGAGTTCCGTGAGGTCGCAATGGACACGGCGCAAGCCGCGGCCTACCGCGATCTGGCGGGTCGGCTGACCGCGGAGTTGAAACAGGCTCTGGCGCGACGCGATACGACCTTGCTGGGGGTGGTGCTCAACGTGCTGCTGGCCTGGCCGGATTGCTGCTTCCGGTCGGAAACCGTGGTGCATCCGCGCACGCGCAACACCTTGGCGTTCGTCCCGGCTCAGTTCAACGAGTTCGAGATCAGCCCCAAGGAGCGTGAGCTGATCGAGATCTGCAAGGAAGAGAAGGCCCAGGGCCGCAAGGTCCTGGCCTACACGGTCTATACCGGCACACGCGACACGACCAGCCGGTTGAAGGTGCTGCTGGAGCAGGAAGGTTTTCGGGTGGCGGTGCTGCGCGCAAGCGTGGATGCCAGCCGTCGCGAAGACTGGATTGCGGAGCAACTGGATCGTGGCATCGACGTGCTCATCACCAATCCCGAATTGGTCAAGACGGGGTTGGACCTGTTGGACTTCCCGACGATCGTATTCATGCAGTCGGGCTACAACGTGTACTCGCTCCAGCAGGCGGCACGCCGCTCCTGGCGCATCGGGCAGAAGCAGCCGGTGCGCGTGATCTACCTCGGCTACTCCGGTTCCTCGCAGATGACCTGCCTGGAGCTGATGGCCAAGAAGATCATGGTCTCGCAGTCCACCTCGGGCGACGTGCCCGAATCCGGGCTGGATGTACTCAACCAGGACGGTGATTCCGTCGAGGTCGCACTGGCCCGGCAATTGGTCGCCGCCTGAACTTCACGCAATGCCGACGACCGAGAGGTCGTCGGCTTTTTTTCAGCGCCTCGCAGCGTCAAATTGCACCTTGCCGTACACGCCTGGACAGTGATTCAGCGCTCTCCTTGCGCTCGCTGTACCGATCCACCAGATAGGGGACCGCGTCGCGCGTGAGCAGCGTGAACTTCATCAGTTCTTCCATTACGTCCACGATGCGGTCGTAATAGTCCGAGGGCTTCATGCGCCCGGCCTCGTCGAACTCCTGGTACGCCTTGGCGACCGAGGACTGGTTCGGGATGGTCAGCATCCGCATCCAGCGGCCCAGCACGCGCATCTGGTTGACGGCGTTGAAGGACTGCGAGCCGCCCGATACCTGCATCACTGCCAGCGTCTTGCCCTGGGTCGGGCGCACCGCGCCGACCGACAGCGGAATCCAGTCGATTTGCGTCTTCATCAGGCCGGTCATCGCGCCGTGGCGCTCCGGCGAACTCCACACCATGCCTTCGGCCCATTGCACCAGTTCGTGCAGTTCCTTCACCTTGGGGTGATCGGCTGGCGCATCGTCCACCAGCGGCAGGCCGGACGGATTGAACAATCGGGTCTCGCCGCCCAGCGCCCGCAGGATGCGCGCCGCTTCTTCGGCGGCGAGGCGGCTGAACGAGCGTTCTCGCAGCGAGCCGTAGAGCAGCAGGAAGCGCGGCGCGTGCGTGACCCGTGCCGGCGCGAACAGGTGTTCGGTGTCCGATTGCTGGAACAGCGCCGCGTCGATGTTCGGCAGGTCGAGACGGGATTCAGACACGGCGGCCATCCTGATCGACCACCGGTTCGCCGTCTTCCTTGCTGAACGCGCCGCGCTGCGGCTGCGGCAGCAGGTCGAGCACGGCTTCCGAAGGCCGGCACAGGCGCGTGCCTAGCGGCGTGACCACGATAGGCCGGTTGATGAGGATGGGATGCTGGAGCATGAAGCCGATCAGGTCGTCGTCGCTCCACTTCGGGTTGCCCAGGTCGAGTTCGGCATAGGGCGTGCCTTTCTCGCGCAGCACGTCTCGCACCGGAACGCCCATCGCCGCGATCAGCGCCTGGAGCGTGTCGCGGTCGGGCGGCGTTTTCAGGTACTCGATGATGGTCGGTTCCTCGCCGCTGTTGCGGATCAGGCCCAGCACGTTGCGCGAGGTGCCGCAGGCTGGGTTGTGGTAGATCGTGATGGTGCTCATGGATGCCTCTTGGAGATTACGAAGTGGTCGCGCGGCGTTCGTACCAGCCGCGTGAGCGATTGACCACGCGCACCACCAGCAGCATGACCGGCACCTCGATGAGCACGCCGACCACTGTTGCGAGTGCTGCGCCGGAATGGAAGCCGAACAGGCTGATGGCGGCGGCCACGGCCAGCTCGAAGAAGTTGCTGGCACCAATCAACGCGGATGGCCCCGCGACGCAGTGCTTTTCGCCCGCCTGGCGGTTGAGCCAGTACGCCAGACCGGAATTGAAGAACACCTGGATCAGGATCGGCACCGCCAGCATGGCGATCACCAGCGGCTGCCGGATGATGGCCTCGCCCTGGAAGGCGAACAGCAGCACCAGCGTCAGCAACAGCGCGGCGATGGACAACGGGCCGATGCGTTCCAGTGTTCGATCGAACACGGCCTGCCCCTTGCTCAGCAGCGCCCGGCGCCAGAGCTGGGCCAGGATGACCGGAATGACGATGTACAAACCCACCGACACCAGCAAGGTGTCCCACGGCACCGTGATCGACGACAGGCCCAGCAGCAGGCCGACGATGGGTGCGAAGGCGAACACCATGATGGTGTCGTTCAAGGCCACTTGCGACAGCGTAAATACCGGATCACCGCCAGTCAGCCGACTCCAAACGAAAACCATTGCGGTACACGGTGCAGCAGCCAACAGGATCAGGCCGGCGATATAGCTGTCGAGCTGATCGGCGGGCAGCCAGTCGGCAAAGACGTGGCGGATGAAGATCCACGCCAGCAGCGCCATTGAGAACGGCTTGACGGCCCAATTGATGAACAGCGTGACCCCCATGCCCCGCCAATGCTGGCGCACCTGGCCGAGCGCGGCGAAGTCCACCTTCAGCAGCATGGGGATGATCATTACCCAGATCAGCAGGCCGACCGGCAGGTTGACCTGGGCAATCTCCATGCGGCCGATGGCCTGGAATGCGGCGGGCGCGAACTGGCCGAGCGCGATGCCGGCGACGATGCACACCGCCACCCATAGCGTCAGGTAACGCTCAAAACCGCTCATCGCGGAGTTTGCGGGCGCGGTGCCGGCGGTATTGGTTGCACTCATCGCGCGGGCCTCACTGACGGCCGATGTCGCGCAATTCGCGCTGCAACGACATGGCATCGAGACTTTTGATCGGCAGCGACAGGAACAACTCGATGCGTCGGCGCAGCGTCATGGCGGTGTCGAAGAATGCTTTGCTTTGTCGTTCCTGGGTGCCTTCCACCGCGGCCGGGTCAGGCACGCCCCAATGCGCCGAAACCGGCTTGCCCGGCCACAGCGGACAGGCCTCGCCGGCGGCGTTGTCGCAGACAGTGAAGATGAAATCGAACACCGGCGCATCGGGCTTCAAGAATTCGTCCCAGCTCTTGCTGCGGTAGCCCGTTGTCGGCAGGTGCAGCCGCTCTAGCGTAGCGAGCGCCAGCGGGTGAACCTCGCCTTTCGGATGGCTGCCTGCCGACCAGGCGTGAAACCGCCCCTGGCCTATGTCGTTGAGGATGCCTTCGGCGAGGATGGAGCGGGCCGAATTGCCCGTACAGATGAACAAGGCGTTGTAAGTGGTATCGGTCATGGTCAGCAGCAGGTCTTGGATGGAGAAACCTCGCATACGCCACCTTGGCAGCAATGCTCGGTCAGGTAACCGATCAGACCGTCCATGCGGCCGTACTCGGCGCGATAAATCAGGTTGCGACCCTGCTGCTCGATGCTGACGAGGCCAGCATGGGCCAGCTCCTTCAAGTGGAACGACAAGGTGTTGCGGGCCACGTCGAGCTGGTCGGCTAGCGTGCTCGGGGTCAGTCCGCCCGGCCCAGCAACGACCAAGGCGCGGAACACGCGCAGGCGCTGGGTGTGAGCCAGGGCGTTTAAGGCGGAAATGGCTTGATCTTCTTGCATGATTCGATAATACAACAAGTATTGAATCAATATGCAAACCACGGTTGGGTTTGCGGGTTGCGCTATGTGTTGGACTGCAAAAGCGGGTAGCTCCGAGTTCGCATTCCTGACTGACCGCGCCGCCGCGCGCGGCCAAGGTATCGGCATCGCAACAGAAGAGCCGATGCCATGCCCGCAATCCATGTATCCCGGCACCTGGTCGGCGCCGGCCTCCTGGCCGCAGCCTTGGCCAGCGGCTGCGCGACCACCACGGCGCCGCTCGCACCCGATGCCATCGAGGAAGTCTCGGCCGCGCCCGAACCCGAGGCGCCCGAGTACATCCCGGTCGTGCGCTACGGCCGCTACACCCTGGTCGAGTTGGCACCCACGGCGGCGCAGCGCGACCTGCTGTTGCAGACCATCGACGTGTCCATGCCCGAGGATGCCCGCGCCACGGTTGGCGACGGGCTGCGGCATGTGCTCAAGCGCAGCGGCTATGGCCTTTGCGAGACCGCGCATGCCGTGATCGAGCTGTACGCGCTGCCGTTGCCTGCGGCACATCTGCACCTCGGCCCTATGACCTTGCGCGATGCGCTACTCACCCTTGCCGGCCCGGCCTGGGACCTGCACGCCGATGACCGGACGCGACAGGTCTGCTTCGAGCGGCACGGCCGCGATGCAGATGCCGATCCGGTTCCCGAGCCACTCGCCACCGAGGCGGTGCAGACGTTCCCGCTCGCGGGAGGTCAGCCATGAACAACGCACCACGGCCTTCCCAGCGCTCGACCGCCGCCGTGATCGTGCAGAGCCTGCTCTGGCTTTGGCTGATCGGCCTGAGCGTCTTCGTTGCCCTGAACCACCAGGCGATGAATGGCCTGGCCGACCAGGAACGGGTGGATTCCGGCCTGCAGCAGCTCGAAGCACAGGTGGTCGGGCTGACCGAGACCGTACAGCAGCGGCCGGCTACCGCAACCGCGGCGGAATTGCAGCACATCCGGCAGGCGCTGGAAGCCCGCATCGCGCAGGTTGAACAGGCGCTGGGCGGCCATGCCTCCAACGACGACCTTCAGGCCCTGCGCGCCGAGGTCGAGCAGGCCAAGGCTCGCCAAGCGACGGTTCGTGCCGCTGTGCCTGCGCAGCCGCGCTCACCAAGCAAGGCCGCCGCCAAACCTGAGCCTTTCCCGTTGCCGCTCCGCATCGTGGGTGCCGAACTGCGAGCCGGCCAGCGCAGCCTTTCCGTTGCACCAGCGACGGGCGAGTTCACTGCCGACCAGGTTCACGTGCTGCTGCCCGGCGATGCGGTCGGCCCGTGGCGCTTGCAGGCGATCGAGGGCAACACCGCCGTCTTCCAGGCCGGCGAGCAGACCCGCCGTTTGGCGATTCCCTGACGGAGACCGTCCCGCCATGAAGCCCTCGATCTTGCTCACCCTGTTCCTGCTGGCCGCAGCGCAGTTGCCCGTCTGGGCGCAGCAGCCCGCCACGGCCCAGTCCCGCAATGCCCAGAGCCAGGAGCGTCCCGTGATCGGCCGCATCCTGGACGACCGCGTGGCGAGCGACTGGGGACTGCAACCGCAGGAGTGGGCGCGCTACCGCGAACTGATGGAGGGGCCGCTGGGCATCTACTCGCCCAACCTGGACCCGCTTTCCGCGCTGGGCGTCGAGGCTCGCTCCGATGAAGAGCGGCGCCGCTACGCCGAAATGCAGGTGAAAGCCGAGGCAAGGCGCGTCGAGAAGTTGCTTGCCTACCAGCGCGCCTACGACGAAGCGTGGCAGCGCCTGAACCCCGGCATGCAGCGAGTGAACCTCCCCGATGATCTGCCGACCGCCGCAGGCGTGCGCGGCAGTAGCCGCACGGCGGTGTTCGTCAAGGACGGCTGCGCGGCCTGCGGGCAACTCGTGCAGCGCCTGCAATCCTCGGGCGCCGAGTTCGACCTCTACATGGTCGGCAGCCGCCAGGACGATGCGCGCATCCGCGACTGGGCCAAGCGCGCGAACGTCGATCCGGCGCGCGTGCGCGCCGGCAGCATCACGCTCAACCACGACGGCGGCCGCTGGCTGTCGCTGGGCCTGCCCGGCGATCTGCCCGCCGCCGTGCGCGAAGTGAACGGCCAATGGCAGCGCCAGCCGTAGCCTTGCCCCTGCGCGCACTGGTGCTCGCTGCCGGCCTGTATGCCGGTGCAGCCCTGGCCCAGGAGATTCCGCCACCGGCTTACCAACTCGCTGCCCAGCGCGCAGGCATCCCCTCGACCGTGCTCTACGCCGTGGCCTTGCAGGAGAGCGGCATCCGGCGCAACGGGCGCCTGGTGCCATGGCCGTGGTCCCTCAACGTCGCAGGCCAATCGCGCCGCTTCGCCACGCGCGCCGACGCCTGCGCTGGCCTGCAGCAGGCCATGCGCGCCACGCCGCACACGCGCATCGACGCGGGCCTGGGCCAGATCAACCTCGGCTACCACAAGCACCGCTTCACCGGCGCGTGCGACCTGCTGGACCCGTACCGCAACCTCGCCATCGCCGCCGAGATCCTGAAGGAACAGCACACCCTCGGCGAGGACTGGCTGCTGGCGATCGGCCGCTACCACCGCCCCGCAGGCGGCGAGCCCGCCGCCCGCTATCGGCGCAGTGTGTCCCGCCACCTTGCCCGCGTGCAGGGCACGCGCCCAACCGCCGCGGTCCTCGCCGCGCGCCAGGAGACTTCCCCATGACCAAACCCCATCCGGCGCATCTCGCGCTCACGAGCCTTCTCGTGCTGCTGGCAGGCCTGCCGCTGGCCTCGCGTGCCGGCGAGCCGCTGATCGTGGTCGAAGACCGTGGCGGCACGTCGGCGCTGCCGTACTACGAAGCCCTGAATCTCCAGCCGCGCGCCAACGCACCGGCGCGGCCGCCCATCCCGACGCCCCAGGTTCCTGCCACACCGGCGGACGAAGCCGCGATGCTGCCGGTGCGCAGCACCAAGCTCACGCCCGGTACCGTCGCCCGGCGCGTGATCGAAGCACCCGGCCTGCGGCCGTTCGTGGTCATCGGCGACGACGAGGCGTCCCGGGCCTGGTTGCAGCGCCGCGCCGCCGCTTTGCGCGAACGCGGCGCGGTCGGCCTGGTGGTCAACGTCGAGACCGCGCAGGGCCTGGCACGGCTGCGCGCCCTGGTGCCGGGCGTGCCGCTCGCGCCCGTGGCCGGCGACGACCTGGCCGATCGCCTGGGCCTGCGGCACTACCCGGCGCTGATCACAGCCACCGGCATCGAGCAATGAAGCCATGTCAGGCAAACAGCCGGTCGAGGTTCTGCTACGCCCAGCGGTGGAGCTATACACCGTCGCGGCGTGTGCAGGCGCCGCGTTTCTGTGCCTGGTGGCCCTACGCCCAGCGGTGGAGCTATACACCGTCGCGGCGTGTGCAGGCGCCGCGTTTCTGTGCCTGGTGGCCCCATGGTCGCTCGCGCTGAGCCCTTCGATGGGCGTCGGCAGCGCCTTGGCATTCGGTGCCTACGGCGCGATCCGCTACCGCGATGCCCGCGTCATCCTGCGCTACCGGCGCAACATCCGCCGTCTGCCGCGCTACGTGATGACCAGCAAGGACGTGCCGGTCAGCCAGCAGCGCTTGTTCGTGGGCCGCGGCTTTCTGTGGGAGCAGAAGCACACCCATAGGCTGATGCAGACGTACCGGCCGGAGTTCCGGCGCTACGTCGAGCCGACGCCGGCCTACCGGCTGGCCAGACGCCTGGAGGAACGGCTGGAGTTCGCGCCGTTCCCGCTCTCGCGCCTGCCGAAGCTCACCAGCTGGGACGTGCCTTTCAACCCCGTGCGCCCGTTGCCGCCTGTGGGAGGCCTGCCAAGGCTGCACGGCATCGAGCCCGACGAAGTGGACGTCAGCCTGCCGCTGGGCGAGCGCGTCGGGCATTCGCTGGTGCTGGGCACCACGCGGGTGGGCAAGACGCGGCTGGCCGAGTTGTTCGTCACGCAGGACATCCGGCGCAGGAACGCCGCCGGCGAGCACGAGGTCGTGATCGTCATCGACCCCAAGGGGGACGCGGACCTGCTCAAGCGGATGTACGTCGAGGCCCAGCGCGCGGGCCGTGAAGGCGAGTTCTACGTCTTCCACTTGGGCTGGCCGGACATTTCGGCGCGCTACAACGCGGTGGGCCGCTTCGGCCGCATCAGCGAAGTGGCGACCCGGGTGGCGGGGCAGCTCTCCGGCGAAGGCAACAGCGCGGCGTTCCGCGAGTTCGCATGGCGCTTCGTGAACATCATCGCTCGCGCCCTGGTGGAACTGGGGCAGCGCCCGGACTACATGCTGATCCAGCGGCACGTCATCAACATCGACGCGCTGTTCATCGAGTACGCCCAGCACTACTTCGCCAAGACGGAGCCCAAGGCCTGGGAGGTGATCGTCCAGATCGAGGCCAAGCTCAACGAGAAGAACATCCCCAGGAACATGATCGGGCGCGAGAAGCGCGTCGTGGCGCTGGAGCAGTACCTCTCCCAGGCGCGCAACTACGACCCGGTGCTCGATGGCCTGCGCTCGGCGGTGCGCTACGACAAGACCTATTTCGACAAGATCGTCGCATCGCTGCTGCCACTGCTGGAGAAGCTCACGAGCGGCAAGATCGCCCAGCTTCTGGCACCGAACTACTCCGACCTGGCCGACCCACGTCCGATCTTCGATTGGATGCAGGTCATCCGAAAGCGCGCCATCGTCTATGTGGGTCTGGACGCGCTGTCCGATGCCGAGGTCGCCGCGGCGGTCGGCAATTCGATGTTCTCCGACCTGGTGTCTGTCGCCGGTCACATCTACAAGCACGGGATCGACGATGGCCTGCCGGGCGCATCGGCCGGTGCGCGCGTGCCGGTCAACGTGCACGCCGACGAGTTCAACGAGTTGATGGGCGACGAGTTCATTCCGCTCATCAACAAGGGCGGTGGCGCGGGCCTGCAAGTCACCGCATACACGCAAACGCTGTCGGACATCGAGGCCCGCATCGGCAACCGCGCGAAGGCCGGCCAGGTGATAGGGAATTTCAACAATTTGTTCATGCTGCGCGTGCGCGAGACAGCCACCGCGGAACTGCTGACAAGGCAGTTGCCGAAGGTCGAGGTCTATACCACCACCATCGTCTCGGGCGCGACGGACAGCTCGGACATTCGCGGGGCGACGGATTTCACGTCGAACACCCAGGACCGCATCAGCATGTCCAGCGTGCCGATCATCGAGCCGTCACACGTCGTCGGCCTGCCCAAAGGCCAGTGCTTCGCGCTGCTGCAGGGCGGCCAGCTCTGGAAGGTGCGCATGCCGCTGCCGGCGCCGGACCCGGATGAAGTGATGCCGGCGGACCTGCAGCAACTGGCCGGGTACATGCGCCAGAGCTACAGCGAGGCCACGCAGTGGTGGGAGTTCACAAGCTCGCCGGCCTTGCAGGATGCGGCCTTGCCCGACGAGCTGCTGGACGATGCCGCTGCGGCCGAGCCCGGCGCGGTGGCCACCGGCGCCGACGATGGCGCGGGCAACGAGGCCGTGCCATGAAGGACGCAGCCTCGACCGCGCAGCGGGAACAGAACCAGCGCCAGGGCCTGATCGTCGGCACCATCACCTTGCCGTTTCGGCTGCTCGGGGTGCTGATCGGCTCGCTGCTGTTCTCGATCGTGGTGGAGTGCGTCGGCATGCACCTGTTCTGGAAGGACCAGGGCTGGCGCCACTCCCAGCAGATGTTGCAGTACGAACTAAGCCATCTGTCCAACCATTTCACGCGCAGCGTGGTCGTGCAGGAGCCGGGGCGCACGGCGCACGAGCTGGTCGATACCGGCTACGAATGGGTGTTCGTGCGCTCGGGGCTGCTGGAGCGCATGAGCCGGACCGCCGAACGCGCCCGCGCGCCCAGCCAAGGACAGACGCACAACTTCCGCTACTACATCAGCCAGGTCTATATCTGGACCGAGAGTTACCTGATCGCCGCGGCTTTCACGACGCTCACGTTCCTGGTGCGCCTGCTGGTCCTGGTGCTCACGCTGCCGCTGATCCTCACGGCGGCATTCGTTGGCCTCATCGACGGCCTGGTGCGACGGGACGTGCGCCGGTTCGGTGCAGGCCGGGAATCGGGCTTCATCTATCACCGCGCGAAAGCCAGCTTGATGCCACTGGCCGTGCTGCCATGGGTCACGTACCTGGCGCTGCCGATTTCAGTGCATCCGCTGGTCATTCTGCTGCCCAGCGCCGCCTTGCTGGGGTTGGCTGTAAGTCTGACTGCGGGGAGTGTCAAGAAGTATCTATACGCCGACCGAGCCGGTCAGCCAAGTCCTGTCCAAGGCTAAGTGCGCATCTGAAACACCGAAAAAATCATATACTCTCGGTTCGAAGCAGCCACTCACTCTGTCGCCGCGCAGTGCAGATGATCTGTCCAAAGATGCGGTCTTCAACATCCGGCTCGCGATTTCCGGTCGGAAAGTCGGCAGACCTACCTCCACCGACCAACCAAACCTGAACAGCAGAGCCAACGTACTTTGTCAGTTCATGTCTATAGCCAATTGCCTGTACGTAGTCACCGTGATTAAGCGCGTGGCTTGGCCGTTTGAACTCGATCAATAGATACTTGCCGCTCAGTTTCTCGTTGAGAAGCAGGTCAGGACGTTTGTCGGCCTTGTCTCCCGCATAGACCTTCCCAAGAACATCTACCACTTGTCGCCGCAATGTGCTGTTTGAGCTGAAAAGACAATACTCCGGACCAAACACCCACAAGTTGCGCTCCAGGGCTTTGTGCAAAACGGCTTCGGTAGTTGCCGCGTCACGATAAAGCGCCTCCAGTTGATCAAGAAAAACTTGGCGCGCCGCAGCTTGCTGTACCAGGAATGCCATCTCGGCCAAGCCAAACTCGTCCAGCCGCTCGGCCACCCCTGCGACGTCGCCCAGCGTTGCCTCCGCGATATGCTCCAGAAGAATACGGTAGTCGGAACGCTCCATCGCTTCCAACAGCACGTTTACCACCGGTTCGACTTTGCTCTCCGGCTCACCGTAATACTTGTCGAGAATCTTCTTGATCGCACGATCGGCAAATGCACGTTTGTGCTCTGGCAGAGCCGACAAGCGCGTGAGGATCGCTCTCTGCAGGCGAGCCTGCGCCAACTGAATTTCGCGCCGGTACTGCTGCTCATAGGCTTCGCGCAAGATAGGCTGGACGTAGCCTTCAACTTCTTTCAGAAGCTCGCTGTTCTCGACCGCCGCATCCCAGCCCGCCGTGATGTGGTCGCGCAGTCCATCTGCTTCGATCTCGCCGTAGAGCTTTCGCAGCAGCTTGGATGGAAAGTCATCTCGTTGATCCAGGCCGAAGAACCCAGGCCGTCCAACGGCCTTGCCATCCACACGCAAAATGATACCTGGCTGACGCAACCCGGACTTGCCGTCGCTGATAGAGAAACGCAGCTTTACCTTGCCGGCACCTGGGAGTTCCTCTTCCTGCTCCGAGTAGCTACCGGATACATCATCGACGTCGAGCCGCTTGCCGTCGATCGTGATGGCAAAGTCATCCTGTCGCCCGTAGTCCTGCAAAAGGATCTGGCGCAGCCGATTGGCATCCGGATAAGCCAGGCCCTGATGCAGATCGCTCAGCGTAATGGTCGTGCCATGCAGTTCCGGCCCACAAGGATCGCTCTGCAGGCCAATATTCAACTGTTCAATGTCTTGGACTTGGGACAGATCGTCCAGCCGCAAGGTGATACGGCACAACCGACCACGGGCCCGGGTTTCAAGCGTCATCACCGCTGCGGCCATGAGCCCGGCGAACTTGCCGATGCCCTTACGCCCTTTGACCAAACGGTTCTTTCCGGCCGTACGCTCCCCGCGTCGGGAGCGCCGATCAGATGCGATCGACAGATAGTGGCGGCGCAGCTCTTCCTCGGTCATGCCAGTGCCGTCATCCTGGATGACAAGAGGGTCTCCACTCAGAGGTTTCGGGAGGAGGATCGTTACCTGCTCTGCGTCGGCATCCCATGCGTTGTCCACGAGTTCCTTCAACGCTCGCTCGGACGAGGGATATTCCTGACTCAACAATGTGGCGAGGCGGGAATCTACCTGGAAGCGCAGATGAGCACGACTCATATCGGAACCTCCGTGGGTGAGCGACGGTAGCTGGACTACGCCTTGACCTCGTAGCGTAGGTAATCCGCGAGCCGTTTCGACTCGTTGATATCGTCGTGGGGCACCAGCAGGTACTTCCAGGGTTTGGTGCCTACGCTCGCCGCGTGATCGGACGCGTGCTTGCACCAGCGCATGGCGGCAGCGGCCTTGGCCTGAACCTCCTGCGTGTTGATGTCGGCGCGTGCCTTGGTCTCCACCATGAAGATGATCGCGTCCGTCTCGGCGACAAAGTCGGGGATGTATTCCGGCTGCTCGGTGCCGAGCTTGTAGTAGATCTGGAACTGCCCCTTCGCGGGCTTGAACCACTTCAACGCGTCGCGCTCCAGGATGATCGCGAAGCGCCGTTCGGTATCCGAGTCGAATTTCTGCAGTGGGTACAGGCAACGCGCGAAGCCGCCGAAGAGCATCTGCTTGATGCGACTGGTCTCGGTCAAGGTCTCCCGGAAGTGGTGAGCCGTCTGGCCTGCCGTGGCGGTGTAGTTGCACGGCTTGAGTTCGGTGAAGCCGCGACTGACCTGCACCTCGTACTCGGTCGCCTCTTCCCAGAAGTGAGCCATCATCTGTGCGTGGATCTCCCGTGCGATCAGACGACGGTCACGATCAAGGACGCTGATGGCTTCATCCTCGGACAGATAGCCGCGCAGGTGCTGCACCATCTGGCCTGCGAGGTCGTAGAGCAGATCGGCGTGGGTGAAGTAGTCGATGTCGTCGAAGTCCACCAGCGCGTGGACGATGTAGTCCTCCGGGCGCTGCTCCTTGAGCCCAACCTCGGCGGCCAGGGTGAACTGCTCGTTGGTGCGCAGCATCTGCCCGACGATCTCGCGCTCACCCGGCTGGAGGTGGAGCTGGCTCACATCCAGCTTGAAGGAGTGGAAGCCCGTTGTCACTTCGCCAGTCGGCACCACCGCGATGCGCGGGATGTCGATGGTTTGCTGCACCACGATCTCCGTTGTCTTCGCCACCACGGCGGACAAATCAAGAGCGGAGGCTGATGCATCCACGCCCGCCAGCAATTCGCCTTGCAGCGGCTTCAACCTCTCCGCGACCTCCGCGAGGATTTCCTTCTGCACTTCGGGTTTCAGCAACGCGCTGCTGGTGGGCACCAGATCGCGCTTGACCTCGTACTTGCCGATGACGTCCATGACCACGCGCGCGGCTTGCTTCTCCGCCTCCGTGCTGAACACCGGTTGGGACACGGAGACTTCCGCTCCACTGTCAGTGGCTGAAGCCCCCGTGACCACGATCGGGGCTTCCGTCAGACCGAGGCGCGCCGCTGCCCCGGACTGGACCTGCACGCTGACCTTCTTGTCGTCGGTGCTCGGCGCATCGAGGATGACCTGTTTCAGGCGAATCGGCGAGTCGCCGCGGTTGGCCTCGTCAATGATCTCCTGGAACTTGTCGTGCGCGACGATGTTCAAGCGATCCACCGCCGCGACGCCCGTGCGCTTGCCGTAGGGCAGACGCAGGCCACGTCCGATGGATTGTTCGATCAACGTGCGGGCATTGGCGGCGCGCAGCGGCACGATGGTGTAGAGGTTGGTCACGTCCCAACCTTCTTTGAGCATGTTGACATGAATCACGATCTCGGTCGGCTCGTCCACGCTCTCCACGGCCAACAGGCGGGTGATCATCTCTTCTTCTTCCGCGCCGGTACGGCTGGAATCGACCTGAATCACCTTGCCATGGTAGCGGCCCTCATAGAAGGCTTCCGACTCCAGAAGCGCCAGGAGTTGCCCCGCGTGCGTGGTATCGCGAGCGATGACGAGCATGAAGGGCTTGACCGGCTTGACACCGTTCTCGCGGGCATAGGTGAGCAGCTCGACCTTGGTCGTCTCGTGCAGGCGCACACCGTCTTCCAGTTTCGTCTTCTCGATCTCCTCGGGCGTGTGCGCCTTGGCGTCGAAGTTGCGCTGGGTGACCACGGCAGGCTCTTTGACGAAGCCGTCCTCCATCGCCCGCGCCAGCGGATAGTCCATCACCACGTTCTTGAACTGCACCGGCCCCTTGCTGGATTCGACGAATGGCGTCGCCGTCACCTCCAAGCCAAACAGCGGCCTCAGTTCATTGATGGCACGCACACCCGCGCTGGCGCGGTAACGATGCGACTCGTCCATCAGCAGTACGAGGTCGGGCAGATTCGCGAGATGGTTGAAGTAGCTGTCGCCCAGCACTTCCTTCATCCGCTTGATGCGCGGCTCCTTGCCGCCGCGCACCTCGGAGTTGATTTTGGAGATGTTGAAGATGTTGATGCGCACGTCGTGGGCGAAGCCCTGTGGCTGATCATCCACCGCCGCACCGGTCTGGTCGTAGTTGTCACCGGTGATGATCAGCGGCGGTTGCTGCGCGAACTCGGCAATCCCCTTGAACACGTACTTCGGCGTGTTGCGCGTGAAGTCCGTGATGAGTTTGTTGTAGATCGTCAGGTTGGGCGCGAGCACGAAGAAGTTGTTGATGCCGTGGGCCAGATGCAGGTAGGCGATGAAGGCTCCCATCAGGCGCGTCTTGCCCACGCCTGTTGCCAGCGCAAAGCACAGTGACGGAAATTCGCGCTCGAAGTCCTCCAGCGTGCAGAACTCGGCCTTCAACGTGGAAAGAATCGCCGAGACATCCCGCTCGTGGCCCAAAAGTTCGGGCGCTGCGTCGAGCGCGCTAACCAGCTTGACGAGAGATTCTGCCTGGGGCGGACGAAGAGACAGACGACCGGTGACGGCGTGCAGGACGCGGGCGTTCATTATTCGTTCTCCCCAAATAGCCCGCCTTGTCCCGCGTTGGCGAGGGCGGCTTTTCTGCTCTTGGTGTTCTTAGCGGTATTACCAGGGGCCACAGACTCGGCTTTCTCCATCTCCGCCATCGGCAAGTTACTCACATTCAGGCTGTAGTCATCGCGGCCCCAATGGCAGCGGGCCAGCACCATCTTCGGGATCTTCTTCAGCGTCAGGTTCGGCCAGCGCTCCGCCGCAGTGGCCGCCGTGACGCCGTGGAAAGCGGCGCAGCACACCAGCAGGCTTTGCTCCGCGCCGACCTCGTCCGACAGCGCCTGCAACTGCTCCGCAGACGGGTTCTGCGTGGTGACATAGATGAAATCGCGCTCGCTGGAATGGCCGTGCTGCCACCAGCGCGTCTCCGAGGGCGCGTAGGTGAAGCCTTCCAGCTTGGTCAGCGCCTCGGCCAACTGCGCAGCGTTGTATTCTGGATTGATGACCGAGTTGCCCCAGCGGTCGTTGACGATCAGGCTGGGCGCGAGGCGGTAGTAGCGGAAGCCGCCGCCGCCGTGCCAGCTCACACTTTCAGTGATGCCGCCCTTGTCTTCGCCATCAATGACCTTCCTCAGACGCGGGATGATGTGCGTGTGGCAGTGCTCACCCAGCTCAACCATGATCCAGCGGCGCCCCATTTTGTGCGCGACTGCGCCGGTGGTGCCGGAGCCAGCGAAAGAGTCGAGGACGAGGTCACCAGGGTTGGTAGCGATCTGCAAGACTCGATTTAGAAGTTTCTCTGGTTTTGGTGTGATGAATAGTTCTTCGGAGCCGTCCCCTAAAGCCCGAACCTCGTTCTTTGCTTCGCCGTTGTGACCGGCTTCAGAATAGGTCCACCAAGTAGAAGGAACAACACCGCCCTGAACCTCTGAGAGAAATCGCTTTTGCGATGGAGTGTTGTCACCTTTCTCACCCCACCAAATCTGAGCATCAGCATCCAACTCAAGAAACCTATCCTTTGACATCCTCCAGTAGGTTCCATGAGGTGGGCCCGCAATTACTCTTCCAGATGGCGAAGTAATCGAGTAAAGGCCTTTGCTGTAATAGTTTCGCGCATGGATCGGTGTGGCCTTCCATGGGCCGCGCGGATCCTTGTCGGGATTCTTATATGCATCGTCTTGCTTGGCGGTTCTCTCAAGATCATTTCTCCGCCAAACTTCTATATTCTTCGCATACACAAGCAGATAATCGTGCATTCCTGAGAAGTGCTTGGCTGAGTTCTTGGTTGTGTAGATCTTTTGCCAGACAATCGAAGCGATGAAGTTTCCTCGGCCGAAAACCTCGTCGCACAGAACCTTGAGATAGTGCGCCTCGTTGTCGTCGATGGTGATCCATAGCGAGCCGTCCTCCGCCAGCAAGCGCCGAATGATCTCAAGCCGGTCTCGCATCAGTCCCAGCCAGATCGAGTGCTCCAGTCCGTCGTCGTAATGCGTGAACGCGCTGCCGGTGTTGTACGGCGGATCGATGAACACGCACTTCACCTTTCCAGAGAACTCCTGCTCTAGCGCCTTAAGCGCCAGCAGGTTGTCGCCGAAGATCAGCCGGTTGTCGAAGATGTCGCCATCTGTCACGCGATGCTTGGCGTGATATGACTTTTCGGGATCTTCGAGCAGGATGCGTGGCTCCAGCTTGGGTCGCTTCTCCTTTCCGATCCAGGTAAGTTCCAGCTTTTGTTTGCTCATGGCACTGCTCTCATAGTTGTGGCGCCCGGCTCGACAAGTAGTCGATCAGGCGCTTGCGCGGATACGCGTCCGCTGCATTCTGGATATTGCGTAGGGGCGCTAGGGCCGGATCGGCACTCAGCGCGAAATGTGCTTCCATCAGCTCGGCCAGGAAGGCTGCGACGTTGCCCTGATTGCGGAAGTAAGCCAACGGCCCCTCAAGAATGAGCCGTTGCCCGCCGAGATCGAAAGTCTGCTGTCGGAGTTGATCGAGCGGCTGGCTGATCAGCGCGGGAATCGCAGCGGGGTCGATGACGGCTGCTGCGCGAATGCGGTTGCGCAGGCGCTTCATCATGACGGTCGTGATCACGTGAATGCCATGTCGATAGATCAGGCGTTCTTGACTGCGCGCAGGGGCATTTTGTTCGTAATCCACCACGAGGGTGCGAATCGCGCGGTGGTAAAGGACAGCGTTGACCAACAACGCCCCCGATAGGCCGGCGGTGAACAGCCCCTGATACTCGACGGAGTCGGGGTTGGCGAGCCGCGCCGGTTCGGTCTTGAGCCAAACAGCGTAGCGTGGGTCGTTCTGTTGCAAGGCCAACGCCCGCAGCGCCTCGTCGAGCGTGATGGCCCCGGCACCGGTTGCGAGAGCCTCGGGGCGATAGTGGTAATCGAAACCCAGGTGGCCAATCTCCTGCCGCAGCCGCTCCTGGTTCTCGTCAAGCGACGCGAAGTTCGCGGCTTGAACCGGGTTCTGGTGGTTGCGGGCCTTGGTCACGCTCTTGCCAAACTGGCCGTCTGCCGATGCCTTGATCAACGTGAGCATCACCTTGGCGTCATTGATGCTCCTGCCCGGATACTGGCGCACGAACTCGGCGGCCGACGCCACGGTCTGCGCGCCGTTGATGATGGACAGGCCCCGCACCTTAAACTTCTTGATGCCGTTCTTGTTGGCCTTGGGTTCGATCAAGTCGCAGACGGCAGTGACACCGTTATTCAAATAGAAGAAGTCCGCGGGACAGTCATGCAAGGTCGTCTTGATGGCCTTGTTGACATCGGATTTGCTGCTGCCTAGGAAGTAACGGATATTGCGCTCGTACAGGGCTTTTCCGTGCGCCTGATGCAGAGCCACCAAATCCGCCAGCCGCGCGATCCCGTAGTACGTTGTACGCGGCATCTCAACTTTCGCATGCTTTTGCAACGCGACATCCGTATGCACGGGCTGGTAGGCCTGTTCCGCCAGCAGGTCGCGGGTAATCTCGACTGCCGTGTAGTACTCCACCTGCTTGACCAAGCGCTCTTCATCGAGGTCTTCGTCATCGAGCAGCGCCTGCAACGCATCGCGTGCCGTTTGCGACACACCATCGCCGGTGTAAGGCACGACCAGCTTGATGTGGCAGCACGTATCGAGTGCGCCCTCGATATCGGCCTTCCGATTCTGGACGTTGCCGTTGAACGCGGTGAAGTCCTGTTTGAGCAACAGGCGAATGCCCTCGCAGAACGGCAGTGCATCCTCCTGCTTGAACTGCTCAGATTCCTTCAGCTTGGTTTGCAGAAGGTACAGCGTCTCCGACGGCGCGTGATAGTGGATCGCGTCGATGCCCTTGTCGTTGAAGTCGTCAACGACCGAAGCGGCGGCCGCCTGCGGCGAGATGTCGAGCAGCTTGTGCAGGGCAAAGGCGCTGAAGGCTCGTGAGAGCTGCTTTGCCGCCTGATCGGTAGGATTGGCGTTGCCGAGCAACGGGGGCAGGAACGGCACGAAGCGGGCGGCGAGCGCCTGCTTCAGGATGGTCATGTACTGAGGTTCGAGCGCCGCCATGTCAATGGTATTTCCCGTATCGGTTCTCGAATGCGGGCTTCGTACCTTCCAGTATGGTCACGACGACTTCGTTCAACCCTGTGTTCTCGATGGCTCCCGATTCATAGCTGATGGTGGAGTCCAACGCTCGGTCGAACCTCGCATGGATGATCTGCTCTGCATCGCAAACAACCGCCAGGTTGGGGTTGTGCGTAACCATGATGATCTGCCTCTGCTTTTTGGCTTCGGAGAGAACGGGAACGAGCAGACGGAACACCGTCTCGTTGTCAAGATTCTCTTCCGGCTGATCGAGAATGATGGGGGTCTTTCCCTTGTCCACCAGCAAGTAGAAGATCAGCAGAAGCGCGCCACGTTGGCCAGGAGACAGTTGCTCGATCTGCGTGTCCTGGAAGAGCAGCGAGTACCGAGGCTCAAGGAAGTTCAAGCCAAAAATGAGGTCATAGACTGCCGTGGCAGGCTGCCCCTTCTTCAGCAAGCTGAATATTCCGGCATCTGAACCGGATGCCTTCGCAGCGGCCAACACCTTTTCCTGCAAGGAAGCAATGAAGCCTAGCGCCCCGTCCTTGGTGTTCAGGTCATGGCCATCGAACAGTCTTCTGATGGTCGCCAGCGCGTCGTCCTGCCCGCGAAAGTCACCCGAGGTTTGCTTGATCAGCGCGAACAATTGGTCGGCGATAGCATCAGCGGATGCCGCCAGCGTTGCCTGAAACTGCAGCCTGTAGTCCTCGCGTATCAGGACGTTCTTCTGAATCAGGTCCTGCACCGGCTTGAACAATTCCGCGCGCGCACGCCGCTGTGCATCAAGAGTGTCGAAGATTTCCCCGGACAGCTGCAAACGCCTCGCTTCCAAAGCCTTGAGCTGCTGCGGAAGTTCCTTGATCTGCTCGATCCTGGTTTCCAATCCGACTTTGGTCTCAGGTTCGGTGATTGAGCCGATGAGTTCGTCGCGCTTTTTAGTCCACTCCCCAAGCTGGCGCTGGTAGGCCTCATACTGCTGCTGCGGTGCGTTCAACTTTGCGGTAAAGCCTTGCTGAGTTGCAGTGACGGCATTGAGGCTGTCAGCCAGCTTTTCGGCCTCAATCTTTATCTCGCCTTGCTTCGTTGCCAACTCGGTCGATTTCTGGTCCAGAACGGCGGTCTTGATTTCGATGGCAGCGAGATCGGTCCAAACGAAGCCGAGAAGTTTGACATCGTCGGAAACAGCTTTTTCGGCTTGATCGAAAGATCGTTGAAGCAACCTCAACTGCTCGCGAATATTCCCTATGGCCTTTTGGCGTTTGGCCAGTTCCGTGGTCTCGCCAGCAATCTCTTGGCTGCGCTTTCTGGCGGCTTCAGCCTGTTGAGTTGCTGCAGCCAAGCCTTCAGCCGCTTGCTTTTGCTCGGGGCTCATTGCTTCGGTCGGCGCCGCGACTTCCGCGGGCTTCAGCTTGTCGTGTTCCTCGATCTGCTTGCCCTTAAGCAAAAGCAGATCGGTGAGTTTCTTCAGCTCAATCGGTTGAAGCTGCTCCTCGATGCGAACGATGTCTGCGTTGGTCGATGCCAGCTCCTTACGGTACTCACCCAAGCGATTCCTGAGCGACTGCTCCTGCTGCTCGGTCAACTGATCAAAGTCGAGTGCGCCAAGCCGCATTTCTTCGCTCGCATGGGAGAAGATCACTGCCCTCAGCTCCTTCTCAAATGCGTTCGACTTGCCCGATACGTGCTCATTGCAAAGCTCTTCGAAGTAGCCCTGCGGGATGTAGCGAACAAGCTCCGCCTTCTCCTCTGATGGCGACTCATTCAATGGCCGGGACTCGGTGCTTTCGTCTCGCCAGGTCAGCGTTCCGGTGAAGTGACGTGCGGGCTCGCCGGTCTTGCCCCAAAAGCGATCCTTCTTTAAAAAGCTGAAGTGCTTGGATTGTTTGGAGTTGCCGAGCGTCGCGATGACATCCGCCAAAGCGCTCTTGCCGCTTCCCTTGTTCCCAATGACGGCGACAAGGTCAGGATTCAGGGGGATGTCACAGCCGTGCAGCCACTGCCCGACGCCAGCTTTGTCCACTGTCTTGCTAATCTCGATAGACTCGATGTAAAAGGTCTTGTTGGACTCGACTTCTTGAACCTTGGGCGGCCTGTCACCAATGAAGGAGCGCTTCGCCGGCTCAAGAATGGCTTGCTTGAGGCCATGGAACGTTGGGTCAGCTTTAATCCACGTCCTTTTCCCAGAGGGGAAGTCGCCATAGCCCCGCTTGTTGTTGTCGCCAGGTGTTCCAACGAAGCAGTGGGCGTCGCTTCCTGAGACTGCCAAGCGCGGAATATTATTCAGACCCGCTTGAAAGTTTTTGAACCACTTGGCGTTGCCGGCGGTCTGCTCGCCAACAAATGCGCCGCGCAGATCGGCGTCTCGCGTCTCGAAGATCGGAGAGGTTTGAAAGAGGTTCATGGCATAGGCGTAGTGCTCTTGCCATCCGACCTCTGCCAGTCCGTCATTCGTATCAAATGGCATGAGACCGATCGCGTGCTCATTCGGAACCTTCCGAATCGCTTCCCTGTACGAGTCAGCGTTGATCTCCGCAATCACCACTCCTGCGAGCAGAGCCTTCTCGTCGGAAGCATCAACATCAGATTTTTTGAAGCCGTGATGCTTCAACTTGTCCTCACCGACCTTCCTGGCAAGCTCTCTCAACGCAGGCTCGGAAAGTGGCCTGTCCACTAACTCAATGCGCAAGGCAGATATGAAATCCCTGAGCACCTGTTCATCGACCTCGTTCGAGAACAGTACGTGTGCATTCAGTCGCCGTTTCATTGGAGCAGCAAGCCGAAGTTCAATCCCTGGGAGGACGGTTTTTTTTAGGACGGGGGCATCCTCGTCCTTGAGGCGCTTTCGTAGTGCAAGCCAGCCGTCAAAAGTCCAGTAATCCATGATCGCGAACACAGCAGGTTCTGCCTTGTTCATAGCCTCGATCATTTCATCGACCAGCTTCTTGCTCTTTGCAGAAGAGAGATTGGCATCGAACCTATCTCCCGACCAATGAAACGATGCGGGCGTATGGACATGCAGGTCCCACTGCCTCCAAATTGCACCCCGAGAAATCTCTCTTTTTGTCATCATTTCAGTTCCCACTCGATGGTGAACAGCATGTGCTCCTCCACTTGCTGTTGAAGCTGCAATTCCAACTGGCCGATGAGCCCGTTGCGCTGTGCTTCCACTTCGTCCTGCCGGGAGAACAGATCGCGGCGGAGCTTGCTCCGCTTGCCCTCAAGCTCCCGTTGCTTCTTCTGCCAGGACAGCTTTTCTTCCAACGTCGGCGCGGTGGCGGCAGTGCTGCGCACCTCCTTGATTTGCCGGTCGATCTCCTTGATTTCCTGCTCAAGGCCCAACTTCAGGTCGTCAGCCCACGCATCCAGCTTCTGTACTTCTTGCTCGAAGTAACCGAGATTGCGCTGATTGATCTCGCGCAGCAGCTCGGCCTTGCGGGCTTCGACGTCGGACGCCAGTGCGGAGTCGTCCGCGCTGCTGAGCAGGCTGGGCGGCTGGGCAACGGCGGGCAGGCGCAGTAACTTCCTGGGATCGTCTTCCAGCAGAGTGATGCCATCCGACGTGATGGCCGTTACCAGCAGGTGCTGCTCCTGGTTGCCCAACGCATCGACTTCGATCAGCTTCAGTGTGAGCCATCCCGCTTTGCCGCGATAAGGCTCCAGGGTGCTCACCCTGGTACCGTATGCGTCGTAGTCGAACACGAGCTTCGCAGCCTCAAGCGTACGGGCCTTGGCCTTCTCGGTGACCCATGAAGCCAGCGGGTGATGGATTCGGTACAGGTGTGCGTCGCCGGAGCGACGGGGCAACTCATAACGTCCCAGCTCGATTCCAGCGCGTGCACTGGCATCAATGCCGTCCGGCACACGCTGCAGGAGGAAACCGTGGTCATCGAAGCTGGCAAATTCGCCCAGTTCCGCGGAGCTTAGCTCCATCAGCATCTGCTCGAATCTGCTCCGGGCGCTGTGGCTATCTTCCGCGCGGACACGGAGCTTGGCTTGCACTTCCTCATCGAAATTCTCCAAGAGGAGTTGACGCGTCTTGACCATGGCGTCGCTGATCTCTCCCGAAAGGTCAAGTCGGAGTTGCTCGAAACTGGACTTAATCTCCTCGGGCTCTCGGCAGTTTTGATAGATATCAGCGATGCGTCGTTCGAAATCGACACCCGAACCGATAGCGCCCAACACTTCGTCGCTGGCGCCAAACACGCCCTCGAAAAGTTGGAACTTCTGCGCCAGCAACTCGTAGACGCGTTTGTCCGCCTCGTTGCTGAGATCAACGAAGTTCACCACCACCACGTCGTGCTTCTGTCCGTAACGGTGGCAGCGCCCGATGCGCTGCTCAATGCGCTGAGGGTTCCACGGCAGGTCGTAGTTGATGACGAGCGAACAGAACTGAAGGTTGATGCCTTCGGCGCCAGCTTCGGTGGCAATCATGACCTTGCCGCGCTCCTTGAAGTGCTCAACCAGTGCCGCACGAGTGTCGGCAGTCTTGGAGCCGGTGATGCGGTCAGTGCCTTCGTGGCGTTTGAGCCAGTCCTTGTAGATCGCCTGCGCACGCTGGTCGCTGTTCGTGCCGTTGAAGAGCACGATGCCGTCGCCGTAGGGCGTGTCAGCCAGCAAGCTGAGGAGGTACTCCTGTGTGCGCTTGGACTCGGTGAAGATGATGGCCTTTCTGGCCGCGCCCAACCGGTCCAGCTCGGCAAAGGCGCGATCCAGCGCAGTGAGCAGCGCCTTGCCTTTGGCGTTGTCGCGGATGCTGGTTGCCAGCGCCTTGAAGTGGCGAAGTTCTTCGATTTCCTGCGCGATGGCATTCCGCTCTGAGCGGCTCGGCGTCGTAGAAGCGGCTTCCTGCTCGCTCCACTCATCAGCGGTTTCGTCCAGCGACTCGTAGTCCTCGTCGAGTTCTTCCGCCAGATCGGGAATCTCGGCAGTTTCGTCAAGCACTCCCTGAAGCCGTTTGGCCATCGTCTCCAGCGCGCCTGCGATGGCGTGCGAGCTGGACGCGAGCAACTTCCATAGCACCAGTGAAATCAGCTGGCGCTGTCCCTCGGGCATGGCCTTCAGGTTGGGGCGACGCAAGTAATCAGCGACGAGTCTGGACAGTTCCTGCTCTTCGTTTGACGGCGTGAATTCCTGGATGATGGCCTTGCGCGCCGTATACGACACATAGGGCTGAACCTGTTTGCGCAGAGTGCGCTTGCAGATGGGGGCCAGTCGGTCACGCAAGGCGTTGAAGGCCTGTTCCCGGCCAGTAAATTGTGAGCGAAAGCTGTCAAGGTCTCCGAACACCCGGTCATCGATGAAGCTGACCAGCCCATAGAGTTCGAGCAACGAGTTCTGCAACGGCGTTGCGGTCAGAAGCACCTTGGAGTGAACGTGCGACAACGCCTCCTTGAGTGTTTTGGCAATGACGTTGCTGGTCTTGTAGACGTTGCGCAGGCGATGCGCTTCGTCAAGGACGACCAGGTCCCAGTCGATGCTCTTGACATCGTCAGCCTTGGACTTGGCGAACTGGTAGGAGCAGATGACCGGGCCGGAGGCGAACAGAAATGGATGCTGTCGATCCTGCTTACGGATCGCGTTGTAGCTTTTGGCTTCGAGAATCAACCCTTGAAGGCCGAACTTGTCTTGCAGCTCCTGGTGCCACTGCTTGCGCAGGCTGGCCGGGACGATGATGAGAATCTTGCGCCGCCGTTCCACCCAACGCTGCGAGATGACCAACCCTGCTTCGATAGTCTTGCCAAGTCCGACTTCATCAGCGAGGAGTACACCGCGCGAAAGGGGATTGCGGCAGGCGAAGAGAGCGGCATCTACCTGATGCGGATTGAGATCAACCTGCGAGTCGACCAGTGTTGAGGCCAGCGACTCCACGGCGTCGCCCGCCGCACGGCGCGTGAGCAGCCACGCAACGTACTGACGTTGCTGCGGTGTCAAGAGCTGCATTCTCGTCAACTGCGATCTCCCCCATGTGTCCCAGGCGTTATTCGGCTGCGGACCTTTCCAGGCTCAGTCCGTCTCCGGTTTCATCTTGCTGATGCTGCTGGCGATCCAACTATCCAGTTCGGATCGCCGGAAACGCCACGTCCCTCCCAACTTGAATGCCGGGATCTCTCCCCTTTGAGCCAGGCGATAGACCGTCCGCTTGCCCGCTTTGAGGTATGCCGCGACCTCTTCAAGCGTAAGGATTTCGCTTTCGGCGTCAGTCATCTGAAAACCATCTAGGTTGGTCTTTCATAGCCTTCACTTGCCAAGTTTGCTCAATTCTATCAATGAATGCTCATTACAAGCCACTATCCAGTGTGGCGAGTTTCCAGCCACCCTATAACCCGGTTGTCGGGCAGTTCCTATTGTTTGAGGCATGAAGTTGTCCTGATCTCCACGATCTGACCATTGCTGATCACACAGGAATGGCGCGATGGTGGCTTCGATCTGGCTGCGCGCCGCGCATCGCGGCGTGCCCACTTTTCTCGTGACGGCCCTCCTGCTGGGTCAGTCCCAGATGGCCTTGGCCGAGTCCCCGGCACAGCGCCAGGAGCTGGTCGCCGCACTGCGCCAGCTCGACGCGCTGGAGCGCACCGTCGCGGACAGCGCCGCGCATGCCCCCATCCAGCCGGGCGAGCGCTACCACTTCGACTACCCGCGGCTGCTGGCTGACCTGGCGCGCGTTCGCGCCGGCATCCAGTTTCACCTGACGCCATCGCGCGCTCAGCCGCGCGACCCCTCCGAACTGGCCGGCGACTACCGCACCGAGCGGGCGGCCGAGCCGCTGCCGGCGACGACTGCGAGGGGCAAGCAATGAACGGCGCCCAGGTCTCGGCATTTCAAGCCAACAGCGGCATCGCGCCTTCCGCAATGGCGACCGTCCTGGTCGGCGTCGTGTTCGCGGTCCTGCTCGTGTGGGGCGTCTGGGCCATCCGAACGGCCTACGTGGGGTGGTCCGAGAGCCGCCTCAACCAGCGCCAGTTCCTCGGCGTCTGCATCCGCTTCGTCGCGATGTACCTCGTCCTGAGTTTCTTCCTTCTGTCCTGACCTGAAAGGCCCGACCATGCACAACCGCATCCTCACTTCCCGTCTCGCCCAGCGCGCCGCCATGGCCCTGGGCGCCGCCGCGCTGCCCGCGCTGTCGTTCGCGCAAGGCCTGCCGCAGTTGGAGAACCCGACGCGCGGCACCGGCAACGGCATCATGGAGACGATCCGCAACTACGGCTACGACATCATCATGCTCGTGGCCCTGCTGGTGGTGGCGTCGATGTTCATCGGCGTCTGCTACCACGCCTACGGAACCTACGCGGAGATCCACACCGGCCGCAAGACGTGGGGCCAATTCGGCCTCACGGTCGCCATCGGCGCCGTGTTGCTCGTGATCGGCATCTGGCTGCTCACCGAAGCCACGGGCATCCTGTAAGGCGAGGCCGGTATGTCCGAGCAGCAGCACGTCCGTGCGGACGGGACGGTCACGTTCCTTCCGCACCGGCTCAACCGCCATCCCGTTGTCGTGCGCGGCCTCACCGCCGACGAGCTGTGGATCTGCTGCGGCCTGTCCGGCGCCGCCGGCCTGCTGGTCGGCGCGCCGCTTTCGTGGGTGTTCCGCACGATCGCCATCGCACCGACGTTCGTTGTCCTGGGCGTGGCCTTGGGCGTGTTCATCGGCGGCGGCATCCTGCGCCGCCTCAAGCGTGGGCGCCCCGACACCTGGCTTTATCGGCAGTTGCAGTGGCGCATCGCAACGCGCCATCCGCTGATGGCCGGCTGGGTGGGCGGCCACGTGCTGATCTCGCGCTCGGGCTTCTGGTCCACCCGCAGGAGCATGCGATGAGTCGCTTCAAGAACGAGATCGCCCACCTGCAGGCGCACATCAAGACCTTGCGCCTGGGCGCGGGCGCGCTGGTCATTGTCGCCCTGGTCATGGGCGGCGGCTGGTGGAGCGCGCCGCGCGACCTGACCATCCACGTCCCGCCCGACCTGCGCTCTGGCAGTACCCGCAAGTGGTGGGAAGTGCCGCCCGAATCGGTCTATGCGTTCACGTTCTACGTGTTCCAGACGCTGAACCGCTGGCCGACCAATGGCGAAGAAGACTACTCGCGCAACCTCCACACGCTCTCGCCGTACCTCACCCCGTCCTGCCAGGCCTTCCTTCGCGCGGACTACGACTACCGCCGCTCCACCGGCGAGCTACGCCAGCGCGTGCGCGGCATCTACGAGATTCCCGGCCGCGGCTATGGCGACGACCCCACGGCGCGCGTGCGCACCGTGTCCGATCGCGACTGGGTGGTGACGCTGGACATCACGGCGGACGAGTACTACGGCGCCGAGCAGGTCAAGCGCGCCCTGGTGCGTTATCCGATCAAGGTCACGCGGGTGGACGTCGATCCCGCCCGCAACCCGTTCGGCCTGGCGCTGGACTGCTACGAAGGCGCGCCCCAGCGCATCAGTGCACCGGAGCCGGCGCGCCCGGCGCCGAGTGGCCTGTCTCCGCAAGCGCCTCAAGGAGGAAACACCCCATGAAGCATCCTGTACTCGCGCTGCTGGGGCTACTGGCCGTGGCCGCGGCACCCGTCGCCCAGGCGGTGGAGATCCTGCGTTGGGAACGCATGCCACTGGCAGTGCCGCTGAAGGTCGGTCAGGAACGCATCGTGTTCATCGACCGGAACGTGCGCGTGGGCGTGCCCGCGGGCGTGGGCGAACGCCTGCGCGTGCAGAGTGCGGGCGGCGCGGTGTACCTGCGCGCCAGCGAGCCGATCGAGCCCACGCGGTTGCAACTGCAGGACGCCGACACGGGCGCGCTGATCCTGCTGGACATCGCAGCCGAACCACCCAAGGACGGGGAAGCCGAGCTGGAGCCGGTGCGCATCGTCGAGGGTGACAGCGCACCGGGACGCTATGGCGAGCAGGCCGACAGTGCCGAGACCCCGGCACGCGCCCAGGGCCAGGCAGGTGCGCGGACCGCGCGGCGCGAAACCCCGGTCCCTGTCGTGCTGACGCGCTTCGCCGCGCAGAACCTCTACGCGCCGCTGCGCACCGTCGAGCCGCTTCCGGGCGTCATGCGGGTCAACCTGCGCCGCGACCTCGACCTGGACACACTGATGCCAACGCTGCCCGTGCGCGCGGTCGCGCTCGCGTCGTGGCGCCTGGAGGACCAGTGGGTCACTGCCGTGCGCCTGACCAACGGCAGCGGCGGCTGGATCACGCTCGACCCGCGCGTGCTGCAAGGCGATTTCCTCACCGCCACCTTCCAGCACGAGGCGCTGGGCCCGCGCGGCACGCCCGAGGACACGACCGTCCTGTACCTGGTCACGCGCGGCCGCGGCCTCGCGCAATCGCTGCTGCCGGCCATTCACCGCTTCGACCCGGCCGTGCATCTGCCGCAGCCGGACGGCGACGAGAACGCCAAGGAGGCCCGCCATGCGCAGTAACGGCCTGCTCAAGTGGCTGATGATCCCTGTCGCCATCCTGGTGCTGTTCGTCGGTATCCGGCTGTTCTCGGGTGGAGGCAGCACGGCGCCACCCGCGGCGGACAACGGTGCCCAGCTCACGCCCGATGAAATGAAGGCGCTGGGCATCGAAGGCGACACCCCGCGCGACACCGTGGCGACGCTCGTTGCCCAAGTGAAGCAGTTGCGCACCGAGCTTCAGACCGCGCTCTCGGACAACAAGTCGCAGCGTGAAGAGAACCAGCGGCTGCGCCAGCGCGAGAACTCCATCGACCAGCGCATCAACTCGGCGCTCGAATCCGAGCGGTCCAACCTGCGCCGCGACCAAGAGCAGGCGGCCAGCGCGCGCCAGCAGACCGAAGGGCTGCTCGCCGACCTGCAGCGGCGTCTGGACAGCATCGGCGGGCGCGGCGGCGGCCATGCGGACCTGCCTGTGGGCCTGGGGCTGCAGGGCGGCGACGAGGCCGGCATGGAGGGCGGCGTGCGGTGGGTCGAGCCGGACCACGCAAAGCCCGCCGAGGGGCGCAACGGGGGGCGTGGCGCGAGCGGCGGCATGAGCTTCCCCACGAGCTTCGGCCCGGCGCAGAGCACGCTCGAAACCACCGCGGAAACCGTGGCCAACGCGGGCGCCCGCGCCGCCGGGGTCAAGAGTGCCAAGCCGGTCTATACCGTGCCGACCAACTCCACGCTCATGGGTTCGGTCGCCATGACCGCGCTGATCGGCCGCGTGCCGATCGACGGCACGGTCAACGATCCCTATCCGTTCAAAGTTCTGGTCGGGCCGGACAACCTGACCGCCAATGGCATCGACATTCCCGACGTGGCCGGCGCCGTGTTCAGCGGCACCGCCTCGGGCGACTGGACGCTCTCGTGCGTGCGCGGTCAGGTGCGCAGCATCACGTTCGTCTTCCACGACGGCACGATCCGCACGATCCCCGAAGACCGCGAGGGCAACCAGCAGGACAACCAACAGCAGAACTCTCAAAGTGGGGGCTTGGGCTGGATCAGCGATCCCCACGGCATTCCTTGCGTCAGCGGCGAGCGGCGCAGCAACGCCCAGCAATACCTCGGCTCGCAGGCCCTGATCACCGCGGCCGGTGCCGGTGTGGCCTCGCTCATCGAGAGTGACAGCGGCCGCATGTCCTATGTCGGCTCGGACGGCTCCATCGGCACCGTGGGCATCACCGGCCAGGAAGCGGTCGGCCAGATTCTCGCGGGCGGTGTCCGGGACATGTCGGCCTGGGTCAACAAGCTCTACGGCCAAGCCTTCGCCGCCGTCTATGTCCAACCCGGCGCCAAGGTTGCGGTCCACCTCGAAAAGCCGCTCGCCATCGACTTCGATCCCGAAGGCCGCAAGGTCGATCACCGCGCAGGAGAAAGCCATGCACTCGAACTTGACTAACCTGGCCCGTGGCTTGGCACTGGCCCTCGCCGTCGCGGTGCTTGGCGGCTGCGCCACCAGCAAGGAAAAGCTGCTGACCCACGGTGACCGCACGATGATGGACATCTGGCAACAGGAAGCCGGCGACGGCGGTGGCGGTGGCGCAGCCGGGCGGAACGCCGGCCGCCAGCTGCTCGATGCGCGCCAGAGCCTGCGTCGGCCCCTGACCGACGCCGACGTGCAGGCCGCACCTGTCGAGCAGATGCGCTACACGCGCACCGCGCGCAATGAGGTCCACCGCCAGTTCCAGCGCCTGCCCAATCCCGATCTCGTGATGTACGTGTACCCGCACCTGGCCGGCACCGATCCCGTGCCGGTGCCCGGCTACACGACCGTCTTCCCGCTCTACCAGCGCATCCAGTACGCGATGCCGGGCGAGCGCGTGGAGGACTACTGATGCGGTGGAAACTCCCATGGCCGAAGCTGGCCGGCGCCGGCTCCAGTAGCCCGGCCAGCGATGAGCAGCCGGACAGCTGGCAGCGCCACGTCGAGGCCTTGCGCCAGGCCGGCATCCCCGAACCCGGTTCGGCAGTCCACGGCCGCAAGCCAGCGACCGTGGCCGACGAGCAGGCGCTGTACGACGTTGCGCCGTCCTTCGTGGAACTGCTGCCCTGGGTGGAGTTCATGCCCGAGTCGAAATCGATGCTCCTGGAGGACGGCCAATCGGTGGCGGCGTTCTACGAGCTGGTGCCGCTGGGCACCGAGGGCCGGGAGCCTGGCTGGCTCGCGCATGCCCGCGACGCCCTGGAAAACGCGCTTCAGGACAGTTTCGATGAACTGGACGAGAACCCGTGGGTGCTCCAGCTCTATGCCCAGGACGAACCGAGCTTCGACCAGTACATGCAGACCTTGCGCGATTACGTGCAGCCACGTGCGCGCGGCTCGGCGTTCACCGAGTTCTACCTGCGCTTCTTCGGCCACCACCTGCGCGCTGTGGCCAAGCCCGGCGGCCTGTTCGAGGACACGGTGGTCACGCGGCTGCGCTGGCGCGGCCAGACGCGGCGCGTGCGCATGGTGGTGTACCGCCGCGCGAGCGGACAGGGACAGGCAAACCGCCGCGGCCAGACACCCGAGCAGATGCTGGGCATCGTCTGCGACCGCCTGTGCGGCGGCCTGGCGAACGCCGGCATCCAGGCCCGGCGCATGGTCGCGGCCGACGTCCACGACTGGCTGCTGCGGTGGTTCAACCCGCGCCCCACGCTGCTCGGGCCTGGGGTGGAGGACCGGGAGCGCTTCTACGCGTTGGCGCGCTATCCGGACAGTACCGAGGAAAGCGAGGCCGGCGAGATCGAGCTGGCGAGCGGGCGGGATTTCAGCCAGCGGCTGTTCTTTGGGCAGCCGCGCTCGGACGTGGCGCAAGGGGCCTGGTACTTCGACGGCATGCCGCACCGCGTGCTGATCACCGACCGGCTGCGCATGCCGCCCGGCACCGGGCACCTGACCGGCGAGACCCGCAAGGGGGACGCGATCAACACGCTGTTCGACCAGATGCCCGAGGACACCTTGATGTGTCTCACGATGGTCGCCACGCCGCAGGACGTCCTCGAATCGGACCTCAACCATCTGGCGAAGAAAGCTGTGGGCGAGACGCTGGCGTCGGAGCAGACGCTCAAGGACGTGCATGAAGCCCGCTCCCTGATCGGCAGCGCGCACAAGCTCTACCGGGGCACTCTGGCGTTCTACCTACGCGGGCGCGACGAGGCGGAACTGGATCGGCGCGGCCTGGACCTCGCGAACGTGATGCTCAACGCCGGCCTGCAGCCGGTGCGCGAGGACGACGAGGTGGCGCCGCTCAACAGCTACCTGCGCTGGCTGCCGTGCTGCTACAACCCCGGCCAGGATCGGCGCCGGTGGTACGCGCAACTGATGTTCGCCCAGCATGCGGCGAACCTGTCGCCGGTGTGGGGCCGCGCCCAGGGCACGGGGCATCCCGGCATCACGATGTTCAATCGCGGCGGCGGCCCGATTACGTTCGACCCCTTGAACAGGTTGGATCGGCAGATGAATGCCCATCTGTTTCTATTTGGCCCCACCGGCTCGGGGAAGTCCGCCACACTCAACAACCTGCTGAACCAGGTGACGGCCATCTACCGGCCGCGGCTTTTCATCGTGGAAGCCGGCAACAGCTTCGGCCTGTTCAGCGACTTCGCGCGGCGCCTGGGCCTGACCGTGAACCGGGTCAAGCTGGCCCCCGGATCGGGCATCAGCCTGGCGCCGTTCGCCGACGCACGCCGGCTGATCGAAACGCCCAGCGACGTGCAGACGCTCGATGCCGATGCCCTGGACGAAGACCTGCCACCGGATGCCTCGGCCATGGAGGCGGATGAGCAGCGCGACGTGCTCGGCGAACTGGAGATCACGGCACGGCTGATGATCACGGGCGGCGAAGACAAGGAAGAAGCGCGGATGACGCGGGCCGACCGCTCGCTGATCCGCCAGTGCATCCTCGACGCCGCCGAACATTGCGTGGCGGAGAAGCGCACCGTGCTCACGCGCGATGTGCGCAATGCACTGCGCACCCGTGGCCAGGACCCGACGTTGCCCGAGATGCGCCGTGCGCGGCTGCTGGAGATGGCGGACGCGATGGACATGTTCTGCCAAGGCACGGACGGCGAGATGTTCGACCGCGACGGCACGCCGTGGCCCGAGGCCGACATCACGCTGGTCGATCTGGCGACCTATGCCCGCGAGGGCTACAACGCGCAGCTCTCCATCGCCTACATCAGCCTGATCAGCACGGTGAACAACATCGCCGAGCGCGACCAGTACCTGGGACGGCCGATCGTCAACGTGACCGACGAAGGTCACATCATCACCAAGAACCCGCTGCTCGCGCCCTATGTCGTGAAAATTACAAAAATGTGGCGCAAGTTGGGCGCCTGGTTCTGGCTGGCGACGCAGAACATCGACGACCTGCCACGTGCAGCGGAGCCGATGCTCAACATGATCGAGTGGTGGGTGTGCCTGTCGATGCCGCCGGACGAGGTGGAGAAGATCGCGCGCTTCCGCGAACTCTCGCCGGCGCAGAAGGCGCTGATGCTCTCCGCACGCAAGGAAGCGGGCAAGTTCACCGAGGGCGTCATCCTCTCCAAGAGCATGGAAGTGCTGTTCCGCGCCGTGCCGCCAAGTCTCTACCTCGCGCTCGCGCAAACCGAGCCCGAGGAGAAGGCAGAACGCTACCAACTCATGCAGCAGCACGGCGTCAGCGAGCTGGATGCCGCCTTCAAGGTGGCTGAGAAGATCGACCGGGCACGTGGCATCGAGTCGCCGACCCTGGACCTGCCCTGAATCTGCCGTACACCGGAGAACGCCATGGAACAGAAACGTCCTTCCATTCCGATGCAGGTGCAGGCGTTCCGCCGTCGGCACTGGCGGCCCAGCTGGCCTTGGACAGTGGCCGCAGCGCTGGTTGCACTGCTGCTGATCTGGCTCGTGTCCCGTTGGCCCGGGCAGTCCACGCCTCAGACTTCAGCGCCAGTCAGCGAGACGCAGGTGGCTGGGCCTCCGTGGCAGATGGGCAATCCGGAAGGACGCTTCACGCTGACGCTCTACGCGGACCTCGAATGCCCGTTCTGCCGGTCCTATTTCCCAGTGCTCAAGCGTTGGGTGGCCGGCAATGCGGACGTGGCCTTGCAATGGCATCACCTCCCGTTGGCAGCGCATGAGCCGGCCGCGTCCGCGGAAGCGCGCCTGGCGGAATGCGCGGGCCAAGCCAGCGGTCATGCCGCCTTCTGGCAGGCCGTCGAGTGGGTATATGCCCACACGCGCAGCGACGGTCAGGGCTTGCCCGAGGACCTGCGCTACCCCGACCTTACGCCACCCATCGAGCAGTGCATCGCGAGCGAGCGGCCCGACGCGGCGATTCGCGCCCAAACTGCGGAAGCCACGAACAGCGGCGTGACCGCCACGCCGTCGCTGCGGCTACACGATCGCGAAACCGGCAAGGCTATCCTGCTGCAGGGTCCGATCGAGGGCGATGCCTTGCTGTCGGCCATGGACATGCTCGCGGCCCGCGATCCCGCCGCCACACCTACATCGGAAATGCCTGCCGACGTCGTCGGCGACATGCCCAGGTAGCCCCGGTCTTCAAGGCTACGGCGCAGTCCGCTGCGCTGACCGCAACCCGTTCGCCTCGCATCCTGGCCGCGAACGATCACCGCTCCCGCGGTGATGGATGCACCTTGTTCGTTCCCCAGGAGGGCTTGCCCTCCCCGGGCGCGCGCCCTCCGATCTCACCATTTGGAGGTTCGCCATGTCTTTCGTCGTCAATGACTCCTGCCTGGAGTCGCTTTCCGCCATCGCTGCCCAGCACGAGGACTGGATCATCCAGCAAGCCATTGCACTGCTGGAGAAGCGGGTTTTCAAAGCGGGTCCGAAACTCCTCGACCCCACGGCCGTGCGCGACTACCTGCACGTGAAGCTGGTGGCCGAGCCCAACGAAATATTCGTCGCTGTATTCCTTGACAGCATGCATCAGGTGCTGGCCTACGAGCCGTTGTTCAGGGGCACGATCAACTCGACTTCGGTCTATCCGCGTGTCGTCGTACAGCGTGTGCTGGAATTGAATGCCGCTGCGGTGGTCTTCGCACATCAGCACCCCTCGGGCATGTCCGAGCCGTCGATCGCGGATCGCGTGCTGACCCAGCAACTGCAGGCCGCGCTGGCGCTCATCGATGTGCGGGTACTGGACCACATCATCGTCGGCCAGGGTGCCCCGTTCTCCTTTGCGGAGTCCGGCCTGCTGTAAGTGTTGCACTGCTTCGTTGATCAGCGCGGAGGCTTCGGCCTCCGCTTTTTCTTCGCGGCGACACAAGCAGGTATGCGGGGTGGCCGCGATGCGCATTGTTTGTTGGGACCGCATGGGGTTCGGCGTTTGACTATGGCCCTGATCAACTTCCGGGGCGCATGACATGCCAGCAGCTTTTACCCGGTTCGCACCAGGCTGGCGAACCCTTGGCCTGGCCGTGGCGCTGCCGGCGTCCCTGGCGGTGTTCAGCCCGGTCACCTTCGCCGCCGACGTGGTGGTCGTCACCGACGGCCACCACCCGGTCAAGACCATGGGCGGCGAACGGCTGATCGAGCTGGATGAAGCGCCGCGCATCGAGGCCGAGCTTTCGGCGAATCTGCCCACCGACCCCGACCAGGCGACAGCCCTGGTCAAGCGTCGGCTGACCCAGGGAGGCACTGACCTTCAGCGGCGCATCGCGACGGCCTACCAGGGCGTGACGGACGCATGGAGCCTGGGCATCACCGCCGTCCCGGCCGTCGTGGTGGACCAGCGCTATGTGGTCTATGGCGAGCCGGACGTGGCCCGCGCCATCGCGCGGATCGAACAGCACCGGAGGACCGAACCGTGATCCCCCCATTCGACCTTCTGCGCCGCATGCGAGCTGCTGTCGCGTCCGTGCTGCTGCTTAGCGCCACGGGCAGCTACGCCCTGAACACGGCAACCATCGTGGGTTCAGTGGCTTCGCCCGATTGCCTGGAATACCGGGTGGTGGGTATCTGCTACTGGCTCTATTGCACCTGGACCGGCTGCACGGTGCGTACCTCCGTCAAGGTCAGGCACTACATCCCCGATGCAGTGGTGTCGTCGTACTCGAACACCGGCGAGAACCCCTGGGTTGAAGTGCGCGCCATGAGCACGCCCAATCCTTCGGCCCAGGCCGGCGGGGACGGCACCACGAACGAGGATCATGAAAACAACCTCGCCAAATTCAAGAACAGCGATGTTATCGGCCATCCCGGCGGCGAGGTGTTCAACCAGTTCGCCTCGTCCTCCGGCTACTTCTGCCAAGGCGCGGGCACGGCCTTCATGCCGTATCTGCTCAGCACCCTGGACACGCTGGCCTGGCGCTACAACGTGCCCGAGATGGCCTACCCGGAGGCGTTGATTCCGGGCATGCGTGAGGTCGGTGCGCGCACCACGATGAACCTCTGGGGCAATGTCTATCCACGCGGTGGCTTCCTGCACCAGACCGACGACCACAAATCCGGGGCGGTGGTGGCCCAGCGCGCGGGCGATGTCGTCACGCGCCGCGGGCAGTTGCACGTGTACCAGCCACTGCTCGCCAACGCCCGTGACGGCTACTGGCCGGCCGGGGCGCTGGTCGAAGGCGATACCTCCACCGGGAAGTGGCAGGAGCTGACCCCTCGTCTGTCGAACACCTGCGTGGTCTTCCCCCACAGCGGCACGCTGACCCAGGCCCAGCAAGGCGACTACGCCTGGGCGCTGTGGCGGCCGTATGCCTGCTGCGAACGCCGCGGGCAGGTGTTCCTGGGCAGCGTCGATTTCCTCTGAGGTGCCACGATGAAGCGTCCTGAACCGATGAACCTTTCCGCCAAGGCGTGCTACTTGCTGCGCCCGACGGCGCTGGCCGGCACGCTCGCTCTGGTCTGCGGCCTGGCGTGGGCGCAGGTCGGATACCAGAACAGCGGCCCCGTCATTGGCGATGACGTCATGTACTCGATCGGAGGCGGCAGCGCGGTGTCCATGGGCCGCGCGGCTGGCATGCGCTCCATCGGGGTCGGCTTGGGGTGGAACAGCAACCTGATCTGCGGCGACATGAGCATCCAGACCACGCTGCGCAACCAGCTCAACGGCATCACGAACGGCTTCCAGCAGATCATGAGCAACGTGATCCAGAGCGCCACCAGCGCGGTGGCGTCCCTGCCGGCGCTGATCATTCAGCGCGCCGATCCCGGCCTGTACAACCTGCTGACCAACGGCGTGCTGCAGGCGCGGCTGGACTTCGACCGCTCCAAGCTGACGTGCCGCGCGATGGCCGAGAAGATGGCCGAGACGGCGGGCGGCCAGCTTGGCTGGAGCCAGATGGCCGAAGGCATGGCCCTGCGTGACGCGGTTGGCAGCAACGATGCCGTTTCGGCCGTCGAGCAGGCTGAGACGCGCCGCGGCAACGACGGCGTTCCCTGGGTGGGCGGCAGCAATGCCGGTGGCGCAGGCCAGTCCGCCATTCGGGTGGTCGGCGACGTCACCCGCGCGGGCTACAACCTGGTCAACGGGCGCGGCGTGACGGACACATCCTCCATCGCGCCCGCCAGTTGCGCGAGCCTGTCCTGCCAGACCTGGACGTCGCCGCAGCAGGCGACCGAATGGGCCACCCGGGTCCTCGGGGAACAGGTGCAGCGCACGTGCGATTCCTGCACCAAGACCGAGACGGTGCCCGGCGTCGGGCTGACGCCGCTGATCCAGGAGGAGTACGAAGCCAAACTGGAAGTCTTGCAGGAACTGGTTTCCGGCGTGCGCAACACCACCTTCGAGAACTTGCGCGAGGCCGGCAGCACGTCGCTGCCGATCACGCGCGGCGTCATCGAGGCGCTGCGCGACGAGCCGGACCAGGACCTGCTGGCGCGGCGCCTTGCGTCCGAGGTGGCGCTGTCGTCGGTGCTGGAGAAGGCCTTGTTGCTCCAGCGCACGCTGCTCACGGGAAAGAAGGAGCCCAACGTGGCGGCCAACGAGTTGGCGGTCGAGGCTGTGAACCACGAGAGCGACACGCTCGACCGGGAGATCCGCAACCTGAAAACGGAGCTGGAGCTGCGCCGCGAGCTGGCGAACAACTCGCCGATGGCGATCATCCAGCGCCATGGTACGCGCGCGGCCGGCTCGCGCGGCATCTACGAGGGCGATCCGGTGCCCGACCGCCTCGACCAGTTGCAGAAGGGCAATCCGGGAGTCCGGCCATGAGCGCAATGCGCATGACCTGGCGCCCCTTGCGCTGGCTGTTCAGCCGGCGCGCGGCGAAAGCACTGCTGTGGGCGGTGGTGATCGTCGCCGCTGCGGTGGGGGCCAACGTCGCCGGCATCTACCTGGTCGGGAGCGTGGCCGGCTGGGAGCGGTGGCTCGCGGCCGCATCGGGCTACTTCTTCGTGTGGCGGTTGTGCCTGTACGGGGCGACGGCCTATGGCTGGGTCTGGATGCGGCGCCGGCTGCTGGTACGTGAGGACGACGCCCAGGCGCGGCGCCGCCTGGTGCGCACCGAGGTCGCGGGCGTCGTCGCCATCGTGGCGCTGGAAGCCAGCCTGCTGATGCAGGCCGGTTGAGGGGAGATGGCGCGATGACGCTTTTCACGACCGACTACCTGGAGTACTACCTGACGCTGGTGTCCTGGATCGTCAACAACGGCATCTGGGCGGTGCTGGTATCCAGCGGGGTATTCGCGCTGCCTTTCGTCGCCATCATCGTGCAGGAGTGGTTGAAGGCCCGTGCGGAAGGTGCCGACGAGGGCAATAAAGGCGTGCTGAGCGCCGCCCGCATCGAGAACCGGGTCTTCGTCGCCATCGTGGTGGTGATGTTCGCCGGCATTCCGTTCATCGACGTGGACCTGAACACCATCCAGTACGACAGCTCGCGCTCGGCCCAGTGCCAGGTCAGCGTGCCGCAGCCCACGGATACCGGCTGGTCGCAGTCCTTCAGCACCATCAACAACCAGTCGGCGAAGGTGCCCGTCTGGTGGGCGTTCATGCATGCACTCTCGCGCGCCGTCACGAGCGCCTCGGTGGCGGCGATCCCGTGTGGCACGGACCTGCGGCAGATGCGCATGGAGATCGACGCCACGCGCATCGATGACCCGGTGCTGGCTCAGGAAGTAGCGGATTTCTCGCGGGATTGCTATGGGCCTGCACGGGCCAAATTGTTCATGCAGCGCCCTCAGCTCGATGAGCAGCAGATGCACGACGTGACCTGGATCGGATCGCGGTTCTTCACCGACACGAACGGCTACTACGACACGTACCGTTCCAGCACGCCGCGCGATGACTGGCCCTATGACAGCAACCGCGACGCCGGGCTGGCTCAGGTATCCAGTGGCGGTGGCTACCCGACCTGCAGGCAATGGTGGGCCGATGGCGGTAATGGCCTGCGGGCACGCTTGCTGGGACAGGTGGACCCGAGCCTGCTCAATCGCCTGGCGGGCTGGGCCGGGTTCCTGAGCCGAGCCGAGGTGGACGACTCGGTAATCCGCACGATCGCGTCACCGCGGCAGCAGAAATTGAACCAGGGCAGCGTCTATACCGACTACGGCGGCCAGATCGACAAGACCCTGCCGAACATTGTGACGCGGGCCACGGGCGATGTTGGGATGGCAGTCGGCGCGATTGCCGCGTTTCCAGCCATGGACGTCGCGAGGCAGGCCCTGCCCATGGTGCTTGCATTGCTCAAGATGGCACTGGTTATCTGCATCCCGCTCGTGCTGGTCGTGGGCACCTATGACCTGAAGACGGTGGTCACGGTCAGCGTCGTGCAGTTCGCGCTGTTCTTCACGGACTTCTGGTTTCAGCTTGCACGCTGGATTGACAGCACCATCCTCGACGCGCTCTATGGCTGGGGGTTCGGCTGGAACCGGCCGCACACCAATTTCGACCCGTTGGTAGGACTGAACAACGCCTTCGGTGACATGCTCCTAATGTTCGTCACGGGCACGATGTTTCTGGTCCTGCCGACGTTTTGGGTCGCTGCCTTGGGGTGGGTCGGAGTTAAGGCTGGGGTGATTGCTCAGAACCTTGCTGTCGGCTCCAAGGAAGCGCGTGATAGCGCCGGGTCAGGTGTAAACAAGGTAGCCGGCAAGGTTCTGTGACGGACAGTCCAAACCTCAGTCATCGAACGGATCGTTCGGGTCGTGAGGGTCGAGCCGCTGGCCATTGGAAGAATACAGGCCAAAGCCCGCCTCGCCATTGCGCAGTTCATCCTGTTGCGCCCAGCGGTCATCATCCCTAGCCGAATTGCCAGCCAACCATGCCGCCGCAACGCCCAGCAGTAGCAACACCGCCAGCCAGAAGGTGGTGTACAGCAGCACCCCGAGCGCAACCAGCTTGACCACCCACACGAACGCGGTGGCACCGGCCGCCGGCATCCCCTTGGACACCAACCAACTCGATGCCCGGCGTTCGCCGCGCACGTAGGCACGCCATCCGCGACCCAAGGTGCGGCCGAGGCGTTCTGCGGTGCTGATGCGTGTCGTGGTGTTCATGGTCGTCTCCTGCTACTGAGGGATGCCTATTCCAGTTTGCTCCAATCCTGCTTGCTTGCCTGTATCAGCGCGTGCCAGTCGTCTGGTGGGTTCCCGCGTCCGAGCATCTTCTCGAACACGACATACGGGTCCGATTTGCTACCCGAAGACCGCAGGGTCTGTTCATCGTTGACCCAGGCGTACACAATGACCTTCGCCTTCGAGTCGTACCGGAAGAACAGCCGGAACCGCCGTCCGATCTTGGCCCTTCGCCAGTGGCGGTGGGCAGGTCCCAAGGTGTTGCCCTGGCGGTACTCGTCGCGTGCCGGATCGCCTGGCACCACATCCAACATCAACTGGCTCAGGGCCCGGAAGAGCTTGACGTTGGCATTGGACTCGAAGCCCGCCGGGTCATTCTCCTGCGCGCGCCTCGCGGCCGCATGCAGTTTCTGCAACTGCTCGATCACGCAGTCGTGGAAGAGCAGCGTCCAGCCATGCCGTTGCATCAGAGTTCCACTTTCCCGTCGATCTCCTCGTCCAGGTTCACACCGTGGCCAGCATGCTCCAGCATGGCGCGCGCCAGATCCTCGGGCAGGCCCCGGACGTTCCGGCCAGCTTCGATGTCGCGGGCCAGCAGGCTCAGAAACGCGCCAATGGCGGGGTCCTCGTGCTCGGCATCAACACGGGTGACGACGACTTCGCTGCCCCGCAGATCGAACGCGAGCTTGCCGCCGGCATCGACGCCGAGCGCCTGCCGGATGGGCTTGGGCAGCGTGATCTGGCCTTTAGAGGTCAGCGTGGCGACTTCGTGGATGGCAGGCATGGCGACTCTCCTGATTGCGATACCTGCATGGTAAGGAAATTTCCTTACTTTGTCAATCTGAGGCCTTACAGCGTTCTCCCGAGTCCAAGAATCGGCCCATCGTAGGGCGTGAACAGCCAGCCTTCCTGTATCAATACGGCCCTTCCGCAACCCGCATTGGCGGTGGACGGTCAGCACCCGTCGCCCTATACCCAAAGGCTGTAAAAGGTCGAAATGGCGAGGGAATGGGTTGCAAGGGGAATGGCCCTACCTCGAAAAGGCAAAAAGGCACCCCGCTCGGCCCGCGACAGGACATCCGCATGCTCTCTCTGTTCCAGCGAAAACGGCCCGCGGTCGCTACCGCTCCGACGCCACCTCCCGCATCCGACCTCCCGAAAGGGTTGATGCGGCCCGAGTCGGCCGCATCGCTGCTGGCCACCCCGCGCCGGCAGAAACTGCTGGAGCACATCTGGCAGCGCACGTCGCTCTCACGTAAGCAGTTCGCCACCTTGTACCGGGCGCCACTGGAACGCTACGCCGAGCTGGTCCAGGCTTTCCCGGCTTCCGAGGCGCATCATCACGCTTACCCCGGCGGCATGCTCGACCACGGCCTGGAAATCGTCGCCTACAGCCTGAAGCTGCGGCAGTCCCATCTGCTGCCCATTGGCGCCAGTCCCGAAGACCAGGCGGCGCAGTCTGAAGCCTGGACTGCCGCAGTCGCTTATGCCGCGCTGCTGCACGACATCGGCAAGATCGCCGTCGATCTGCACATCGAACTGGCCGACGGCTCGCTGTGGCACCCCTGGCACGGCCCGCTGCACCAGCCATACCGCTTCCGCTACCGCGACGATCGAGAATATCGGCTCCACAGCGCTGCGACAGGTTTGCTCTACCGCCAACTCCTCGACCGTGATGCCCTGGACTGGCTCAGTGGCTATCCCGACCTGTGGGGACCGCTGCTCTACGTCCTGGCCGGCCAGTACGAGCACGCCGGCGTGCTGGGCGAACTTGTCGTACAGGCCGACCGCGCTTCCGTGGCCCAAGAGTTGGGAGGCGATCCCGCGCGCGCTATGGCCGCCCCCAAGCACGCGCTGCAACGCAAGCTGCTGGACGGGTTGCGCTACCTGCTCAAGGAAGAGTTGAAGCTGAACCAGCCCGAAGCCTCCGATGGCTGGCTCACCGAGGACGCCTTGTGGCTGGTGAGCAAGACGGTTTCGGACAAGCTACGTGCGCACCTGCTGTCAGAGGGCATCGATGGCATCCCTACGAACAACACTGCGGTGTTCAACGTGCTTCAGGACCACGGCATATTGCAGCCGACGTCGGACGGGAAGGCGGTCTGGCGCGCGACCGTGACCAGTGCGACCGGCTGGTCCCACTCATTTACCCTGCTGCGTCTAGCTCCCGCGCTGATCTGGGAAGCTGGCGAACGGCCAGCATCGTTTACCGGCACGGTGGCAATCGACGCTGCGGCAATCGAGAAGGATGCTGGCTCGGAGGCTGCCCCGCCTATGACTGCCGCGAAGCCTGTCTTGGAAGAACAGACGACGCCACCTTGGGAAGGCAGCAGCCCCGCTAACTTGGCTTCACCGCCCGCAGTTCAGCCCCTGCCTGACGTCATGGAAGACATGCTGGCGATGGTGGGCTCCGGACACCTCCTTGCGACGCGACAGGATGCAGAGCCCGTCCCGGCCTTCGCAACGAGTTCGCTGGTACTGCCTGTGCCAGCGTCTAAATCTTCGGCATCGACACAGCAGCCTTCGGGCGAGCACTTCATGGGCTGGCTTAGGCATGGCTTGCAGAGCCGAAAGCTGATTCTCAACGATGCCAAGGCACTGGTGCATACCGTGGACGACACGGTGTTCCTGGTAAGCCCTGGGGTGTTTCAGCGCTATGTCCAGGAGCATCCTCAAGTTCCAGCACTCGCCAAGCAGGATGCCGTTGTCGACTGGCAATGGGTCCAGAAGCGCTTCGAGAAGCTGCAGGTCCATCGCAAGCAGCCCAGCAGCTTGAACATCTGGACCTGCGAGGTCACCGGCCCGCGCAAGTCGCGCAAGCTGCATGGCTACTTACTCGATGACCCTGGCCAACTGTTCGATGAGCGGCCACCGAACAATCCCTACTTGAAACTGGCATAGGTGCTAGATACGGGCCCATAGAGGCACTGGTTGCCTGCCGTGCGTGTAGCATGGATCAACCTCTCTGCTTCATAGAAACGAACGTTGGACACGGTTACGCCGCCGAGGCTGGCGACGTCGCCAACAATTGGCACACGTTCCGTGGCAAAAGGCTTGGCGACCACCGTCGTCGGGGTGGCTGTTCGTACAGATCGTTGTTTCATCATCGTCTCGGCGTGGATCATGTACTGCAGCAAGCACGCCTGCAGCCTCTAGAGTCGAAGAAGTCGACTCGTCTCAAAGCCGGGGGGTGCTGGTGGACAACAGCAAATCGAGGCGGTGTTCGACCAGCACCGCCTCGATGCTGCGCGGCGGCTGACCGGTCATCTGCTCGATGACACCGTCGGAGAACGGCGCCAGCCCGCGTTTGGACACCTCTTCGATGATCAGCGCCTCTCGCACCGTGGATTTCGGAAAGCCCGAGACCTGCAGATGCAGCGCCAGGGCTTCCTCACTGACGGGCACCAGGTCGATGCTGGCTCCGAAGATGATATTGATGCTGTTCACCAGCGCCTCGGCGGTGAGAGCCTGCGGGCCGGTGATCGCCAGCTCTCCGGGCGGAACAGGGGCCGCCCGCAGTACCGCCGCAGCGGTGCGCGCCACGTCCTCGCCCGCCACGTAAGGCAGTCTGCCTTGCGGCGCTGAGCTAAACCATTTCCCGCACCGAAGCGCCAGGATGATCCGCGGAAACAATCGCTCCATAGGCCAACTCACCCGCAAGACTGACAAGGCTAGGTTGCGAGCCTCGCATGCCTGTGCCACCGTCTCGCATTCCCGCGCTACAGTCATCAGCGAGGGGTCGAACACTTCGATCTGGGCCGCGTACACCACGGTGCGGACGCCGACGCGCGCTGCGGCATCGATCATGGCCTGCAGTTGGCGACGCCGCGACCACGAGCCGTCGGCAGCGCCCGGCAGGAGCAGCAGGCGGTGTGCGCCGGTGAAGGCGGCATCCAGGGACGCTGCATCGTCGGGATCCGCGCCGCGAATACGCGCCCCACGGGCAGCCAGATCCACAAGGTGCACTGGTTGGCGGCTGGTGGCGATGACCTCCGTTTCATCGCGGCGCAGCAGCAGTTCGACGACGCGCCGGCCGAGCGGATCATGGGCACCGGCAACCAGCAGGCACGGAGAAAGCAACCGGGTCACCGGATGGCTCCCCCTGGCGGAGTGTGCCGGCTGCGCAGAAATGCGATTGCCGCGATGCGCGGGCTGCGCTCGTTCATGGTCGAGCTTCCTCCTGAACGGATCCAACGGTGCGGGCGCCATCGTGCAGCAGGCCGGCGAGCACACACATTGCCAGCACGATCGAGGGCGCCAGCACGCGGCCGGGCTCGCCGTTGAGTAGCACCGTCGCACCGGCGCACGCCATGATCAGTGCCCCCAGCACCGCGCCCCATATCTTGAGGTATCTGGCCATCGTCAAAGTCGCGCAGCGGGCCGGACTATCGCTGGACGAAGTGCTCGACGCTCTCGGGCAGTATCAGCCGGGCGTTCATCTGATTGCTGCGCATTGGCGCCGTGTGGCGTCTAGGTGGCGTGAAGACCTTGACGACCGCATTACGCAGTTGATGCGGCTGCGGGACGAACTCGGGGGATGTATCGGGTGCGGTTGTCTCTCTCTCAAAGAGTGCCCGTTGCGTAATCCGGGCGACATACTCGCGGGCCAGGGGCCCGGTGCGCGTATCCTTGAGCGAGAATAGGCGGGACTTGTGAGATTGACAGTCGACTGAGTGGATCGCGCCGGCAGGGTCGACGTAGGGCGATGTATCCGCTACGCCGACCGCCGCAGTTCACGTCGTCTAAGTCGGCCGTGAGATTGCTGAAAATTCATTCGGCATTTTTGTGCAGCGAACAGTCCGCACGACCATTACCAACGAAGTGCGACAGGCCTCGTTCGCTTTCCTTGGGTCTCGTCTGTTCCTCACAGCGCGCAATCATTCGGACGTATTCAAAGGCCCCATGAGCGCAGCAATGATAGGGCAAGGAAGCGCCTCTCCCGTGTCTTCGCACCTCTCCAGCATGTCTCTCAGAGCGCCTCGCATGCGCTGAAGGTCGCCAACCTTCTCATCGATCTGGTCAAGGCGCCGCCGTGTCACCGTCTGAATAGCCCGGCGATTCCGCCCATCCTCCAGATCCAAGAGCGACTTCACCTCGTCCAGCGAGAACCCAAGGCTCTGAGCGCGCTTGATGAAGCCGATCCGCTGGATCATCGAAGCGGGGTAGCGCCGGAAGCTGCCGGCGTTCTTCGGGATCGGCAACAGGCCGCGTCCCTGGTAGTAGCGGATTGTCTCCACGCCGACGCCAGCGACCTTCGCCAGCCTGCCAACCGTCATCCAATCACCCAAACCTTCGTTCATCGAGCGATCCACTGTCTATTCACGAGCAACACAGAATAACGCAGTACCGCGTAGTTGACCCTTGCCTCCATTTGATCCAAATCAATTTCCCGCAGCTCAGTTGGGAATAGAATCACAGGTGTCAATGGGTCAATAGGCCGCACATGCGCACACTTCTCAACCACCGCAGGATTCGCGCCATCGCGTGGATGGTGCTCGGGGTATGGCTGTTTGCGCTCGGGGCCGGGGTGGCCAATGCCTGCCTTCTGGAGTCTCCGCAGCAACATCGGCATGCTGTCGGGTATGAGCATGTCCCATCGTCCGGGCATGGAAATCATGAAGGCCTCCATGGTGAGCACGAAGAAGGTTCCCACGACCCGTCGAAGGCCCCGTGCCTGAAGCTCTGCGGCGACGTCAACCAGTCCGCCATTCAGAAAGCACCAACCTTTGCGTTCGACCTCGTCGGTTTGGCGCCTCCCGCCTATGGAGACCAGCTGCTGGCTCCGACGTTGGCTCTGCGAGCCATCCCGTCGAGGGGTCACCAGCGACCACCTCCCAAGCGGCCGTCGTGGCTGCTGTTCGAGCGTCTCGCGCTGTAGCGCCTCCTTTGAGTTGCCGTGTCGGTCACACCCGGCGCACAACTCATAAGCCTTGACTCTGTACCCGACTACGGAGTTTTCATAGGGCTTTGTCCGCTTGCGGCGACATCGGTTTCGCCCCAATGGCAGGCACCCGCGGCTAAAGGAGAGAGAAATGAAATTCACGCATTCGATCGCGGCCATCGTTGGCGCCGCACTGGTCACCTTGTCTGCGTTCGCGCAGGACAACCATCAGGCCCATCACCCCGCAGGTGCGAGTCCGACCGCGGCCGAGACGCCAAGGGCGCCGACCACCGAGGGCATGGATGCGCAACTGAAGTCGATGCAGGCCATGCACGAACGGATGGTGGCTGCGAAGACGCCTGCGCAGCGCAAGGCGCTCATGGCCGAACACATGCAGGCCATGCGGGCTGGCATGGCGATGATGGGCGCAATGAAGGATGGAGCCGAGTCGGCGCCGACAGCTGAGCGGCAGCAAATGCTCGAAATGCGCATGGACATGTGCCAGTCCATGATGCAGATGATGATGGACCGGATGCCTGAGCCGGCGAAGTGAGGAGGACGACCATGACAACTTCTCACCGCACCGGTCCAAGGTTTTCGCGCTCGCGATGGTTCCTGGGCTTTCTGGTCTTCCTGGCCGTGAGCATCTACATGCTGCTGACGGAACACCGCGGGCACTACCTGGCCGCGCTGCCACTGGTCCTCCTGGCGACTTGCGTCATCGCTCATGTGCTGATGCATCGCCATGCCGTACCAGGCGACGGTAGCAAGGCGAATCCACCGTACCCGGGAGAGCGCAAATGAACCACGATGCGCCCGCTTATGGGCTTTGGCTGCTCGTCCTCGTGAACTCGGCGGTCTTCATCATGTTCGCCTTCAGCTTCTTCAAACCGCAGACCTCGCGCGACTGGAGAACCTTCGGGACATTCGCAGCGTTCATTGTTGCCTTGTTCGTCGAGATGTACGGCTTTCCGCTGACGCTGTACGTGCTGTCCGGCTGGCTTCAGACCAAGTATCCCAGTCTGGACTTGCTGTCGCACAACAGCGGCCATCTCTGGTCGACCCTGCTGGGCGAGAGCGGCGACCCTCACTTCAGCCCGCTTCATATCGCGAGCTACATCTTCATCGGGGGCGGCTTCTGGCTTCTGTCGAGCGCCTGGACGGTGCTCTACCACGCGCAACGGCACGCCCAACTTGCCGTGAGCGGCCCATACGCCAGGATTCGGCACCCGCAGTATGTGGCCTTCGTGGCGATCCTTTTCGGCTTTCTGCTGCAGTGGCCGACGCTGTTGACGCTGCTGATGTTCCCCTTCCTCGTCGTGATGTATTCGAGGCTGGCTGTCAACGAGGAGAAGGACATGCGCAAGCAGTTCGGCGCCGAGTTCGACGCCTATGCCGCGCGCACGCCGCGCTTCCTTCCCTCCCTCTCGGACACGCGCCAGCGAGGCTGACATGAAGAAGACCCGCTGGCGTCAGCGCATCAATCGACCGTACCTGGCTGCAGCCTACGGACAAGGCGATGGCTGCGGCTCCCGCTCGGATGCGGACATGAGCGCCGCGCCCCGCCGGGCGTCGACACACGCTATGCTGATCGCCTGCGACCAGACCTAACGGAGAACCCATGGCAAAGAACAAGAAGGGCGCCAAAGGCGCCAAGCACAAGGCCGATGTGGACGGCACCGGCACTGCCCACGGCTCAGCGCGCGACGAGACAGCGACACGCTCGATCGGCCGCGAGGACTACGAAGCACAGTTGCACATGCTGCAGATCGAACTGGTGAAACTGCAGCGGCATTTCATCAAATGCAACGACCGTATCCTGATCCTCTTGGAGGGAAGGGACGGCGCAGGCAAGGACGGCAGCATCAAGCGGCTGGTCGAACACCTGAGTCCTCGGGAAACACGGGTCGTCGCGCTAGGAAAGCCCTCCGACCGGGATCGCACGGGCTGGTACTTCCAGCGCTACGTCCCGCACCTGCCAGTTGGCGAAGAGCTCGTGGTGTTCAACCGCAGTTGGTACAACCGTGCGGGCGTGGAACCGGTGATGGGCTTCTGTACCGCCGAGGAGCACGAGGAATTCATGAACTCAGTGCCCAAGTTCGAGGAGATGCTGGTCAACTCCGGTATCAAGCTGCTGAAGTATTACCTCGACATCGGCAAGAAGGAGCAGAGCCGCCGGCTCGGGGAACGCCGCCGTGATCCCCTCAAACAGTGGAAGTCGAGCCCGGTGGATGCCGTCGCGCTGAAGCACTGGGACGGCTATACACGGGCGCGCGACGAGATGTTCATGCGCACCCATACGGCCGCGGCGCCCTGGTCTGTCGTGCACGCCGACAACAAACGGTTGGCGAGGCTCAACCTGATCAGAGACATCCTCTCCCGGCTGCATTACGCCGGCAAGAAGCACAAGGTCATCGCTCCCGACCGGGAGATCGTCTTCGAGTTCTCGCAGGACTGCCTGGACTCGGGCCGACTCGCTCGTTGAGACCACGAACACAGCGAACAGGAAGAACAGCCATGAAGTCGATCAACGTTGAAGTCGGAGGGCTCGTATCGAGCCTGAGCGCGGAGGGAGTACGCCGCAAGCTGCTGCAGCTTCCCGGCGTCCATCATGCAGATGTCAACTATGTTGCGGGAAGCGCAACGGTCCATCTCGATGAGGGACAACTCAGTGTCGAGGATCTGCGCCAGCGCATCGCCGAATGCGGCTATCACTGCCGTGGCGAGCAGACGCCCAAGCACGTGTGCGCGCCCGCCGCTGGCGTCTCTGCCGACCCCAGCCATGCGGTGCACGGCCATCACGGCGCACCCGCACGTCAGGCGCAAGAGATGGGGCATGAGGGGCACCACGCGCATGCCCCCGCCACGGCCGCACGCGCGAAGGCTGCGGCCACGACGCCCGCCGCCCATGCTGCGCACCAGGCCCACGCAGGCGACCCTGCGATGGACGACATGATGCACGACATGGGCCACGGGTCGGGCTCGATGCAGGACATGGCTCGGGACATGCGCAATCGCTTCTTCGTGGCCCTGGTCTTCGCCATTCCCGTGTTCTTCTATTCCCCGATGGGGAAGATGTTCGGCGACTTCCAGACGCCGTTCGGGCTGGACGACAAGCTCTTTCTTTTCTTCCTCGCAAGTGCCGCGATCATCTATCCAGGTTGGCCTTTCTACGTGGCGGCGTGGCGCGCGCTGCGCAACGGCGTCGCCAACATGGCCACGTTGGTCGTGCTGTCGGTGGGCACCGGCTACCTGTTCAGCATCGGCGCGACCTTCTTCTACGAGGGTGAGGTGTTCTATGAAGCGGCATCGGTGCTGCTGGTCTTCATCCTGCTGGGGCACTGGCTGGAGATGCGCGCCCGCGCGGGCGCATCCGACGCGATTCGCGCGTTGATGGATCTCGCCCCACCCATGGCCACGGTCGTGCGCAACGGGGTGGAGACCAAGGTACCGACCGCCGAGGTTGCAGCCGGGGAACTGGTCGTGATCAAGCCCGGCGACAAGATCCCGGTGGATGGCGAGATCGTCGAGGGCGCGTCACAAGTGGACGAGTCGATGCTGACGGGCGAGTCCATGCCGGTCAAGAAGGGCGTGGGCAGCACCGTCGTAGGCGCCAGCATCAACAAGAGCGGGAGCTTTCGCTACAAGGCCACGAAGGTCGGCGCGGACACGGCCTTGGCGCAGATTGTCAAGCTGGTCCAGGAGGCCCAGAACTCGAAGGCCCCCGGCCAGCTGCTGGCCGACCACGCATCCCAGTGGCTGGTGCTGGCGGCGATCGTGATTGGCCTGCTGACCTTCAGCGTCTGGTACTGGGTGATGGGACAGACATTACTGTTCGCACTCACCTTGACCATCACCGTGTTCGTGATCGCATGCCCTGATGCGCTGGGGCTGGCCACCCCGATGGCCATCATGGTCGGGACCGGGCTGGGCGCAATGAACGGCATTCTCTTCAAGAATGCGGCCGCATTGGAGAACGCCACCAAGTTGACGGTCGTGGTGTTCGACAAGACCGGCACCTTGACACTGGGGCAGCCCGATGTCGTCGAGATGGTGGCCGCGCCCGGTGTCGAGGAGACGCGGCTTCTGGCGACGGCCGCCGCGGTGGAGAAGTTCTCCGAGCACCCCCTCGCGCTCGCAGTGCTCAAGCGTGCGGGAGACATGCCGACGGAGGTCACCGAGAACTTCACCAACATCGATGGGCAAGGCGCACGGGCCACTATCGGGGGCGAGACGGTGCTCCTGGGCAACCGGCTGCTGATGCAGTCGGAACAGGTGGATCTGGCTCCCCTTGCCAGCGAGGCAACGCGGCTGCAAGGCGGGGGGCGCACTGTGGTCCACGTCGCGCGCGGTGGCCGGCTGATCGGCCTCATCGCGATCGCCGATGCCGTGCGGCCGACCTCGCGCGAGACGATCGCCAAGCTGCAGGCACGCGGCGTGAAGGTCGCGATGCTGACCGGCGACAACCAGGCGACCGCCGAGCGCATCGGCAAGGAACTGGGCATCGACATCGTGCTTGCGGATGTGTTGCCCGGGCAGAAGGCCTCCAAGATCAAGGAACTGCAGCAGCAGGGTCACAAGGTCGGCATGGTCGGCGACGGCATCAACGACGCTCCGGCGCTGACGCAGGCCGACGTGGGCTTTGCGATTGGCGCGGGGACGGACGTTGCGATGGAAAGCGCCCAGGTGGTGTTGATGAAGAGTGACCCCTACGACGTGGTCGGGGCCATCGAACTGTCCCGGGCGACGCTGCGCAAGATGCACCAGAACCTCTGGTGGGCCGTGGCCTACAACGTGCTCGCCTTCCCGCTGGCGGCCGGGGTGCTGTATCCGTTCACCTTGTCGCCCGAGGTCGCTGCATTGTCCATGTCGGGCAGTTCCGCGATCGTCGCGATCAATGCGCTGATGCTCAAGCGCACGCGCCTGCCGGGGATCAAGCGCGTGACGTCGCGTGCCAGTGTCCCAGCGGCCGCGTCAGCCTGAGCGGCGGGCCACCATGGTAGAGAGCCGCGCCATGCGATCACCGCGCGAATCCGGGCCCACCCGCCAGCAAGACCTCGGCGTCGCGCAGCTGGGTTGGCTCGCTGCGGCCGTATTCGTCGTCTCGGCCGGATATGGGGCACTGATGCCCTTGATCCCCGACTGGCTGCGGCCCTTGATGGGCGACGCGGATCCTGCGGCGCTTGCGCGCCATGTCGGCTACCTCAGCGGCATCTACACGGCGGGCATCCTGCTGGGTGCGCCCCTGTGGGGCATGCTGGCGGACAGGCTGGGGCGTGCCCGCGTGTTGCTGGTGGGCCTGATCGGCTACGTGGCCAGCCTGCTCCCGCTGCTGCGCCCCGAGTCCCTGGGCGTGGTCGGCATCTATGCGCTGCGCGGCGCGACGGGCTTTTTTGTGGCCGCGGTCGTGCCGGTGGTGCCGGCGCTCGTCGCGCAGTACACCCCAGAATCGATTCGCGCCAGGCGCTTTGCATGGCTGGGTGCGATGTCGCTGCTCGGGTTCCTGTTCGGCCCCGGCCTGAACACCGCTGCAGAACGGCTTGTCGGCCTGGGCTTCTTGAGCGTGCTGGTACAGGGCTCATCGACCACGCTCGTGATCGCACTCTCGGCCGCGCTCGGCGCGCTGATGATGCTGGGCCTGGCCGCAACGCTTCCCGCACCTTCCTCCCTTGGAGAGGCGGACGCAGCCGATCACGACGGAGCACCCCGGAGCCGCTCCCTGGCGCTCTGGATTCTCAACGGTGTGGTCATGTTCGTGCTTGCCGGCTTTGAACTCGGCATCGTGCTGCAGGGCCAGCGCCACCCCGATCTCTCCTCCCGAGAGGTGTCGTTGATGTTCGCCGAGTGCAGTCTGGTGATGCTGGGCGTCAACGCGGTGCTGTTCTTCACCGGCCTGCTGGAGCGCGCCGACCCACGCCGCGTACTGGCCTGCGGCATGGTCCTGGGCATCGCCGGGCTCCTGATGCTGGCCCGCCATGGCAGCGAGATGTGGCTGTACGTCGGCGTGAGTTTCATGGCTGCGGGCACGGGTCTTGTGCTCCCCACCCTGGCCTACCTCGCTGCCGGCACCTCGGCGCGGCGGCTCGGTATCGCGATGGGAGGGCTCGCCGCGGCAGCCGGCCTCGGACAAACACTGGGATCGGCCACCAGCGGATGGCTATTCGGCGCTGTGATGCAGAGCACCTTTGCGTGGCTGTCGATTCCACTGGCCGCCACACTCGCGCTGCTGCTCATTCCGCGGCATTGGTGGCCAGCCAACCCCGTCCTGGTGAGCGCTTCACCGTCCCGCACTTTTCTCACTTCCACGGAAACCGAACCATGAGACTGATCCTGATGTCCCTGCTCGCAGCGCTTGCCCTGTCGCTGAGCGGATGCGGCTACAACGACTTCCAGCGGCTGGACGAGCAGACCAAGTCCGCCTGGTCCGAGGTGCTGAACCAGTACCAGCGGCGCGCCGACCTGATCCCCAACATCGTCGCGACCGTCAAGGGCGAGACCAACTTCGAGCAGGAGACGCTGACCCGGGTGGTCGAGGCCCGCGCGAAGGCGACCTCGATCCAGGCCACGCCGGAACTCGTCAACAACCCCGAGGCGTTCCAGAAGTTCCAGGCGGCACAGGGCGAACTGTCCGGCGCGCTGAGCCGGCTGCTGGTGGTGAGCGAGAACTACCCGCAACTCAAGGCGAACCAGGCTTTTCAAGACCTGCGTGCCCAACTTGAGGGCACGGAGAACCGCATCACCGTGGCGCGTGGGCGCTACGTGAAGGCGGTGCAGGATTACAACGTGCTCACGCGCAGCTTCCCGACCAACATCACGGCCAAGCTGTTCAGCTACGACGTCAAGCCCAATTTCTCGGTCGCCGACGAGAAGGCCATGGCGGCGCCGCCACAGGTCGATTTCGGCGCCTCGGCGCCGGCGGCGCGCCCCTGACATGAGAACGCCCAGAACAGCGGTGCTCTCTCCGGCGGCCCCTCTTCGGCTGGCCCCCGCTCTGGCCTGGCTGCTGCTGAGCCTGTTCCTTTCGGTCGCGTCCGCGCAGGAGTTGGTCGCCGTTCCCCCGCTGCAGGCGCGCGTCACCGATCTCACGGGAACGCTCGCCGCCGATCGTGTCGCCGCGCTGGATGCGCAGCTTCGGGCCTTCGAGCAACGCAAGGGCGTGCAGATCGCCGTGCTGATGGTCCGCTCGACGCGGCCCGAACCCGTCGAGCAGTACGCCCTGCGGGTGGTAGAGCAATGGAAGCTCGGCCGTCGCAAGGTGGACGACGGCGCGTTGCTCCTGGTGGCCAAGGACGACCGCACCGTGCGCATCGAAGTCGGATACGGCATCGAGGGTGGGCTGAGCGACGTGGTGTCGCGGCGCATCATCGACGAGGTGATCACGCCGCGCTTTCGCCAGGGCGATTTCGACGGCGGCATCGCCGCAGGCGCCGAACAGATCATGCGGGTGATCGATGGCGAGGCCCTGCCTGCGGCGGACCCACGGCGGCAGGGGCAGACCAACGACATCGGGCAGGCCTGGCCCTTCCTGTTCGTCGCGGCCCTGATGCTGGGCGGAGTGCTGCGCAACGCCCTCGGCCGCCTTCCAGGCTCCCTGGTCACGGCTGGCGTGCTGGGTGCCGCTGCGTGGCTGTTGGTGGGCACCTTCGCGGTGGCCGCGGTGGCTGGACTGGCGGGATTTCTCGTCACGCTGCTGCGCATCGGCATGGGTGGCCACGGCGGCCTGCACGGGCGCCACCGGGGAGGCGGCTGGCCGGGCGGAGGATTGGGCGGTGGTGGCGGTGGATTCCGCGGCGGCGGCGGCGGCTTCGGTGGCGGCGGCGCGTCAGGACGGTGGTGAGATGAACATGCAACGACTTCTTCGCCACCTTGCGACCACGGATCGCGCAGTCCGCCGCGCCTTCCCCCCGCGTGCCCTGGATGCGATCGAGCAGGCCATCCGCACGGGAGAGTTCCAGCATGGGGGCCAACTGCGCTTCGTGGTCGAGGGTGCGCTGGACGGATCGCCACTGTGGCGCAACCAATCGCCGGGCGAGCGGGCGCTGGACCTGTTCGCACGCCTGGGTGTGTGGGATACGGCGCACAACAGCGGCGTCCTGATCTACGTGCTGCTGGCCGACCGGGCCGTGGAGATCGTGGCCGATCGCGGCATCCATGCCTGTTGCGGTGCCGAAAGGTGGTCGGCTGTGTGCCAGCGCATGGAAGCCCAGTTTGCGCAGGGACGCTTCGAGGCCGGAGCCCTGGAAGGCATCGTGGCCGTCAGCCACCTGCTGGCGCAGCATTTTCCGCGGGGCGCGGACCACGGCAACGAGTTGCCGGATCGGCCGGTCCTTCTTTGAACGACAACATCCTTGGAGACCTACCATGCAACTTCAGTTTCTGGGTGCCACCGGCACCGTGACCGGTTCCAAATACCTGCTGCGCCATGGCGACGCGACCATTCTGGTGGACTGCGGCCTGTTCCAGGGATTCAAGCAGCTGCGCCTGCGCAACTGGGAGCCGCTGCCGGTCGCGCCCAAGACCGTCGACGCGGTCGTGCTCACCCACGCCCACATCGACCACAGCGGCTACCTGCCACTGCTGGCGCGACAAGGCTTTCGCGGCCGGGTTTACTGCACGTCCGCGACGCACGAGCTGTGCAAGATCCTGCTCACCGACAGCGGCCATCTGCAGGAGGAAGAGGCGAAGTTCGCCAACCGGCACGGTTTCTCCAAACACCAGCCCGCGCTGCCGCTGTACACCCGTGAGGACGCCGAGCGCTGCCTGAAGCTGTTCGCGCCACGTCCGTTCTCTCAGGACTTCGAGGCGCTGCCCGGACTCACCGCGCGGTTGACGCCTTCCGGGCACATGCTCGGCTCGGCCTTCGTGCACCTCAACGACGGCCGGCGATCCGTGCTCTTCTCCGGCGACATCGGCCGGCCCAACGACCCGGTGCTGCGCCCGCCGGTGCAGGTCCCCGGCGCCGACTACCTGCTGGTGGAATCCACCTACGGCAACCGCAAGCATGAAGCGTCCGACGCACTGGCGCAGCTGGAGACTGTCATCAACAAGACGGCCGCCCGTGGAGGGGTCGTGGTCATCCCAGCGTTCGCTGTCGGCCGAGCGCAGAGCCTGATGTACGGCATCTACCAGCTCAAGAAGCAAGGGCGCGTCCACCAGCACCTGCCCGTGTACCTGGACAGCCCGATGGCCATCGATGCCACACGGCTGTACCACGCCCATCGCGACGAGCACCGGCTCTCGCCCGAGGAATGCGAGGGCATGTGCCATGCCGCGAAGATCGTCAACAAGGTCGAGGAGTCCAAGGCGCTCAGCGCCGGTCGTGGACCGATGGTCATCATCTCCGCCAGTGGCATGGCCACGGGAGGACGCGTGGTGCACCACCTCAAGTCATTCGCGCCCGACCATCGCAACACCATCCTGTTCGCCGGCTACCAGGCGGGCGGCACCCGTGGCGCCGCGATCGTGCACGGCGCGTCCACCGTCCGCATCCATGGCCAGGACGTGCCGATCCGCGCCGAGGTGGCCTCGCTCGACAACCTTTCCGCCCACGCCGATGCCGACGAGATCCTCGCGTGGATGCGCGGCTTCACGCAAACACCGCGCCGAACCTTCGTGACCCACGGCGAGCCGGAGGCGGCCGATGCGCTGCGCGCGCGGATCGACCATGAACTGGGCTGGTCGGTTGCCGTGCCCGAGTACCTGCAGACGGTGGATCTGGTATGACGGCGCACCTGCACGAGACCGGCACCGGAGAGGATGGCGTGAACACGCTGCAGGCGTGGCGCACCGGCATCGACACCCATCAGGAGCCGGTGGTCTACATGCGGCGCGACTGCCCTGTCTGCCGGTCGGAGGGTTTCACGACCCAGGCGCGCGTGCAGCTGACGGCCGGCCGCCGCAGCATCGTGGCGACGCTCAGCGTCGTCGATGGGAATTGGCTGGCCGAGAACGTCGCTGGCCTGTCCGAATCGGCATGGGCGTCGCTGGGGGCGCAGCCGGGCCAGCTGGTCACGGTGACCCATGCACCGCCGCTGGATTCGCTCAGCCATGTCCGGGCCAAGGTCTACGGCAATGCCCTGGGCGATGCCGAGTTCAGCGCCATCATCTCCGACGTCGCGGCGGGCCATTACTCGGACCTGCATCTGGCCACCTTCATCACCGCCTGCGCCGGCGATCGCCTGGACCTCGCGGAGACCGTCTCGCTCACGAACGCCATGATTGGCGTCGGTGACCGCATCGATTGGGGGCGCCCGCTGGTGGTGGACAAGCATTGCGTCGGCGGCCTGCCCGGCAACCGCACGACCCTGCTCGTGGTGCCCATCGTGGCCGCCTGCGGCCTCACGATGCCCAAGACCTCCTCGCGCGCCATCACCTCGCCGGCCGGGACGGCCGACACGATGGAGGTGCTGGCGCCGGTGAACCTGGATGTGCCGAGCATGCGGCGCGTGGTCGAACGCACGGGCGGCTGCATCGTCTGGGGCGGCTCGGTACGGCTCAGCCCCGCCGACGACATCCTCATCCGCGTCGAGCGGCCGCTGGACCTGGACAGCGAGGGCCAGCTCGTCGCCTCGGTCCTGTCCAAGAAGGCCGCCGCGGGCTCGACCCATGTGCTGATCGACCTGCCCGTGGGTGCCACCGCCAAAGTGCGCAGCGCGCAGGCCGCGGCGGCGCTCGGTCGGCGCCTGCAGGAGGTGGGCAGCGCCATCGGCCTGCACGTGGCCTTGCGCGTCACCGATGGTGAGCAGCCGGTCGGCCGCGGGATCGGCCCGGCACTGGAGGCCCGCGACGTGCTGGCCGTCCTGCAAGGGACGCCCGAGGCCCCGGCCGACCTGCGGGAGCGAGCGTTGCGGCTGGCGGCGGACATCCTCGAAATGGGCGGTGCAGCGCCCGCCGGCGGCGGCCTGACGCTCGCCACGCAGGTGCTGGCCGACGGCCGCGCCTGGGCCACGTTCCAGGCGATCTGCGCTGAGCAGGGCGGCCTGCGCAGCATCCCGGTGGCAACGCATCGGCACACCGTCGCATCGCCGTCCACGGGACGGGTCTCCCGAATCGACAACCGGCTGCTCGCGCGGGCGGCCAAGCTCGCCGGAGCACCGACCGCCGCTGCCGCCGGCATCGACGTGCATGCGCGCCTGGGCGACCAGGTCGAAGCGGGACAGCCGCTCTTCACGCTGCACGCCCAGGCGCCGGGCGAGCTGGCCTATGCGCTGCAGTTCGTCCGCTCGCGCCCACCGATCTTCCAGATTTTGGAGAACCTATGAAACCTCTCGTTTTTCACCTGCCGGGCGACGAAGACTTCGCCGATGGACTGATCCGGGCGTTGGGCGCGCAGCGGGCTGCCCTGCAACTGCACCGGTTCCCGGACGGCGAGTCGCTGGTGCGGCTGGACGCCGACGTCACCGGCCGCACCGTCGTGATCGTGGCCAGCCTGGCACAGCCGGACGCCAAGGCGCTGCCCTTGTTGTTCGCCGCGGACGCAGCGCGCGACCTCGGCGCCACCCGCGTGTTGCTGGCTGCCCCGTACCTGGCGTACCTGCGTCAGGACCGGCGCTTCAACACGGGCGAAGCCATCACGTCCCGCACGTTTGCTGCGCTGGTGTCGACGGTGTTCGACGGTGTCGTCACCGTCGATCCCCATCTGCACCGCTACCGCTCGCTCGGCGAGGTCTACCGGGTGCCGACCCGTGTGGTCCAGTCCGCGCCCGCCATCGCGGCCTGGGTCGCAGCCCATGTGGACCGTCCCGTGTTGATCGGACCCGATGCGGAAAGCGAGCAATGGGTCCAGGAAGTCGCGCGCTTGGCTGGCGCGCCGTTCACGGTGTTGCAGAAGATCCGCCGGGGCGACAAGGACGTGGAGGTCAGCCTTCCCGACACCGCGGCCCTGGCAGACCGCCAGCCCGTGCTCATCGATGACATCGTGTCCAGCGCGCGCACGATGATCCAGGCAATCGCCAGTGTGCGCAGCGTGGGATTGCCGCCACCGGTGTGCATCGGGGTGCACGCCCTGTTCGCCGCCGACGCGTACCACGCACTTCTTGCGGCAGGGCCCCAGCGGGTGGTGACCTGCGACACCGTGCCGCATGTCTCCAACGGCATCAGCGTGGTGGCACCGCTGGCGACAGCGGTGCAGGAACTGATGGAAGCCGGCGCGCCATGAGCCGCTGCGCCGCGCTCGCCATGACGCTCACGATCGAGGGGAGATGACTGCCCATGTGCTTTTCCGCACCCGCCAGTTTCACGGCCGCAGCGGTTCTGCTGGGCCTGGGGACCGTCACCATGCGCCGGGCCCGCTCACGGCGCGAACTGCCGTATGCCGCCATCCCGCTGCTGTTCGGGGTCCAGCAACTGCTCGAAGGCATGCTGTGGCTGACGTTCCCCGACCGCGCGCCCTTGCTGAACGTGGCGCTGACGCATCTCTACTCGTTCTTCTCGCACGTCCTGTGGCCGATCTACGTCCCGCTGGCTGCGCTGGCGCTGGAGAGCGTCCGTTGGCGCCGTCGGGTTCTGGTGGCCATTGCAGTCGCGGGCGCGCTCGTCGGTCTGTACCTGCTGGCGATGCTGGTGAAGCTGCCCATCACGGCCCGCGTGGTCGGCCAGCACATCCTCTACGACTCGCCGCACTTCTACGTGATGACCACGATGGCCCTGTATCTGATCGGCACCTGCGCAAGCCTGATGGTTTCTAGCCACCGGCGCGTGGCGGCTTTTGGGGTGGCCGCCTTTGTCTCCGCAATCGCCGCCTACATGTTCTATGCAACCTGGTTCATCTCGGTGTGGTGCTTCTTTGCCGCTGTGCTCAGCTTCATCGTGCTGTGGCAGTTCCGTGAGCCCCGAGCGAGGCTGGCCGTGCCATGACGAATCCTCCGGCCAGATTCAAGCCCGCACTGGCCTACGCGGACTGCGGTCCCACGCAGGGCCCGATGCGCCGCGCGGCGTTCTTCACGGTTCAGTTGCTCGACGGATTCGAGACCATGCGCGATGCGGTCGCCGGCCGGCTGCCGACGGTATTCGCGCAAGCGGGACTCGCGCAAGGCACCAAGATCGGGCACTTCATCGCCGCGTTCTGCATTCTGTCCCTGCACCGGGTAATCGAGGAGGGCTCATGACCGCACAGAACCGTCTGTCCGTTCTGTTCTCCGACATCGCACCGGCGGACCAGGCCGCGCTGCAGCAACGGCTTCCGACCCACTGGCACGCGCATTTCGTCCAGAACGAACGCCTGGTGGTATCCGATGTCGGCGATGAAGACACCGAGGTGCTGTGCGTCTTCGTGCGCACGCGCGTTGACGAATCGGTGCTCCGGTTGCGGCCGCGCGTGCGGCTCGTGGCAACGCGCTCCGCGGGCTTCGATCACATCGACCTGCAGGCTTGCCGCCGACGCGGCATTGCCGTGTGCCACGTGCCGGACTATGGGTCTGCCAGCGTCGCCGAACATGCCTTCGCGCTGCTGCTGGGCGTGGCTCGCCATCTGACACAAGCCCACGAGCGGGCGCGCCAAGGTTCGTTCGCTTACCGCGGCCTCACCGGCTTCGAGCTGGAAGGCAAGACGCTGGGCATCGTCGGGCTGGGCCGGATCGGGCGCCACGTGGCCCGTATCGCCCTGGGCTTCGGCATGGAAGTTCTCGCGTACGACCCGGCCCTCGCCCCATCGCTCGACATCACGGCAGCGCCCATCGCCGGCGTCCGCGTGGTGACGTGGGAGCAGATCCTGCAAAGCAGCGATGTTCTGAGCCTTCATGTTCCGGCCACGCAGGCCACGCACCACCTTCTCGATGGGCAGGCCTTCGCGCGCATGAAACCGGGCATGGTACTGATCAACACGGCACGGGGTGCGCTCATCGACGAGGCCGCCCTGCTGCACGCACTGGAGGCAGGTACCGTCGCCGCAGCAGGACTGGACGTGCTGGAACAGGAAGGGGATCTGTCTCCCGAAGTGCCCACGGGCTGCGGCGGACTGGGTTGCGATACCGGCTGGTCGGCATCCAGCCCACTGCTGACGCATCCGCGTGTGCTCGTGACACCGCATGTCGGGTTCAATACGTCGGAGGCGATCGCGCGCATCCTCGACGAGACCATCTCGAACATCGCAGCCTGGCATGCGGGCCGCCTGCGCAACAGGTTGGATGAGCCATGACGCGACCGAACCGCCCCGTTTCCACCGTGCGTCTTGCGGGCCGCCCAACGCAACGCTCGGCGCTGCGCCGGGCCACGCAGATCGCTATGGCCCTGAGCGGGCTCCTGCTCTGGGTGGCCTGGCACCGGGGCCTGATGCGCTGCGATACCCACCGGGCGGCCGACCGCTTCGCCGAAGTGCTGCAGCGATTGGGCACGACCTTCGTGAAGCTGGGCCAGCATCTCAGCCTGCGGGCCGACATTCTGGCGCCCGATGCGCAAGAGGCTCTGGCCAGCCTGCAGGCCAATGTGGCGCCGTTTCCTCCCGAGCAGGCGGTCCAGGAGGTCGAGGCGGCGCTCGGCCGCCCATGGCAGCAGGTCTTCGCACGCTTCGACATGCACGCGCTCGCCGCGGCCTCGATCGCCCAGATTCATCGTGCAGCCCTGCCGGACGGAACGGAAGTGGTGGTGAAGATCCGCCGTCCTGGCGCGGCCGAGCAGGCCGAGACCGACATGCGCATCCTGCGCCGCATCGTCCTGGTCATGCAGGGGCTCGTGCCCTCGCTGCGTCGCTGGGGGCTGGCAGCCATCGTGGACGAGGTTGCGGCCAACTTCCGCTACGAGATGGATTTGTCGCGCGAGGCAGCTTCCGTGCGACGTTTCGCCGACGCCTGGCGCGGCTCTGCCGACATCGTGATCCCCGACGTGGTGGACGGCCTGTGCACGCCGACCGTCATGGTCCAGCAGTTCAGCCACGGAGCTCACCTGCACGGTCTGCCTTCGTCCACCGCGGTGGCGGCCGCGGGCAAACTCGTGGACAGCTACGTCGCCCAGATCTTCCGCGATGGCTTCTTCCACGGCGACCCCCATCCCGGCAACGTCTTCGTGATGGACGATGGCCGCATCTGCCTGCACGACTTCGGCATCGTGGGCCGGGTCGACGGCAACATGCGGCGGGCGCTGGTGGCGTTCGCCCTGGCCTTCGTCGAGCAGGATGCCGAATGGGTGGTCGATGCCTGGCTCGACCTGGGCCTGCTCGGCGACGGCACCGATCGGGCCGTGTTCGTGCCTGTCGTGCGTGCCCTGGTCGCAGACTGCGCACAGAGGCCGCTGAAGGACTGGTCGCTCTCAGGTGCTCTCGCGCAGCTCGTGGCGGCGGGCCGGACCCAGGAAGTCCGGCTGCCCAGGGACCTCCTCGTGCTCACGCGTACCCTGTTGTTGCTCGAAGGGACGGTGCGCCTGCTGGCACCCGAGTTTTCCATCATCGAAGCCATCTCTCGCCACACGACCACGGGCGTCTTCGACGAGCCCAAGTCTGCGGCATCGCAGCGTCTGCCCTATGAACTGGGGAACGCGGCCCACGCCCTGCCCTCCCTGCTGGCGCGGCGTCTGCACAGCGTCTTGCGGCAGGGTGACCTGCTGCAACTGTCGATCAAGCCGGATGCCAGGATGCTGAGCGGGATCGACCGCCTCGGCCGTCGCGTCGCGCTGGCGCTCGTGACGCTCGGCCTGTACATCGCATCGAGCTTGTTGATGCAGCACGGCGTGGGCCCGCGCTGGGGCGACATGCCGGTACTCGCGCTGCTGGGCTATGCGCTGGCGATCCGGTTCACGTTTTCCATCGCGCGCAGCCGCGGCTGAAGCGCCTCATCAAGCAAGGAGTCAGGCATGAACAAGGTCAGAGTGGCAGTGAACGGATACGGTGTGATCGGCAAGCGGGTGGCGGATGCGGTCGCACTCCAGGAGGACATGGCGCTGGCCGGCGTCGCGGACGTGGTGCACGACTATCGCCTGCAGGTGGCCGCGCAGCGCGCTTTCCCGATTTACGCGGCGACCGCTGAAGCCGCACAATCGATGCGTGCTGCGGGGCTTCCCGTCGCGGGCGATCTGGCCGACCTGCTCGCCAACGCGGACGTCGTGGTCGATTGCACACCCAAGAAAGTCGCCGCGGTCAACAAGAGGGCGTACGACGCTGCCGGTGTGAAGTCCATCTTCCATGGCGGCGAGTCCCACGCGTTGACCGGTCATTCGTTCGTCGCGCAGGAGAACTACGCAACCGCGATCGGCCGCACCTCCACCCGGGTGGTGTCCTGCAACACGACGTCGATCGTGCGCACCCTGGGGGCGCTTCGGACAGCGGGCCTGCTCAAGCGAGCCCGCGGGACGCTGATCCGCCGGGCTTCCGACCCGTGGGAGGCGCATGCGGAGGGCATCATCAACACGCTCTTGCCGGAGAAGACGATCCCCAGCCATCAGGGACCGGACGCGCGCACTGTGATCCCGGACCTGGACGTCGTCACGATCGCGGTCAAGGCACCGCACAACAGCAGCCACCTGCACACCTGGTGGGTCGAACTGACGAGGCCGGCCACGCGCGACGAGGTGCTGGCGGCCTTTCGCGCTGCGCCACGGATCGCGTTCGTGCGATCCTCGGATGGTCTCGTGGCCCTCAACAGCACGGTGGAACTCATGGCCGATCTCGGCCGACCGCGCGGCGACCTGTGGGAGGTCGCCTTGTGGGAGGACGTCCTTTCGGTCGATGGCGATCAGGTGTACTACACCTACCAGGTCTTCAACCAGGCGATCGTGATCCCCGAAACCATCGATGCCATTCGCGCCTTGAGCGGCATCGAGACCGATCCCCAGACGTCGATGGCGCGGACCGATGCTTCGCTGGGACTGCAGCGTGATTTCATCCGAGACCGCGTCCAGGTGCGACGATGAGTGAATTCGATGATCCCGCGCTGGTCGGGCTCGCGCTGGCACTCGCTTCGGGACTTCTGATCGGCCTGGAACGGGGTTGGCAGCAACGTGAGCGGCCCGAGGGGCATCGGGTCGCGGGCGTTCGCACCTTCGCGCTGATCGGCCTGCTCGGCGGTCTTGGTGGGCTGATGGCCCAGCGCTGGGGAGCCGGCATGCTCATCGCGCTGCTGGTACTCGTCGGGTTGTATCTGGCGGTCGGTTACCTGGTGACGGCGCATATGCATGCCGTGATGGGACTGACCACATCCGTCGCCGCCCTTGCGACATTCGCCATCGGGGCGCTGGCGACCAGCGGCGCTTGGCAAGTCTCGGCGGCTGCCGCCGTGGTCGTACTGGCACTGCTGCGTTTCAAGCAGTTCTTGCATGCCGGCGTCGGCAAGCTGTCGGAGGCGGAGATCAGCAGCGGCACGCAGTTGCTGTTGATCAGCGTGGTCGTGCTGCCGGTGCTCCCTGACCGTGGCTTTGGCCCCTATGAGGCGCTGAATCCCTATCGCCTTTGGTGGGCCGTTGTCCTGCTGGCTGTGCTGTCGTTCACTGGGTTCGTCCTGATGCGCTCGCTCGGCAGGAAGCGAGGGCTAGTATTCACAGCGCTGCTCGGGGGAATCGTGTCGAGCACCGCCACCACGGCCACGTTGGCTCGGTGGGCCGGGCAGACGCCAGGGTGGCGTCCACTGGCAGCGGCGGGTGCGGCGCTCGCGTGCGCAGCCATGTTTGCCCGCATGGCGGCCCTCGTCGCCATCGCGGCCCCCGGCATCGGCTGGGGCCCGGTGGTCATCTTTGTGGCCATGGCCGCAGTTGGCGGTGTTGTGGGGACGTTCCTGGCGGCGCGGTCGTCAGCCGAAGACTTGCCCGAACTGCAACTTGGAAACCCGTTGCAACTGCGCTCCGCGCTACAGTTCGCGGCGTTCTTGGCCACGGTGATGCTGGCAGGCCGCTTTCTTGCCGATCGCTTCGGGGATGCCGGAGTCATGCTCACCGCCGCCGCCTCGGGTCTTGTGGACGTCGATGCGATCACGCTCTCGATTGGCCGTCTGGTAGACGAAGGCGCCGTCACCGCCGCATCGGCCACCCTGGCGTTGTTCATCGCGGCGTCCGTCAATCAAGCCACCAAACTTGTCCTGTTAACGTCGTTGGACGGAAAATCGCTTGCGTGGAGAGTGTTCCCGTCGTATGCGGCAATGGCTGCGGTTGGCTTCGCAGTCGCCTTGGCCCTGACCTGACGGAATGCCAGGGGCAACGGGACAATGGCGGTCTTGCGACTCCAGCATGGGCCGCCGCGACATCCGACCACACCCATTCCACAAGACGGCGACCCGCGGCAGGGCGGTCTGTCGCTGCAGACCGCCGATAAATCCGGTCGCGCCATGTGACCGAAAGGGGTTCAAGCCGGGGCCATCACCACGCGCGGGTCGCCATGCCCCTGCACGGCCGCCAACTCCTCGACGCTCAGCAAGCTCACCGGATCGACACCGAGCCCTTGAGCCGCCTCGGCCGCCACGTGCGCCCACGTGCAACGGTTCGCGAACAGCATGCCGGCCACATCGAGTGTCCCGCCGCGCGCCTGGTAGCCCAAGGCACGGGTCTGCCGCGCCCCTGTATCGATCCGGCGCATCAGGCCCAGCGTCGGCTCGGGTCGCATGTGCGAGACGATGACGCGCACGGCGGCAGTCTCCGGGAACAGGGCGCGCAAGGCCTGGTCGCCGGCCACAAAGTCCTGCTCGCGTTCGTCGCGGGGTGCTCTGAAGCGGCCCGGCTCGATGACGCAGGTCACTGCGGTCCGATGTCCAGCGGCTTCGAGGCGCCGCCCCGCAAGCAGGGCCTGCTGTAGCTGGTATGCGCCGATGGCAACCAGCAACACCTCGGGGGCGTCGCAGGGCTTCACCACCCAACCACCCTGATCGACCAAGCGTTCGGCCTGCTCGGCACTCAACTGGCTGGCGACGGCCCGCTTGGGAACGACCAGCGTCCAGAACTGGCCATGCGAGGCGTAGGCCGCGCGCAGCGCCGCAACGGCACTGTTGGCATCGACCGGGAACAACACGCGCGAGGTGTCGGACATTTCGCCCAACAGCGCTTCGGCCAGCGTCGGATCCTGGTGCGACTGCTCGTTCTTGCCGTTCTCCCAGGTGTGGGACGTCGCAACCGTGACCACCGACAGCCATCCGGGTGGTGTGCCTGCCTGCGCCTGATGTCGCGCGAACAGGATTTCCTGGCGCAGCGCGCCCAGCATCTTGACGGCAAATGCCTCGTAAGAGACGACCAAGTTGATGCCGCCCTTGTTGCCCAGCGCCGCGCTGACCACCGCTTCTTCGTTGAGCGCCGTGATCACGGCGCCATCGACGGCCTCCGCCAGGCCCGGTTCGGGCGTGAAGACGCGGTGTTTGAGCAGGTCCAATGTCTGGCCCATGCGGTTGCTGCGCAGCTCGTCCGGATTGCCTACCCGCGGACGCAGCTGTGGGTTGGCTTGGACGAGGGCCGCGAAGGCTCCGTCGAGTGCCGCCATTGGCGAGACCTCGCCCTGGCCCGCAACATGCCACTGCGGAACCGGAAGTCTGGGGGCCGCCACCTGGCGGTGCGCCAGGGCATGGTCCCGCTCCAGGGGACGATGCTGCACTTCGTGCCGGCGCAGTAGTGCGACCGCTTCGTCGAGTTCGTGCGACGGCACGAAGAGAGCGCGAGCACCCTCGTTGAACTGCTGAAGCGCTATCTGGTCGACCCGGGGGTTCCCCTCCAGCGGCAGGTTGTGCGCGGCATTGGTTCCAGCACCGGGGAAGCCGAATCCCTTGGGCGCTTCGGCGATGGTGTAGTGGAGGGGTACCGGGTACTGAACGGTGCCCTGCGAAACTCCAGCCGCGCAGGCCGACAACCGCTCCTCCATCGCGTGAACGGCCCAGGCGAACGCGGCGGGGTCGGTGCCGTCGATCTCCATCGGGTCGAAGCCGTTCAGCCGCAGATGCTGGTGGAACCATTCTCGGCCCCCCTGCTGCTGCATGGTGCTGCGCTGTTCGATGCGGCGACCGTTGAGGATCATGAACGGTGCCACGAAGCCGCTGTCTTCTGCCCGCCACCAGCGCGGCGCCCAGTCACTGCCACGCTGCTCCTCGAAAGCGCCGTCGCTGAGGAACACCACCAGCCGCTCGCCGGGCAAGGGCATGTGCACGTACTGCAGTTCGGCAAAGCCGAGATAGCCGCCCTCGGACAGACCGCCTGCCGTATTCGGGCCGACGTGGCTGCCCAGCGGCGAGGCGGGACGCCCCTGTGCGTCGATCGCGTAGCTATAGAAATCCCGGGCAAAGCGCGTGAGGCCGCTTTCGCTGCGGTCGTATCTCTCGGCGTGACGCGGCGTCATGTTGCCCACCAGAAGGTTGCAGGCATCGATGCCCGCGACGCAATGGCCCTGGCCCATCAACCAGCCACGCGTCAACCCACTGAGCGCGTTCGCGGCCAGGTAGCCGACATAGGCCGGCACGATGTTCAGCGACCCACCGGTATGCCCCTCCGGCGTCTCCTTGAAATCCTCGGCTCTCATCCCCCGGCCATCGGGATAGACCCGGTCGGCGTAGGTCATGTGAACCGTCAACCACATGCCTGCCACGGCCAGGCGGTCCGCCGCCCACAGCGTGCGATACACCGCGGTTGTGTCGCTCGCCTTGCCTTCGGCAACCAGCACCTGTGCGAGATCGTGGACTCGCAGTTGCGTGAGATCGTTGTGGGTGATGGGGCCGTGGCCGCGCGCCCAGCGGGCGAACTCGGGATCAGACTCGCGGAACACGCGGACGCGCTCGGCGACCCAGGGAAGCTCGTGGTTCATGTGGAAAGTCCTTGAGAGCCGGCACGCAGGTAAGCGCGACGGCGAGATTGGGAAGGCTGGCGTCTGCGATCGTCTTTCGCGCGCCAGCGGCACGGCCATCTAGCGTTCATGGCTGGTGTTCTCCATAAAGATCAGAGCGGGTCAAAGGCACGGGCCAGCTTCCGCCGTCGCGTTTGGACGCGACGATCTGGTAGATCCCAGTCCCCCCGGCCTCGAATTCCAGTGCACACGCCGCCATGTACAAGCGCCAGATGCGGAAGGTCACCTCATCGACCTCCCGCAAGGCCTCCTCCCGGCGCGCTTCGAGCCGCTGGACCCAATGACGCAAGGTCAGCGCGTAGTGGGGTCGAAGACCTTCGACGTCATGGATCTCGAAGCCGGAGCGCTCCATCCCTAGCTGGATATTGCTGACGCAGTCCAATTCGCCGTCGGGGAAGACGTAGCGGTTGATGAACTCGGTCGCGACGGTTCGGTTCCAGCCCTCCTCGTCATGGGTGATCCCATGGTTGAGGAAGAGTCCTCCTGGCCGCAAAACCCGCTGGACCACGGCGTAGTAGGCCGCTAGGTTCGCGAGTCCCACGTGCTCGAACATGCCAATGCTTGACACCTTGTCGAAAACGGCCGTGCCTTCGAGGTCACGGTAGTCGCGCAGTTCAACGGTGACGAGATCCTGCAGGCCCTCCGAGCGGATGCGCTCGCGCGCGTATTCGAGTTGCTGTTGGCTGAGCGTGATGCCGTGCGCACGGACGCCATGTTCTCTTGCCGCCCAGCATACGAGCGCGCCCCAGCCGCAGCCGATGTCGAGCAGGCGTTCGCCTCGCTGCAGGCGCAGCTTGCGGCAGATGTGCTCCAGCTTGTTGCGCTGAGCCTGGTCCAGCGTGTCATCCGTCGCCTTGAAATAGCCACATGAGTAGACCCTCTCGGCATCGAGCCAGAGGCCATAGAACGCGTTGGACACATCGTAGTGAAAGGAGATCGCGGCCTGATCGGTTTGACGCGAATGGCGATGGGAGAAGCGACGTGCGACGCGCGAGGCCAGACTCCGCGAGGGCTTCAACCCGTCCTGGTCGGACACACGCAGCAGCAGTGCGTCGCGCAACAGGGCCAGTTTGTCGCGCCAAGAGAGCGAAAACTTCTCGAAATGCGCCTTGAGCCCGAGCGCGGTGTACAGGTCTCCCTCAATGTCGATGGTGCCGCGGAAATAGGCTTCCGCCAGCAGCAGCGGATCCGGGCGCAGGACCAAGCGACGCAGCAGTCCCGGGTCACGGATGATCAGGGTGTATTCCGGGTGCGATTCGAGCTCGTGCAAGAGCATATCGCCCAGACGCAACGCCGGCGGGCGCTCGATGCCGGCCAGCAGCCGGCGCAAGATCCGTAGCGCGGCGGCATATCCGTCGGGCGATACGGTTCGATCCCGTGTCGTGAGGTGGCTCATCGGGGGCGCCTCGCTCGCTCGTGTGCAGCGGATGCTGCGAAGTGGATAGACGACTCACACTTGGCGCTGGCGTGATCGGCACGACCACAACCGCTGCACCGCATGTACGTAGAGCGTCGTGATGCCGGGGAATGTCGACGATGATCAGAGCGATTCATGCGCGTACACGACGGGACTTCGCGCGCACCCAATTGCGCTGAACGTCCGCATCCGCTCCTTCGATCAAGCCGCAGACGGAATGGCCATCCGGGACGCCGTCCGGCAACCGCTTCCAGTCGCGCTCTGCCTGCTGCATGCGGCGATGCAAATCCGTCGCCTCCTTCAGCCGCCGGGCCTGCTCGTCAAGCCGTTCGCTCAGCAGCGCCCGCGCGCGCGGACAAGGCGATGCACCGCGCTGGCTCATCTCGACAAACTCTGCAGCGTCCTTGAGCGTGAAGCCGAGGGCCAATGCATTGCGTATGAAACGCACCCGGGCGACGCTTCGATCCGAGAATGCGCGGTAGCCGTTCGTGCCCCGGCCATCGGGCACCACAAGCCCCACCCGAAGGTAGTGACGCAACGTGTCCGGTGTGACGCCTGCCGCCTTGGCGCATTCAATGAGTTGCATCACCATCCTCCAGCAAGGTTGTCTTGAATCCCTTCACTTTCGAGAGAGTTTGAACCCAGGTGCTGCACATGGGTCAAGGGCCCGGTGTCTGAACCGCTCCGTTTCTTCCTTCAACGTGCGGTTGGATGGGCAACTGGACCATCTTCGGCGCGAGCATCAACGGGCGTGGCTCCCGGCCCGGAGGAAGACTTATCGTGGCCTTGTCCCAGTTCATTGCCTATACCAAACCACTTGCCTGGTCATTCAGCGCTCGGAACGTCTCACGCGCGATCGCTAACTGCTCGCGTGCTTGAACCACCAGCACGGCGACGGCGGATCGGGATGACTGCAACTGGGCGACTTCAGTGTTGGGCGAGTAGGCGCGATTGCGCTCTTCGTCTAGTTCCAGGCCGATGAACTCCAGGCCATCAACGATGCGCCGACGCAACGCGGCCGAATTTTCTCCAGCTCCGCCAGTGAAGGCCACAGCATCGCAACCGCCCATCGCGGCGGCGTAGGCGCCGATGTACTTGCGCACGCGGTACGCGTGTACCTGCAATGCCAGTTGGGCGGCTGCGACTCCTTCTCCCGCGCGCTTCTCCACAATCCGCAGGTCCGAACTCTCACCCGACAATCCTTTGAGTCCACTGTCGCTGTAAAGCGCCGCCTCGATCTGCGCCAACGTCAAACCCAGTGCGCGTGCGACGAAGCCGGGTACGCCAGGGTCGAGGTCTCCACAGCGCGTGCCCATCACAAGACCTTCAAGCGCGGTCATTCCCATCGATGTATCGATCGACCTTCCGCGATCGATCGCGCAGACGCTGGCGCCGCTTCCAATGTGGCAGCTCACGATACGAAGTTCTGACGGCGGCCGTTTCAGCTCGGTGCTGACGGCGGCCAGTACACCCTGGTGGGACAGGCCATGGAAGCCGTATCTCCGTACCCCTGCCGCGCGCCACGATGGCGGAACAGCATAGGAATGGGCGTATTCGGGCATGTCGTCATGGAAAGCGGTGTCGAAGACCGCGACGTGGCGCACGCCGGGCCAACGCTCACGGGTCAGGCGTATGCCGGCCAATGCGGCAGGATTGTGATGCGGCGCCAGAGCCGAAGCCTTGCCGATCTCGCGTTCGACTTCTTCATCCACGAGCACCGCGTTGCTCAACAGTGGGCCACCGTGTGCGACGCGGTGACCAATGCCATCGATCGTTGTGACACCCGCCCTGTGCAAGTGCCGCTCGATCTCCTCGAAGGTCGCAGCATCCACCGCAGGATGATCAATCGCCGAGTCGATCAATGGCAAGGTACGAGCCGACTCGAAAACTCCGAACTTCAGGGTCGCACTGCCGGCATTGATGGCGAGGACGCGCATGTCGGAGCTCCGTCAGCGCCGGTCAGTGCCGACGTCGCCGCCATTGGCAACGTTCATCAGATCGAATTGCCAAGTTTCGCTCGGCGCTAGCAGCACGCGAGGCCGCCGATCAGGCCCATGCTTCCGATGCTGTAGCGCCGTTGCTGGCGTGGTGATACGGGAGAATCCAACTTTGATCCGTGCCTGGACGACGCTGAAAAGCGGAATCGGCCGTGGCAGGCGCATCGCCTCCGACAAGGAGCGTGCTGCTTGCGACCCGTGAGCGTCTCTTTTTGCAGCCACAGTGGAGGGTCGTTCAGTTGGCATAGGCCTGCTCGAACACAAGCTCAGCCCACAGGTCCCGGCTCTTGCGCCATGATTCCATGGCCTGCCCAATCGCGTCTGCACCAGTTCGCTCAAGCTGATACCAAGGATTTTCGGCCCGATGGGGATCCTGCGCACTCCACTGCTCAAGCCATCGTTGCACCCATGGCAGCAGCGCCAGGGCCGGGGTCACCTGCTCGGACCAGACCTTGCGACTGACGCGCATGGGGTGCAGCGCGCGAAGTTCACGAGCCGAGTCGGGGGTGACGGCGAAGCGGACCCACGGCGACACCCACTGCGAATAGAAGCGCTCGGTGATCTCCGAAAGTGCTTCGACCTTGTCGAACCCCGCCGGGTTGGCGTCGTAAGGCAGGTCTTCCAGCCGCCGCGGCTGGAACTGCGCAGCGGCGGCCGACTCCGAAGAGGCGCTGTCCTCCAGAACCATCTCGTAGAGTCCAGGCTTGAGTGCCTGGATCGATTCGGCATGATGCAAGATGGCGCGGTGCTCGCGTCGCGCCACCCCCGCGGAGACGAAGATGCCAAGGTGGCCAACATGTTGGTGCAGCAGGTACACCACGCGCTGGCCCGCCGCCACCAGGTCTGCGGTCGTCGGATATACCGCTTTGAGCCAGCCGAGCGCCTGGTGGGGCGGTGTGATGTTGTCGCCGTTGGAGCAAAAGACTACCAGCGGTGCGCCAATGCGGCTGAGATCCGCGCGGCAGTGGCCATCGACCACGACCTCGCCGCTCTCCAGGTGATTACCTACGAAAAGATCGCCTGCGATCGACAACATTTCCTCGCGGGCAAGCTGGTAGAAGCCATTCCACCAACGCTCGAACTCCAGGAAACGATCGCGCTCAGTCTCCGGCTGCGCGAAGAGCGTGTCGTATTTCTTGAACACGCCCTCGGGCCGCAACGCCTCGAAGTTCTGGACCAGCCAGGCACCGTCGAATCGCCCGGCGCCGAGGTCCGACGCCCAGTGCGCCGGCCAGATGCCGCCCGTGAACCCACCGAGCAACCGCATGGGGTTGATGCCTCTCTCGCCTGCCCAGTACGACAGCGGCGAGCCATTGAGCACTGCCAAGGCGGCACGGTGCTCGCAGTGCGACAGCGCCAGCGTGATCGCCCAACCGCCTTGGCAGTTGCCGTAGACGATCGGGGCCTTGCCTCGGTGGCGCTTGGCCACCATGTCGATGAATGTGGCCAGGGTCTGGACGACTGCGCCCATGGTCTGGCCCTCGACGGGCTCCGGATCGAACACTACGAAGTACACGGGATGGCCTTCGAGCAGTGCCATGCCAACTTCAGAATCGCGTTTGAAGCCGCCAATGCCAGGGCCATGGCCGGCGCGTGGATCGACCACCAGCACCGGCGCGGCGCCTTTGCGCACATGCTTCTCCAAAGCGTCGGTGCCACAGCGAGTGACACGCAGGAGCCGGTAGTTGCTCGCCGGTTGCAAGTCGTGGCCGTCAGCCACCTGCTCTGACTCGAAGTGGAGCAGCGGCGGCATACCCGCCGCTTCGTGTTCGGTCATGTTGTTGGCGCGCTGTCTCAGCGCTTCGCCGGACGCGACGGTCCGCCACAGCATGTCGCCCCAGTAGGCAGCAAAGAGCCCAAGCGGTGCGGCGGCGATACCCTGGGAGTTCGTGCGTGCGTCCATGGCGTCGATCAGCGGCAGCAGCAGCCGCCATGCCCCTTTGAACGGACAGCGGCCGGCGCATGGGAGGCACCGGCACCCGCCGCAATGCCCGGCGAGGAATCAGCGGATGCCTCGTAGCCCGCGGCAGCTAAGGCCGCGATCAGCTCAGGCGTCTTCTGGGCCGTCTGGTCGCCGGTGACACTCGCTGCGCCGCGAGCGAGATCGACATGCACGTCTTGCACACCAGCTACGCGCTTGAGCGCCTTGCTGACCGAGTTCGCGCAGGAGGCGCAGGTCATGCCGGCAACCTTGAGTTCGATGGTTTCCATGATGATGCTCCGGTGGTTTCAGTGGTGGTGCCCGGACTGGCCGACGGATTTCGGGCGGCTCCGGTCGTCTGATCGGCGCGCAGGCGAACCCTCTTCATCGCCCCGAGGCGGCTGATCTTGATGGTCATGACCGCCATGTGCGCCGTGACTGCCATGGCCGAAGATGTGCATCAACGGACAGGCGAGGATGAAGAGGAAGGGAAGCAGTTGCAGAAGATGGGCGTTGTGGCGGTAGAACATCCAGGCAACGGCGGCGGCGAGGCCGAGCCACAGCAGCCACTGGTTGATGCGAGACCAGTTCGGGCCGTTTCCTGTGCTCTTACTTCGATCGGGCGGAATATTCATGGCGATGCTCCTTCGTGAAGTTGACCCTTGTCGATTGGCGAGATTCCCGCATTCGAGTGCCGTGCAGGGCGCTGATCAGGCCCATCCATAAAACAGGTATGCCAGAAAAATGGGGCTGAACACCGGAGATATCCATGGCCCCGGGCTAAAAAGTCCTCGATATTTCTGAGCATGATCGACCCGTGCCAAATGTGGCTTGTTAAGCTCAGCATAGAGCTGAGGTAAAGGCAGTACCTTGATCTTGATCAAAAAGACTCTCTGTACCCAGCTACGGGGTACACACCCCGCGCAGCGAACCTGCAGACCAGCTCACCTCAGGGGCTCAGCGCACACCGCCAAGTGAGCGCGCGACAGATGTGCCGAGCAGGCAGACGTTCGGCACCGATCGGAGGCTATCTACGAACGGTGACCGGAACTGTGACCGGATCGCGGCCGAGCAAAGGCCCTCGCGCGCGGTGTGGACGTAGCGATGGGATACACAAGCGCATGATGACGGCGCCTGCCGCTAGGACTGGGCACGTGGCAGTCACGGAGAAAAAATGTCCCGCTCGCGTAGCAACGTGGCCGGCCGGGTAGATCCCAGAATCAGGCAAAGAGATACGCCAGTTGGCTGGACGGACCGCAGCACCCTCGGACTACTGCCGCAGATGGGGCAATACCAAGTCAAACCTGGTGACAAGCTCACTGGAGGTCACGGCAACGGAGCCACCATGTGCCTCCGCAATCGATTTCACGATGGCAAGGCCAAGACCGGCGCCCGCCGTATTTCGTTGCCGTGCCGGATCAACTCGGTAGAAGCGGTTGAAGAGCTTTGGTAGATCGGGCTCAGGAATTCTCTCACCGGGATTGACCACACTGATCGTTGTCCACTGCTCATCTTGCGAAAGCAAGACCGTGATGCTCTTGCCGCGAGGCGTGTGTCGAATTGCATTCGAGAGAAGATTGTTCAGCGCCCGGGTGAGCATTTCCCGATCCGCCGCTATGCTGCCGATCGCCCCTTTAACACCAAGCGTAATGCCGCTATCTTCTGCCAGCGCCTCGAAATAGTCGAACAGACTCCGCACCAACTCGGACAGATCAATGGTAGACAGACGCAAGTTGCGGGGATCATTTTCCGTTTGGGCAAGAAACAGCATGTCCCCAATCATGCGTCCCATCCGATCAAACTCTTCCAAATTTGAATAGAGGATTTCTCTGTATTCCTCGTTGCTGCGCGGCTGGCCAAGCGCCACGTGAGTCTGCGTGACCAGGTTGGTGACGGGCGTGCGCAACTCGTGCGCGATGTCTGCGGAAAAGTGTGATAGCCGGGTGAAGCCTTCCTCGATTCTCGCCAACATATCGTTGAAGGCGAATACCAGTTCCGCCAGTTCGATCGGCACATCCCGAGGATCCAGCCTCACATCCAGCTTTGAAGAGCGAATCGCCCGAATCTCTTCATTGACCTTGCGAATCGGCAGGTGGCCCCACTGCACCGCCAGCCAAGCCACACCGAGCGCCAGACACATGACCAAGCCGGTTGCCCACCAGAGCATGCGCTTGAACTCCGCCAGGAAGTCGAGATGAAAGCCGATGTCCATGGCGGCGACGATGCGGTAGCCGGGCGCCGCTGAATCGTCAGCAGGCAGTTGTATCACCACACCTCGATATGACCTCTGATCCTCCTGCCACACGATCAAATCGTCAGCGGTGATGCGGTTGACCAACTTTTTGCTACTGGCAAGTCTCGACAGGTCAGGGCCGGGCGTGGCATAGATGCTATTGCCAGACCCATCGTAGACGCCGTACGTCATCCCATGATGTCCTGCGACTGCGTTGGCCAAGTGTTGCTTCAGTTCGTCGCTTGCGATGTCACTTGCAAGCTGGTGCAAGGGCTGAGCCAAAGCGGTTGTCACTGCCTCCAGTTCGTGGGCATCCTGTTGAGCAAAGTGGTGCTCCAACGACCGGAGAATGACCCAGTTGAACACAAGAAACACCAAGGTCGTGGCGATACCAACCAGGGCCGTGACCCTTAATGCAAGCGACGCTGGACGGCTTTGCCGCGGCTTATGGCGCAGGGGCATCATCGGGCGCATCGAGCGTGTATCCCATTCCACGCACGGTGTGGATGAGCTTCGGATTGAACGCATCGTCTATCTTCGCGCGTAGACGGCGGATGGCTACATCGATGACGTTGCTGTCGCTGTCGAAATTCATGTCCCATACCTGCGACGCGATCAGAGAACGTGGAAGGACCTCCCCCTGGCGACGGGCCAGGAGCTCAAGCAACGCGAACTCCTTGCTGGTGAGATTGATGCGTTGGCCAGCGCGCGTTGCGCGCCGGCGCGCCAAGTCCAGTACCAAATCGGCAACCTGGATGCGATCAGGCTGGTTCGGAGCGCTTCCGCGTCGCAGCAGCGTCCGCACCCGCGCCAGCAACTCAGAGAACGCGAATGGCTTGACGAGGTAGTCGTCCGCTCCCAGTTCCAATCCCTTGACACGGTCGTCTACACCGCCACGCGCCGTCAGAAAGAGCACAGGAACCTGTTTACCGGCATCTCGAAGGGCACGCACGATGCGCCAGCCATCGACATCCGGCAGCATGACATCCAAGACCACCAGATCGTATGTCTCGCCCATGGCCAGGTGGTGTCCGTCCAATCCGTTGCGCGCCAGATCCACGACGAATCCCGCCTCCATGAGACCTTGGCGGACGTAATCCGCCGTCTTGTTCTCGTCTTCAACGACCAGCAGTTTCATCGCATGTCCCATGAAATCGCTACGGCGCAGAACAATAGCCGCTCACGATGTACGCATTCATCCACTTTCAATCAGCAATTTACTGGTTGCCAGCTTCCACGAACATGACACGAACATTACATGAATGTAATTCAGGGGTCATTCGATGGAAAGTGCCCAACCCATAGCATGACCTGCATTGCGTCGAACTGTGCCGCTCAGGATGGGGTGGCGTTTAGAACGACTTCCGAGTCATCTATGGAGGATTTCAGGCCATGCCGCCTCGTTCACCCTTTTTTATCGTGCCCACACAGGGCCTTTCTCGTCGGCGTTTCGTCCAAGGGTTAGCCGCCGGCGGCGTTCTCGCTGGGCTGTCCACGCCGGCGTTCAAGGCATTTGCCCAGCAAGGCTCCGCGACGCGCGGTGCCGCCCCTGTGCTGAAGGGCACCGAGTTCGACTTGGTGATCGCCGAATCGCCCGTGAACTTCACGGGCAAGCCAGGCGTGGCTACGACCATCAACGGCTCGCTGCCGGCACCGACATTGCGTTGGCGCGAGGGTGACACCGTCACAATCCGTGTAACCAACAAGCTGCGTGAAGCCACATCCATTCACTGGCACGGGATCATCCTGCCGTATCAGATGGATGGCGTGCCGGGCATCAGCTTCAATGGCATCGCTCCCGGCGAGACCTTCACGTACCGCTTCAAGGTTCAGCAGAGCGGCTCCTACTGGTACCACTCGCACTCCGGCTTCCAGGAACTCACGGGCATGTACGGGGCGATCATCATCGACCCCGCTGGCGCCGAGACCATCCACGCCGACCGTGACCACGTGCTGCTGTTCTCGGATTGGACCGACGAAGACCCGATGCGGGTGTTCACCAAGCTCAAGTCCCAAAGCGACTATTACAACTACAACCAACCTACCGTCTTCGACTTCTTCCGGGACGCCTCGCGCGAAGGCACGGCCGCTGCGATCGACAAGCGCAAGATGTGGAACGAGATGCGGATGAATCCGACGGATCTCGCAGATCTGTCTGCCGCCACGCTGACCTATCTGGCCAACGGCGTCACCCCCGCCGGCAATTGGACGGCGCTGTTCCGACCGGGTGAGCGCGTGCGGCTGCGCATGGTCAACGGTGCGGGCAACACCTTCTACGACGTACGCATTCCAGGACTGAAACTCACGGTGGTGCACGTCGATGGTGTTGACGTGGAGCCGGTGACCGTCGATGAGTTCCGATTCGGTCCTGGCGAAACCGTCGACGTGATCGTCCAGCCACGGGATGACGCTTACACGATCTTCGCCCAGGCGATGGACCGGACAGGCTACGCGCGTGCCACGCTGGCCGTGCGTGAAGGTCTTCAAGCTCCCGTGCCTGCCCTCGATCCGGTCGAATGGCTGACCATGAACGACATGATGGGCGGCATGATGGGGGGCATGGACCATGGCGGGTCCGGCCAGGCCATGGAGATGACCGGGATGACCGGGATGACGGGCATGACCGGGATGACCGGGATGACCGGGATGACGGGCATGACCGGGATGACCGGGATGACCGGGATGACCGGGATGACCGGGATGGGCTCGGGTTCGATGTCCGGGATGGATCATGGGGCGATGGCAGGCATGAATCACGGCGCCATGAACCACGGTGGCATGGCGATGGATCACAGCCAACACGCCGCGGCTGCGGGGGGACTGGCTGTGCCCAGCACTACTGCTCGCCACGCTCGCACCGAGTATGGTGCCAGCACGGACATGCGCGTTGACATGGCGCGCACCAACCTCGATGACCCCGGCATCGGACTGCGCAACAACGGTCGGCGCGTGTTGACCCTCGCGGATCTGCATACCCCGTCGGGGCCGCTGGACAAGAGAGGCCCCGGCCGGGAGGTCGAACTGCACCTCACGGGCAACATGGAACGCTACGCATGGTCCCTGGACGGGCTGGAGTTCGGAAAGTCCACGCCGGTGCACTTCAAACACGGCGAGCGGCTGCGGGTCATTCTGCACAACGACACCATGATGACCCATCCCATGCACCTGCACGGCATGTGGAGCGAGCTGGAAAGCCCCGACGGTCGCTTCCTTGCGCGCCGCCACACCCTGCCGGTGCAGCCGGCACAACGCATCAGCTTCCTGGTGACAGCCGACGCGCTCGGCCGCTGGGCGTGGCACTGCCACCTGATGTTCCACATGGATGCCGGCATGTTCCGCGAAGTCGTGGTGTCTTGAACCCAGCGCACAAGGAAGACCAAGAATGTCCAAAGCACTCCCCACTCGCGCACTGGCCACGACGCTTCTGGCCCTGGTAAGCGTCGCCGCCCAGGCACAAGCACAGAACGACCATGCAGCGCACGGCCAGGCCGACGCTCAAACGGCCGCGCCATCCACTCAGACCGTGGCTCCTGCCGCCGACCCGCACGCGGGTCACGCGACGTCGGCGAGCGGCTCGACCGCGGCCCCGGCCATGGATCACGGCAACATGCAGATGCAGGGCGGGTCGGCGCCTCCTGACGCCCGCGATCCGCATGGCTACTCCAATGGCCTGACATTGGGATCGGGCGACTACGCCGTACCCGGTGTGCCGCGGCTGATGCTGGCCGACGAACACAGGTTCTTTTCGTTGCGCGGCGAAACCCTGGAACGCCGCTTCACGCGCAAAGGGGACGATTCCACGGCCTACGACCTCCAGGCGTGGTATGGGACGACCTACAACAAGGCAGTCGTGAAGGCCGAAGGCGATATCGCCAAAGGAAAGCTCGAAGAATCGCGTACCGAGCTTCTCTGGGGGCACGCCGTCGCACCGTACTGGGACACCCAGCTCGGCGTTCGGGTGGATAACGGGGAAGGCCCGAGCCGTCAATGGTTGGCTTTCGGCATCCAGGGCCTCGCCCCCTACTGGTTCGAGCTGGAGGCGACGGGCTACGTGGGAAGTGGTGGACGTACGGCGCTGCGTGTCGAAGGCAGCTACGAGCTGCTGCTGACCCAGCGACTGATTCTGGAGCCTCGCGCCGAGTTGCAGTTCTATGGCAAGGACGACCCGGAACGCGGTATCGGCAAGGGCCTGGCCGAAGCGTCTGCTGGCTTGCGCCTGCGCTATGAATTCAGTCGCCAGTTCGCCCCCTATATCGGCGTGGAACGGGCGGGCAGCTTCGGACGCACCGCGGACTATGTGCGTGCTGAAGGCGGCCGTGCGCAGCAGACGCGCTGGGTGGCTGGCGTGCGATTCTGGTTCTAGAACCTAGCGGGTTTGATCATCTGATGAGAGGCAATCTATGAACATGCACTACGACAGAAGCCAGGGCAAAGTGCCAAGACGCCAGGCATTGATCGCTGGCCTGTTGGTGATGGCACTCGCAGGACCGAGCCTGGCGCAGAGCCGACCGATTGCCAAGGTCTGGAAGGACCCGAGCTGCGGATGCTGCAAGGACTGGGTCTCACACCTGCAAGGCGCAGGCTTCGATGTGCAGGTTCTCGACACCGGGAACACCGCAGCGCGCACACGGCTGGGCATCCCGCAGAAGTACGGTTCTTGCCACACGGCGCAGATCGGCGGCTATGCCATCGAGGGTCATGTGCCAGCCTCGGACATTCAACGCTTGCTGCGCGAAGCCCCGCAGGCCATCGGCCTCGCGGCGCCGGGCATGCCGGTCGGTTCGCCCGGCATGGATGGTCCGGCCTATGGTGGACGCAAGGACGCCTACGACGTGCTGCTGATCGGGAAAAACGGTAGCAGCACGGTCTATCAGTCGCATCGCTGACCATCCATCAACCCTTCTCCGTGGAGATATGCCATGCAGCATCAGCACACACAGACCCCCAGCGATCGCCCCCGGTGCTGGCGATCGCGCTACGGCGTGGCGTTCCTCATCATCGCCGCTGTCGCCGCGTATTTCCTGCTCAAGGAGCACACGGCACATGTTGCCGGCTATCTCCCCTTCCTGCTGCTGGCGGCTTGTCCGCTGATGCACCTGTTCATGCACCGTGGTCACAGCCACGGCGGACACGATCATGCCGCGCGTCAGGGTAAGGAAGGTGCCGCAGCCTCCAAGGAGCAGAAGCAATAAGTCGAGGCACTCGCACCGTGCGAGCACGCGACGCCGCGCTTGTCTCCTTGCGCGCCTGCGGCCTGCTGCGATCACCAGACACCAACAGTTAACGGCGGAGGGCACTTGTCACTATGAATTCACCCAGCAAGTCTTCAGGACATGAGCACGCAGGCATGGCGGCGGGTGCCACAACGTCCGGCCCGCATACCCACCACCATCACGCCAGCCATGCTGGAAGTGACGACGCGGGCGGGTCCTCAAGCCACACGCAGCCCGATGCCGCGACGCGAGATCCGGTGTGTGGCATGGCGGTCACGGCGGCGTCGGAGCACCGCTCCACGCACTTGGGGAACACGTACTTGTTTTGCAGCACCGGATGCAAGGCCAAATTCGACGCCGATCCGGCGCGATATGCCAGCGGTGACGCGGGCATAGGCACAGGCAGCGGCCATGCACCGCATCACCATGCCAGCACCGCAGTTTCACCGGCCCCGGCGGCATCGCCAACCGCGCCCGGAACCATCTACACCTGCCCGATGCACCCGGAGATCCGCCAGGATCATCCGGGAACCTGCCCCAAGTGCGGGATGACGCTGGAGCCTCTGCTGCCCGACCTCGATGACGACAACCCGGAGTTGCGTGACTTCTCGCGTCGCTTCTGGTGGACCTTGCCGCTGACGCTCGTGGTCCTGGCGCTGGCGATGCTGGGCGAGCGGCTGCACCTGATGGACATGGCTACACAGAGCTGGGTCGAGTTGGTGCTGTCGTTGCCGATCGTGCTGTGGGCCGGCTGGCCCTTCTTCTCCCGCGGCTGGCTGTCCGTGGTCAACCGCAGCCCGAACATGTGGACACTGATCGGCCTGGGAACGGGTGCGGCATTCATCTACAGCGTTGTGGCAACCGTTGCGCCGGAAGTGTTTCCAGCTTCCTTCATGTCCATGGGACGGGTCGGCGTGTATTTCGAGGCCGCCGCCGTCATCATCTCGCTGACACTGCTCGGCCAGGTGCTGGAACTCAAGGCCCGCTCCCAGACTTCGGCAGCCATCAAGTCGCTGCTGGGGCTGGCACCCAAGACGGCGCGGCGCATCAATGCGGACGGCAGCGAGGAAGACGTGCCACTCAGCCATGTGCACGTCGGCGACCTGCTGCGCATCCGACCCGGCGAGAAGGTGCCGGTGGATGGCATCGTGCACGAGGGCAGCAGCTCGATTGACGAATCCATGCTGACCGGCGAACCGCTGCCCGTCAGCAAGCGCGTGGGCGACAAGGTCATCGGGGCCACACTCAACACCAGCGGCGCGCTGATCATGCGTTCGGAGCGGATCGGCTCGGACACCGTTCTATCGCAGATCGTCCAGATGGTCGCCCAGGCGCAGCGTTCCAAGGCACCGATGCAACGCATGGCCGATGTCGTTGCCGGCTACTTCGTGATGGCCGTCGTCGCCATTGCGGTAACGACGCTCCTTGTATGGGGATTCTTCGGGCCACAGCCCACCTGGGTCTATGGACTGATCAATGCGGTGGCCGTCCTGATCATCGCCTGCCCGTGCGCGCTGGGTCTGGCCACGCCGATGTCGATCATGGTCGCAACGGGCCGTGGCGCCACGCAGGGCGTGCTGTTCCGCGATGCCGCGGCGATCGAGAATCTTCGCAAGGTCGATACCCTCGTCATCGACAAGACAGGAACCCTGACCGAAGGCCGACCTGCTTTCGATCAGGTCGTCGCAGCACCCGGCTTTACGAACGACGAGGTGCTGCGTCTTGCGGCCAGCCTGGACCAGGGCAGTGAACACCCCCTGGCCGACGCCATCGTGCAGGCCGCGCGTGCCCAGGGCCTCCAACTCGTGAAGCCTCAGAGCTTTGAATCGGGAACCGGCATCGGCGTGCGCGGAAAGGTTGAGCACCGGCAACTGGCGTTGGGCAACACAGTGCTGATGGAACAGTCTGGCGTATCGGTGGAACCGCTCGTACCCCAGGCCGAAGCTCTGCGCGGCGAAGGGGCCAGCGTCATGTACCTGGCGGTGGACGGGCAGCTCGCGGGCTTGCTCGCCGTGTCCGACCCGGTCAAGGGCAGCACCCCCGAGGCCCTGGCCGCGTTGAAGGCTGCGGGCCTGCGGGTCATCATGGCCACCGGGGACGGGCAGACCACCGCCAAAGCCGTCGGTGCACGCCTAGGCATCGACGAGGTGCATGGTGAGGTCAAGCCGGCGGACAAGCTCATGTTGATCGAGCGACTGCAGAAAGAAGGACGCATCGTCGCCATGGCCGGAGACGGCATCAACGACGCGCCGGCCTTGGCGAAGGCAGACGTGGGCATCGCCATGGGAACGGGAACCGACGTGGCGATGAACAGCGCCCAGGTCACGCTGGTCAAGGGTGACCTGCGTGGCATCGCTGTCGCTCGCACGCTCTCGGTGAGTACCGTGCGCAACATGAAGCAGAACCTCATGTTCGCCTTCCTCTACAACGCGCTGGGCATCCCCATCGCCGCCGGGGTTCTCTATCCCCTCACGGGCTGGCTGCTGTCGCCGCTGATCGCAGCATTGGCGATGAGCCTGAGTTCGGCGTCGGTCGTTGGCAACGCCTTGCGCCTGAGAGCGAGCCGACTGTGACCGGATTTTCCTTCTGAAACTACAGGAGCCTGCTATCGCCCAGCAAACCGTTTCTTTCGTTCCACGCCGTTGCAAAGGTGCAAGCCTTATCTCGGCATTTCGTTCTTAAACCACACCTCACACATCCAGGTAGAAACTTCTATGACCCGTTCACATTTCATCGCCAAGCTCGTCGCGCCGATCGCTGCTGGTCTGTTCGCCACCGCCGCATTCGCGCATCCTTCGCTGGTGTCTTCAACGCCGGCCGACAAGTCGCAGGTTTCTGCGCCAGCCACCATCGAACTGAAGTTCTCCGAGACGCTGGTGCCGCAGTTCTCCGCCGCGAGCCTTGTCATGACTGGCATGCCGGGAATGGCGAGCCATGGCCCGATGAAGATCAACGCCAGCGTCGCGGCTGCCGGCGACGGCAAGACCATGGTCATCACGCCGGCACAGGCGCTCCAGCCCGGTGACTATCGCGTCGAATGGCGTGCCGTCTCCTCGGACACGCATCCGATCACGGGTAACGTCACCTTCAAGGTGAAGTAAGCCCATGGCCGGGGATTGGTTGACCATCGTCCTGCGCCTGGCGCTGTATCTGGACCTGGCGGCGGCGTTTGGCGTCGCCATGTTCGGTCTCTATGCTTTGGGCAACGACGAGCGATCCTCGACGATCTCGCGCCGCTATCGCGTCCTCATTGGCGCATCCGCTGCCATCGGCATTGCCCTGTCGATGTGGGGCATGACGGTCATGGCCAAGGCCATGTCCGGTGCCCAGAGCTACGCGGAGCTGTCAACGCACGTCTTCGACATGCTCATTACGGGCACGCACATGGGCATCGCCTGGTGCATTCGCATCCTCGCGCTGTTGGTGTGTGTGCTCGTCGCAATGTTGAAATTGAACGCTACCTTGCGATTTGCAGTGATGGCGCTCTCCACCGGCGTGGCGCTGGCGACCCTTGCGTGGGCAGGCCACGGCGCGATGGACGACGGCGTTCGCGGCTACATCCATCTTGCGTCGGATATCACGCACCTCTGGGCAGCGGGCGCTTGGGTGGGCGCATTGGTGGCGTTCTTGATGCTGGCATCCCACAAGCAGGATGTCGCGCAAGACCCGGTAGCGGTCCTCAGTCGGACGTCGAATGGCTTTGCTCGCATAGGTACAGCGATCGTGGCTGCACTCGTCGTGAGTGGAATTCTCAATTACCTGTTGATCGCCGGACCATCGTTTGATCCGCTCATCTCGACGCTGTATGGCCGGCTGCTGATGGTAAAGCTCTTGCTTTTCGCAGGCATGCTGGCGTTGGCTGCTGCCAATCGGTATCGGTTGAGCCCGAGCCTGGAGGCTGCTTTGAAGGCAGGCAATCGCGCACAGGCAGTCATCAAGCTTAGGCAGAGTCTGTTCACGGAGGCGACCTTGGCCGTTTTGGTTCTGGCGAGCGTTGCATGGCTTGGCATCTTGTCTCCCACTGGACCCTAGTCCTTCATGGGCGGCAGATGACAGCACATGAATTGAATGTAATGCACGGGTAAGCGCTCTGTAGACGGCCTGCTTCTACATTTAACGACGCGGCGCAAGTTGTCGTCGTTTTTACAAAGGAGTCGATCATGAAATCGCAAATTGTCATTGCCGCCCTGTTGAGCGCTCTCTCCGTGCCAGCCTTCGCCGGTCATGCAGCAGCCCAAGCAGCCAAGGAGATGGTTCCCTTGGCTGACGGTGGAACGCTGTACATCTTCAAGGACGGAAAGATGGCACAGGAAAGCCGCTTCGGGCGCGCCGTCTATCTCAATGTCGGGGCTTCGGTGTCGACGAAGGATGGGCGCAACATCGCGATCACCAGCAATGAAGTCGCTCGCCTCGGGTCGCTGCTACAAAAAGAGCACGGCGGATGACGCCGCGGGTGCGCGGTGCTTTTCAAAGCTTCTGCACAGTGTGACAGAGACGCGCGCCCTGATTGGGCGCGCGCGCTTTGGACGCGTCACGAGCAACCACGAGCGCTCAGATGCCAGTTTTTGCGATGTCAAGCGCATCAACTTCCCTGGAATGGATCCAGTCTCCCCATCCACCGTGATTCGTCCACGGGACATCTGGCGCGAAGGAGAACCTGCGAGGAGCCCGATTTATGGAGTTGCGTCATCTACGATGCTTTGTCGTCTTGGCAGAGGAGTTGCATTTCACGCGGGCGGCCGAGAGGCTGCACATAGAGCAACCCCCCTTGTCTCGCGCGATCAAGGAATTGGAAGATGAGCTTGGGGTCACGCTGTTTGACCGCGACCGCAGGGGCACACGGCTGACCGTGGCGGGGGCGGCATTCTTGCAGGACACCCGCCGACTCTTCACTGTCCTGGAGCAAGCGCGTGAGAATGCCAGAGCCATTGCCGCGGGCCTGAGGGGCAGCCTGCGCATTGCAATTTCCGATGGTGCGATGGACCCACGACTATCGGCGTTCCTAGCTCGTTGCCGCGCGGAAGAGCCCGAGGTCGAGATACGTCTCTCCGAGGTACCGCTGACCGAGCAGATACGGGGCCTACGGTCTGGCGACTTCACGATCGGATTTGCACACGCGGCGGATGTTGGCGAAGGCATCGTGGCTGAACCGATCTGGCGAGACCCGATTGTGATCGCCGTGCCAGCGCGGCACTCGCTTCTTGCGCACAAGCAAGTTCCGCTCAACGAACTTCAGGGTCACCCACTGGTTCTGTGCGACAAACTGGCCTGCGAAGGCTACTGCCGAGAACTAAATCGGCTGCTACAGGTTCTGGAACACAGGCTCAACGTTGTCGAAGAAGTGTCGTCGCTGGACATGATGCTAACGCTGGTCGGCGCAGGCTATGGGATTGGTTTCATGACAGCGACCAAGATTCCCATCAGCCAGAGGCCGGACGTGGTGATTCGCCCTCTGGCGCAGGACACGGCGGTAATCACAACCTATCTGCTTCGGCCAGAAAGCAGCAACTCATCGGTTTCGCTGGATCGCTTCATCGAACGTCTGCGAGGACCTCCGGATGACTAAAGCGTCAATGCCTATCTGAATCGTGCGCCGCGGCACGAAGATTGCGTTCTGCTGCGCTGACGAGTTCCGCAGCACTAAGCTTGAGTCCGGCGGCGATTCTTAAGATCAGAGCGAGAGTGGGCATGTGCTCCCCACGCTCTATTTTGCCCATGTGCGATCGCTCGATCCCTGCTTTCGCAGCCAGTTCTTCCTGAGCAATACCTTGCGTCAGGCGGGCGACACGAACGGCCGCTCCGAATGCCAACGCTGGCTCGGCGTCGAAAGTGGTAGTGCCTGGGGGACGGCCTCGTCGGACAGTTCGCTTCTCCATCCTTGGAAGCGTCGAACAGCCCCGACACTTTAACCACGTTAAGTTTAACTCAAACTAGCTATCATGAAGACTTTCCATCCTTGTCTTATCGCTTCTTGGGGCCTCTCATGCACGACGCCACCAGCCCACGCCCACAGCTCAGGCTCGCCATAGCGCCTGGTGTGGCCTCTTCGAACCTAGCTGCATTGCTTGCCCTGCAGCGCGCGGAGGAGCCCGATGTTTCTATGGAATTTAATGAGGTTACGACGAGCGATCTCATTACAGGCCTCTACAAACGGCGCTTCGACGTCGGCCTTTCTCTGAAGCAGGTGAGCGATTCTTCGCTGAAGAGTCTTTCTCTTTGGTTTGAGGCGACAGCTCTTGCCACGCCGCTGCGATACCCACTGCTCCGGCAGCAGTCAATCAGAATAGATGAACTTAAGGAGCACTCCGTGTTTCGATGGAAGGCCGAATATTCTCCTTCGCTGGACCAGTACCTGTCCTCCATGTCATCAACGGAAAGGCCGAATGTCCAGCATGTCAGTTCTTTTGAGATGTTGTTGCTCTGGGTCGCAGCTGGATATGGCGTAGGGATTTCTTCGCGATCACGCATCGAAACCGCTAGCCAGTGCGGAATCTGCACGCGTCCAATAGCCGATGGCCCCTACGAGGTCATTACGCACCTGCAGCGACTCTCGGGACAGACGAATCTTGTAGCTGATCGATTTGAGCTTAGAGCCTTGCGAGTTGCCGAGGCGCGTAAAGCATGACAACCACGTGCGGTGCCCGCTCTTGCCGGTGGATATGCAGTGGGTGCCGGTTCGGGCCAAGGCGCCGTCCAGACGCATCAATTCATCCTGGAAACTGACCTTGATCAATTCAACTCCCCACAACTTCCAATAGTATGTCCGCATGATCGGCTTAAGGCGCCTTCTCGCAAGATGGAGCCGCTGGATTACCAGCGGCCTAGTCGTAACCTTGCTTTTCTCGCAGGTTGCGATGGCGATGTACGTCTGTCCCAAGCCAGACCCGAGGGCATCTGTGGAAACCACGCAAATGCGTGCCACGATCTCGATGCAGCAGGCTGACAAGTTGCCAATGTCGGATTGCACCGGCATGCCTGATTCCATGGACAGCGAAGCGCCACAGTTGTGCCACGCTCATTGCAGTGGCGATCGGGAGTCGGCGCTTTCATGGCAGGGGCTGGACATTCAGTTTCTCGCAGCGCACGTGATGTGGCTCGCCAACTCGCTGCCCGGGTTGGTTCTCGACCGGGTAGCCCTCAGGCGGCACGTTACCTATATTCCTCCCAATCCCCGCGCGGGCTTTCCGCCGATCTACCTCACGTTCCAAGTCCTGCGGAATTGATTTATGTGTCCGTGCTCGCCGCGCACCGATGCGGCAGACCACGTGATTTCGTGAACACCAATTCCGAGGACAACCATGTTTACTCCCTTTTTTGGCGCCCCCGAGGGTCGCACGTCGGCGCACGGCCGAGGCACAACGCCGGCCTCGATGCGATTGCATTGTCTGAAAGCTATCAGCATCGCGTTGGCGGGCAGTGCGCTTGTTTCGCCTGTAGCCTACGCCCTCGATTTTGCTGAGGCACGCCTTATCGCGGAGCAGCAGAGCCCGCGCATAAGCGCGCAGCAGTTGCAGGTCAACGTCGCCGAATCCGTGCAGAAGGCAGCAGGCTCGCTGCCCGATCCCAAGCTCTCGCTCGGCATCGAAAACTATCCCATCAGCGGCATGGATCGCTGGAGCATGACGCGCGAATCCATGACGATGCAGCGCCTGGCGCTCATGCAGGAAGTGCCCAACAGGGCCAAGCGCGACGCCCAGGTCGCCAGTGCGCAGGCGCGTGTGGATCGAGAGCGCGCGGCGCTGGTTTTGCAGCGATTGCAGATCCGCCAGGAACTCAGCCTGGCGTGGATCGCCGCGCAGGCGGTGGAGCAACGGGAGATACTGCTGACGGAACTGCTCGCGGAGAACCAGCGCCTGCAAGACAGTCTCCCCGCTCGCGTCGCCGGCGGCACGGCCCAGGCTGGCGACCTGTTGGTCGCGCAACAGGAGGCGCTGACACTCACGGACCGCCGTGACGATCTACAGCGGGACCGGGCCAAGGCCAGGGCCGCATTGCGGCGCTGGGTGGGCTCCAGGGCCGACGAAGCACTGCAAGGCGATCCAGGCCCGCTCACTCGCCCCGTCGCGCAACTGCGCACAGAACTGGCGAATCACGCGGAGCTTGAACTCTATCCGGCGATGCAAAGCATGGCCCGGGCCGAGTCCCGCGAAGCCCAATCAGAGACCCGCGGCGATTGGGCCTGGGAGATAGCCTATAGCCGGCGTGATCGCCGATGGGGCGACATGGTGTCATTTCAGGTGACATTCGATCTGCCTTGGCAGAAGGATCGACGCCAAGTGCCCATGATCGAGGCAAAACGGCACGAGTTGGAACGTCTGGACGCCGAACGCGAAGACGTGGCGCGGCGGCATTTGCAGGAGCTGGACGACAGCGCCGCCGAACTCCAAGCGTTGAACAGCCAGATCGACCGCCTGCAGACCGCCGGCTTGCAACTGGTACGGAACCGAGCGGCGCTTGCATTGAGCAACTACCGATCCGCCAAGGGGGACCTGAGCGCCGTGCTCAGTGCACGCGCCCAGGTGCTGGAGACGCGCATGCGTCTGATCGACCTTGGAGCGCAGCGCGACAGCCTCGTCGCCCGACTGAACAGCCTGATCGCGGACTGAGTGGAGACCCTCGCCATGAATACCTCTTCGAGAAACATCCTTGCCGGCTTGACGCTGGTTGCTGCCGGTATTGCCGTTGGATGGGGCGTCGCCCAATGGCGCGCCGGCCACCTCAGCGGCTCCCCCGCTGCCAACGTCACCGTTGCAAGCGCTCCGACCGAGCGCAAGGTGCTGTATTGGTACGACCCGATGGTGCCGACCCAGAAGTTCGACAAGCCCGGCAAGTCGCCCTACATGGACATGCCGTTGATGCCGAAGTACGCGGATGAAGACACGCAAGACAGCACGGGCCTCAGCGTGTCGGCGCAAGCGGTGCAAGCCCTAGGGCTGCGTACAGCCGAAGTCCTGCAAGGCAAGATCGGCGCAGATGTGAACGTCGTGGGCACCGTGCTGCTCAACGACCGCGACGTCAGCATCGTGCAGGCGCGGACCGCTGGCTTCGTCGAGCGTGTCTACGCACGGGCTGCGGGCGACGTGATCGCAGCAGGGGCACCGCTGGCTGACCTATTGCTGCCGGAGTGGATCGCCGCACAGCGCGAGTTTCTCTCGGTTCGCGCGATGGGCGACGCACCGTTGACCGCAGCTGCCCGCCAACGGCTGCTGCTGCTCGGCATGCCGCAAGCCCTGATCGCCCAGGTGGAGCGCACAGGCGAGCCCAAGGGGCTGTACACGGTCACAACACCTCAAGGCGGCTTGGTGGCCGAACTGATGGTGCGCCAGGGCATGACGGTTTCCGCCGGGGAAAGCCTGGCCCGGGTGAATGGCTTGGCCACGGTGTGGATCGAAGCGGCCGTCCCCGAAGCACAAAGCGGACCATTGCAGGTCGGCCAAACGGCGCAGGTCCGGCTGGCGGCGTTTCCCGGTGAAGTGCTCCAGGCGCGCATCGTGAGCATCCTGCCCGAAGCCAACCGCGACACCCGTACGGTGCGAGTGCGGCTTGAAATGGCCAATCCCGGCCAGCGCCTGAAGGCCGGCATGTCCGGCCAGATCGCGCTCAAAGGCAACGAACAGCCCGCGCTGCTTGTTCCCAGCGAAGCGGTCATCCGCACCGGCAAGCGCGCACTGGCCTATGTGGTCGATGGACCCGGCAAGTTCCATCCCGTGGAGGTCCAGGTGGGCGCGGAGGTAGGCGATCAACTGGTGGTCAACGGCGGGCTCGCGGCGGGACAGCAGGTGGTGGCCTCGGCGCAGTTCCTGATCGATTCGGAAGCCAGCCTGCGGGGCGTGCTGCCTGCAGGTGCCGCGGCGTCCGCGCCTGCATCGCCGCACAACGGGCACGACACCTCGTCGCCACCGGCCGCGGCCACCAACGCTTTCGTGGTGCGCGGCGTGATCGAGGAGATGTCGCCCACCGAGCTGACGCTGGCGCACGAGGCCGTGCCAGCCCTCCAATGGCCGGCCATGACCATGGGCTTCAAGATGAGCAGCCCGCAGCTCGCCGCGGGTCTTTCGGTTCGGCAGCAGGTGCAATTCACCTTCTCCAAGCAAGGTGAGGACTACGTGATCACCGCCATCGAAAAGGTGCAGCCATGATCGCCAAGCTGATTCGATGGTCGGTGGCCAATCGCTTCCTGGTGCTGCTGGCCACCGCCATGCTCACGGCATGGGGCGTGTGGGGCGTTCGCAGCACGCCCGTGGATGCGCTGCCGGACTTGTCAGACGTGCAGGTCATCATTCGCACCAACTACCCAGGACAGGCGCCGCAGATCGTCGAGAACCAGGTCACCTACCCGTTGGCCACCACCATGCTGTCGGTGCCAGGGGCCAAGACCGTGCGCGGCTTCTCGTTCTTTGGCGACTCGTTCGTCTATGTCTTGTTCGAGGACGGAACCGACCTGTACTGGGCCCGCTCACGGGTACTGGAATACCTGAACCAGGTCCAGGGCCGATTGCCCGCCACGGCGAAGCCGGCCCTGGGTCCGGACGCCACAGGCGTCGGCTGGATCTTCCAGTACGCGCTCGTGGATCGCACGGGCAAGAACGATCTGGCGCAACTGCGTGCGTTGCAGGACTGGTTCCTCAAGTTCGAACTCAAGAGCCTGCCCAACGTGGCCGAGGTGGCATCGGTGGGGGGCATGGTCAAGCAGTACCAGGTCGTGCTCGACCCGATCAAGTTGGCGTCCTATGGCCTCAGTCAGGCTCAAGTCCGCGATGCCCTGATGGCGGCCAACCAGGAGACCGGCGGCTCCGTCCTGGAATTGTCAGGCGCGGAGTACATGGTCCGCGCGAGCGGCTACCTCAAGACCCTGGACGAGTTCCGGGAGATCCCCTTGACGGCACGCGGCGGTGTGCCGGTGCGGCTGGGGGATGTTGCGACGCTCCAGATAGGCCCGGAGATGCGGCGTGGCATTGCCGAACTCGACGGAGAAGGCGAGGTCGCCGGCGGCGTGGTGGTGCTGCGCTCCGGCAAGAATGCCCAGGAGACGATCGCTGCCGTCAAGGCCAAGCTCGCGGAGCTGCAGGGCAGCCTGCCGCCGGGCGTCGAGATCGTCACCACCTACGACCGCAGCGCGCTGATCGAGCGGGCCATTCGCAATCTCACGACCAAGCTAGGCGAAGAGTTTCTGGTGGTGGCGCTGGTCTGCGCACTGTTCCTTTGGCATCTTCGTTCTGCGCTGGTGGCCATCATCTCGCTACCTCTGGGCGTGATGACGGCGTTCTTGGTCATGCGCTACCAGGGCATCAACGCCAACATCATGTCGCTGGGGGGGATTGCCATCGCCGTGGGGGCGATGGTGGATGCAGCGGTGGTGATGATCGAGAACGCCCACAAGAAGCTGGAGGCTTGGCAGCACGCGCACCCAGATCAACGGCTGCAGGGCAAGGAACGGTGGGACGTGATCACACAGGCCGCGGAGGAAGTCGGTCCTGCGCTCTTCTTCTCACTGCTCATCATCACGCTCTCGTTCATCCCGGTCTTCACCCTAGAAGCGCAGGAAGGCCGGCTGTTCGGCCCGCTGGCGTTCACCAAGACCTACGCGATGGCCGCGGCCGCAGGGCTGTCAGTGACGCTGATTCCCGTACTCATGGGCTACTGGATTCGCGGGCGTATCCCGGATGAGCAGAAGAACCCCATCACCCGCATCCTGATTGCAGCCTACCGGCCAGCACTGGAGTGGGTACTGCGCCGGCCCAAGGCGACGCTGCTGATCGCCGTGCTGGCCTTGGCGACCACGGCCTGGCCCTTGGCGCGGCTCGGCGGTGAGTTTCTGCCGAGGTTGGACGAAGGGGACCTGCTCTACATGCCCTCGGCCCTGCCGGGACTCTCGGCGCAGCGCGCCACGGAGTTGCTGCAGCTGAGCAACCGCATGATCAAGACCGTACCTGAAGTGGACAAGGTGTTCGGCAAGGCAGGACGGGCCGAAACTGCGACCGATCCGGCGCCCCTGGAGATGTTCGAGACCACGGTTAAGCTCAAGCCCAGGGAACAATGGCGTCCAGGCATGACGCCCGAGAAGCTCGTGGAAGAGCTGGATCGTGCCGTGAAGATCCCGGGCCTGTCCAATATCTGGATTCCCCCTATCCGCAATCGCATCGATATGCTGGCTACCGGCATCAAGAGCCCGATCGGGGTGAAGGTGACCGGCAACGACCTGGGCGTGATCGATCGCATCGCTGCAGAGGTCGAGCAGGTCGCCAAGGGCATTCCCGGCGTGACGTCGTCACTCGCGGAGCGCTTGACGGGCGGGCGCTACGTGGATGTTCAGATCGACCGCGTAGCCGCCGGTCGCTACGGCCTGAACATCGCCGATGTCCAGGCGGTCATCGCCGGCGCGGTGGGTGGCGAAAACGTCTCGGAAACGGTCGAGGGGCTTGCCCGCTTTCCGATCAATCTGCGCTACGCGCGAGAATGGCGTGATTCACCACAACGGCTGGCAGAACTACCCATCTTCACGCCGATGGGTCAGCAGATCACGTTGGGGACCGTGGCACGCATCGCGATCACCGATGGACCGCCCATGCTCAAGAGCGAGAACGCACGGCCCTCCGGTTGGGTCTATGTCGATGTGCGCGGCCGTGATCTAGCCTCGGTGGCCAACGAACTGCGCGATGCCATCGGGCAGCAGGTCAAGCTGGAGCCGGGTGTGAGCATCACCTACTCCGGGCAGTTCGAATACATGGAGCGGGCCAATGCACGCCTGAAGGTTGTGGTGCCTGCCACCCTGTTGATCATCTTCGTTCTGTTGTACCTGACCTTCGCGCGTGTGGACGAAGCGGGCTTGATCATGGCGACCTTGCCCTTCGCGCTCACGGGGGGCATCTGGTTCCTGTACCTGCTGAATTACAACCTGTCCATCGCCACCGGCGTGGGATTCATTGCGCTGGCAGGTGTGGCGGCGGAGTTCGGCGTGGTGATGCTCATCTATTTGAAGCAGGCCTTGGCGGAACGTTGCCCCGATGGGCGCAACCCAACGCGAGAAGAACTGCTAGATGCGATCCGGGAAGGGGCGGTGCTGCGCGTGCGCCCAAAAGCGATGACCGTTGCGGTCATCCTGGCGGGCCTGGTACCCATTGTTTGGAGCAGCGGCACGGGCTCTGAAGTCATGAGCCGCATAGCAGCTCCGATGCTCGGCGGGATGGTGACCGCACCGTTGCTGTCGCTGTTCGTGATTCCGGCTGCCTATCTGCTGATGCGTAAGCCGCGCTAACGTTGCAACGCGGCAGGGTCTCATAACCGAGGCCCTGCCGTTTCCGGTGCGGCCTATCGGCACCCCAAGTGAACAACCTATTGAAACATCACACCTAGGGCAAGTTGAATACTGTAAATCGCATCTCGTACAGTCAGTTCTCGTTTCGACAGCCGCTCCCCGAAGCGCGATATTCGAGTATGTTGATTTCTCCTTTCGATTCCACATAAGACATCTGCGCCGGAATTATTCCGCACTTTCCATAGGTGGGCGTGAGCCCGATGACCTTAGCGATATCAAGCGTCATTCCGTAGCGATAATGGACGACGGGAGGCAGGATTCTTTCCTGCGTTCAAGGCATATGCACGTGTGGAAGCTTCATTTGCTTGCAGCGTTTCACCATACAGTCGATCCGTCGAGCCGTCAGCAAAGGCGGGAGCAAGAGCGATAATTGCTAGTGCGATGATGTAATTTCTGAATAACTTCAGGAACGTCTGAATAAGTAACAACAGATAAGAACATTGAGGGGATTTGCTGTTGCGATGAATGAGACGAAGGCGGAATGGGCCCGGCGAGCATCAATTTACAGGCCTTTTCAGGCATCTCTGCATTCAGCAGGCGCATCTTGCCTTCTGGACGCTGAACAAGTGCCTGCGCGCCATGAAGAGATTCGCCAGCGCGGCCACCACGAACAGGCGGTTGCCGTTCTTCGCCAGTCCCCGATAGCTCACCTTGGCAAAGCCGAAGATGCGTTTGATGACGAGGAAGGCATGCTCGACCTTGGCGCGTACTCGCGACTTGGTACGGTTCTTCTCCCGCTCCCGGTCAGTCAACGCTTGGTGCCGGTGGCCTTTCTGATTCGTGAAGTCTTTTGCCTCAGGGGCTGCTCGGGCGATCAGATCCTTCTGGCTGGCATAGGCGGAGTCGCCATAGACTCGCTTCTCCTTGCCATGCAGCAACTGCGGAATGGCGTGCTTGTCATGAACGTTGGCCGAGGTCACGACCACCGAGTGGATCAGCTTGGTCTTGCTATCCACCCCGATGTGGGCTTTCATGCCGAAATGCCACTGCTTGCCCTTCCTGGTCTGGCGCATCTCCGGGTCGCGGGCCTTGTCTTGATTCTTGGTCGAACTCGGCGCACTGATGATCGAGGCATCGACGATAGTGCCGGTCGAGACCTTCAGCCCCTTGCCTTGCAGATGCCTGCCGACTTCCTCGAACAATCGCTGGCCCAGATCATGTTGCTCCAGCAGGTGGCGGAACTTGCAGACGGTGGTCTCGTCAGGGGCGCCTTCCCGGCCCAGGTCAATGCCGACGAAGCTGCGCATGGACAGCGAGTCGTACAGCGCTTCTTCCACCGCCGGGTCGGAGAGATTGAACCAGTTCTGGAGAAAGTAGATGCGCAGCATCCGCTCCAGTCCAATCGGCGGGCGACCGTTGCCGGCCTTCGGATACACCGGCTCGATCAAGGTGCAAAGTGCAGACCACGGCACCACACGATCCATCTCGGCGAGAAACGCCGCACGGCGCGTCGTCTTGCTGTGTCGATCAAAGCTACCTGCCGACAATGTCATCTGCTGTTGACGGCGGTGTAAAAGCGACAGTAAATGGCGGCGTATGGTTGGGTCAGAAGGTCAACAGCAAGGGGCCGCATGCGGCCCCTTGCTGTTTGGGTTGGATGGTGCAGGCTAGAACGGATCGTCGAGGCTTTTCTCGGGGGGCGAGCGCTGCTCACGCAGCAGGTCATGCAGTGCGAGCTGGTAGTGCGCGCAGATTCGCTCGCGTAGATCGTCGATGAGTTCGACGACGGCGAGGGCCTGTTCTGGGGACCAGTTGTCTGGGATCAGGAAGTCCAGCCCGTTGGTGATTCCTGAAGGCAGGTGCAGATGCGTCATGATGGCTTTTTCTCCGCCCGGGCCACGCTGCGTTTCTTTGCTCGCTGATCGGCCCGCTCACGCGCTTCCTTGACGCGATACGACTCGCCCTCGATCGCGATGACTTCGGCACGATGCACCAGTCGGTCAACCAGCGAGACGACGCAGGCGGCGTTCGGGAACACCTCCGACCATTCGGCGAATGGTCTGTTTGTTGTAACCACCGTACTGGTGGCGCCATATCGGCGACTGATGAGCTCGAACAGCAGATCGGCATGTCGGTTCGAGTACGACAGGTAGCCGACCTCGTCGATGACCAGAACGTCCGGCGAGGCATAGCGGTGCAGGCGTCGACGCAAGGCCGAATCGCTGTCGAGGGCGGCCAGCTCGCCGAGCATCTGGCCGGCGGTGGTGAACAGCGCTGTGTGCCCTTGGACGAGCGCCTGATAGGCCAGATTCAGCGCCAGGGTCGATTTGCCGACGCCGTTCGGGCCGATCAGCACGACGTTGGCCGAGTCCTTGACGAACTCCAGCGACATCAATTCTTCGACGGCGGCCCGGTCGCAGCGCGTCGGCCAGGCCCAGTCGAAGTCGCACAAGGGCTTGAAGTTGCCCAGTCGGGCATCCCGGATGCGTCGCTCCAGCGAGCGGCGCGAGCGCTCCTCTTCTTCCCATTGCAGCAGCGGCGCCACCCAGCCGGCGTCGGCGACCTCCGGCCAGTGTGCCAGTAGCCCATGCAGGCGCAAGGCGTTCGCACGGCTTTGCAGGTTCTCAGGCGTGTTCATTGGCATCTCCCGTGAGCTGATCGTAGATGTCGAGGCGGTGGGGTATCACCAGCTTGTCCTTGTGCCGGACGTGTTCAGGTAGATGGATACCCACGGGCGGCGGTGCCTGGCGCGCCTCGCGCCGGCGCTCCAGCGCCAGGCGCACCGGATTCTGGTGAGGCGCCGCATCGCTGGCGAGGATTTCCTCGATCGCCGCTTGCAATTCAGCGGCGCCATAGCGGTCGAGCAGCCGCAGCAGGTGGGTGGTGATGTTGCCCAGATTGCCGCCCCGTTCCGCTGCGCGCTGCAGCAGCGCCTGGCTGGCCGGCGCCGCCCGAGCCAGATGGTCAAGTCCGCGATGGTGGCGGGCTTCGCGTTTGCGTTCGACCAAGGCATTGATGTGCGCGGCAATCTCTATCTGCGCGCCGCGATCGTAACTGCGCTCATGAGTGGCGAGCAGTTCCGTGCCATCGAGGATGCGTACCTGCCGGGGACTGGCCCGCACCGTGAGCGTGCGTCGCACATGCGTATGCGGGATCGTGTAGTCATTCAGATCGAAGCGCACATACGGTGTCTTGCCGACCTTGACAGCCAGTTGCAGTTCGCATGGATAGGGATTCTCCGGCAAGGCGAGCAGGCTGGGCTGCTCGCGGGAGAACGCCTCGCGTACGCTGATCGTCGGTTCTTCCCGGCAGGGACGATCGGCCGCAAGTCCCGCACACCAATGGGCGGCTTGGGCGTTGAGCTCATCGAGGTCGGTCACGGTGCGTCCGGCGAAGAAGCTCTCGCGTACATAGCGGATGGCGCGCTCGACGCGCCCCTTCTCGTTGCCACGGGCGACGGCAACCGGCCGGGGCTCGTAGCGGTGATGCGCCGCGAACGCGAGCAGTGTCGGATGGAAACGGATCGCATCGCCCTGGCGTTCCAGCACGGCACTCTTCAGGTTGTCGTAGAGCAGGACCCTGGGAAGGCCGGACCAGGCTTCGAAGGCACCGGCATGGCCGGCCAGGAAGCTGTCCATGCGTGCATCAAGGTAGAAGCGCAGATAGATCTGCCGCGACCATGACAGCACCATCACGAAGGCCATCAGCGGCCGGCGTGCGCGGCCGATCTGCAGATGGCCGAAGTGACCCCAATCGACTTGCCCTTGTTCGCCCGGCAAGGTACGCAGACGCAGATAGGCTTCCGGCTGTGGGCGCGGCCGGTGCAGCGCGATCATGTGCCGGAAGTGGTGCTGGCTCCCGCGGTAGCCGCGTTCGGTCACCATCGCATACAGGCGGCTGGCCGTGAGCGACGGGAACTTCTTCAACGTCTCATGGATGAATGGCAGGTAGGCGTCGATCTGCGACGGCCGCTGCACGCTGCCAATCCTGGGCAGGCCGGCCTGCGCCAGCACACGCTGGACGGTGTCGCGGTGCACATGCAACTGGCGCGCGATGGTGCCGGCGCGCCATTTCTCGACGTGGTAGTAACGCAGGATCTGGGCTTCAAGTTCTACTCCAATGGTCATGGGTCGTGTCCTGTGCGGTCAGTCGTACGAACATCACGGAAGACCCGACGACGCAGTGGTCCGAGGCGGACAAAGCCCGAATATGTGCAACGGCAGAAGTGGCAATGCTCAGGCACCGGTGTTGAGGCGCCAGCGGGCGCCGGTGCTCTGGCCGGCGTCGTCAAGGTCAGCGGCAGTAGAGCATCGGCGGCCTGCGCGGCGGAACCCTGATGCGTCACTTTCTTTTGGCGACAGCGGTAGCGGCGCATCCGCTCCGCGTGCGCCAAGCGGCCGCGGCGGCTGCGTTGATAGCGCTGAGCGGCCTCGCGCAGGCTGGCGCGACGCGCTGCTTGCGAGCAGCCGCCATTGCAGTAGATCTGACCGCGGTCGCAGCGGCGGCAAACAACGACCTGCGCCCGGCAATGGGCGCACACAAAGAGGCGGCCCGTGGCCGGCATCGGCGATCCCCCAGTCATGCCGAAACGGCCTCGACGGGATGGACGAGCCGTGCCATACTGGCTCGGCACGCGCGCCCTTGGCACGAGTGGGGCACGACATCGGGATGAACTTGGCGGTTTGGACCGGTGTCGTGCCTGTTTCTTTTCGGCGGTAAAGCCAACCTTTTTACCGCATCCCCACTGCGACGTCACCACCTTGCGGAATGCCCATCACCGGGCGCGTCTGCACTCGCCCTACGGGCTCGCTCCGACGCGCCCGGTGGCCACCTTCAATATCGAATCAGAAGACCTCGAGACAATCCTGCAATGCAGGAGTTGCTCCGCATCTTTAAGCCGCGCCGCCGTTTAGTGCCGGTTTTAGACAGCCATTCACATCTGCTTCATCGTTTCCTTCTCCCTGATCCGCCCTTCACTTCCGACAGATCAGACAGCAACTCGTTCACTACTTAATCAGAGATTCCTTCATTTTTTAAATCTCCCTCAGTAGGAGATTTAATCCTAGGAATTCAGACATTTCAGTGAGATGACGACCCCATTACATCTCGCTAATTACTGCGGCGCGCTCACTAATACGACCACTACATTCTGGGACGACGTAGGGGCTGACTCAGTCCTTCAGGATGGCCGCACGCCTCATCGCGCCGCGCCGTATGCGCTGTGGACTGCAAAGGCCCGCATCCTGTAGCTCAATTCCGACGGCCAAAGCATCCATCTTTGGCCGTCGGCCAGCGTCAGGCACTTTCGAGCATTGCCGCATCATTTAGCAACCGTTGAATGCGCTGGCGAGTCTCCTCTGGAATACCTTGCACAGACGAGTCAGGTCCGGGCCTGTTTGGCTGCTGCTGGGTGCCCGCGATGACCCGCACGACCATGCCCAAATTTCCTGGTGTCACGATGTCGATGGCTGCGCGATCACCCAGGTCCGGATGTGGGCGGGTCAGCATCCGGTACAGGTCCCACGGATCCGCATGCGGGCACTGGTTCATGAGCACCTGTGCCAGCTTGTGCTTGAGGGGTACCAGCTGCCAGTCGGGCACGCGTTGCCCGCGGTTGCCCAAGCTGATAGACAGCAGCTTGCCCGCCTTCAGCTCGCGGTTGATCTGGTCCTTGGACTTCCCGGCCAACTTGCCGAACAGCGGGACCGGCAGACTGCTCGGCGATTCGTAGATGGCCAGCATTTCCTCGCGCTCGCGCTGGATGACTGACACCTCCGGCTCTGGCGCATGCGTCGGGGGCGGTGGTACCTGCGACAGTCGCTGGAAGGTGATTCCCCCGTCGTTTGGCGTCACGACGATGGGTTCGGCCACCACAGGCGGAACGGATGCCGCAGAAGCAGCAGCGACGATGGTGTTGGGCTTGTCCTCCTCTGCCATGGCCGGCACGCCCTCGATATGGATCGTGAGGTGCGCGCTGGCCGCTTCCACTTGGCCCTGTTCGAGCAGATCGAGACGATCCGCCCAGTCCTGCATCATCCGGCGGCGCGGCTCAACATACTTGGCGTGGTTGTAGGCCGAACTCACCTTGTTCGGGTCCGAGTGCGAAAGCTGCGCGTCCACCCAAATCTTGGGATAGCCGATCTCGTTGAGCGCCGTCGAGATGGTTCCGCGGATGCCGTGACCGGTCAGTTGATCCTCGTAGCCCATTCGTTTCAAGGCCGCGTTGAGGGTGTTCTCGCTGATGCGCTTCTTGAGTTCGCTGCGGTGCGTGAGCAGATGGACCTGAGCCGGCCTCATCACACCCAACAGGTAGCGCACGATCTCGATGGCCTGCACGGACAACGGCACGATGTAGGGCGGAACGTCCTGCGGGCGCTTGCCGGCCTTGCGCATCTCGTCCTGGAGTTGCTTGACGATCTGCGGCGGGATGATCCACAGGCCACGGTCGAGATCGAACTGGTCCGGGGTCGCCAGCCGCAGCTCGCCGGTACGCACGCCGGTCAGGAACAGCAGCCGGATGCCGAGTTGGGTCTGCCAACCACGAGGGTTGTAGAGCCTGAGCTTGTGCAGGAACTCGGGGAGCTCCGGAAGATGCAGGTAGGGGTTGTGGTTCACCGGGGGCTTGGGCTCGGCCACCACGTCCAGGTCGGAGGCCGGATTGGCTTCCAGCCCCTCCACGATGACGAGGGCATAGCGGAACAACTGCCCCAGCCAGGTGCGGACCTTCTCGGCAGTGGTGAACGCCTTGCGCTCCTCGATCCTCGCCAGGACGCCCAGGAGTTGGGGCCGGCGAATGTCGTAGATCGACATCTGCTTGAGGCTAGGCAGCACGTCCTTGTTGAAGATCCGCAGGATCTGCGACAGCGTGCTGTTCCTGCCCTCCTTGATTTCCTTGCGGCGATGCTCGACCCACGCATCGAAGACGGCCTTGAAGGTGTAGTCGGCCGCAAGCTTGACCGCGTGTCGCTTCTGTTTCCGATCGGTATGGGGGTTGACGCCCTTTGCCAGAAGCGCCCGGGCTTCGTCGCGCAAGGTGCGCGCTTCGCGCAAACCGATCTCGGGGTAGTTCCCCAGGGAGATGCGCTTTTGCTTGCCGAGCCAGTAATAGCGCAAATGCCACGACTTGCCGCCGGTGCGGGCGACCACCAGGCCGAGGCCATCGGTGTCGGGGATGCTGTAGGTTCTCTCGGCGGCCTTGGCTTGCCGCACGGTCAGATCAGAGAGTGTCATCATCAAGCTCCTAAGTCTTGGACTTAGGCCCGATGCTGCTTGTCATCCCGATCCAACCCCAGCAACAACCCGGAACCGGCACGACCCGCATTCTTTGGCCTTGTTTTTGGCCTCAAAAATGGTGGCTGTCAGTGGACTTCCGTGGCTTTCGCTGGAATGAAAAAAGGAGCCGAAGCTCCTCTTTTCAATGACTTACAGACGTCAGTGGAAGTCTGTAGATCATAAATTGGAGCGGGAAACGAGACTTAAATCCCCGCTTTAACTCCTTGATAACGCAGCAATTTTTACTTCTCATTGTGCCGCGAAGGACTGCATTATGTACTAACAGCTCTCGCCTGGCAACACCTTCGCGGTACTTTTTGCGACACCGACTCTGTCCGGCGCGGCGCAGGCGGCGGAGCGCGGATCCTTCGCGAATCGCCAAAGATCAACTGGCCAGAGTCGCGGGTCTCGATCCTATGCGAACCACCCGCTCTATGAAGCGGGTGAAGGGAACAGCACCCACAACCCAACCGGTTGATCAACAAAGAATTTCTTGGGGTCAGCTCCCCAAGAAGGCCTCTATTCTGGACTCAAAAATCCAAGTCGGTCAACGTGACGGACCAGATAAGTCCACCCAGAGCCGGAGACGGCTGCCAATAGCCAACGTACCTGGACCGATGCGGGTCAAGGAGCGTGCACATCGCCTTGCGGCCGGAACAACCGCCGAGCACGCTGCAAGAACCGCTTCATCGGTTCCGAGGGCTCGCTCTGACGGCGCAGCAGATAGGTCGTCAGCGTGGGCGTGATGCCCGCCAGCGGGCGTATCGCAATGTCGGGCCGCTGGCAAGTCTGCACCTGTGCACCGATGGCAAAGCCGATGCCATAACCGGCTCCCACCAGCGTGAGCATCACGCCAAGGCTTGTCACGTGGTCGGCTATCTTGGGCGTGATGGCCGCGCCGTCGAGCAGTGCCTGAATCTGGTCATGGCAGCCCGACGCCGCATCCGGGTGACACAGGACCAGCGGAAACTTCAAGGCGTCTTCCAACTTGACCTGTGCATGCGCGAGCAGCGGATGGCGTGTCGGCACGATCACCGATAGCGGATCGCTCCAAGCAGGCTCGGCGATCAGCCCTCCGGTGACCGCATCCGACAGCGCGAAGCCGACATCCAGCAGGTCATCGTGCAGGCCCTTGAGCTGCCGCGAAAACGGCAGATCGAAGACCCGAATCCCCAATTCAGGTTCTTCCTCGCGACTGCGCGCCAGTAGCGAGGCGATGCGTGGCTGGGCAAGGCTGTCGCAGATGGCGATGCGCAAATAGCTCTGGTAGCCCTGCGCTGCAGCCTTGGTAGCTTGAACCGCTTGGTCCACGGTGGCCAACACGCGCCGAGCTTCGCCCAGCAACACCTGGCCGGCCCAAGTCAGCCGCGTCTGCCGGGCACTGCGGTCGAACAATGAGACGCCCAGCAGGCGTTCGAGGTCGCGCATTGCTCGTGATACGGGAGATTGCTCGATGCCGAGACGCTCGGCCGCGCGGGCGAGATGCAGCTCTTCCGCGACTGCAACGAAATAGCGTAGCAATCTAGGCTCCAAGGCAGCCTCCTATCGGCCCTTTCCACCAGACCTTGGTACGAGCCAGCCACCAAGCGATGGGGGTGTCGATCAGGATCAGGGTGAGGACGCCTGCTAGACGTGCGGTCAACCGGAGGGCTTGCAGATCACTATCCGTCAGCACGCAAACACCCTCGTGTCAATGCGCATGCTTCGGGTCCGAGCACCCGAGTGTGCCAAGGATGCTCTTCGGTGAATTGCAGCGACCGGGGGAGACGTTGCCCACGCGAATGGTCCAGACTTTCATGCCGCAGGCTCCTCGACTACTCAATACATATGCTGGCCGCCGTTCATCGCCACGTTGCTGCCGGTCATGAAGGCGGCGGCTTCGCTGGCGATGAAGGCGACAAGTGCCGCAATCTCGGCCGGCTGACCGAGACGGCCAATCGGAATCGCATCGATGATCTTCTGGCGCACATCCTCGCGCACCGCCATCACCATCTTGGTGGCGAAATAGCCCGGCGAGACGGTGTTGACCGTCACGCCCTTGTGCGCCACCTCCTGTGCGAGCGCCTTGGTGAATCCATGTACCCCGGCCTTGGCCGCCGAATAATTGGTCTGCCCGAACTGGCCCTTGCTGCCGTTGATCGACGAGATGTTGACGATGCGACCCCAGCCGCGCTCGACCATCGGATCGACGAACGGCTTGGTGACGTTGAACATGGAGTCCAGGTTGGTGCGCAGTACGGCATCCCACCCGGCCTTGTCGAGCTTGCGCAGCGTTGCGTCGCGGGTGATGCCGGCGTTGTTCACCAGGATGTCGATCCGATGACCGTCGGCGTGGATGCGCCGCGCCAGTTCCTGCGTTGATTCGTAGTTCGATACATCCACCCCGTAGGCAGCAAATGTGTAGCCCTGTGTCGCTTGCGCTTGCTGCCACTGGCCAATCGTGGTGTTGCCGGGGGTATGCGTGACGATCACGCGGTGGCCGGCATCGTGCAGGGCACGGGCGATCGCAGCGCCCAACCCCCGGTTGCCTCCCGTCACCAGCGCCGTCCGTTGCGTCGTATTCATTGCCGTCCCCTCATTTCTTGGTCTTGCCCTGGGGTACGGCGCTTGGGGCGGTCCAGGGCTGCGTCCAGCGCTGGCAAAGCTGCGTGAAAGAGGCTGCGTCGCCACTCGCGCCGAATGCCTCGGAGACAGACTCCTGCCAAGTCGTGAGCGCCTGGCGCAGTCCATTGGCAAAGGCCGTCTGGCTCTTGGCTGCTACTTGCCCGACCGCTTGGGCATCGCCCATGCGGCCTTGGCACAGACGCCAGAACACTTCGGACGGCAAGGTCGCGAGCGCTTGCCAGTCGGCCGCCTGTTGGAGGCCCTGGATGCGCGAGGTGGTCTCCAGCACGCTGCCAGCGCTGAGCTGTTGCATGACCTCGAGCCAGTGATGGCTGCTCTCCTGCAGCAAGCGCGTGATCTGCAGTTGCAGCTCGGCATTGGCTTTGTAGAGATGGATTGGCAGTTCGTTGCTCATTGCAGTGCCCTTCGGTCATGGTGGGCCCCCTTCGGGGCGGGTGTAGGCCATCCTTAGCGATGTCCCTGTTGAAATGGTCTTGTCTTGTCTCGGCTTCGGCGCGTCGTATCAGCGCATTGCCACATAGGTTCCCGGTGCATCACCAAGCGGGACCTGCGTGCCGCCCATGGCAGGCGGCGATACCCGCTCGGTCGAATGTCGTGCCAGCCACTGCTGCCAGGCTGGCCACCAGGAGCCCTCGTTCAGCGGGGTTTCGGTACGCCACGTTTGCGGATCGACGTAGCGAGCGCCGACGCTGCGGGTCGCAATCTGGTAGCTGCGCCGGGGGTGCCCCGGCTCGCTGACCACGCCGGCGTTGTGCCCGCCGCTGGTCAGTACGAAGGTCAGCTCCGCATCACTGAGCAGATGCATCTTGTACACGGATGGCCAGGGGGCAACGTGGTCGCGCACCGTGCCGACGATGAGCATCGGCACTTCGATGTCGGCGATCGCCACCGGCCGTCCGCCGACCTGGTAGCGTCCCTCGGCCAGATCGTTGTTCAGATACAAACGCCGCAGGTACTCGCTGTGCATGCGATACGGCATGCGCGTCACGTCGGCATTCCATGCCATCAGGTCATTGAACTCCTGCCGTTCGCCCAGCAGGTACTCGCGCACGCGGCGCGACCAGATCAGGTCGCGCGAGTTGAGCATCTGAAACGCACCGGCCATCTGCTTGCCGTCGAGATAGCCTTTGTCCCACATGCCGGCTTCGAGCCAGGCCAGTTGACTCTCGTCGATGAACATGGCGATTTCGCCCGATTCGCGGAAATCGGTCTCCGACGCCAGCAGCGTCAGGCTGTGCAGCCGATCGTCACCGTCGCGCGCCATCGCGGCAGCCGCAATCGCCAGCAAGGTGCCTCCCAGGCAATAGCCAACCGCCTGCACCTTATGTTTGGGCACGATGGCCGTGACCGCATCGAGCGCATCCATGACGCCGAGCCGACGGTAATCCTCCATGCCGAGGTCACGGTCTGCCGGGCCCGGGTTCTTCCAGGAAATGATGAACACCGTATGCCCCTGCCCCACCAGGTAGTTCACCATGGAATTGTGCGGCGACAGGTCGAGGATGTAGTACTTCATGATCCACGAAGGCACGATCAGGATCGGCTCGGCATGCACGTCGGGCGTCGTCGGTGTGTACTGGATCAGCTCGATCAGGTCGTTGCGCAGCACTACCTTTCCCGGGGTGACCGCCACGTCCTTGCCGACCTCGAAGCCTTCGACTCCGGCGGGCGCATCGTCAAGCGCGAGACGCTGCGCATCATCAAGGAAGTTCATGGCGCCGCGCCACAGGTTGGCGCCGCCGCTGGCCTTGATGGCGTTCAGCACTTCCGGATTGGTCCAGACGAAATTCGAAGGCGACCACATGTCCAGCCACTGCCTTCCGGCAAAAGTGACCATGTTCTCGTGATGGCGCGACACGCCGCGCACGCCGGTGGTGGCGTTGTGCCACCACTGCTGCTGCAGCAAGAAGCTCTGGTGAATGACGTTGAAAGGCCACTGCTGCCAGGCCGGAGCCGAGAAGCGCCGGTCCTGCTCCAGTGGCTCGATGCAAGTTGGGCAGCTGTGGGCGCTTGCAGCGTGCGCGGCGTAGCGCGCCAGGCGTTGCTGCTTGTGCAGCCCCTTTTCGATCAGGCTGCGCTGCTTGCCCGGAGAAAGGCTCAGGTGCAGCGCCCAGTCGTACCAGGCCAGCGCCCCCGCCGCTGGTGACAAACCGCCCGTACCGCGTGCCCGCCAGGCATTCGCCAGCGTATCCAAGGCATCGGGGCGACAAACTTCGGAAGATGTCGTCTCAGATTTGTCAGGCGTGGCAAGAGTATTCATGTTTGACCCTCCAATTTTGGAAGTGACTTATTACCCTAAAAACCTCAGTTACCCCACCCGGTTTGCATGCTAAATCAGCAAACGAAGGGGTGCCGGTGGTCCGATGGCCGCGATGGTGCGCTTGAGATGGTCGCAACAGCGCAGCCAGACCGATGGGGCGTTGAACTGCTCCGCAGCTTCGCTCATCCAGGTTTGAAGCTGGCTGGACACGCGCATGAGCACTTGGCGGGCCTTGTCGAAATAGGCGTGCTGCCCGGTCAGCGTGATCGTGGTCTGGCCCGCATGCTCGGTGCGTCGGCCGACCGAGGACATCAACCAGGGTCGGCTGGTCATGGCTTCGAGCCGGGCTTCGGGGTTGGCCAGGCGCACAAACAGGCTCCACCAGTTGTAGATCAGGGCGACCGCGCGCGCCGACAATTGGCAGCGATGCAGATCGTGCGTGGTGAAGCCGCCCCAGCCCCACTGGTTCTTGAGTTCGTCGAAGGCGTTCTCCGCGTCGGCGCGGTCACGGTAGAGCTGGCCGAGCGAGAGGATTTCGTGGTCCAGGTTGGTGACCAGCACAGCGTACTCGTAGCCGGTGATGCGCTTTCCGCCCTTGCGGTCGGCCTCGATGAAGCCCAGCAGTTGCTGACCGTTGTCCTCCTGGGCGACGAGCATTTCGCCCCGCAGGGGGCGGCGCAGCACGACCACGCGACGCGTGTCTTCCCATCCGGTGAGTGCCAGCGTGCTGTCGATCCCTTCCCAGCCCTGACCGGCATCACACCAGCCCGAGACCCGGAACAGGCGCTCAATGTGGCGCTTGACGTTCTTCGACAGGCGCAGCTTGAACAGGTAGGGCTGTGCGCGCGCTTCGAGCTCGCGCATGATGCCGTCCGACCCGAACCCGCAGTCGCCGCGTACCATCTTCGGTTTGTGATGGGCGGGCAGCTCATCGAGGATCGTGAGCAAGCCGGGCAAGGTGTGACTGCCCGAGTGCTCGTTGCCCGCCTTGACCTCAACCCCCATCACCAGGCGCAGCCCGGCCATCAGGTAGGTGTGGTAACTGTGCGAAGGCCGCCCCGGCTTCTTCGGGTTGTACGACACGACCGCCCCCTCCTGCTTGCCGTACAGCGGCTTGATCGTCGTGTCGATGTCCAGAATCCAGGGCACATCGAGCAAGGGCGCGGTGCTCTCGCGCAGGTGGCCGTCGAGCCAGCTCACCCCTTTGTCTTCGGGAATCGCCACCAGCGCCCGGCGCAGCGCGTCCTCGCTGATCACCTTGTTCATCCCCAGCAGCCCCGGATTGACCCCATCGCAGCGGATCGTCGTGACGTGCGAGTAGCGCCGGTGCCCAGACAGAATCGACAGCAGCCAGGTACCGAGCACATCGGCCTTGGTCGGTGCGTTCGGGCTCGAGTACGACAGCGGGCAGCGATCCTGCCAACACGACCACAACCCGGTCAGTGTCAGAAATTCAATGAAGTAGGCCAGTTGCCCCATCGGCGTGGCCGCACTGTCGGTCTCCCAACGAACCCGCACGCGACCGCCCGCCGTCTGCACCCCGGCACACGACAAAAGCATTTCCTCACGCTGCAAATGCTTCAATTTCGACTCACCCATCGGGTGACTCCCTCGATCAACAGCAAACCCGTAGCCTGCCAGCGGTTCGAGCAAGCTGCACATCACCAACTGAGATTTTTAGGTTACTATCTTACTGCTTGCAAAAAAAGATGCAAGCCTTGCCGGTCGTCCGAGCGGGGAATTCGCGACCGTGCCCGAGTGAGGTGACTTCTGACGTTAAGAATGAACTGCTGGGCTCGTTGGTCCATGGCCTTGTCAGCCAATTGAAGAATGCATTCTCTTCTTGAGGTCTATCAAGGGCAACTATTGACGGCTTCCGAATGGGCAAGGGCTGGCCACTCCCGTGCCAATCGGTCGGTTTTGTTCTTGCATCATGGTCATTTTGCGGGTTAAGAAAGTAATTGGTTACTTACTTCATGGAGTCTGATCGGTGAGCGAACGTCCTCAGTATCTGTCCGCTGAAGAGCGGCGCGCGGCCACGGTGCAAGCCGTGGTCGACTTGGCAGCAGAGCAAAACCCGGCCGAAATCACGACCACGGCCATCGCCGATCGAATGGGTTTGACGCAGGGCGCGCTGTTTCGCCACTTTCCCACCAAGGACGCGATCCTGGAGGCAACGATGACCTGGGTCGGTGAGCGTCTACTGGTGCGCGTGGACAAGGCGGCCGAGGGCGCCGCGTCTCCTGCCGCAGCACTCGAAGCCATGTTCATGACGCACATCGACTTCGTGGCCAAGCATCCCGGCGTGCCGCGCATGCTGTTCGGAGAACTGCAACGCTCTGGCGAGACGCTCGCCAAGCGGATGGTGCAGACCTTGCTCCGTCAATACGAACAGCGCCTGCGCCGCCTGATGGAGGCAGGCAAGGCGCAAGGCGACCTGGATGCGGATCTGGACGTGGATGCCGCCGCCGTGTTGTTCATCGGCACGATCCAGGGACTGGTCATGCAGTCGCTGTTGGCCGGCAAGGTCAGTCGCATTCGTCGTGATGCGCCAGCCGTGTTTGCCATCTATCTCCGTGGCATCACGCACACCCGATGAAACGCCTTCCATCCTGCCGCCACGCAGTTGCCCGGTCGGCCGAGAGGCACACCACGGTCATGCGATCGCGTTGCGCCTCCAGCGCGAATCCGCGTCATTCAACACTCAGCCCGACCGCCCGGCGGAACGCACACGCACGCCGCGACGACGGCGAAGGCTTGGGAGTTTCCGCGATCAAGTAAAGGCCATGAAGATGACCACTCATCCACAACGCAGCCTCTGGCACTGGCTGATCTCCCTGCTCGCGATCGGCTTCGGCCTGCTCACTCTTCGGGAGGGCGGCGCCGTTCTGTTTGTCGACGGCGCGGCGCGCCAAGCCGCCGGCCACTATGTGCCTTTCGTGCTCTGGTTCAATTTTCTGGCCGGGTTCGCCTACATCGTCGCCGGCGTCGGCTTGTGGATGCGCCGGCGCTGGGCCGCGTGGTTGGCGATTGTCATCACGGTGGCGACCGCACTCGTGTTCCTCGCTTTCGGAGTGCATGTGGCTCTGGGTGGCGCCTGGGAGCGACGCACGGTGGTCGCCATGACGCTGCGCACGTTGGTGTGGGCTGGCATAGCGGCCATCGCCTGGCGCCGGTCAGCGGCGAATGCGCCGGTCGCACGCGAGCACTGAGCACCTTTATCCAGCGGAAACCCATCGATGAAAACTCCAAACCTCCTCTCCAGAAAAACCCGTTGGGTCGTGATCGCCGTCGTCTTGCTCGCTCTTGGCGGCGCACTGGCGTTCTGGCTGTCGCGCGACCATGGACAACAAGATGCATTGCGCCTCTACGGCAACGTCGATATCCGCGAGGTGCAACTGGCCTTCCGTCAGCCCGGGCGCGTGATGCAAATGGCTTTCGACGAGGGCGATGCCGTCAGCGTGGGCGCGCGCCTGGCGGCGCTTGACGCGCAACCCTATCGGGAAGCCCTTGCGGCAGCGCAGGCCCAGGTGCAGGTGGCGCAGGCGGAACTGGCCAAGCTGCGCCGCGGCCTGCGACCGCAGGAAATCACCCAGGCGCGCGAGGCCCTCAGGCAGGCACAGGCGCTCGCCACCGAGACCGAGCGGAATTTCAAGCGCCAGAGTGGCCTGCTGACATCGGGTGCCAGCAGCCAGCGTACGGTCGATGCCGCCCGCACGGCGCGAGACCAGGCAGCCGCTGGCGTCGAAGCAGCGAAGGCGGCCCTGTCGCAAGCATCCGAAGGCTTCCGCAAGGAAGACATCGCCGCGGCAGAAGCTCGCCTTGCGGCCGCTCAGGCTGCCGCAGCGCAAGCCACGACAGCCTTGGCGGACACCGAATTGGTGGCGCCCAGTAGTGGCACCGTCATCGCACGGGTGCGCGAGCCCGGCAGCATGGTTGCAAGCCAGAGCGCGGTCTACAGCCTGAGCCTGGACAAGCCGGTTTACGTGCGCGCCTACGTGGGCGAGTCGGACTTGGGGCGCATCGCGCCCGGTACTGTGGTACGCGTCAAAAGCGATTCATCAGAGAAGGTCTATCGCGGCCAGATCGGCTTCATCTCGCCGCGCGCCGAGTTCACCCCCAAGACGGTGGAGACGACGGATTTGCGCACGGATCTGGTGTACCGCCTGCGCATCGTCATCGACGAAGCCGACAGCGACAGTGCCTTGCGCCAGGGCATGCCGGTGACGATCGAGGTCGATGCGAAAGCCGGCACCGGTATCCCGGGGGAGCGGTGAAATGCAGGCAAGCCGTGCCATCGCCGCCGTGCCTGCTGGTGCGGGCGAAGACGCTGCCGTCGTCATCGAGGGCGTGGACAAGCATTTCGGCGACATAAAGGCTCTGCGGGGCTTGAGCGCGCGCATCCACTATGGGCGGCTGACCGGTCTGGTCGGCCCGGACGGCGCCGGCAAGACGACGCTGATGCGGATTCTGACCGGCCTCCTGGTGCCGAACGCCGGCCACGTCACCTTGGCAGGCTATGACGTGGTCAAGGACAACGACGCCATTCACGTCGCCAGCGGCTACATGCCGCAACGCTTTGGACTGTACGAAGACCTGTCGGTGATGGAGAACATGCGCCTGTATGCGCAGTTGCGCGGCATGGATGCGGACCGCAACGCCGATCTGTTTGCCGAGCTGTTGGACTTCACGCGGCTCGGACCCTTCACCAAACGCCTGGCCGGCAAGCTCTCCGGCGGCATGAAGCAGAAGCTGGGCCTGGCCTGTGAGCTCATGGCGCGGCCGAAGGTGCTGCTGCTGGACGAGCCGGGCGTGGGTGTCGACCCGGTCAGCCGCCTGGACTTGTGGCGCATGGTGCAGGCGCTGACCGATGAAGGCATGGCCGTGGTCTGGTCCACCGCCTATCTCGACGAAGCCGAGCGCTGTGAGAGCGTGCTGCTGCTGAACCAAGGGCAGCTCCTGTTCGAGGGCCCGCCGCAGGAGCTGACCGCGCAGCTCGAAGGCCGCAGTTTCCGTCTGGAAGACGTCGGTGCCGAGCGCCGAGCGGTCCTGACCCAGGCACTCGACCTGCCCAGCGTGAGCGATGGCGTGATCCAGGGCGCCGGCGTGCGCGTGGTGTTGCGCGAGGGCGCTCAAGCGGAGCAGCTCCAGGCCCTGTCCGATCAGGCGCAGGTGCGACTGGCGCAGGTGCCCGCGCGCTTCGAAGACGCCTTCATCGATCTGCTCGGTGGCGGCCCCGGCGGCACTTCGACGCTGGCCGAGCGTCTGCCGCCGGTTGAGCTGGGTTCCGATATTGCCGTGTCGTGCCGAAACCTCACCAAGCGCTTCGGTGAGTTCACCGCCACCGACAACGTCAGCTTCGAGGTGCAAAAGGGCGAAATCTTCGGCCTGCTCGGCCCCAACGGCGCCGGCAAGTCCACCACCTTCAAGATGTTGTGCGGCCTGTTGAAACCCACTGCTGGCGAAGCGCATGTGGTGGGCCATGATCTGCGCCGCGCCACCGGCGCAGCCAAGAGCCGGCTCGGCTACATGGCGCAGAAGTTTTCGCTCTACGGCCTGCTCTCGGTGCAGCAGAACCTGGAATTCTCGGCCGGCGTCTACGGACTGGAAGGCAACACCCGGCGCGAGCGCATTGCCGAGATGATCGAAACCTTCGATCTGGGCGACTGGTTGTCCGCCACGCCCGATTCCCTGCCGCTGGGACATAAGCAGCGCCTGGCCTTGGCTTGTTCGCTGATGCACCGGCCGCCCGTGCTGTTCCTGGATGAGCCCACTTCGGGCGTGGACCCGATCACCCGGCGCGAATTCTGGACCCACATCAACGGACTGGCCCGCAAGGGCGTGACCATCATGGTCACCACCCACTTCATGGACGAGGCCGAATACTGCGACCGCGTGGCCATGCTCTCGCGTGCGCAACTGATCGCGCTGGATACGCCCGACGCGCTCAAACGTTCGGCGGTCAGCCCCGAACGGCCCGACCCGACGATGGAGGACGCCTTCATCCACCTGGTGGAGTCGTCAGACCGCGAGCTGGAGGCCGCCACATGAACGGCGCCACAATGCACAAAGACGGAAGTGACTCCCTGCAGACCGACTTGCGCCATTTTGATCTACGGCGCTTGATCGCCCTGGTGACCAAGGAAAGCTACCAGGCGCTGCGCGACCCCTCGACGCTGCTGATCGCGTTCGTGCTCCCGGTGGTGTTGCTGCTGCTGTTCGCCTATGCGGTGTCGCTGGATGCGAAGGATGTCCGTGTCGGCGTGGTCCTGGAGTCGCCCGGCGCATCGGCACAGTCGCTGGCCGCAGCGTTTTCGGGCACTCGCTTCCTGAATACGCACTTCGCCCATGACCGGCGCGAAGTAGCCGACCAACTGGTCTCAGGCGACCTGCGCGGCTACGTGGTGATCCCGCAGGATTTCGAGCAGCGTCTGGCCCTCCGTGGCAGCGAGCCGCTGGTGCAGATCGTCACCGATGGCTCCTACCCCAATACCGCCAACTACGTCGAGAACTACGCCCGTGGCGTGGTCCAGTCCTGGCGTGCCGGACTGGACGTCGGAGCACCGGCGCAGTCCATCATGCTGGAGCCGCGCTACTGGTTCAACCCCGAACTGGAAAGCCGACGCGCACTGATTCCCGGCGCCATCGCCATCGTCATGATCATCATCGGCACCATGCTGACTGCACTGGTGGTGGCGCGTGAATGGGAGCGCGGCACCATGGAGGCAGTGCTGTCCACGCCGGCCTCGGTGGCCGAAATCCTGATCGGCAAGCTGCTGCCGTACTTCGCGCTCGGCATGCTGTCCACGCTGGGCGCATCGGCGCTGGCGGTGTTCGTGTTCGGCGTCCCGATGCGCGGCTCCTTGCTGTCCCTGTTGCTCTTGTCGGCGGTGTTCATGGTGCCGGCGCTGGGTCAGGGTCTGCTGATCTCGTCGCTGGCACGCAACCAGTTCCTGGCCGCGCAGATCGCGCTGTTCACGGGCTTCCTGCCGGCCTTCATGTTGTCGGGCTTTCTGTACGAGATCGACGCCATGCCGGCACCGATCCGCGCCATCACCTTGGTGGTTCCGGCGCGCTACTTCGTCGATTCGCTGAAGACGGTGTTCCTGGCCGGCGACATCTGGGCCGTGTTCCTGCCCAACCTGGCGGCCATGGCGGCGATCGGGGTGCTGTTCTTCGTGATCGCCAAGCGCGCCACGCGCAAGAACTTGGAGTGACGCGATGTTGACTTCCGCATTCTCGTTCACCCGCCTGCGCGCCCAGTTCATCAAGGAAGTGCTCAGCGTCCTGCGCGATCCGCGCAGCCGCATGGTGGTGTTCGTGCCGCCGATCCTGCAGTTGCTAGTGTTCGCCTTTGCCGCGACGCTGGAAGTGCGCAACGTCGATATCGCCGTCTACGATCAGGATGCGGGGCGGTGGTCGCACGAGTTGGTACAGCGACTGGACAGCGCCCGCTTCATCACCCACGTCCGGCATGTCGACAGCCAGCAGCAGCTCCACGAGCTGATCGACCGTGGCGAGGTGATCGCCGCGCTCGCCATCCCGGTGGATTTCTCGCGCTCCATCGCGGCCGGCGAAAGTGGCCGCGCGCAGGTACTGGTCGATGGCCGGCGCAGCAACTCCGGGCAGATCACCGTGGCCTATCTGTCCACCATCGCCGCCGATGTCGGCGCCGAGGTCGTGCCCGACGCTCAGGCACCAACGCCCGTGGTCGTGCGCCACTGGTTCAACCCGAATCTGGTCTACCGCTGGTTCATCGTGCCCGGGCTGACGGGCATCCTGGCGCTGTTCAGCTCGCTCTTGATCACCTCGTTGTCGATCGCGCGCGAGCGCGAGCTGGGCACCTTCGACCAGTTGCTGGTGTCGCCCACCTCGACGCCCGAGATCATCATCTCCAAGTCGCTGCCGGCACTCGCAATTGGCACCGGGCTGGGCCTGTTCATGATCAGCGCGGGCGTCTTCCTGTTCGGCATCCCATTTACGGGCTCGTTTGCACTCCTGCTTGCCAGCCTGGTGCTGTTCATCGCCTCGGTGGTCGGCATCGGTCTGATGATTTCCGCGGTCAGCATGACGCAGCAGCAGGCCATCCTGGGGGCGTTCGCCGTCGGCGTGCCGGCGGTGCTGATGTCAGGTTTTGCGACGCCTGTGGAAAACATGCCCGTCGTTCTGCAATGGCTGGCTCAGGCCATTCCGCTGACCCATTTCCTCATCATCGTCGAAGGCAGCTTTCTCAAGGCCATGCCGCCCGGTGACATTCTCGCCAGCCTGTGGCCGCTGGCGATCATCGCCCTCGCCACGCTGACGATGGCCACCGTATTCGTCCGAGGACGCCTGCAATGAAATCCAAGACCCGCACTCCCTTTCTTCGCGCAACCGTCACCGGCCTGACCCCTGGGCGCGTGCGTCCGGTCGCGCTGGCCCTGTCGTGCGTGCTGCTGACTGCCTGCGCAACCGTGGGCCCCGACTACCGCGAGCCGCCGCCGGTCGACGTCGGCAGCGGCTGGACCTTGCCGTTGGCAAGTGAATCCCAGTCCGCAGACTTGAGCCAATGGTGGTCTGCACTGGACGATCCAGTCCTCGATCGCCTGATGGCCACAGCGCTGGCACAGAACCTGGATCTGCGCCAGGCTGCGGCACGCATCGATGAGGCACGCGCCCTGCGCGAACGTGTGGCCGGCGAGGCACTGCCCACCGCCGCCGCAGGCGCGAGCGTCAACCGGCGCCGTCAAAGCGAGAACGGCCCCTTGCCCGTAGGCTCCATCCCCGGTCTTGACGCCACGCAGACCATCTACGACGCGGGCTTCGACGCGGCCTGGGAGGCCGACTTGTTCGGGGCCAAGCGGCGCGCCCTGGAAGGCGCCAGCGCCCGCCTGCAGGCGACCGAAGCCGAGGCACAGGGCGTACGCATGCGTATCGTGGCCGAGGTCGCGCGCACCTGGTTCACCGCCGTCGGCGCCCGCTACGAGTTGCACGCACAACGCGCCACGCTGGATACGCTGCAGCAGACCTTTGAATTGGTGCGCCTGCGGCACGCGCTGGGCGACGCGTCGGCCGCCGACGTGGAGGCGGCGTACGCCCAATGGACAGCAGTCAACGCGCTCATCCCGGATATCCAGGCGCGCCAGCGCACCGCGGTGCTCAGCCTGGGCGTGCTGCTGGGCGCACCGCCGGAGCGGGAGCTGGCACTGCTTGATGGCCCCTTGACGCCGAGCACGCTGCGGGCACTGCCGGTGGGCGAGCGCGCAGATATGCTGCGCCGACGTCCTGACGTGCTGGCTGCGGAACGTCGCCTCGCAGCGAGTTCTGCCGACATCGGCGTGGCCACGGCCGAGTTGTTCCCCAAACTCTCCATCGGTGTCGGCGGCGGGTTTCAGGCGCTCAGTACGGGCGATTGGTTCGATGCATCCAGCTCGCGTTTTTCCATCCTGCCGCTGATTTCCTGGCGCCTGTTCGACGGTGGCCGTGTGCGAGCCGAAATTCGGGCACGCGAGGCGGCCGAGCGGCAGGCCGCGCTGGCCTATGAGCAGGCCGTGCTGACGGCGCTGGGCGACGCCGAGCGCGCGCTGGGCGACTACCACGGCGGGCTGGACACACTGGAACGCCGCGGCATGGCACTGGATGCCGCGCGCACAACCTACGGCCACACCAGGACGCGCTACGCGGCGGGCGACATCGCGCTGGTCGAACTGCTGGCTGCCCAGCGCAGCCTGCATGAGGCCGAAACCGCAGCCGCGCGGGCACATACCAACGCCGCCGTGCAATTGGTGGCGCTGTACAAGGCCCTTGGCGGTGGCTGGGACGTATCCACGACGGCATCGACCGCAACCCATCCGCTGCGGGGCGCTGCCGCCCCCGTCGCGTTTTCAAGCCGCTGACTCAACACAAGGAGACCGTCATGCAAATCAACGTTGGACGGCTCGACCGCATTGTGCGCGTCGTCATCGGACTGGTTCTCCTCAGTCTCCCATTGTGGCTGGACTCATCCTGGCGTTGGCTGGGACTCATTGGATTCATGCCTCTCATCACAGGGCTGGCTGGCCGCTGCCCAGGCTACCGCCTGTTCGGCCTGAGCACCTGCCCGATGCAAGAGAAGAAGCCGGAGTGAACATCCCATGAAGCTGAGTTTTCTGGGTGCGGCACGCGAAGTCACGGGCTCGTGTTTTCTGGTGGAAGCTGCCAACGCCCGCCTCCTGGTGGAATGCGGCATGGTGCAAGGCGGGCGAGAGGCACCGACGCGTAACCGCAAGCCATTCGAGTTCGATCCGGCATCCGTCGCGAATGGGGAGTCGCGCGCGAAGGCGCTGGAACTGCTTACGGCGCTCGATGTGCAACACCGGGCTCGCGCCATGCCCTCGCAACTCTCCGGTGGCGAGCAGCAACGGGTCGCCATCGCATGCGGATTGGTCAATCGCCCGCCGGTGATCCTGGCCGATGAGCGCACCGCGCCTCTCGACAGCGAGCGCGCCATTGCTGTGATCCGCATCCTCAATGACATGGCCCGGAAGTTCGAGACCGCCATCATCGTCGTCACCCATGACGAAAAGATCATCCCCACATTCAAGCGCATCTACCACATCCGCGATGGCGTGACCCATGGAGACGCCGGTGAAGGGCGGGGGTTTGAATGACCTTGCAAATAAGGGAGGAGGCACCATGACGGACGACAGCATGAATCGTTTCGAGCAGGAGCATCTCAAGCGGTGGTGGGAAACCACGCGCCACTACCTGTTCGCGGATATGAAAAGTCTGCTTGGAACCGCCGCCGCGGCCGAGGATCGATGGTCGCCTCCGCAGACGGACAGCCGCGGTAGCCGAAAAAGGTTTATTGCCAGAGTGAGAGGCCGGCTCTTGCGCTCAGTCAAGAGCGAGAGGAAAGACGACCCGCTGCGGGAACTGGAGAGCGTATTCCAGCAGCAGATCGCGTTCATCGCCAGGCACCCCGGCGTTCCCCGGCGACTGTTGTCGTGGTTGGCACAGGATGGCGACCCCAGCCTTCAGCGGCGCATCCGGATGCTCATCGCTAACTACGCCACCCGCCTAGCCCGAATCATCGCCCGCGCCAAACAGCAGGGCCTGGTCAGGGTCGACGTGCAACCAAGTGCTGAGGCAATTTCGCTTGTCAGTGTCATCCAGGAACTGGTGCTCCGGACCCCTACCGCGCCGCAGTGGAGGGGGTGGTTCTTGCGGGAGGCCGTCGAGGCCTTCGCCCTATACCGGGCGGGACTGGCTGTCTCTTAGGGGCTGAAGGCAAAAGCGAGTCATGGAGTAATGACTATGCGAGGACCCATGCAGCAGCGCGGATTTCTCATCCGGGCCATGTCCCTGATCGCGGTCGGGTTCGGTCTGCTGACCATCAAGGAAGGCGGCGCGATCCTGTTCGGTGGAGAAGCGGCGCAAGCCTCTGCCGGGAACTTCGTGCCGTTCGTGCTCTGGTTCAACTTTCTGGCCGGCTTCGCCTACGTCATCGCTGGCGCTGGACTGTGGCTGCGGCATCGCTGGGCGGTGTGGCTGGCCGTCGTCATCGCCGCAGCGACTGCATTTGCCCTTGCGGCATTCGGCGCGCACGGCTATGCCGGCGGGGCCTATGAAATGCGCACGGTCATCGCGATGAGCTTCCGAACGCTGGTGTGGGTGGCGATCGCAGCCATTTCCTGGCACGGCCTGTCGCGCGGGCAACCCGCCATATCGGCGAGAGATATGAAATGAACCTGAAGAAGCATCTCGCCACCGTGCTGTGGCTCGGTTTGGCATTGGTCGCCAGCGCCATGGCCGCGCCGCCTTCCCCAGCGCAAGATCATGACGGCGGTGTCGTCATGAGCTTCGTCACGGGGGAGGCACAGGAGGATGGAAATGTATCCGCGGCTCCGGCGATCAGTGACGCGGAATCGCAATGCGGGTCGGCTGGTGCGGCTCACTGGGCGCTGTATCAGCGTCTTAGAGATCGGAGTGTGCCTGCATCGCCGCCCAAGCCGGATTTTTCCGGCGCCGGGCTCCTCAACACCAAGGCTAGCGACGATCTGCAGGAAAAGGCCAAGGAGGTCGCGCAGGCATCAATACAGGCCAGGGGCGGAGGGCGCGGGATGGGCGACGGCCCCGTAGGAAAACCGTGAAGAGCCAAGCAGCCAACCACGGTGCTTTCGAGGTTGGCGCACGTTCGATTGGCCTCAACATCACGCTGCCCCACGAACAGGCACCCAACCCCTACATGTGCCCGGATTTGGCGTTCCGATGCCACTGTTTTGCGCTGCGCAAGATGCACTTCTTGTTGCACGCCAAGGGCTTGGTGGCCTTCCCCGGTGGCTATGGAACGCTCGATGAGCTGTTCGAGGTGCTCGCCTTGATCCAGACCGGAAAGATGCAGCGTATTCCGGTGGTGCTGGTCGGCCGTGCATTTTGGCGTCGCGTAGTTGATTTCGACCTTCTGCTCGACGAAGGCTATGTCTCTCCATCCGATCTCGACTTGTTCACCTGCGTAGACGAAGCAGAGGAAATCGTCAGTGCCCTCGAACGCTTTTACGTCACCAGCGCAGCAGGCGATGGGGCAACATGATTGGCATCGACGGGTATCGCTGGAGCCTGCGCTACACCAAGGTGCAGGCGATGCAGTGCGTCACCTTGTTGATTACGGGTGCATTGTTCAGCCCGATTTCCGCTTTCGGTTCCGAAGTCTCGCTCTCTACAAATACTTCCTCCTGCTCGCCAGAGCAATCCCTGCGCTGGCGGGGCGGCACCCTGCGTCTGGAGAACGACTTGTTCACCGGCTCCGATCGCAACTACACCAACGGTGTCGCGCTAACAGCAGTCTCACGCGATCTGCAAGGCGGGCTCCGTCCGGAGTGCCTGCCCCAGCCGATCGGTTTGTACGCTCGCTTCATCGGCTGGGCCGATCCCGGCTTCTGGGACGATGCCGGCGCCCACTCGTCATCGCAAAACCTCGTTGTGCGCTTTGGCCAAGCCATGTACACGCCCGAGAACAAGACGCGCACCGATGTGATTCCAGATGACCGACCGTACGCTGGTTTGCTCTACCTGGGTTTGGCTTGGAATCGCCGCATCCATCCGCAAGCCGCCAGTTACGAAATGCTTGACGTGCGTGAGTTGACCCTGGGCGTGATCGGCCCCTGGTCGCTGGCCGAACAGTCTCAGGACCTTGTGCACCGGGTACGCGGCATTGAGCGCTTTCGCGGCTGGGACAACCAGTTGCGCAACGAGCCGGCGTTTCAGATGGCCATGGAGCGCAAGTTCAAGCCGTACACGGAGGGTGCGGTCCGCCCTGGATGGGGCAGCGACGTGATCGGCAGCTATGCCCTGCGGGTCGGAAACATCGAAACCGCCGCCAGTACCGGCGTGGAGTTTCGCGCGGGCTGGAACATACCGAACGACTTCGGCAGCTATCCGATTCGCCCTGGCGCGGAGAACCGCCCGCCCTCTGGTGTTGCCGATCTGCGCACGACAACGCCGCAATCGGTCCTGGCGCCCAAACCTGGGGCACATGTCTTCCTGAACCTGGAGGGTAGAGCCGTCGCCTGGGACTTCTCACTCGACGGAAACATGTTCCGGCATAGCCATCATGTCAGCCGGCGGCCTTGGGTCGTGCAAGCAGCTCTCGGCATCAGCAGCCAATGGATCGTTGCTGGACGTGGCGTGCGGCTTGCCGTGATGCGCGTTTGGAGAACCCGCGAGTTCGACCAGCAGGCGGGCCATCATGCATTCGGATCGATCGCGCTGAGTCTGGAATTTTGAGGACACCTGCAACCATTCGTTAGACCCAAAGCATTCGTCACAACATCAATGGAGAAATTCGTGAACCAGCCCTTGAAACCCAGATCGTTCTTCACCGTCTCGCTGTCCGTGCTCTTGGCAACCTTCGCCACGGCACTCGGTGCGCAGTCCGTAGAGGCGGCAAAGCCAATGGCGCTTCGTACCATAATGGAAAGACTCGGGCGCGACATGCAAGCCGTCACGGGCGCGATCTCCAAAGAAGACTGGCCACTGGTCGCCGAGCTAGCACCACGAATCGCCAAGCATGCCGAGCCGCCCATGTCGGAAAAGATGCGCATCCTTGCCTGGCTTGGGGCAGACGCTGGAAAGTTTCGGGGTCTGGATGGACAGGTGCATGAGGCCGCGACCGCCATGGGCGAGGCTGCACAGCGGAATGACGGCCAAGCAGTCATCGCGGCTTTCTCCAAAACCCAGCAAAGCTGCCTAGCCTGCCACCAGAGTTACCGTCGCCCGTTCGTGGAAAAGTTCTATGGAAGCCGCTAGCAAGGGATGGCTACACCTGTTGACGGAAGACTAGCTTCTGTCCAATCAATATACCTCGACGCGTTTCAGGTTCCCAGGAAGCCACCCGTGCAGCGATCACGGGTTCCTGCTTCACCCGCGGCAGCACTCGTTGGATCTGACGTGCATGACTCCCGTATGCATGTGGGTCACCAGCACCAGCGGATAACGCAGCACCTCGTCCAGTGAGATACGTTTGTGCTTGAGCAGCGGATGCCATGCCGGCGCCGCGACCATGAGGGGGGCGCTCCAAAGCGCCTTGGCCACGATGTCGTCACCCACTTCACCAGACTGGGCCCTAGGTCATACAGATCGCCATGCAGCCCCTTGATTTGCTGCGACAGTGACACCTCGAGCAGGCGCAACTCGACGTCGGGCTCCTCCTGCCCGCATAGCGCCAGCAAGGTCGGCAAGCGCGACGGGGTGATGCCATCGGACAGCGTAATGCGTTGCTGACCGTGAAAGCCGTTGGCCGCTCCCCTCACGCTGTCGCGGGCTTGCTGCAAGGCAGTGAAGATGCGCGGCACATGTTGCAGGAATTGCTTGTCCGCCCGCGTCAGCCGCTTGCTGCGACTGCTCCGGCCGCAGTGCTTCAGCAGCGCGGTTACAGGTGGCGATCTCGAATTCGCCGAACATGCCCATCGACAGTTCATCCGGCGCGATGCCCGCTGGCGCGAACTTCAGACGCTGCGCCGCCGCCCGTGTCGACAGACCAAATCGCTCGCCCTCGGGGAGTGACGTAAGACGCCGCGACTGTCTTCCTCGGGTCGCTGCGGCCACAGAAGACTAGCCGAGGCGCGCTGGCGCGAGTGCTCTAGCTAGCCATCCGCCATGATCGCCGCCCGCGTTCAAGCAGCGTTGCAATAACTCCGGACACCATTGCCCGCGTGCTGTGAGCCGGCGACGGCAGCCGCTGCAAGACATGCCGGTCTCATCTCCGCACGCATGCGGCTCCCTACGATCATAAGGACTGGTCACGTCACGAGGGACTGCGCATGAACTTACGTCATCTTCGCTGCTTCATTGCTGTAGCCGAGGAACTGCACTTCGGTCGAGCCGCTAGGCGGCTGCATATAGAACAATCTCCCCTATCACGCACGATCCGCAAGTTGGAGACAACTCTAGGCGTGACGTTGCTCAGTCGCACGCCGCGGGGCACAACCCTGACTTGGGCAGGGCGAGTCTTCCTCGACGACGCCCGCCGCGTCATGTTGAGCGTTGAGCAGGCAGTGGCCAGCGCGAAGGCTGCTGCCTCCGGTTCTCAGGGCATTTTGCGAATCGCGCTGTCGAGAGACATAGGACGGGCGAGGCTATCAGCACTGCTTGCGCTGTGCCGCGAAGAGTCGCCGCAGGTAAACATCCGGCTCTCCGAAGTACCGCTGACCGAACTCGTGCAGGGGCTGAACGCAGATCTGTTCGACGCCGGCTTTGCAATGGTCAATGAAGTGGAGGACGGGATCATTGCTGAGCCGCTGTGGGCCGACCCCTTGGTAGTGATCCTGCCCGCACGGCACCCGCTTGTAGCCTTCAAGGAAGTGCCGTTGCAGGAAGTGGTGAGCTATCCGCTGGTACTTTGTGATCCACGGGCATGCCAAGGTTGCGGTCGGCAGAGCGAACGACTGTTCCGCTCTGTCGATGTCCAACCGATTGTGGCTGAGTATGCCGCTTCTCACGGGCTGATGCTGACGTTGGTGGCCGCAGGGTACGGGCTAGGTTTTTCCACTGCCGCGCACTTGGCAACTTGCCAGCCGGCGGATGTTGTTGTCCGCCCGTTGGCCGGTCAGAGCGCATCGATAACCACCTATCTGTTACGAACCGAGGGTGGCATGACGGAGCCGTTGCAGCGGTTCATCGAACGCGCCGAACGTATATGTCATCAGGACGCAAGCACATCACGCGCGATCTGACGCGGATCTATCGGAAGGTGCGCGGCTAGTTTTCTCGGATTGCGCGATTCATCTTTGGTCTTGCGACTGACCCGATCGGCATGGCTCATGCGCTGTACTGATTCCAGTTTCGACGCAATTGCTGCGCCCTTCCGTACTCCGGCACTCGCCTGCGGGCTCGCCGCCGCGGTCATTTCACTGACGCGGAACGCATGAGCTTTTGCTGGTTGCAAACCGGCTCATCCCGTTGACGCATTGGCACTTTACGCCGTTGGAATTCCTACGGAAAACTTTGACCAGGTTTCGGGTAAAGCGCGGCACCCATGCTTGACTCCAGGGGAGCGCGACCACCAAGCCGCGTGCCGGTCCAAAGGCAAAGCGCCCGCATCATGGTTGAGGAGTTTCAAGCGTAGCAAGATGTAGTTCGCCCTTGGCCGGCCGTCAGCGCCGATGCAACGCTTCCTTCCACGATCCCGGCCGGCCCTGCGCTTCATCCGGATTTCTGGGCAATCGCCTCGCCCACTTGGGCGGTGCGCGTCTGCCAGAGTTCGATCCGACGATGGGACGCACGCGACATGGAGAAATCGAGTTGCCTTGCCTTTGGCGCCAGGATCTACTACCGCCCGATCGAGGCGGCCGTCCGTTGGGCGGGACTGTTGCGCTTTGAGCCGCGGATTCTGGAAACGCTCGGGCCACGTGCCATGCCTGAGCCGAACGATTTTCCGCGCTGGCCCTTGCTGCGCCTTTTCTCCGAGCGCATCTTCGACGCATTGGCACACGATGAACTTTCTTACGGCAAGGCAGGCATGGCGCAGGAATCTCAGCGCCCCGCACTCGACGATCCTGCGTTGATCGTGCGCCACGTCGCCCTGAAGGCGTGGATGTCGCATTACTACCCCGGTGAGCGGCCTCCATTCCTGTTCGACGGCATCGAGCGCGAACTGCATCCTGCGGTGAGCGTCGCCATGCTGAACGTGTTGCTGGCCGATCGCGAGGCCGCCAAGCTGCAGCTTGCCGAACTCGCACAACTACATGCGGCGCTGAAGGCACAGCACGAAGCGTTGGCGAAGGAGCATGCCATTAGCATTCGTGAGGGCGATACGAGTGAACCGGGCCTGCGCAGCGAATCGACTTACTTGAACATCATTGGCGGCCTGCTGACATTGCTGTTGGGCAAGTCCCCGGCGGGCTCTGCCTACTCGTCCTTCCGCAACATGGATGCGGTGATCAGTGCACTACTGGCCCACCATGAAGGTCGGCCCGGCATCAGCGAGCGGACGCTGTGGAGCAAGCTGGCACAGGCGCGTCGCCACCTGGAGGCATCGCGCTGAGCCTGTAACAGCAGACTGCAATTGCAGTTGCGTGTTATGCAGTTGCAGTGAATCTCGCAGCAGCAGCATATGGAATGCGAGGCACTTTCTGAACAACGCCATCGAGCGTCAAGGAGTGCCTCTCATGTCTTCGCAGACCATCGCGCCGGCCTTGCCGCCCGAGCACCGCATCCTGCGCCGCGCCGAGGTCGAAGCCAAGACCGGCTTCAAGCGCGCGCACATCTACAGCCTGATGAAGGAAGGCAAGTTCCCCAAGGCGCTGCGCCTGGGCGTGCGCGCGGTGGGCTGGGACTCGGTGGAGATCGAACAGTGGATCGCCGATCGCCTCAAAGAACGCGCCTGACGCTTCTTCTCGGTTCATGCCATTCGACGAGGAGAAGCTCATGCAGGTGGTGTCCATCATTTCGACCAAGGGCGGCGTGGGCAAGACCACGACGGCCGCCAACCTGGGCGGCTTCATCGCCGATGCCGGGCTGCGCGTGCTGCTGCTGGACCTGGACGTGCAGCCCACGCTGTCGAGCTACTTCACGCTGGACGTGCGCGCGCCCGGCGGCATCTACGAGATGCTGGCCTTCAACGAGCGGCGCATCGAGCAACTGGTGTCGCGCACCGCGATCGCGGGCCTGGACCTGGTGCTCTCCAACGACGACCGCGGCGAACTGAACACGCTGCTGCTGCACGCACCGGATGGGCGCCTGCGACTGCGCCATTTGCTTCCCGTCTTCCGCACGCACTATGACTTGCTGCTGGTCGACACCCAGGGCGCGCGCAGCGTGCTGCTGGAGATGGCGGTGCTGGCGTCCGACCTGGCGCTGTCGCCGGTGACGCCGGAGATCCTCGCGGCGCGCGAGCTGCGGCGCGGCACGCTGCAACTGATCGAGGACATCGCGCCGTATCGGCACCTGGGCATCGAGCCGCCGCCGCTGCGTCTGCTCATCAACCGTGTGCATCCGGTGTCGTCGAACGCGCGGCTGGTCCAGCAGGCGCTGCGACAGGTGTTCCAGGAACAGGCCGGCGTGCAGGTGCTGGGCACCGACGTGCCGGCCATCGAAGCCTATCCGCGCGCTGCGACACGAGGATTGCCGGTGCATCGGGTGGAATACCGGCAGCCGGCGGGGCGCACGGCACCCGCGGCGCTGGAGACCATGCGCACGCTGGCCGGCGAGCTGTTCCCCGCGTGGCGGGAGCGCTTCGCGCTGGTCTCCGGCCGGGCCGATGCGGGAGGGGCCGGCCATGGCGAGCGCGCATGAACTGGCGCGCGGCCGTGAACGGCTGCGCGCGCTGATCGAGTTCGCGCTGGGCGAAGGCTGGCGCGTGGTGCGCACGTCCGGTGGGCACCTGAAATTCACGAAGCGAGGCTGCGCGTCGATCTACACCAGCTCGACGGCGAGCGACCACCGTGCCGACCGTAATGCCCGCGCGCAACTTCGCCGCGCCGACCGGCCGGCGCAGGAGAACGGCCGTGGCTGAGCTGACGCCGCAGGACATGGCTGCCAAGCTGCTGGCCACCGGCTTCGAGCGCAGCGGCCCTTCGGCCGCGACCTTGAGCGACCCCATCGCCGACACGCCGATGGTGGTGACGCTGGACCAGTTGCGGCCCTACGACCACGACCCGCGCGTGACGCGCAACCCGGCCTATGCGGAGATCAAGGCGTCCATCCGCGAACGCGGGCTGGACGCTCCCCCCGCGATCACGCGCAGGCCGGGCGAGGCGCACTACATCATTCGCAACGGCGGCAACACGCGGCTGGCGATCTTGCGCGAGTTGTGGAGCGAGACCAAGGAGGAGCGCTTCTTCCGCATTGCGTGCGTGTTCCGCCCGTGGCCGGCGCGCGGCGAAATCGTGGCGCTGACCGGGCATCTGGCCGAGAACGAGCTGCGCGGCGGGCTGACCTTCATCGAGCGGGCGTTGGGCATCGAGAAGGCGCGCGAGTTCTACGAGCAGGAAAGCGGCCAGGCGCTGTCGCAGAGCGAACTCGCGCGGCGACTGACTGCCGACGGCTATCCGGTGCCGCAGTCACACATCAGCCGCATGAACGATGCGGTGCGCTATCTGCTGCCGGCGATCCCGACGCTGTTGTACGGCGGATTGGGCCGGCATCAGGTGGACCGGCTCGCGGTGCTGCGCAAGGCGTGCGAGCGCACCTGGGAGCGGCGTGCGCTGGGCCGCACCGTGACCGTGGACTTCGCCACCTTGTTTCATGTGAATGGCTGTCTAAAACCGGCACTAAACGGCGGCGCGGCTTAAAGATGCGGAGCAACTCCTGCATTGCAGGATTGTCTCGAGGTCTTCTGATTCGATATTGAAGGTGGCCACCGGGCGCGTCGGAGCGAGCCCGTAGGGCGAGTGCAGACGCGCCCGGTGATGGGCATTCCGCAAGGTGGTGACGTCGCAGTGGGGATGCGGTAAAAAGGTTGGCTTTACCGCCGAAAAGAAACAGGCACGACACCGGTCCAAACCGCCAAGTTCATCCCGATGTCGTGCCCCACTCGTGCCAAGGGCGCGCGTGCCGAGCCAGTATGGCACGGCTCGTCCATCCCGTCGAGGCCGTTTCGGCATGACTGGGGGATCGCCGATGCCGGCCACGGGCCGCCTCTTTGTGTGCGCCCATTGCCGGGCGCAGGTCGTTGTTTGCCGCCGCTGCGACCGCGGTCAGATCTACTGCAATGGCGGCTGCTCGCAAGCAGCGCGTCGCGCCAGCCTGCGCGAGGCCGCTCAGCGCTATCAACGCAGCCGCCGCGGCCGCTTGGCGCACGCGGAGCGGATGCGCCGCTACCGCTGTCGCCAAAAGAAAGTGACGCATCAGGGTTCCGCCGCGCAGGCCGCCGATGCTCTACTGCCGCTGACCTTGACGACGCCGGCCAGAGCACCGGCGCCCGCTGGCGCCTCAACACCGGTGCCTGAGCATTGCCACTTCTGCCGTTGCACATATTCGGGCTTTGTCCGCCTCGGACCACTGCGTCGTCGGGTCTTCCGTGATGTTCGTACGACTGACCGCACAGGACACGACCCATGACCATTGGAGTAGAACTTGAAGCCCAGATCCTGCGTTACTACCACGTCGAGAAATGGCGCGCCGGCACCATCGCGCGCCAGTTGCATGTGCACCGCGACACCGTCCAGCGTGTGCTGGCGCAGGCCGGCCTGCCCAGGATTGGCAGCGTGCAGCGGCCGTCGCAGATCGACGCCTACCTGCCATTCATCCATGAGACGTTGAAGAAGTTCCCGTCGCTCACGGCCAGCCGCCTGTATGCGATGGTGACCGAACGCGGCTACCGCGGGAGCCAGCACCACTTCCGGCACATGATCGCGCTGCACCGGCCGCGCCCACAGCCGGAAGCCTATCTGCGTCTGCGTACCTTGCCGGGCGAACAAGGGCAAGTCGATTGGGGTCACTTCGGCCATCTGCAGATCGGCCGCGCACGCCGGCCGCTGATGGCCTTCGTGATGGTGCTGTCATGGTCGCGGCAGATCTATCTGCGCTTCTACCTTGATGCACGCATGGACAGCTTCCTGGCCGGCCATGCCGGTGCCTTCGAAGCCTGGTCCGGCCTTCCCAGGGTCCTGCTCTACGACAACCTGAAGAGTGCCGTGCTGGAACGCCAGGGCGATGCGATCCGTTTCCATCCGACACTGCTCGCGTTCGCGGCGCATCACCGCTACGAGCCCCGGCCGGTTGCCGTCGCCCGTGGCAACGAGAAGGGGCGCGTCGAGCGCGCCATCCGCTATGTACGCGAGAGCTTCTTCGCCGGACGCACCGTGACCGACCTCGATGAGCTCAACGCCCAAGCCGCCCATTGGTGTGCGGGACTTGCGGCCGATCGTCCCTGCCGGGAAGAACCGACGATCAGCGTACGCGAGGCGTTCTCCCGCGAGCAGCCCAGCCTGCTCGCCTTGCCGGAGAATCCCTATCCATGCGAACTGCAACTGGCTGTCAAGGTCGGCAAGACACCGTATGTGCGCTTCGATCTGAATGACTACACGATCCCGCATACGCATGTGCGACGCACGCTCACGGTGCGGGCCAGTCCCCGGCAGGTACGCATCCTCGATGGCACGGAACTGCTCGCCACTCATGAGCGCAGTTACGATCGCGGCGCGCAGATAGAGATTGCCGCGCACATCAATGCCTTGGTCGAACGCAAACGCGAAGCCCGCCACCATCGCGGACTTGACCATCTGGCTCGGGCGGCGCCGGCCAGCCAGGCGCTGCTGCAGCGCGCAGCGGAACGGGGCGGCAATCTGGGCAACATCACCACCCACCTGCTGCGGCTGCTCGACCGCTATGGCGCCGCTGAATTGCAAGCGGCGATCGAGGAAATCCTCGCCAGCGATGCGGCGCCTCACCAGAATCCGGTGCGCCTGGCGCTGGAGCGCCGGCGCGAGGCGCGCCAGGCACCGCCGCCCGTGGGTATCCATCTACCTGAACACGTCCGGCACAAGGACAAGCTGGTGATACCCCACCGCCTCGACATCTACGATCAGCTCACGGGAGATGCCAATGAACACGCCTGAGAACCTGCAAAGCCGTGCGAACGCCTTGCGCCTGCATGGGCTACTGGCACACTGGCCGGAGGTCGCCGACGCCGGCTGGGTGGCGCCGCTGCTGCAATGGGAAGAAGAGGAGCGCTCGCGCCGCTCGCTGGAGCGACGCATCCGGGATGCCCGACTGGGCAACTTCAAGCCCTTGTGCGACTTCGACTGGGCCTGGCCGACGCGCTGCGACCGGGCCGCCGTCGAAGAATTGATGTCGCTGGAGTTCGTCAAGGACTCGGCCAACGTCGTGCTGATCGGCCCGAACGGCGTCGGCAAATCGACCCTGGCGCTGAATCTGGCCTATCAGGCGCTCGTCCAAGGGCACACAGCGCTGTTCACCACCGCCGGCCAGATGCTCGGCGAGCTGGCCGCCCTCGACAGCGATTCGGCCTTGCGTCGACGCCTGCACCGCTATGCCTCGCCGGACGTTCTGGTCATCGACGAGGTCGGCTACCTGTCGTACTCGAACCGACATGCCGATCTGCTGTTCGAGCTCATCAGTCGCCGATATGGCGCCACCAGTACGGTGGTTACAACAAACAGACCATTCGCCGAATGGTCGGAGGTGTTCCCGAACGCCGCCTGCGTCGTCTCGCTGGTTGACCGACTGGTGCATCGTGCCGAAGTCATCGCGATCGAGGGCGAGTCGTATCGCGTCAAGGAAGCGCGTGAGCGGGCCGATCAGCGAGCAAAGAAACGCAGCGTGGCCCGGGCGGAGAAAAAGCCATCATGACGCATCTGCACCTGCCTTCAGGAATCACCAACGGGCTGGACTTCCTGATCCCAGACAACTGGTCCCCAGAACAGGCCCTCGCCGTCGTCGAACTCATCGACGATCTACGCGAGCGAATCTGCGCGCACTACCAGCTCGCACTGCATGACCTGCTGCGTGAGCAGCGCTCGCCCCCCGAGAAAAGCCTCGACGATCCGTTCTAGCCTGCACCATCCAACCCAAACAGCAAGGGGCCGCATGCGGCCCCTTGCTGTTGACCTTCTGACCCAACCATACGCCGCCATTTACTGTCGCTTTTACACCGCCGTCAACATTTCAGGACGTGCTGACGCAGTTCGACACACAGCCGGACGACTTCTCGCCGCAGCGGGTGCAGGACGAGCTGGTCGGCCAGATGGCCGAGCTGCTGGAGGCGGACTACGACACGCTGGCGCTGGAGATCAACGACAGCGAAAGCCGCCAGCGTGCGCTGACCAGCGAACCGGCGGCGCCGACGCCACCGGCAGCGCCTGTCGTGCCTGCTGATCCTCCCCCGCCGGTCTCCGCGCCTCAGCAGCCACCCGCCTCGTCTGTGCCGCGCGACACCACGCCGGTCGCGCCTTCGGCGCCAGCAGCGACACCGCCTGCATCGCCCGAAGCGCCGGAGGACCAGCACGGGGAACGCGAAGAGCGCCTGCAGGGGCACATCGTGACACCGGCACCGACCACCGAGCGCCTGCAGTCCATCCAGCGGATGGTCGCGGACCAGCTCGGCGACAAGCTGCCCGACTTCGAGGCCGATGCGTTGCGTGCGATCCCCGTGCAGGTCGGCGGGCTCTATCCCATCTCGGACGTCTGGTACGTCGAGCCGGGGCTGGACGTGCCGGATCGCCTGCGCGTGCACATCGCGCAGTTCGCGCGCGAGATCGGCGAGGAAGCGGCGGTCGCCGACCACATTGAGGCCAGCGTCGGCGGCATCGGCTTCGTCTGCGCGGCGCCGGTTGTGGGCCAGGCGAAGGCGCTGCCGGCGTTCGCGCGGGCGGTGCTGACCCTGCTGCATGTGCTGAGTGCGGCTCCGCCCTCCGCGAACGGATTGGACCGCGCGCGGCTGGCCGACGAGCTGGCGGCGCTGCTGCATGGCCACGGCGGCTCGGCCACACGCCTGAGCGATGCTGCGCTGGTGAAGCTGTTCCGTCTGCTGCGCCTGGCGCGCCGGCTGCTGGATCTGGAAGCCGGCGTAGCGAGCCAGGATTCCTGAGCGCAGGAGGCTCCCGTATGTCGGCACCGCACCCGCTCAACCAGGCCGTGATCGCCCAGGCCCTGCATGACCTGCGCAACGGCCAGTTGCGCCGCTGCAAGGCCATGGGCTTCGGCGAGGAGGAGCTGGATGCGCTGAAACACCCCGAGCTCGTGAGCATGCTGGTGAATGCCACGGTGTCGTGGTGTTCGGTGTCGGTGAACCGGGAGGTATTGAAGCGGCTTCTGAGCCAGGTGCACGACGTGGAGCGGGAGATCGCCACGGTGGACCGCATGCTGCGCCTGGGGGCGAGCACGGAGATGGTCAGCAAGTTCTACGGCCTCACGCATCAGGAAGTGGCGCTGCGCCGTGACATCCTCGGGCTGCCCAAGCGCAAGGGCCGGCATCCGGTGCTTGATGAGGCGCAGGACGTGGCCTTGTGGGAGCGCTGGAAGGCCGGCGTCGCCGAGCGCCATATCGCCCTGACCGACGACATGGCGATGCTGGCGCTGACCATGGACCTGGCCGAGGCCATGACCCTGCCCATGTCGGTGATCTGGTCGGCGATACGGAACTGGATCGACCAGGGGCTGGTGTAGCCATGACCACGGGCAGCGTATCACGGCGCGATGGCCCGGTTGCGCTGTCGGCGTTGTTCGACGAGGCGCTGCGGCACCTTGAGCCGAAGGAACCGGCGCAGGGCACGGCGCCGGCCGCCGACGGTTTCCTCTACAGCGGCAACCGCCATGAGAGCGTGCCGCGCAGGCTGTTCCTCGACCGGCGCCTGACGCCGCTGGAGCGCAACGCCTGGCAGGTGTTCCGCCTGCAGCTCAACGACGACGGCGTGACCGCCTTTCCCACCTACGACCAGCTCCGCCCCTATCTGGCGTCCATGCCCTGTGCGGCGCAAGCCTCGCACGAGACCGTGGCGCGCGCCTTGACGCTGCTGCGGCTGACGCGCTGGCTCAGCCTGGCGCGGCGGCGGCGCGACCCGAAGACCGGCCGCATCCAAGGCAACCTCTACGTGCTGCACGACGAACCGCTGTCGCCCTTCGAGGCGATGCAGCTCGATGCCGACTACCTCGGCCTGGTCAGCCAGGCGCTGACCCATGCCGCCAAGGCGGTACAGATCGTGGGCATGAACACGCTCAAGGAGATTGCCGGAGACCCGCTGCTCAGCGGCCGCACATTGCCGACCCGCTTGCAGGTGCTGGCGCAGCGCATGGCGCTGCATGGCTGGACGACGCCAGGTTATCCACAGGAGGGTGCGGACCACGAATCCGAAGAAGGCCAGGAAGCCCTTCTTCGGAATGCTGCGCGCCCGTCTTCGGAATCCGAAGCAGGACCGAAACCCGCGCCGGACGGCTCACTTCGGATTCCGAAGGAGGACCGTACAGTACGTAATGATCGTATAAATGAAGTACGTACAGTACCGCGCGCGAGGGCCTTGCAGAACCTGCGGCTACCCGAGCGTTTCCTGCGCTTGAAGGACGAGCAGCAGGCCGGCGCGCTGGTGGCGCTGCAGCAGGTGGACGAGGCGCAGAGGCAGGCCGTTCTCGACGAGTGGGCGGCACGCTGCCACAACAGCGCGGTACGCAACCCGGCCGGCTACCTGTTTGGCATCATCCAGAAGGCGATCCGCGGGGAGTTCAAGGCCTGGGCCGGAGAAAGTGCATCGGCGGCGCCAGCGTCCCCGCCATCGTCACCACCGGCATCCCGTGCGGCTGACCCCGAGGTGGCACGTGCCTACCTGGCACAGCTCCGAGAAGCCTTGCGTGATCGCTGATGTTGACTATCCCCAGGGGATAGCTGGAACAGACGCCTTTCCGCCGCGCTCAATTGTCGCCCGCCGAACGACAGGCGAAACTGTCGCCTGTGAATCAGACGAGGACAGCCACGCACGAGCCCGGCCGATGATGGACATGACGACTTCCCCCGTCACAAACGTACTGCAACCACTGCAGCGAGACGTTCAGCGCTTGCTGGGCAGATGCCTGTTGCGCCTTCAACAATACGAGCGCCTCATGAAAGCCATCGTGGCCCACCACGAGATTTCAGGCCCGGCGCATTCGCTGGAGGCCATTCGCGCAGCGCGGATTGAAGATGCCGCGACCAAGACCCTGGGCACGTTGGTCGGACAACTGTTTGGTTCGTATGTCGTCACCGATGGAAATGGCGGCGAGGAACGCGACGACGCTCTTCCCGGCGACGTGATTTCCTTTCGCACGCGCGTGCAACTGAGCCTGTCTGCGCAGGACTACGCCAACACCCAGGCCGACCTCAAAGACCTGGTATCGCTGCGCAACACTCTGGTGCACCACTTCATCGATCAGCACGATCTATGGACCGTGGACGGGTGCCGCGTTGCACAGGACGAACTCGGTTCCGCCTACACGCGCATCGATCAACACTTCGAGCAGCTGCGCGGCTGGGCCGAGCACATGGATCAGGCGCGGCGCCTGGCAGCGGAGTTCGTCCCGTCGGATGTGTTCCACGACCTGGTGGTCAATGGCATCGCGCCGGACGGCACGGTGGACTGGCCGGCCGCCGGCATCGTCCGCGCGCTGCGCGAGGCCGCCGCGCAGTTGGCCGTCGAGGGCTGGACACCCATCGCCGCCGCTGGCCGCTGGATCGCGGACCGGCATCCCGAGCAGCTTCCAGCCAAGTACGGCTGCAGCAGTTGGCGGCAGGTGGTGCATGAGTGCCGCCTGTTCGAGCTTCGCTACCGTGAGGTGGAGGGGCAACGGGCCGCCTGGTACAGACCTCGCGAAGCATAGCCCCGCAACGCGGTCTCACCTCCGCGCGAGCCGCGAACACATCCGCCGAGCTATCCCCAGGGGATAGCCGGCACACACAGCCTTCCGCGCGGAACAAACCGGGCGCGCATGGGCTGCGGTTTGTTGACTGACAGCCTTCCGGCCGATGCCGATGCTGGCGACTCGCCAATTCACCGCGAGTCGCTCCCATGGCCAACGAACGCACAGAACCCCTGCAACTGAATCTCGGATCGCTGCGCAGCGCGATGTCGCTGACGCTGCACACGCACCACGCTTCGCGCATCTGGCACGGCCGCGCGCCGACCGAGGGGCGCCCCGGCATCATCGGTCTCAACGGCTTCATCGGCGCCATGAACAAGATGAAGCGCGGCGCCGAGCAGGACGACCCGTACTCGGACTGGTGGATGTTGCGGATCGAGGACAAGCTCGCCGACACCAAGACCCGTCTGCAGACCCTGCGCGACCAGGTGGATCAGGCCTTGGCCGACGTGCCATCGGCGCTGTCGCTGGGCGAGAACATGAACGTGCAGCCGGTGAAGCTGCCGCTGTTCGTGAACGCCCAGCTCGGCTTCATGGCGGTGTATCTGCTGGCCGACTACGACGACCTGGCACGCAAACTCATCCTGGCGCACCACACGGCGCTGATCGACCGCAGCACCTTGGAGCGCTGGCTCAATGATGGTGCGCACGCGCTGCGCAGCCTGTTCTCGCTGGCCCAGCAGTACCGCTACTCGGGCACGACGCGCGACGACTTCGCGGCGAAGAACGCGGCGGCGCGAGCGGCGCTGGAGAAGTTCGGCGAGTTGCCGCAGGACGTGCTGGAAGGCACGCGCCGCTCGCGCTTCGCGCCACCCATCGCGCGGCGGACGAACAAGCCCGGCACGCCGCCTGCTGCGCCTGCCATCGTGCCCGATGCGCAGGCTTCCACGGGTGGCGCAGCCGATGGTGCGGCGGGCGATGAGGGTGCTGGCGCATGACAGCATCGCCCCCTATCAGCCACTCCACGCGCTTCGTGGCGCTGGAACAGGCGGACTTCCAGCGGCTGGAACACGCAGGCTACCTAAAAGGCCTTTTACAGCCTTTTAAGGGTAAGGGGAGTCTGGAGACCTGGGCCAGCCAGTGCGCAGCGCTGCGCGACGACGTGATTGGCCTGGCGCAGCGGCGCGTGCTGCCCCAGGCGCGCGCCTATCCATTCAGTCTGCTCGACGTGCAACTGGCCCAGCAGGCCACTGGCGCAGGGACGACCTTCCTGCGCTGGCGCAACCTCGACCGTTCCTCCATGGGCGTGGCGTTGTGGGAGGCCCTGCTGGCCAACCCCGCGACGCCGGCCTCGCTGATCGACGAGCTGTACGCGATCGAACTGCAGCGCATCGTGCTGAACATGCAGATCAGTCTGACCCACAGCATCTCTCGCCAAGCCCTGGAATGCGCCAACAAGGCCGCGCAGGCCGAAGCGGCTTACCTGCGGCGCGTCCACGGGCATACCGCGTCCGTTCCACCCACCACCAAGGAGTCACCATGAGCACGCACTTCGTCGGCGAGGGCAACATCGGTTCTGCGCCGGACTACCGCGAATTTCCGAACGGCAACGACGAGCCGCGCCGGCTGCTTCGCCTGAACGTCTACTTCGACAACCCGATCCCGAAGAAGGACGGCGAGTACGAAGATCGCGGCGGCTTCTGGGCGCCGGTGGAACTGTGGCATCGCGAGGCCGAGCACTGGAAGACGCTGTACCAGAAAGGTATGCGGGTGCTGGTCGAGGGCCGCACCGTGCGCGACGAATGGGAGGACGCCGACGAGAACGAGCGCGTGACGTTCAAGGTCGAGGCGCGGCGCGTGGGCATCCTGCCGTACCGCATCGAGTCGGTGGCGCTCAGCGCCAAGCCGGCCGGCGGACAGTAATTCGCCCATCGCCGTTCCCCCGAGGGCGGCTGTAGCAACCGTCATACGCCCGCGATGCACCAGCGAGCTATCCCCAGGGGATAGCTCCAAGGTCGTCCACGGAGTTCCAGCCGCCCTCCCGAAACGACGCTCTTGCTGTGCCAGCTCCTACGATCTATGCACACCGCTGCGGCAACGAACCGCCTGCCAATCACAAAGCGGTGTCTGCATCAATCGACTTCCTTGCTGCCGGCATCTCCTGGCCCCGCCAAGCTGACGCCCATCCGATGAACCGCACATTTCCAAGGAGGCTTCATGCGCGTGTTCCTGTGCGAGAAGCCGTCCCAGGGCAAGGACATCGCCCGTGTGCTGGGTGCCGTTCAACGCGGCAACGGCTGCTACAGCGGCGCGGGTGTCGTCGTGACCTGGTGCATCGGTCATCTGGTGGAGGCGGTTCCGCCCGAAGGCTACGGCGAGCAATACAAGCGCTGGGCCATCGAGCAACTGCCCATTCTTCCCGAGCGTTGGCGTGTCGAGCCCAAGGCGGCGACCGCAGCGCAATTCAAGGTCGTGCAGCAGCTCGTCGCCAAGGCGGGCGAGCTGGTGATAGCGACCGACGCCGACCGCGAGGGCGAGATGATCGCCCGCGAGATCATCGACCTGTGCGGCTACCGCGGGCCGATTCAGCGCCTGTGGCTGTCGGCGCTCAACGATGCGTCGATCCGCAAAGCGCTGCGTGCGCTCAAGCCGTCCGCCGAGACGCTGCCGCTGTATTTCTCCGCACTCGCCCGATCGCGCGCCGACTGGCTGATCGGGATGAACTTGAGCCGCTTGTTCACACTGCTGGGGCGTCAGGCCGGCTATACGGGCGTGCTGTCGGTGGGGCGCGTGCAGACGCCGACGCTGAAGTTGGTCGTGGATCGTGATCGCGAGATCGCGCGATTCGTCTCCATGCCGTATTGGGCCGTGGATGTGCTGCTATCCCATGCCGGCCAATCCTTCACCGCGAGCTGGATACCGCCCGAAGGCAGCACGGATGCAGCGGGTCGCTGCCTTCAGCAGCCGGTGGCGCAGCAGGCTGCGGATCGCATTCGCGCGGCACGCGATGCGCAGGTCGTGTCGGTGGACACCGAGCGCGTGCGCGAGGCACCGCCGCTGCCGTTCGACCTGGGCACGCTGCAGGAGGTGTGCTCCAAGCAGTTGGGCCTCGACGTGCAGGAGACGCTGGACATTGCCCAGGCGCTGTACGAGACGCACAAGGCGACAACGTACCCGCGCTCCGATTCGGGCTACCTGCCCGAGAGCATGCTGGCCGAGGTGCCGACCGTACTCGACAGCCTGGTCAAGACCGACCCCAGCCTGCGGCCGCTGATCGAGCGCCTGGATCGCAACCAGCGTTCGCGTGCGTGGAACGACGGCAAGGTGTCGGCTCACCACGGCATCATCCCGACGCTGGAGCCCGCCAACCTGTCGGCCATGAACGAGAAGGAACTGGCCGTCTACCGGCTGATCCGCGCTCATTACCTCGCGCAGTTCCTCCCGCACCATGAGTTCGACCGGACGGTAGCGCAGTTCTCGTGCGGCAGTCAGTCGCTGGCGGCCGTGGGCAAGCAGATTGCCGTCATCGGCTGGCGTGAGGTGCTGGCGACGCCGGGGCCGGACGATGCCGGTGGCGAGGATGCGCAGCACAGCCAGGTGCTGCCCGCCCTGCATGCGGGCCTGTCCTGCCCGGTCGGAAAGGTGGATCTCAAGGCGCTGAAGACGCTGCCGCCCAAACCCTACACGCAGGGCGAGCTGATCAAGGCCATGAAGACCGTCGCCAAGTTCGTGACCGACCCGCGCCTGAAACAGAAGCTGCGAGATACCACCGGCATCGGCACCGAGGCGACACGCGCCAACATCATCAACGGTCTGATCGGTCGCGGCTACCTGGTCAAGAAAGGCCGCGCCGTCCGCGCTTCCGACGCGGCATTCACGCTCATCGACGCGGTGCCCTCGGCCATCGCCGACCCCGGCACCACGGCGGTGTGGGAGCAGGCGCTCGACATGATCGAGGCCGGCCAGATGGCGCTGGACACCTTCATCGAGAAGCAGTCCGTGTGGGTCGGCCAGCTCGTGCAGCAGTACCGCGGCGCAACGCTCTCGCTCAAGCTGCCGCCGGCGCCGGCCTGCCCGCAGTGCGGCGCACCGATGCAGCAGCGCACGGGCAAAAGCGGCGCGTTCTGGTCCTGCTCGCGCTACCCGGACTGCAAGGGCACGTTGCCGATCGAGTCCCCGACGGGCCAGCGCAGCGCACCGCGCAAGCGGCGCGCTGCCTCCAAGGCGTCCTGATCCTCGCTTCCCCCCTGCCGCGCCGGCCACTTCACTGGCGGCGAGGCAAACGTCCCGCACCGCGCGGGACTCCAAAGCGCGCGTCTCCTTCTGCAACGGTGTGCGCGCCCCGTCTGCCCGCCATCGGGCGACGGGGCGAGAAGGTCATTGCTCCACGAATCGCGCCCGCCGCCATTCCCTTGATCGGTGTGCCTTGCCTCGGCCACGAGGGGCTTCCTGACGCCTTGCCGCCGCGCGAGCCGTGAGGAGGCCCCTTGGGCCGAGGGTATTCCGTGCCGGTGCCCTCCGGCGGAACAACGGGCTCCCTTTGTGCGCGTATGCGTGCCAAAGGTTTCCGGCCCCAGCCACGAAACGGGCCGGGTGCGATTGCTGACGCAGCGAACGGCTTTGACGACGGCCTGCGCTGACGCAGCCCACAGGTGGTTTTCCTTCCTCTCCAGCCGAAGGCCCGCGTGGCCTTCGGCGCCCTGGTCCTTGCCTTGTCCCGTGACGCGGGCCTGCCCTAAAGCGGGCCGTCCGCGATTCGGTTTTCCCTGCGACGGCAGCCATGCTTCGCGCCCATCCTCACCCATGCGTTGCTGACAGTCGTCAGCGGCATGCCCTGGCAGTCTCGGTCTTCAAGACTGCAACGCGGTTCGCCGCGTTGACCGATCCAGTCCGCTTCGCATCGCCCACCGCGGACGCTCGCCGGCCTGGCGACGATGCACTTTTCTCAACCACCCGAGGGGAACCCCATCCCCTGTGGGATGCGTGCTCCCCGACCCACCAAGGAGCACGGCATGTCTGAACCTTCCGCATCTTCCTCTGCAACCGCAGTGCGCAGTGGTGCGCTGGCGCTGACCTGGACCGGCAAGCGTCTGCCGCTACAGGTGCTGCGCAGCGCGGCCGGCCAATACATCGGCACGCAAGACGACGAAGGCCCGGTATCGCGGGAGTCCGTCGAGTATTTCCCCACCCACCTCGCAGCACAGCGCGCCCTGGATACCCATGCCTGGACGCAGCGCGCTCACCCCTGATTCCCACCCTTCAAGGAGTTCTCTCATGAATCTGTCTTTGCCCGAAGACGTGCTCGATCAGATGGCGCTGGAACAGGCGCACTTCGACGCTGCACCGCAGGCCTTCTTCGAGGCCTGGAAGCGCGGCGCGCAGATCGCCGGCCACGAGTGGTTCGGCGACGGCACACGCGAAGGTCTGCAGCGTGCCACCACCAAGTGGGATCTGCGGCCCAACATGCTGATGCTCAACGACGCCCTGGGCGTGCTGAGCAGCGGTCAACGCATGTTCCTGTCCGCGATGGTGAGCTTCTACAACGCCCGCGAGGGTGGCGCGATGCTCAAGCGTTGCGGCTTCGAGGGGCTGTCCGACTTCGGCGGCCTCGATCTGGAACGGCGCCAGGTCATCGCTGACCTCACGCTGCACTACAACGGCTGGTGAGCCGCGCCTGGCAACCCACCGTCCTTTCATCCCACCCCACGAGGGACATGCGTCCCCGTTCGGGGCCATGTCCCTCCTTCTTTTCGCAGGAGCGGCCATGTCCCGAATCAGCATCTTCCACTGACCCGCACCGCCCGCCACCAGGGCGGTCCGACGCCGCGGCCGGCTGACCGGCTGCCACTTCATCCACTCGCTGGGGTTCAATCCCCGGCAGGGGATTGCCTCGGCCATCCTCTGCTGGAGGAATCCCATGTCCCATTCCAACAATCCCTTCGTCCGCGGCTACGATAGCCTGTCCGTGCAACGGCTGCTGGCGATTGCCTACGACGACGACTGCCCGCTGAGCTACCTCCCGCTGCACGTCTCGCAGTCGCACCTGCCGGACAGCCAGGTCGAGCTCCATGCCTGCGTCTTCTGCGACGACTTCGCGCTGATCACGGAAGGCCAGAACGTGCCGCCCGAGCTGGACGCGCAGTGCCCCAGCCATGGCATCGCCCGAAACCTCGTCTACGCCGTCATGGCCGAAGAAGCCGGCAAGCCGCTGCACGTCGGCGACACCTACTCCGAGGAAGCCGCGGGAGAGGTGGTACGCCGCCTGCGCTTCGAGACCGGGTTCTACAGCCGTGCCTGGGAAATCAGTTCGGCGCACATCACCGAGGAGGCCGGCCGCTATCTGGCCAACCTGGCCGACATCGCCACGCCGAGCGGTTTTCTGTTCGTCGCCTTCCGCATCCCGTACAGCCCCGCGATCGGCGTGAAGTTGATCGCCACCCCCTGGACGGATGCGAACCTGCAGCATGTCGAGGGCATCACCGCCGAAGAGCTGCGGCAGGAGCACCGGGCCAAGGGCGTGCCGGAGTCCCTCGTGGAAGTGTTGCACCTGGCTGCGCTCGCTGACGTTCGCATGTTGGTGTTCGATGCCGACGCGCCCGTGCTGGACGGGCTGACGCTCTACGACGACAAGTAACCCGCAACCCATTCGAGCCCCCACGTCGGGGCTCTTCTTTTTCGCGGAACGCGGTGCCGGCGCATTGCCGATTCCCAACGGACGGCCGCCGCCATGTGCCGCACGCTGGCCGCATGTTCGCTGGCGTTGCCGGCAGCATGCCCAGGCAGTCGAGACCTTCAAGACTGCGGCGCGGTTCGCCGTGCTGGTTGCTTCGTTCTCCGGGCGCACCCGCGTCCATCCACCTCACCCTCAAGGGACAGACCTCCCTTGCGGGCGGGAGTCCCTTGGTTGCCACAAGGAGTCTCCCCATGGATACCCAAGCCATCCGCGCACAGATGCCGACGCTCGTTGTCGGTCATGTGCCTTCCAACGTCCGTTCGTTCAAGTTCAACATCTTCGACGGCCAGCCCAAGGTTTCGACGCTGGGCTTTCACATCGACCCGAAGCCTTTCGAGGGCAAGGTCATCGCCACCACCGACGAGGCCATCGTCGTCAAGACGGGACGGGCCGAGTTCGCGGTGCTCGATCGCACCCTCGTGACCGAAGTGCCCGACGAGGGCGCCAAGGTGCAGGTCGAACCCTATGTCAGACGCCGGTTCGACGGTCAGCGGGCGGACACGCCCGAGGAGCAAACCGAGTTCACCGCCGATGGCCAGCCCTACACGGTGAAGCGGTTCGTGCTCGGGTCCGCACCGGCGAAGCTGCCGATCCCCGAGCCGCGCTGCCCCGAGCTGCAGGAACTGGTCGACCAACTGGAGCAGTTGCCCGCTCCCGACGGTTTCCGGCGCATCACCCACATGCTGGTGGATGCCGGTGCGCGGGACATCACCTGGGTCGATCCGCTGCCCGCCGACATCATCCGCACGCCACCGGCCATCGGCTTCACCGTCGCCACGATGAAGTTCCAGGGTCGCGTCACCGTGCTGTATGAGCGTGGCCTCGACCTCTACGCGGTGGAGCTGCACCGCGCCGGCGAGCTGGTCGAACGGGTCGATGAGGTGTTCTTCGACACCCTCGGCGAGACGCTGGAACGGCTGATCGACGACGGGAGCTGGCGGCGCATCCGCGTGCAGTGCCTGTCGGGTCGCAAGGCTGTCCGGCACTGACCTGCACACAGCCTCCCGCTCTCTCGGCGGGAGGCCATTCATTCTTTTCTCTCGAGATTACATCCATGTCAGTTCGATTCAAGGGCTCGGACCTGCGACCCGTGTTCGCCGAAGCGGTGGTCAACCAATGCCGCGTCATCCTGGTCAAGGACCAGGGCGCGTACTTCCTGGCCGAACGCGGCGATCGCTGGCCCGACGGACGCCAGAAGTTCATCGCCTACGCCGAGGACTGCAGTCCGGATGTCGATGCGTTCGATGACTGGTGGGAGCTGGCGCGCGCCGAGTTCCGTGGCGACGACTTCGGCGAGTTCTTCGATCCGCACGATGGTGTCTTCGCGCTCATCCTGAGCAGCGAGGGCGACCTCGAGGTGTTCGCCACGGCAACGCAGCTGTCGCTGCAGGCCATGACGCCGATGCAGAATGCCAATTGACCACCCTGTCACAGCCCCCAGTTTCGGGGGCTCTTCATTTCTGGTGCGGTTTCCCGTTCAGACGGCCCAAGGCGGGCTACCTCGCATCTTTGGAGTAGTTCGTCGGCACTCGTTCCAAGTACTTCTTCAGGACCCAGCCCGTGCGGTACTCCTCATGCAGCCAGTGGTAGTACTCGACCTCGACCCACTTGCCGTCCTTGTCAACGGCACGCACCACCTCGTTGGGCAAGAGCTTCCCTGCGACAGTTGCCCCGTTCTCGGGTTTCGAGCGCACCGTGGCCGTTCGTTCGCGTACGACGAACCGCGTCTCTGGCTCCTCGGCGGCCTGAGCCAAAGCCTTCTCCAACAGCACGGTGAGGCTCTGAATCTGTTGGGCCTGCACCTGCAATGCCGCCGCGGTCTGTGCCTGAAAGGTCTCCGTCCTGGGCTGTTGCAGCGAGTTGTTGTACTCCTGGTACACGAAAATCCAGAGTGTTAACAGAAAGCTGAGAATGGCCAGGGCATCAGCCTGTTTTCGGCTGAGAAGACCCTTCTCAGGACGCTCGGCCAGTTCGCGCAGTGTCCCATCGGGTTCAACCCCGAGCAGGGCAAGTTGCTCCTCGATGCCTTCTCGCCCCAAGAGCCTCGCCAGGGTTGCAGCGGAGTCCCAGTCGATAGTGGGCAATGCCACTTTGCCAAGCCGGTCGTGAATCTCCTTGAACGAGCCCACCATGTCCAGCACCTCGCTGGGCACCTTCCACCGCCCATTGACGTGCTCGAAGTCCCTGACATAGTTCTGGATGCTGTTGCCAACTCCCAGGTCGTCGAAGAGCCTCCTTGCCTGAACCCGTGAGTTTTCGATCTGCTGGGCCCACATCTTGGCAGCAGACCCGGCCCCAGTGGCTTGAGACAGGATGTCGTCGAGCCGATCTCGGAGCGAAACCCCCTCGGTAATCTCCTTGATGAGCCTTTGGGTGGAATCGTCCAGCATGAGGCTCTTGCGGATGTCGGCCAATGGTTCGAGCATTCTGCGGACGCTCTCCTGCTCGGCACGCTGCGCCTCTTGCCACAGTTTCAGAGTTTCCATCGCTGAGCAGTCTGCCCGAAGCAGGCCCGTGCATTCCCGAGCAATGTCGGACGCTGGGAACTGCAACGCCTTGATGTCCCTCAGCACTTGTCCATAGGCCGAACCCGCTTGCGTGAGCTCTTTCATTTGCCTGGCGATGGAGTCGGTATGGGCCAGGGCGTGACGCCATGAAACCCGCTCATCTTCCATTCGGGCCATTTCTCGGGCGAGCATCCCCTCCGCGGTCACTTCACGAATTTTCCCCAGATCCAAGTTCATCCCCAGAAGTCATTCTCTGCCACAGGTCATGGAATTAGACCTCATTTCAAACCCGCATCGGCAAACTTCTGGAAGGCTTCCCTGTGCATCCAGGCACCGGAAAAACGGATCCCAACCGCGTCCGATTCAGGCTCGCCTCCGGCACGCCCTCATGCCACGGTTGTCGCCATGTTCCGCTGACCCTCGTCAGCAACATTCCCACGTAGCCACGATCCTCAAGGCTACGGCGCGGTTCCGGCCGCGTTGATCACCCCAGTTCGCACCGGCATCCATGCGCGAACGGCCATCGGTTCTCGATGGCGATGCCACCAAGCTGTTCCTTCAACCCACGCGGGGGTTCCACACCTTCCCCGCCTGGGTCGGGTGTGTCTCCGCCTCATTGTTCTCAGGAGATTCACCATGACCACTTCCACCGACAAGTCCTACTTCGATCTGCACATCACCGGCCTCGGGTATCTCAATCGCATCCGCGAAGTGAAGCCCAAGAAAGGCGATGCGTTCCTGGCCTGCGACATCGCGGCCCTGAACGGTCCCAGCGATGACGTCTCGTACGTGCGTTTCGACACGCGCGTATCGGGATCGGAAGCGCAGCACCTGGTGCGCCGCTGCATTCAGGCGGTCGACGCCGAGAAGAAGGTGATGATCGGCTTCCGCCTGGGCGACCTGTGGACCGACACCTTCACCTACTCCAAGGGCAAGCGTGCCGGCGAGCAGGGGGTGAGCCTCAAGGCCCGCCTGCTGTTCGTCAGTTGGATCAAGGTCGACGGCAAGCTCGTCTACAAGGCCGAACCCAAGCCGACCGAGACCGACGAGCGGGACCCGGAAGTCCCTGTGACGTCCGACGCGCCCGCCGCGCAGCAAGCCTCGGCACCGGAGCCTTCCAAGCCCCTCGCCGATGCTGCCGACGACGCAGCCAATGCCCCCGCATTGGCCGTTGCCGAGTCGTTCTGATCCGCAAGGCCCCATCCCCGGGGCCTTGTCCTCTCTTCGTCAGCAGGAGACCTTCATGATCACCATCCCCGGCCAGTTGGCCATCAAGACCATCCACGGCAGGAACGGCGACTTCAACGTCGGCCGCCTGGCGACCTCGATCGGCGAGTTCGTCGTGAAGAACGCCGAACTCGATCAGTATCGCGAGGGCAAGTACGACGGTGATTTCGTCATCGTCGAGATTCGCCCCTCCACGTATAACGCCAACGGCCGCATGGTCATCGAAATCCGCGCCCATCTGGGCGGAATGACGCTGTCCGCCATCGACGCCCTGAGCCGCGACGAAGCCCGCCGGCTGAGTCCGCAGGAAGTCGATCCGATCGACGAGGAAGCGCAGGCGCCCGTGCCGGCATCGCCCCCGGCCAAGCCGAAGGCGGAGCCGCGCAGTCCGCGCGATCCCCTGGTTGATACCACGCCGTTCGGCAGCGAACCGGCTCCCGTGTCCGCTGCGGCCTCGGCCGAGGCAGACGACGCGGCGCTGTTCGGTGCCTTGTGGCCCCTGCGCGAGACCGTGAAGCTCGATGCGACCGTGGATCGTCGTGTGCTGCGTCAGCAGCGCGACCGTCTCGACAAGCTGGGCTACGAGTTCGCTCCGTTGTCCCAGGACTGGCACCTCAAAGCTGCCTGATCCATCCGCCGCCTTGCGCGGCATACCGCCACCCGCCGGGGTTCTCCCCCGACGGGGAGGGCTCCGGCCTTTTCTTCAAGGAGACCCTCATGGGCTGGACCTTCGTTCGTCAGACGCGCGATCAGTTGATCCGCGAGCTGCTCGCTCCGCAGGCGTCCGAACGCGCTTGCTGCGAAGTCATCGACCACACGCTGGACGGCGACGTTCTGTGGACCGTGGTTCGCGTCACCGCCAGGCAGGCGGGCGTCATGGGCCTCGTGGCCGGTGAGTCCGTCTGCTACATCGGCTGCCATCTGCTGGAAAGCTCGGGCGGCGATTGGGGCTACAAGTCCCTCGATGAGTCCGTGCATCCGTACTACTACTCGTGCCCGCTGCGCTACCTCGACATGGCGCCGGTGCAAAGCTCCGAGTGGCGCGAGCGGGTTCACCGCTTCCACGCGGGACGCCCTGTCTAGCGGCACGCATCTTCCTTCACCCAACCGGGGCGAGCACTGCCCCGCGGGCTGTGGTTGCTCCTTCATTTCCAAGAGGACATCACCATGCCTGCACCTTCTTCCGCGAAACCGCTGTACCGCATCGACGAATGCCCCGACCTCATGGCCGACGGTTGCGTCGGTGACGAGCAGGACAATCTCGTCTTCCTGTCGATCTGGGCGCGCGACACCGCCGTTCAGGAGTTCCTCGCCCGCCTGACCCTCGGCCGGGATGAACAGGGACTGGATCAGTTCCACGTCATGACCGAGCAGGGCGCATCCATCCCGGTCTTCGTCGGCAACGTCGAGAACCTGGAAAAGCGCATCACCCGCGCCTATCGGCGAACGCTGTTCGGTTCGCTGACGAATGTGTGGCTGTTCGATCGTCGCTGCGTGAAGCCAGACAAGGCCAACGCCAGCGCGCTGGCGCTGCTGCCCAGGGATTCCGCTCACCGGCTCGACCGGCTGTGGACCCTGGTGCAGGACACCTGCCCGCTGCCACTGCTCGACCACTGGCGCGACACCGTGCTGGAGCTGTTGCAGACACGGCGGATGCTGACCGGTCTTCCCTTGGCCCTCGGGCCACTGGAAGGCCATCGGCTGGCCCTCGATGTCCCGGCGCTGACGAAGGCGCTGGGCGAACTGATTCGCAACGGCACCCTCGGCGCCACGCAGTACGAACTGGCCGCGAACGCACCGCTTCGGCGTGTGGCGTGAGCCATCCCCACGGGCATGCGCGCCGCGCGTGCCCGCCTTCCCTCATCCATCACCAGGAGAAATCCATGGCACTCATGTTTCCGCGCCTGGCGCGCAATTTCATTCGTAACGGCTATTTCCCCACCGACGAGCCGACGCTGGAGCGGGCCTTGTCCGCACTGGCGCCGTGTCCCGGCTCCATGTCCCTCCTCGATCCCTGCGCCGGCGAAGGCGTGGCGATCGCCGAAGCTGCCCACGCCCTCGGGCGCGAGCAGGTCCAGGCCTTCGCCGTCGAGTACGACGCCGAGCGTGCCCGCCACGCACGGCAACTGGTCGATCACTGCATCCACGGTGACCTGATGGACACGCTGATCTCGCGCCAGTCCTTCGGGCTGCTGTGGCTGAACCCGCCGTATGGCGACCTGAGCAAGGACGTGAACGGCAACATCGGCTATCAGGGCCAGGGCCGTGCGCGGCTGGAAAAGCTGTTCTATCAGCGCGCGCTGCCGCTGCTGCAATACGGCGGTGTGCTGATCTTCATCGTGCCGTCCTACGTGCTCGACGCCGAGCTGGTCGGATGGCTGACGCGCCACTTTGCCGACCTGCGCATCTACCGTGCGGTGGAAACGCAGTTCAAGCAGGTAGTGATCTTCGGTCGCAGGATTCGTCAACGCGACCAGGCATCGGAGTCGGTCAAGGCCACCCGCGGTCTGCTGCTGCAGATCGGGCAAGGCGACGCCGAAGCCGAGGAACTGCCGCTCGAATGGCCGTTCCTGCCGTACACCGTCCCTGCCAGCCCGGCCGAGCCGGAGCACTTCTATCGCGTGACGATGGAGCCCGAGCAGTTCGCCGATGAAGTCGGCCGGCTGCAAGGGCTCTGGCCGGCGCTCGATACGCACCTGGGCGGCGCGCAGCAGTCGCTGCGTCCACCCGCGCGGGCCTTGTCGCACTGGCATCTCGCCCTGGCCTTGGCCGCGGGCGCGATCTCCGGCGTGGTGAAGTCCAAGAGCGGGCGCGTGCTCGTCGTCAAAGGTGATACCCACAAGGAGAAGACCCTCCAGACGGAATACACCGAACGCGACGACGGCTCCGTGGCCGAGACGCGCATCCTCACCGACAAGTTCGTGCCGGTCATTCGTGCATGGGACTTGACGCTGGGCTCGCCCACGTGGGGCGAAGTGCTGACCATCCGCTGATCGCTGTTCCCTGACGGTTCGCCGTCGCTTTCATCCACCCACCGGGGTCACGTTGCCCCGATGGGGTGCCGTGGCCCGCTTTTCCGAAAGGAGAAACCACCATGGCACTCGCAATCCTCAACCTCGCGTCACAAGCACGCTTTTCGCCCGGGCAGGTGGTCATGACCGCCGGCGTCAACGAGCTGGTCCGACAGGGTCGGCTCAACCCCACGCCGTACCTGCGCCGCCATCTTCATGGCGATTGGGGCGACCTGGACGACAGCGATCGACGGCAGAACGATGCCGCGCTGAAGTCCGGCGAGGATCGTCTGTTCTCGTCCTACCAGGTCACGCGCGACCTGAAGCTCTGGATCATCACCGAATGGGATCGCAGCGTCACCACGCTGCTGTTGCCCAGCGAATACTGATCCGCATCCAGCGGTCTCGCGCCGCTTCTTTCTTCCCACCCAGGGGCATGTCACCGCCCCGTGGGGGAGGTGACATGCCCCATTGCCTTGGAGCATCACCATGTCCCTCGATCTCGAAACCGTTCCCGAAACCGCTGTGCAGGGCGACCTGCTCGAAGCGGCCGCTTCACCCCTCACGCTCAGCCTGCAGGACTTCGTAACGGAGTTCGGCGACGAGTTGCTCGATTCGCTCAACCGTGCCAATCCGCCGGTCTACACCGGCCAGGTGCGGGTGCATCGGCAACTGATCCTCGCCGCGCTTAAGCGCAAGCTGTTCCCCGCGCAAGCCGATGTGGTCCATGCCGTCACCGAGCTGCTGGTCGACCGCGGCGAACGCGCCGCGATCGTCAACGGCGAGATGGGCTGCGGCAAGACGACGGTGGGTATTGCCACCGCCGCCGTGCTCAACGCCGAAGGCTACCGCCGCACCCTGGTGCTCTCGCCACCCCACCTGGTCTACAAGTGGCGGCGCGAGATCCAGGAGACGGTGGCCGGTGCCAAGGTCTGGGTGCTCAATGGCCCGGACACGCTGGTCAAGCTGCTGAAACTGCGCGAGCAGTTGGGCGTGCCGGCGCAGGGCCAGGAGTTCTTCGTCCTGGGCCGCGTGCGGATGCGGATGGGGTTCCACTGGAAACCTGTCTTCGTTCGGCGGCGCGCGCCTCACGGCGACGTGGGGGCCTGCCCGGATTGCGGGCATGTCATCACCGACCTCGACGGCGAGCCGATCAACCCGGTCGAACTCGAAGCCGAGGAGTCCCGCCGCAAATGCAGCCACTGCCGTGCACCGCTGTGGTCGTTGATCCGTCCCAGAGGCCTGTCCGCCAGCGACCAGTCCTCGACCGTGCTCAAGGCACTGAAGCGTATTCCAACCATCGGGGAAGTCACCGCGCAGAAGCTGATGCAAAAGTTCGGTGACGCCTTCCTCGCGTCGATGCTCGGGGACAACATCCACGAGTTCATCAACCTGATGGATGGCAACGGCGAGCTGGTCTTCTCGGACCGGCAAGCCCACCGGATGGAACGCGCGATGGCCAACATGGAGTTCGGCTTCGGCGAGGGCGGCTACCAGCCGTCCGAGTTCATTAAGAGGCAGCTTCCCCAAGGCACGTTCGACCTGCTCATCGCCGACGAGGCGCACGAGTACAAGAACGGCGGCTCCGCACAGGGCCAGGCCATGGGCGTGTTGGCGGCCAAGGCGCGCAAGACGCTATTGCTCACCGGCACACTGATGGGCGGCTACGGCGACGACCTGTTCCACCTGCTGTTCCGAGCCCTTCCGGGGCGGATGATCGAAGACGGCTACCGGCCGACGAAGAGCGGCAGCATGACCTCGGCCGCGATGGCGTTCATGCGCGATCACGGTGTCTTGAAGGACATCTATTCCGAGAGCACTGGCACGGCGCACAAGACGGCCAAGGGCACCAAGGTATCGGTGCGCACGGTCAAGGCGCCGGGCTTCGGTCCGAAGGGCGTGCTGCGTTGCGTCCTGCCGTTCACGGTCTTCCTCAAGTTGAAGGACATCGGTGGCAACGTGCTGCCGCCCTACGACGAGGAGTTCCGCGAAGTCGCGATGGACACGGCGCAGGCCGCGGCCTACCGCGATCTGGCGGGTCGGCTGACCCAGGAGCTGAAGCAGGCCCTGGCGAAGCGCGACACGACGCTGCTCGGTGTAGTCCTCAACGTGCTGCTGGCCTGGCCGGACTGCTGCTTCCGGTCGGAAACAGTGGTGCATCCGCGCACGCGCAACACCCTGGCGTTCGTACCGGCTCAGTTCAACGAGCTGGAAGTGATGCCCAAGGAATGCGAGCTGATCGAGATCTGCAAGCAGGAGAAGGCAGAAGGTCGCAAGACCCTGGTCTATTCGGTCTACACCGGCACGCGCGACACCACGTCGCGTTTGAAGGTGCTGCTGGAGCAGGAAGGCTTCAAGGTGGCGGTACTGCGCGCGAGCGTGGATGCCTCCCGCCGCGAGGACTGGATCGCCGAGCAGTTGGACCGTGGCATCGACGTGCTCATCACCAATCCCGAGCTGGTGAAAACCGGCCTGGACCTGCTGGAGTTCCCGACCATCGTGTTCCTCCAGTCCGGCTACAACGTGTATTCGTTGCAGCAGGCCGCCCGGCGCTCATGGCGCATCGGCCAGAAGCAGCCGGTGCGCGTGATCTACCTCGGCTACGCCAACTCCTCGCAGATGACCTGCCTGGGGTTGATGGCCCGGAAGATCATGGTGTCGCAGAGCACGTCGGGCGACGTGCCCGAGTCCGGACTCGATGTCCTGAACCAGGACGGCGACTCGGTGGAGGTGGCACTGGCACGGCAGCTTGTCACGGTCTGATCCATGTGCTCATGCCGGCGGCCCCTCGGGGTCGCCGGCTTCTTTCCACGGCCCTTCGGGGCCGTTTTTCTTGGGCGTATGACAGTCCATGGCGCCGCCCGCCATGTATTCGGGCGGGCGTCAGTGCGTTTTGTTTGCTGCCCGCAGGCCAAGCGGCGGCGATGGTGAGCGCTCCGTGTTCCAGGGAAGCGCCCTCCATGCAACCATCCATCCGCGCTGTTCACCGCCTGGCCCTCGCCGCTGGCTTGCTGGCCGGCAGTCTGTTGGCCGCCGGCTGCGCCACGACCGCCGCACCGTCTGCGCCAGCGGTGCCGGCCGCATCGCCAACCGCCGTCGCGCCGGAGCCGGGTTTCGTTCCGGTGGCCCGCTATGGCCGCTACACCCTGGTCGAGCTGGTGCCGGAGCCCGCGCAGCGTGATCTCTTGCAACAGGCGGTGGAGGTCTCGATTCCGCCCATGCTCGATGCCAGCGTGGGCGACGCCATGCGCCATGTGCTCCTGCGCTCCGGCTACCGGCTCTGCGATGCGGCCGAAGCCGCCACGCTCTACGCGCTGCCGCTGCCTGCCGCACACCTGCGCCTGGGTCCGCTGATGCTGCGCGATGCCTTGCTGACCCTTGCCGGCCCCGCCTGGGAGCTGTCGGTCGATGACTTGACCCGCCAGGTCTGCTTCAGCCGGCACGGTGCTCCCACCTTCCTTTCCGCCAACCCGCCCGGCGCCGCCACGTCCGTGCCGGACGCCGACCGGCCCGAGGAGACGCAGCCATGACCTTTCCCCAAGCGCCATCCGAGCGCGATACCCGCACGCGCTGGCTCAAGGTCGCCGCGGCCTTCTGGCTGGTCCTCATCAGTGCCGTGGCACTCATCAACAGCGTCGGCCTGTCGCGGCTCGCCGAACAAGCCCAGAGCAGCGCACAGGATGCGCAGCTCAATGCGCTGGGCCTGCGCGTGGCCGATCTCGAACAACGGGCCGATTCGGACAAGCGCCGGCCGGCGCCGATCAGTCAGGCCGAATTCGCCAACGCGCGGCAGGCGCTGGACGAACGGATGACGCGCCTCGAAGAGGCCGACGAGGCGAGGGCCATGGCCGTCGACCTGCAGACGCTGCAGGCGCGCGTGAACGGAATCGAGACCCGCCTGGAGAAGACCCGGCAGGTGGCATCCGCCGCTCGCCCGCGCGCTCCGGTTGTGACGAAGCCCAAGGTGCCGGAGCCGCCGTTCCGTGTGCTCGGCGTGGAGCTGCGGGGAGGCGAGCGCTTTCTGTCGATCACCTCCACCGCCGCGGCCTCGCTCGCGGGCGCCCGGCTGCTGCGCGAGGGCGATGCCGAGGGCGGCTGGCAACTGCAGTCCATCGAGGCGCAGGCGGGCGTGTTCCAGGTGAACGGCCAGACGCAGCGCGTTGCGGTGCCGTAGGAGGTCGCCATGAACCTGCGGCCGTTGCTCGCTGCCGTCGTTCTGTTCGCCGCTTTCGGCGCATCCGCCCAGCCGGCCCCGGTGACGAACTCGCGCATGGTGCTCGCCCAGGTGCAGCCGGGCGCCGATGCCGCGCTCGACGAGAGGCAGGCACGGGAATGGGGGCTTCAGCCCGAGGAGTGGGCGCGTTACCGGCAACTGATGCAGGGGCCGCTCGGGGTCTATTCGCCCCAGCTCGATCCGCTCACGGCGCTGGGCATCGAGGCACGTAGCGAGGAGGAGCGCAGGCGCTACGCAGAGTTGCAGGTGCAGGCCGAGGCCCGGCGCGTCGGCAAGACGCTGGCCTACCAGCGCGCCTACGACGCGGCGTGGCAGCGCCTGTTTCCCGGCCAGCCGCGCGTGAGCCTGCCCGGCGCCAAGGCGCAGGGTGCCGGCAACACCGGCTCCGGGCGCCTGGCGGTCTTCGTCAAGGCCGACTGCGCACCGTGCGCGCAGCGCGTGCAGCAGTTGCAGGCGGCCGGTACGGCCTTCGATCTCTACATGGTCGGCAGCCGTCAGGACGACGCGCGCATCCGGCAGTGGGCCACCCAGGCGGGCATCGACCCGGCCCGGGTGCGCGCCCGCGCCATCACGCTCAACCACGATGCGGGGCGCTGGCTGTCGCTCGGCCTGCCCGGCGAGCTGCCGGCCGTGGTGCGCGAGGTGAACGGCCAATGGCAGCGGCAATAGGTGCTCCGGGCCGGGAGCGTCGGCCATCCCGCGCCATCCGCTGCGCCAGCGCCGCGCTGCTTCTTGCCACCGGCGGCTGGGCGTTGGCCGCCCTGGGGCGGGAAGTGCCGCCGCCGGCCTATCAACTGGCGGCGCATCGTGCAGACGTGCCGGCGGCGGTGCTGTACGCGGTGGCCTTGCAGGAGAGCGGCGCCATGCTGCGCGGGCGCCTGATCCCCTGGCCGTGGACGCTCAACGTCGCCGGCACGCCACAGCGCTACGCCACCCGCGCCGAGGCCTGCGCGGGGTTGCGCCGGGCACTCGCCCGCACGCCGGCCAATCGCATCGACGCCGGCCTCGGCCAGGTCAATCTCGGCTACCACACGCATCGCTACACGCAGCCCTGCGAGCTGCTGGACCCGTACCGCAACCTCGCCGTCGCTGCGGAAATCCTGCGCGAACAGCACACGCCGGGCGAGGACTGGCTGCTTGCCATCGGCCGCTATCACCGGCCCGCCGGCGGAGCACCCGCGGCGCGCTACCGGCGCAGTGTGCATCGGCACCTGACCCGCGTGCTCGACGCCGGCGTTCCCGTTCCAACCCTCCAGGCCACCACGCCATGAACCACATCGTCCTCATCGCCGCCACCGGGCTGCTGTCCACGACCACCGCCTTCGCCCAGACCGCCTCCGCGCCGCTGATCGTCGTCGAAGACCGCGGCGGCGACTCCGCGCTGCCGTACTACCGGCCGCTGAATCCCCAGCCGGATCAGGCCACACCGCCGCCCCCGATGCCAGCCCCTCGCGCGGGCAACGCGGCTGACGCCGAAGCCGCCATGCTGCCGGTGCGCTCGACGCAACTGTCGCCGGGCGAGGCGCAGCGCCGCGTCATCCGGGCGCCGGGCCTGACAGCGCTGTTCCTGATCGGCGACGACGAGCGTTCGCGTGCCTGGCTGCGGCAGCGGCAGGCGGCGCTGCGCGAGCTGCAGGCCGTGGGCCTGGTGGTCAATGTGGAGTCGATGGCCGCGCTGACGGCGCTGCGCAGGCTGGCTCCCGGCCTGACCCTCTCGCCGGCCTCCGGCGACGACCTGGCCCAGCGCCTGGGCCTGCGCCACTACCCGGTGCTCATCACGTCCACCGGCGTCGAGCAGTAGGTGCGCAAATGGCCCAACCGCATGCGGTCGAGGTTCTGCTGCGGCCAGCGGTGGAGCTATACACCGTGGCGGTCTGCACCGGCGCCGCGATTCTGTGCCTGGCGGCACCGTGGTCGCTCGCGCTGAACCCGCTGCTCGGCCTGGGCTCGGCGCTGGCTTTCCTGACCTTCGGCGCGATTCGCCTGCGCGATGCCTGGGCGATCCTGCGCTATCGCCGCAACATCCGCCGCCTGCCGCGCTACGTGATGACCAGCCGCGACGTGCCGGTGAGTCAGCAACGGCTGTTCGTCGGCCGGGGCTTTCGCTGGGAGCAGCGGCACACGCACCGGCTGATGCAGACCTACCGGCCGGAGTTCCGCCGCTATGTCGAGCCGACGGCGATCTACCGGGCCGCCCGGCGGCTGGAGGAGCGGCTTGAGTTCGCGCCGTTTCCCGTCTCGAAGCTGGCGCGCGCGCTGGCCTGGGACAGCCCGCTCAACCCGGCGCGGCCGCTGCCGCCGGTCGGCGGAATGCCGCGCCTGCATGGCATCGAACCGGCCGAGGTCGACGTCACCCTGCCGCTGGGCGAGCGCGTCGGCCACACCCTGGTGCTGGGCACCACGCGCGTGGGCAAGACGCGGCTGGCCGAGTTGTTCATCACGCAAGACATCCGCCGCAAGGTCCGCGGCGAGCACGAGGTGGTCATCGTCTTCGACCCCAAGGGCGATGCCGACCTGTTGAAGCGCATGTACGTCGAAGCCAAGCGCGCCGGGCGCGAAGGCGAGTTCTACGTCTTTCATCTGGGCTGGCCGGACATCTCGGCGCGCTACAACGCGGTGGGCCGGTTCGGGCGGATCTCCGAGGTGGCCACGCGCATCGCCGGACAGCTCTCGGGCGAAGGCAACAGCGCCGCGTTCCGCGAATTCGCCTGGCGCTTCGTCAACATCATCGCGCGCGCCCTGGTCGAGCTGGGGCAGCGGCCGGACTATCTGCTGATCCAGCGCCACGTCATCAACATCGACGCGCTGTTCATCGAGTACGCCCACCACTACTTCGCCAGGAACGAGCCGAAGGCCTGGGAGGTCATCGTCCAGCTCGAAGCGAAGCTGAACGACAAGAACATCCCGCGCAACATGATCGGGCGCGAGAAGCGCGTGGTGGCCCTCGAACAGTACCTCTCCCAAGTGCGCGTCTATGACCCGGTGCTCGACGGCCTGCGCAGCGCCGTGCGCTACGACCGGACGTACTTCGACAAGATCGTCGCTTCGCTGCTGCCGCTGCTGGAGAAGCTCACCACCGGCAAGATCGCGCAACTGCTCGCACCGAACTATTCCGACCTGTCCGACCCGCGACCGATCTTCGACTGGATGCAGGTCATCCGCAAACGCGCGGTGGTCTACGTGGGGCTGGATGCGCTGTCCGACGCCGAGGTCGCGGCGGCGGTGGGCAACTCGATGTTCAGCGATCTGGTCTCGGTCGCCGGCCACATCTACAAGTTCGGCGTCGATGACGGGCTACCCGGCGCAGCGGTGGGTGCCAAGATTCCGATCAACGTCCACGCCGACGAATTCAATGAACTCATGGGTGACGAGTTCATCCCGATGGTCAACAAGGGCGGCGGTGCCGGCGTGCAGGTGACGGCCTACACGCAGACCTTGAGCGACATCGAGGCGCGCATCGGCAACCGTGCCAAGGCCGGCCAGGTCGTCGGCAACTTCAACAACCTGTTCATGCTGCGCGTGCGCGAAACCGCCACCGCCGAACTGCTGACGCGACAACTGCCCAAGGTCGAGGTGTACGCCACGGCACTGATGAGCGGCGCCACCGACAGCTCCGACCCGCACGGCAATACCGCGTTCACGTCCAACACGCAGGACCGCATCAGCACGACCAGCGCGCCATTGATCGAGCCCGCGCATGTCGTGGCGCTGCCCAAGGGGCAATGCTTCGCGCTGATCGAGGGCGGCAACCTCTGGAAAGTCCGCATGCCGCTGCCGGCACCCGATCCCGACGAAGCCATGCCAAAGGATCTGCAGGAGCTGGCCGGCTACATGCGTCAGCACTACGTCGAGGCAGGAGACTGGTGGGAGAACCAAGGCATCCCCGGCCTGCAGGACAAGGCGCTGCCCGACGACCTGCTGGACGACTTCAAGCAAATGGCCGCGGCTGAAGAGGCCGAAGCATGAGCGATCCGGCCGTCGCGGCCCAGCGCCAGCAGCAACGACAGCAGGGGCTGATCGCCGGCCTGGTCACGCTGCCGTTCCGCTTCTTCGGCGTGCTGTGCGGCGCGCTGCTGCTGTGCATCCTGATCGAATGCGTCGGCATGCACTTCTTCTGGCCCGATCAGGGCTGGCGCCACGCGCAGGGCATGCTGCACTACGAGCTGGATCAGCTCTCCACGCATTTCACGCGCAGCGCACTGGTGCAGGAGCCGGGGCGCACTGCGCACCGGCTGGTCGAGCAGGGCTACGACTGGCTGTTCGTGAAGAGCGGTCTGCTGGACTGGATACGCGACGCCTCGGCGCAGGCCAGCGCCGGCAGCCATCGCCCAACCAAGGATTTCCGCTACTACATCGGCCTGGTCTACGTGCATCTGGAGAGCTACCTGATCGCCTCGGCCTACACGACGCTGGTCTTCCTCGTGCGGCTGCTGGTGCTGTGCCTGACCCTGCCGCTGTTCCTGATGGCCGCCTTCGTCGGGCTGGTGGACGGCCTGGTGCGCCGGGACATCCGCCGCTTCGGCGCGGGACGCGAGTCGGGGTTCATCTATCACCGCGCCAGGGCCAGCCTGATCCCGCTGGCCGTGCTGCCGTGGGTGACTTACCTAGCACTGCCGGTTAGCGTGAACCCGCTGCTGATCCTGCTGCCCAGCGCGGCACTGCTCGGCGTGGCGGTGTGCATTGCGGCGGCGACGTTCAAGAAATATCTGTAGATCACTCCGGCTGCCAGGCGCAATCTGCCCAGTGCGCTTCGTAGCGTTTCACAAGATCAATAAAGGCAATGGTCATCGGCGCTGATATCTCCAACGGTTAACGACATCTTCGATCTGTGCATCAGGGGTTGCATCATTTTGCCACCCCTTATCGAAGTCGATGTCATTTGATTTCGGTAACTGCTCAGGCTTCAAATCCCGTATAAGAATGCGCGAAGGCAGCATTGCAGCCTGGCCAACAAAGATCGCTTCCTGCCTCCGCAGGCCAGATAGCATCTTCGTCAGACCGGACATCGAATCTGGCAGTATGGATCGAACGTGCTCCCTGTCGGTGTCATTAGTGATTCTCAGAACAATCCAGCTATTACATTGTGAAAGAACAGTTGCCTCTACTTCGCTCGGGCGCTGGGATACCAACAAGAGCCCAACACCATACTTTCGTCCTTCCTTGGCGATGCGCCTGATCGCCTCTTGAGCGGCCTCATATTGCGCTTCGCCCCGATTCGGAACATAGCGATGAGCTTCCTCGCAAACCACTAGGACCGGATCAGATTCCCGTTCTGGCTGCGTCTGCCATATCTTCAAATTGAATAGGGTTCGAGCAATACCCGCACTTGATACACCGGCTACTTCGTTGGGGACGCCGGACAGATCGATAATGCGTGGCTGAGGTCCGTCACTAGTGAGTTGCTTAATGACTTCAGGGAATGGATCGTTACCATCACCGTTCCCTTCCGTCATCATGAATCTAAGTCGGGCATCGGTCATCAATACTTCGAGTTTTTGAAGTATCGAGTTATGAGAATCCTGTTTGCTCGCCTGTGGAGGTTTGTCCGCTTCTATTTTTGTTTTAAGTGCCGACAGCTTATATGGAACGGGAGAGTCGACAGTAATGAGATTGGCGTCAAGACCGAGCTGCTGTGCTCCCTCTTCACGGGCGGACATGAGGGCGCTCTTGACGATATTGGCCTGTGATGTCGCGACAAATTCAGTCTTTCCAATCAACAGGGCAACTGTCTCCTGGAAGTCCAACAGCCAGTATGGAAGGGTTAACGTTCCGTCATCAGAAGAAAGTTTGGTGTGATCGGCAAATGCGCTGCCGTATTCCCCATGGGGGTCGAGGATAATTATCCTTGGCTTCCATTTGTCATATGAATTTGTGTCGCCCCTCTCAAGAATACTATGAATGATGGCGGCAACCGTACCCGATTTTCCAGCGCCAGTGGACCCGAGAACTGCTGTATGTTTACCGAGTAGTTCGTTCAAATCCGCAAGGCAGGGGGTTCCGCCGGAACCGACATGCTGCCCGAGCTGAACAACGGCACCCTTAGCTCTCCCGTAAATAAACCGCAATTCAGCTTTTGGAGTCAGATAAACCGTTTGCTGCGGGAGTGGGTAGGTTGAAACCCCACGTTCAAAACGAAGTTCCCATTCACCGGATGCCCCATGAACCCATTCGCCTTCGCCGAACAGGTCTGCTTCGACAATTCTTTCATCCGAAGATGATGCTGGCACCAATCCTCGCTCCGCCTGAAATTCCGATTTCATCCTCAGTCGGCCGACCAACGCGTAAACGAGGCGACGCCCGAAATGAATTCTGATAATGGAACCAAATTGTCCGATGGGATAGGTTTCTCCCGCATACACACGCGAGAGTTCCGAGAGAGTTGGATTCAACTCGGCTACAAGGCGAGATCCATCAACCTCAATTATCTGTCCGATTGCCAGATTCTCAATTGGCTCGTTGGGGTTGCGAGTCGACATGTTCATCTTTCACCTCCAAGCAGGCGGGTCAGATTTTCAAACTTCCACCAAAGTAGGTCGGCGTCGGATGACGTTCTATTGCTACCATGAAAGAAGCCGCGATTTGCGAAAACTAGGACCTGTTCGGAGATAGCGGGATCATCATGCCACCTCTTCAGTTGGCCTTGTGGATCATTATCAGAGGTAAATACCACGACGGTAAGACGGCCATCCGATTCGCGCAAAGCACGGTCAATTTCTAGATTGATGTGTGAATCTCCAAAGCGATACCCGCACGTAACGAGAATTCTCTGTGACCCCGGAGTGGCCCTTAATGCGCTTCTCCCATGTTGGGCCAATTGTGCGTATGGGTCTCTTTGAGTCTCGCGGTACTTGGTTGACGCGGGCCAAATTAGGATTCTTTTATCGCCTTCAGATTGCACATTGACATTGCCGGCGACACGGCGAGGAAGAGGATCGCCATCGAACTCACACCAGTTAATGGAACCGTGCAATTTGAAGATCCGCGACGAGAGCCCATCGCGCTCAAAAACTGTGGGGTTCCACCATCCGGTTACTCCACCGTCCAGACCGTCTGAGAAAGAAATTCTCTCCAGCGCAAGCGCATCTTCAAGCAGCGTGTCGTAGTTGAGGCAGAGATAATCCACGCAACCAAGACCGTCTGTTTTGCCCGGTCGAATTGGGCGGTGAACCGCTTTCACGAATTCCCGATGAACCGATACATCAATTTTCTTATCGCCACACTCAATGATGTCGGCAATAGTTCGCTTGATTTTTTCAGCAGATTCTCTCAGTTGCTGTCCAGAATACTGTTTGTCTTTGATAGATACCTGGTTATCGGTCGCGCCTCGCTCAGTCCTTCTCTCAGCAATAGCCAGCAGGTCAATAATCTCACTAAGGTAGTCCTCAATGTTGGGGCCGCTCGCGCCAATGAATCTGTCCTGAATTCCATTGAGAATATCTGTGGTGTCAGCATCCAGCACACCGCTATCCAGTACCTTGGCAGTAAGTTCTTCCATCAACGGTAGGCCCGCGCATTTGCTGCAACCCGCGCCGATCAGAAACACTCTCCCATGCTGGGCCATAAGCGCATCCAAGGCATCCAGCGCGTCACCAAATGGAGCAGCCCAAACCGGTTCGAGATTGTCAGATGCGCTCATTTAAAACCCTCCTCAGTTTGGTTCCGAAGTCCAAGGCATTCACGCCCCACCCCTGATCTGTGCCTTCGCAGCCTCCACCAGCACGTCGTCCACCGAACGCGCCACGACGTACCTTGCCGGATTCTCGCCGACCGCCAGCGCATGAAAATGCGCCTCCCCGCAGGCGATCTTTGCGCGCTCCTTGTTGCGCAGGTCGTCGGTGAACAGGCTGCCCTTGGTCTCCACCACGAAGTACAGTCGCTGCGCTCCACCTTCCTCCACCAGTACGGCCCAGTCCGGGTTATAGGTTCCCAGCGGCGTGGGCACCTTGAACCAGCCTGGCAGCTTGGCGTAGAGCTTAATGGCGTCGTTCTTCTCCAGCGCGTCGGCGAAGTCGCGCTCGGTGGTGGAGTCGTAGACCACGTGCTCGTAGATGGACTTGCCCGTGTCCATCAGCATGTTCTTCAGGTAGCCGGTCAGCTCTTCCTGCTCGAACAGTTCCTGTGCATAGACGTGCTGATCGCCAAGCTTCTGGTACTTGATGCCGTCGACCAAGGCCAGGCGCTTGCAGCGGTTGATGGTCTCGGCGGTCAGCTCGATGAACTGCTGCGGGTTGCGCTTGAAGTCGTCCAGCCGCCCGCTGCCGCTCAGGATGGTGGCGATGCTCCGGCGGGTGAGTTGGGTGCGATCCTGGAGGTCGGTGAGCAGGTCCGGCAGCTCGATGTCCGTCTCGTCCAGGACGACAGTTGCCGCGCCCGCTTTCTCCGTGGCCTCCACCCCTGCCTTGCCGATGGCGATGTCGGCCTTGCGCCATTGCAGCCGGGCCTTGGGGATGGCCGGGGCTTGTCGAAGCGAATCGATGCAGTTCTGGATCAGCTTGTCATTATCGAACTGCACCCGATAGGTCGTCTTGTGCTTGATGCGATCCCACAGCTCCTTGAACTCGGGGCTGAGATAGACGCCCTTGCGCACGGCAACCTGCTTGCGCTCGTCGGCGTTCTTGATTTCCAGACGGCCCGACACCTTGCGCAGCACCTCGGCGATTTGACTGCGCTGCGCGTCGAACTCCGCAGGTAGCGCCAGGGTTCCATCCTTTAACGCCGTCTTCAACGAATCCTGGACCTTGCCCTTGGCATCGATGTGGCCGGCAGCTTTCAGGTGCTCCCACAGCGCTTTCGATTGATCGACGCCCAGAGGCACGGTTTGGCCGTCGGCCCCGGTAACGGTGATGGCGGCGAACTGGTGCTGCTCGACGATGCCAAAGCGGATGCCGGTGTCGGCCTCGATTTCCTTCTGCAGGTTCTCGGCGAATTGCTCGTAGTTCTCGGTGGCAATCACGGTGAGGGTATTGACCTCGAATCCGCGCACGCGCTCGCCGTTCTGGTTCACGGCGAGGCGTAACCCCCGGCCGATGGTCTGGCGGCGCTCGCGCTCGGTCTGTATGTCGCGCAGCGTGCAAATCTGGAACACGTTGGGGTTGTCCCAGCCTTCCTTGAGCGCTGAGTGGGAGAAGATGAATTTCAGCGGCGTATCGAAGGACAGCAGCTTCTCTTTCTCCTTCATGATCAGGTTGTAGGCACGCTCGGCGTTCTCGCGGTTGCCCGCGGTGTTTTCACTGGTGTCCGTCCAGCCGCCTTTCTTGTCGATGGAGAAGTAGCCGTTGTGGACTTCCTCGGCGGCACTCGCCAGGTCGATTTCGCCGAACAAACTCTGATAAGCGGGCAGCTTGGCCGCGCGGCGATATTCCTCTTCGAAGATGCGCGCGTAGTCGCCCTTGACCGGGTTGCCGTCGGCGTCGTACTGGCGGTACTTGTCCACCGCATCGATGAAGAACAGCGATAGCACCTTGATGCCCAGCGGGCGCAGGCGCTTTTCCTTGTCGAGGTGCTCCTTGATGGTGCGGCGGATCATCTCGCGCTGCACGGCCAGGGCATCGACATCACCATGCGCTTGCCCCACCCTGAGAAAGGTTTCGCCGCCGGGGTAGCGCAGCTCCAGGAACTCTTCACCCTTGGCGGTATTGATCTCACCGACGCGAAAATCGGCGTAGATGGCGCGCTCGGCGGCCTGCTCCAGGTCGTCACCGTCGGAGACCGTCACCTCTTGCCGTCTCACGCCGTTGGCAGTTGCCACATCGAGCTCCACACGGGCAGAGATCGTTCCGCGGCGGTTGGCGACCGACACCAGCCGAACGAACGGCTTGTTGTGGGCATCTTCCACCGTGGCCGATGCCACCTCGATTTGCTTGACCAGCTTGCGCTCGTAGGCATCCACGGCGTCGAGGCGGAACACCATGTGGTGCTTGTCCACGTGGGTCGCGGAATAGCGCAGCGTGCATAGCGGATTCATCGCGTCGAGCGCAGTTTTGCCCGCGCCGGTCAGGCCGCCGTCCACGCTTTGCGGCTCGTCGACGATCACGACGGGCCGCGTGGCCTTGATCAGATCGATGGGCTTCTCGCCGCCGGTCTTCTCGCTGTCCTTGTAGAGGTTGTTAACGTCCTTCTTGTTGATGGCACCGACCGTGACCACCATGACCTGGATGTTCGAGCTGGTGGCGAAATTGCGCACCTGCCCAAGCTTGTTGGAGTCATACAGGAAGTAGTCGAAGGGCACGCCGGCATAGAGTCCCTTGAAGTGCTCCTCCGTGATCTGCAGGGTCTTGTAGACGCCCTCCTTGATCGCCACCGACGGCACCACGATGACGAACTTGCTGAATCCGTAGCGCTTGTTCAGCTCGAAGATGCTGCGCAGGTAGACGTAGGTCTTGCCAGTACCGGTTTCCATCTCGACGGTGAAATCGCCCGAGACCAATGCGCCGGAAGGCGGCAACCCCCCACGCAACTGGATGTCGGCCAGATTCTGGTGCAGCTCGTCGTCCAGCAACGTGAGGCGGTTGCCGACGCCCAGGTCCGATTCGGCCACGCCGAGGGTCAGTTGCTCGGGCTTGGTGCCCGGAAACATGTCGTCAGCAGCTGGCGGCGGCGCCTTCATGGTCACCGTGAACTCGGTACGGCACACCTCCTGGCCGCGGAACAGATCGCAGACCGCCTCGATGGCCTGAAGCTGGTAGTCGAGGTTGGGCTCGAAATGCAGTTTCATCACCACGCCCTCACAGACTGCGCACGTTCTGGATGCCGTGTTGCTCCAGGATCGCGGCCATATTGGTCTTGGTCACATCGTCCGCGAAGGCGCTATCGCGAAACACGCAGGTGGTGTCCCCCGCGGGCTGAAGCTCCTCGTGGCAGGCCACGATACCTTGCGCCAGCGGCTCCACGTCGTCGCGGGTGATGTGCTCGGCGAGGCAGGCCATCAGCACGCCGCCGCCCACCGAATGCATGTCTTTGCCATGGATCGAGCGCTTATCCATTGGTACGCACAAGTCGAGTCCCAGCTTGAGCAGCAGCTCGTAGAGGATGTCCGATTCGCTGCGGCCATCGACGAGATGATCCTGGTGGCCGAACAGGGTCTGCTCCAGATCCGCGGGGTTCGGGTTCCAGGCGCGGATGTTGGAGGTATCGAGTCTGAAGACGCGGAAGCCGGTATCGCCGGCGAACATCGGGTTGTCCGCCTTCACCTTTGCAGCGGCACGACGAAGGCGTTCTTTGGTCAGCTCGGCGATGCTACGAGGCTTGCCTAGTTGATCACAGTAGCTTGCTGCAACCCCTTGGTCTCTGTTGCCCACATCAAGAGGCTCGGGGAGCTGCACCAAAATGTACCGTCGCTTACCTTCATCGATCACATTTTGCGACATCACAGCGTGGCCGGTTGTGCCAGATCCAGCAAAGAAGTCCACAACCAAGTCGCCTTCTCCTGTTGTCTGCTCGACGATTCTTCGAAGCAGCTCGCATGGCTTCGGAAAGGAGAACACCTCTGCCCCGAACAAGTCTCGAATCTCCTGCGTTCCATCCGCCGTGTATACGCCATCAATGATGGTGCGGAACGCAATGAACTCCGACTGCATCTCACTCCGAAATTTCTTCTCTCTGGGCCGACCATCGTCCTTGCTCGGAAAGAGAATCCGTCCTTCAGAGATGAGAAGTGCCATTCGCTCGCGGGAGTACCGCCAACCAGTCGCCGGATTGGGCGGAAACTGTCGCCCGGTGACGGGATCAATCAAATCGTAATGCAGGTTGGGGCGCTGATCGCGCGTTGCGAGCCCAAGGATGCTACGACTCATCCAAGGTCCACGAGGGTCGTCGTCAGGATTTGAGAATTTCGATTCGTCTCTTTCAATTCCGCGAAGCGAAAACGCAGACTCTCTCGCATAGGCGAGGATGTACTCGTGGTCAGTGGATACGTTTGTATTTGCTCTCGCGTCAGTGAACTGACGTGCCCTCCAGACGAACTGTGCGACGAAGTTTTCTTCGCCAAAGATATCGTTAAGAAGACAGCGGAGATTCTCGACTTCACCGTCGTCGCATGAAACGAAAAGCGCCCCGTCCTCGCGGAGCAGGTTTCTCGCCAGCTTTAACCTCGGATACATCATGTTCAGCCAATCGGTATGAAACCGCCCGCTGGCCTCGGTGTTGCTGCTGAGCTTTCGCCCGCCTTCGACCTGCCCAGTCAGCTCCAGATAGTTCTTGATGTTGTCCTGAAAGTTGTCCGGGTACACGAAATCCTTGCCGGTGTTGTAAGGCGGGTCGATATAGATCAGCTTGACCTTTCCGGCGTAGCTCTTCTGCAGGAGCTTGAGTACCTCCAGGTTGTCGCCCTCGATCATCAGGTTCTGGGTGGTGTCCCAGTCCACACTCTCGTCGGGGCAAGGCCGCAGGGTGCCGGTCGAGGGCGTCAGCGCCAGTTGCCGCGCGCGCCGCTTGCCATGCCAGTTCAGGCCGTATTTCTCGTCGGCGTCCGTGAGCACCTGGTGGCCGACCAGGGCCTTGAGCACGTCCACATTCACCGAAACGCCGTTCGGCCCCTCGGTGATGAGTTCCGGGAACAGGGCTTTGATCTGTTCAATGTTGCCGGACACTAGATCCGCGGACTGAGCCAGTGGACTCGCGGCGTCGATGATCTGCATTTTCTTCTCCGTCATTCGTTCGATCTTCAAAGCTGTTCGCGTGCTGCAGCCAGTTGGGCCAGCACGCGCTTGAGCGCGAGGTTCAACTCGACCTGTCGCGCCAGTTGTTTTTCCTTGCCGGCCTGGGCGCGCAAGCGAGCCGCCTCGGCCTCCAGCCGCACGCATTCCTGCAGGGCATGGCGGCGAGCTGCGGCCTGTTTCGGGCTGTCGGCGGCCTTGAACGCTCCGGTCATTTTCGCCGCCAGCAGGGCCTGCACGCCGTCCATCCACCCCTGGTAAAGCGCGAGGAGGCTAGACCGAGGCTGGCGGGCCAAGGCGACGGTCTGCATGAATGCATCCATCGCATCGGCGCCGGGCGCGTCCTCGGGAAGCGAGGCGGCCACGAGGCCGCCGTCCAGCACCACCTTGCCCGCCTCGTTCTGCGCCCAGCGCTTATGTGCCAAAGAGAGCGTCATGCTCTGCCCGGAGCACAGCAGCAACAGGACCGGATAGGGGACCGCACGGTGCACCAGTTCGGCGAGGCGGGCAGCGTTCGCTGGCTTGGCTTTGTCTTGCCCGGGCTGGCTGCGCAGCGTCACGGCAAGCACCGCGATCTCCAGGTACTCGCGCTGGTCGTCGCGATAGTCGGGCACGCCGATGGTGTTCGGCTTGAGCGCCGCGACCCACTGTATCTCCTCGACGGTATCGGCGATCAGTCGCTTGTCGGCAGCCGTGGGGGCTCCGTTCTCCAGCAGCAGCTTCTTCGGCACGCGCTGATCGACTCGGCAGCCGTCGGGCAGACCAAGCGAGGCGATGAATCCTGGTACGTCCAGCAGCATGGTTCGCGTCACACCCTCGCACGAGCACGCGCCTGGACGCGGGCTTCAAGCACGGCGCGGACATGGGCGTAGAGCTGGGCATTCGCCTGCTCGCGGTCGGCGAGCACCGCGGCGAGCGCATAGGGTTCTTCGCCATCGCGGCCGTTCGACCATGGGCTGTCCTGGCGAGTCACCACCACGAAGATCTTGTTGTCGTTCGCAAGCGCCTGTTTGAAGCTCCAGCGAGAAACCTGCAACGTGCCATTCTTGCGTGCGTCGTTGGACAGCCAGCGACCGTTGCTGCGCTCTCCCATGCCTTGCTCACGGTTCCGACGGAAAGCCTGTGTCACCTCGTCCAGGCCACTCGCTGTTACCACGGAGAACCACAGTTTGCTCATGCGGTAGTCCAGCCGCGTGGTACGGACGGCTGGACTGTGCGCCAGGGCAACCGTTATCTCCCGCGTACGGCGGCCGCCCGCCCAGAAGCTGTCAGGCAGCGGCAGCTCGAAAAAATGGTGCTGGTCGTTGCCGATGCGCTCTTCGGTCAGCAAGGTGACGGTGTGGTCCAGCGAACGAAAGAGGGCGGCATCCTCTACACACCCATAGCCGATCAGACGCAGCAGCTTGTCGCGCCCTTCACCGTTGCCGTTGGGGTTGAGCAAGGTCTCGCAGGCTTGTGGCCAGCTGGCATGCGCGCCGATCAACGCACGCAACAGGTTCGGGGTGGCATTCGGCAGTTCGGCCAGGATCCTCGCCGCCTTATGCGCGACGACCGGGGCAGCATAGCTCGTCCCAATGTCCTCGCTGAACCCTGGTCCGCCGGCAAAGCCGCCGTTGAGTGAGACCACGCCCAACCCTGCATGCCGCGGACGTGCTACCGCCCGCATCAGCGCGACGTTGCCGGCATGCTCGACGACATCGGGTTTGATCGCGCCATTGATCGATAAGCCGCATCGCGTGAGCGGAAACGGCTGGTCAGTTCGCGCCAATGGTTGATCCTCAAGGGCGTTCGGATGCCGCTGCGCGTCCCTCGTCGCTTCGTTCTGTGCAATACCGCCTACCGTGAGCGCGTTCAGGGCAGTGGCCGGATCGAGCAAGCGCGCGAAGTCGGCAAGCAGATAGTCGGGATAGCGTTCTCGCGCGTCGGCTGGCAGCTCGGAAAGGTGCAGGTTGCCGGTGGGCACTACGAACAGGACACCGATCTCCCGCGTCAGGCGATCCAGGGTGTAGGCCAAGCCGCGAACGTGGCGCCCGTCATAGACCTTGTTGAGATCGCCATAGCTCAGATTGAAGACACGACACCCGTACTGGCCGTGCAACTCGCGCACAGCCTCCTCCACCGCCTTCTCGACGAACTCGGTCTGGTCGTTGCCGTCGTCATTGAAGACCTTCCCGGAGAACAGCCGGAGCTGCGGGACGAAGCGCCCGTCGCGGATCGCAGCCCCCACGTCCCCATACAGCGCCAAGCCGGCGACAAAAGTTCCGTGCCAGGGCTCATCGTCATGCGGGGTCCGATGGGGAGAAAGGTAGCCTTGTGCATCGCCCACTGCCGGCCCCAGCAAGGGGTGTCCCGGCGTCAGTCCCGAATCGAGAACGGCGACGGACGGAGCGCCGCCATCTGGAGGCAAGACAGCGGGAAACTGGTTGACGTCAGTGAGCAGCAACTGGACGGCAATGCCGAGTCGCGGAGGAAGGTCGACCGTGCGCACGTCGCGATGCCGCAGGACCCGATCCGCCTGCTCTCGCGTACAGCGCATCCGCACCATCAGGAGGGAAGGCTGCGTGAGGCTATCCAGCCGCTCTATGCCGTATTCCTGCAGCCAGCGGGAAAACGCCTCCATGAGCGCCTGGCGTCTGTCTTGCCGCTCCTGGGGCCACAGTTCGACGTCGAGCGTGAAGGACTCCTCGGCGGGAAACCCCTGCTCGCGTAGCGCCGCGCCGGTACGGTCCTGGGACGTCCAATGGTCGAAGTCCTCGATGACAAACAGGAGTTCCTTGCGCGTCACCACGCCGTCGCGGGCGAGTGTGCTGAGACGGCTCTCGAACTCTGCGAGACCCTCTTCCGTCGCGAAGGCCAGCACGATGGACTCGTCTTCTTGGCTGACGATCTCAACACCGGGAATCGTGTCGAATGCAGGAACGCTTTTGTCACCGGCATGCAGCTGAATCTTGAGAAGCTTTCGATCGTCGAATCCACCCAGATCTTCTTCGCCGATCCGTTCCCGCGCCACGACGAGCTTCTGTGCCAGCATCGCGCCGTGGGCGCGGGGGTCAGCCGGCCTGAATCGAGGCCTCTTGTCCTGACGTCTATGGCGATCCGTCAGCGGCGCTTCTCTCCCCAGGCGCAGATGCTCATAGCCCACTGTCACTTCCCTCCATGCTTAGCTCTTATGGCGATATTCGCGAGCCAGCGCAGTATCGACATGGGCCTTCTCAAGGAATTCTCGCCCCGAAAGGATCATCTCCTTCACGGCCCGGCGCAGTACGCGCTCGATGTCGGCATGGGACATTCCTTTGAACTGCGAGGCAACTTGGCCGTCGTCCGCCTCGAAATTTCGGCGAATGCCGGATAGCTTCAATGACAGCAGGCGTTTGATCTGCTCCAGACTGGGCAGCTCGAAACGCAGAACCTCGTCGAAACGCCGCCACACCGCCTTGTCCAGCAGGGACTCGTAGTTGGTCGTGGCGATGAGGATGCTCTCCCCACGGTAGCCGTCCATCATCTGCAGGACTGCGTTCACGGAGCGCTTCAGCTCGCCGTGATCGGCGCTGTCGCCACGATCTTTGGTCAGCGCATCGAATTCGTCGAAGAGCGCCACCACCGGCTGACTCGCCACGTAGTCGAACACTTTGCGCAGATTGGCCGCCGTTTCACCCAGGAAGGACGAAATAAGCGAATCGAGCCGAACCAGAACCAGTGGCATCGACAAGCTGTGCGCGATGACCTCCGCAGCCAGCGTCTTGCCGCAACCCGGCGGCCCACAAAACAAGAGCTTCTGCGCGGGGTGCATCCCAAAGGATCGCAACACATCGGCACGGTTGTGTTCCATCAGAATCTCATCCAGCGCCGACTTCGTGGCGTCCGAGAGGATGATGTCCTTTTCCTCTCGAATCACGGCACGCTCTTCGAGCAGCGCCAGACCATTGTCCTTGTTCGTGGGCAGATCGGTCACGGCATGCAGCCTGCGGGAGCCAGGACCGGGTTTGGCCTGATCGCCGTAAAGCAGGTGCTCGAGATCGTTGGCGAGCAGATGATGGTTCTTCTCGCGCTCTTCCTTGATGACCGCTTCGGAGGCGGAACGGAATCTGGCGAGATCCCCTTGTACGCCGGATTTGATCAATTGCCTGAGCAATTTTCCGCTAGCCATAAATGTCCCCTAGATTCTTCAACGCATTCTCTCGGTATGTTTCCTGTTCACTCTTGGGACAGCGCTACCATGAATGCCAACACTTCAAAGTCATTGCTTCCGGCGAACTCGCCTTTGATTGCATGCGTGCCGCCTGGCGAAAACAGACTGGCCACTGCGCGTTCCTCGTTCTTGCCGACAACCGACGCTACGCTTGCTGCGAGCAGCTTTTGCGCATGGCGCATGTCTTCGCCGTGCTTGGTGGCTTTGTCGAAGCGGGCGCAGGCGCCAGCGTCGGGCAGGTCGCGACCCAGCGCCAGGCGCTTGAGCCGGTCGAGAATGCGTTTGGCCTGCGTGTAGGGCAGCAACACGGCACCGTCGTCGCCGACATGGACGAGGTAATGGGGTGCCAAGGGGTAGTCCGATTCCTTGGCTTTGTGTGCCGCCGGGCCCTCGGCGCGCAGGCAGAAGATCACACCAGGCGGAATGTCGGCGTCGATGCTGGTGGTGACGGCGTAGGCCCCCAGCGGCTGCTTGTCCAGTTTGCCGGGATGCGCCTTGAGGTGCTGGGCCAGATCGATGCGGAAGTCGGTGAGCGTCAGGTCGGTAATTGATACGCCGGTGGACAGGTCTTCCAGGTCGATTACCGTGTCCTGCAGCTTGAGCAGCTGCTTGCGCCGGTACTCCAGATCGTTCATCGGGTTGCCGGACTGTTGCTCGATGAGGTTTTCCTCACCGGTGGCGGAGACGTCGAGCAGCACCATGCGGCCGCTGACGCGCTGTTCCAGATTGATGTATTCCTCCAGCTCCATGTTGGGCCAGAAGTTAACCAGCTGGATGCGTTCGTTGGGCGAGCCGATGCGGTCGATCCGGCCGAAGCGCTGGATGATGCGCACCGGGTTCCAGTGGATGTCGTAGTTGATCAGCCAGTCGCAGTCCTGCAGGTTCTGGCCTTCGGAAATGCAGTCGGTGGCGAAGAGCAGGTCCAGCTCGCCCTCGTCGGCCAAATCCGCCGGCCGCTCCTTGGAGCGCGGCGAGAACGCCGTAAGGATGGACGCCAGGTCCTTGCGCAGATGTGGCAGCGTGCTCTGATTTCGGCCCGAACCGGTAACGAGCGCCGACTCGATGCCGAGCGTGGCCTTCGCCCACGGCGCCAGTTGCGCGTAGAGGTATTCGGCGGTGTCCGCGAAGGCGGTGAAGACGATGAACTTGCGGTTGCCGGCATTGATCGGGTTGCGGCATTTGTCCTCGATCATGTTGCGCAAGGCGGCCAGCTTGGCGTCCCGGGCAGCATCGACCTGCTTGGCTGCGGCCAGCAGGGTGGCCAGACGGTTACGGTCTTCGATCAGGTCTTGTTTCCAACGGATGAGGTCGACGTCGCTGAGCAGTACCTTGACCTTGCGCCCGACCAGCAAGGTCTCGAAGGCGGGGTCATCGATGTCGACGTCGGCGATGTCGATTTCCTCGATGTCGGAAGCAGAAGCCTCAATGCGTGCGAGCATGGTCTCCACGTCGCGAAGCTGGCGCTCGACGGTCAGGGTGAAGGAAGACACCGCGCTTTCCATGCGCTTGAGCACGTTGACTCGCAGGAGGTGGATCAGGCTCTCTTCGCGGTCCACCTGGCGGAAGAAGCTTTCACCCCCGCGGATCTGAGTGCTGTACTTCGCGTCATAGGCGGCCTGTTTGTGGGGCAGGACGTAGCGCAATGGCGCATAGCTGGCCAGATTGAGCCGCCGGATCTCTAGGTTGATGTCCCGGATGCTGCGGAACTCGCCGGCACGGTCCACGTCGGCCTTAATGTTGATCGGTGGCAGACGATCCGGGAAGCGGCCCGTCTCGCTGGTGCCGTAGTACTTCTCGATGTGCTTGCGCGAGCGGGCGATGGTGAGGTGATCCAGTAGGGTGAAGTAGTCGAAGCCCAGCATCTCGACCAGCCTCGCGGGTGTCTTCTCGGACTCGTCGAGGTTCAACCAGCGGTTGAACTGGGTCTGCGCCTTGCGGGTGGTCGCCTCGATGCTGGCGATGCCGTGTTCCAGCAAGGCGGTGTCGTCGCCCTCCGTGACGAAGGCGATCTGGTTGCGCAGGTCGGCCAGGCGGTTATTGACGGGCGTGGCCGACAGCATCAAGACCCGTGTCTTGACACCTTCCTTGATGATCCGTCGCATCAGACGGTCGTAGCGGGACTCCTTGCCCTTGTGCGTGGCCTTATTGCGGAAGTTGTGGGACTCATCGATCACCACCAGGTCGTAGTTGCCCCAGTTCACGTGCGACAGATCGATGTCGCCAGACGTGCCGCCGTCGCGCGAGAGATCGGTGTGGTTCAGGACATCGTAGTTGAAGCGGTCGGCCGCCAGGACGTTGCGCTTGTCGTTGGCCTTGTAGAGCGTCCAGTTGTCGCGCAAGCGCTTGGGTGCCAGTACCAGCACGCGATCGTTGCGCAGCTCGTGGTACTTGATGATCGCCAGGGCCTCGAAGGTTTTGCCGAGGCCCACGCTGTCGGCGATGATGCAGCCGCCGAAGCGGTTGAGCTTGTCGATGGCGCCGACCACACCATCACGCTGGAATTTGAAGAGCTTCTTCCACACCACCGTATTGCGGATACCCGTGGCGGACTTGACGATGCGCTCCTCGTCCATTTCATCGCCACTGTCGCGAAACAGGTGATGCAGGATGAGTGCATACAAGGAGAAGGGGTCGCGGTGCTCGCCAATCGTGCGGAGAGCTTCGAGTAAAACTTCACGCCCACTGTTGGCGTCCGCAGAGTGAGTCCGCAGAGCGGCCCATTGATGATCGAACCATCTGGCAAGTTGCGCGGCTTCATCGGCCGACTCGGAAGCCTGGATCAAGCTTAATGGGTTTCCCGGAGTCAAGCCGAGCCCATCGGTGCTGAAAGCAAAGGAACCGAGAACTACCTGCTCCGGCTGCTCTTGACCATTTCGTATGACTGCCGCCCCTTGCGGCACCGGGCCCGCAGCTCGGCGCAAGTCGACCTTGTCGCCGATCCATTTCGCACACTGGTTGGCTAGCCACCGGACCTGTAGGCGGTTGCGTGCGGCACGATCGCCTTCGACACCCAAGAACCCCAACTCCGCGTCGCCGGGAGGCAGAACGAGCTGGACGCGTTCCAGCGCCGTGAGCGCATCTCGCAACTCTGCAAACGCGAAGAGGGAGAACGACGGGGTCACGCAGCCGAGCTGGTTGCCATGCTTTAGATGGGGGCGCATTAGGTCGATGACGCGGTCTGCGCCCGTGTTGTGGATCAGTTTCATGACCGGCGCCCCCCTTTCAACAGATCATCCCCGCCTTCCTGCTGATCGCCCAACGACTGCTGCCTGATCCAGCCGTCGATGTCCGCACGGGAGAAGCGCCATATCCCGCCCACCTTAAAGGCCGGAATCTTCTTGGCCGCTGCCAAGCGATAGACCGTGCGCTTGCCCACCTTGAGGTAGGCAGCCACTTCATCGAGGGTCAATATCTGTCCGGGCTCGTCTTTCATTGCTTCCCCACCCGGCGAGGGTGGCACAGGCGGTAGTGACAATCCTGGCAAGTGTAGAGCAAACCAGTGCAATGCTGAACAGCTAAATGCGCAGTTCGCCGCATCCTCACCTGTGGCCACGTCGCGCCAAGCCGCCACCGCGGTGACGACCTCGGCCAGCACCGCCAGCGCATCGGCCTCGGTCGGAGAGAAGTAGGCGCACCGCGCCAGCAGGCTTTCCACATCAGTGACCGGCCCGTCTTGCTCTCACAGCCAGGTCTTGGACTCCCGGTCCTTGTCCGCAAACGCGCTACGCCAACCATCGAGGCAAATCCGGTGCACCGCCCGTTCCGATTCTTTGCGGCACACCCAAGCTTCACGCCGCAGCATCCCGCCATCCAGACGACTGTGGAACGGCGTGATGACACCCCTTGGCAACCCGACGACCCCCTGCCGCCGTGTGCCGGCCCTGGCCTTGGCGCTGACCATCGCGCTGGCCGGCGCATCGCCCGCATCGGCCGGCGATGCCACCGCTGAACACGAGCAACTGGCGGCCCTCGCCCGCCAGCTCAACCTGATCGACCGCCTCGCCGAGCACGCCGCCAATACCGCTCCGCAGGAGCGCGCCCGCTACCACTTCGACTACGTCCGACTGCGCGCAGACCTGAAGCGCGTTCGCGTCGGCCTGCAGGACTACCTCGTACCCCAGCGCGCCCAGCCGCGCGATCCCGTCCCGCTGGCCGGCGATTACGTCCGCCGCGACCGCGCCGACGATGAGGAGCCGTCGCCATGACGCCCTCTGCCGATCAGGTCGCCGCCTTCCAGGCCAACGGCGGCTTTGCGCCTTCGGCCGTCTCTGCCGTGGTGCTGGGCTTCGTGTTCGCCGTGTTGCTGCTGTGGGGCGTGTGGGCCATGCGCACCGCCTACGTCGGCTGGGCCGAGCACCGCATCACTGAACGTCAGTTCCTCGCCGTCGTCTTGCGCTTCGTGGCGATGTACCTGGTGCTGACCTTCTTCCTCCTCTCCTGACCGTCACGAAAGGCCATACGCCATGAACACGCCACCGACATCCCATCGCATTCCGTCCCGCATCGCCGCGCCGCTGCTGCCGCTGGCGCTCGCGGGCCTGCCGCTGTCGGCCTTCGCGCAGGGCCTGCCGACCATGGAGGACCCTTCGCGCGGCCAGGGCAGCGGCATCCTGCAGACCTTGCAGAACTACGGCTACGACATCGTGCTGCTGATCGCGCTGCTCGTGGTCGCCTCGATGTTCGTCGGTGTCTGCTATCACGCCTACACACGCTACTCGGAGATCCACACCGGCCGCGCCACCTGGGGCCAGTTCGGCCTGACGGTCGCCGTGGGCGCGATCCTCCTGGTGGTCGGCATCTGGCTGCTCACCAAGGCCACCGGCGTGCTGTGAGGGCGGCAAGCGATGGCCGACCCTTCGGAGACCCCGAGCGACACGCTGGTGACCTTCCTGCCGCACCGGCTGAACCGCCAGCCGGTGGTCGTGCGCGGGCTGACCGCCGACGAGTTGTGGATCTGCGCCGGCCTGTCGGCCGCAGCCGGGTTCGCGCTCGGCCTGCCGCTGGCCTGGCTCACGCACAGCATCGCCATGGTGCCCACGCTGATCGTCGCCGGCATCGCGTTGGGCGTCTTTGTCGGCGGCGGCTTCCTGCGCGCGCAGAAGCGCGGCCGGCCCGACACCTGGCTGTACCGGCAGCTCCAGTGGCGGCTGGCCCTGCGGCACCCGGCGCTGGCAGCGCTCCTGGGCGGGCAGCGCCTCATCACCCGCTCGGGCTACTGGACTACCCGGCGCAACGCCGATCGAGGTGCGCCATGAGCCGTTTCAAGAACGAGGTTGCGCACCTGCAGGCGCATGTGAAGACGCTGCGCCTGGGGGCCGGCGCGCTGTTCGTGGTGGCGCTGCTGCTCGGCTTCGGTTGGTGGAGTGCGCCGAAGAGTCTGACCATCCATGTGCCGCCGGACCTGCGCTCGGGCAGCACGCGCAAGTGGTGGGACGTGCCGCCCGAGAGCGTGTATGCCTTCTCGTTCTACATCTGGCAGCAGGTGCAGCGCTGGCCCACGAACGGCGAAGAAGACTATCCGCGCAACCTGCGCGCGCTGTCGGCCTACCTGACGCCGAGCTGCCGGGCCTTCCTGCAACAGGACTACGAGTACCGGCGCGCCAGTGGCGAGCTGCGTCAGCGCGTGCGCGGCATCTACGAGATTCCCGGTCGCGGCTACGGCGACGATCCGGCCGTGCGCGTCAAGGTGGTTTCCGATCGCGATTGGATCGTCACGCTCGATGTGAGCGCGGACGAATACTACGGCTCCGAGCAGGTCAAGCGCGCCCTGGTGCGCTACCCCATCAAGGTCGTCCGGCTGGACATCGACCCCGAGCACAACCCCTTCGGCCTGGCGCTGGACTGCTACGCCAGCGCACCCCAGCGCATCGAAACGCCGCCGACGCCGAGCCAGGCCGGCGCGCCCGCCAACGCCTCCGGCCACCTGCAGGGAGACTCTCCATGAAGCCCGTTGCCTTGTCGGCCCTGGCCGGCGTCCTGCTGATCCTCGGTTTCGTGCCGGCCAGCCAGGCCGTGGAAATCCTGCGCTGGGAGCGGCTGCCCCTGCCGGTGCCGCTGGTGGTCGGTCAGGAGCGCGTGGTCTTCATCGACCGCAATGTGCGCGTCGGCGTGCCGGCCAGCGTCGGCGACCACCTGCGCGTGCAGAGTGCCGGCGGCGCGATCTACCTGCGGGCGAGCGAGCCGATTCCGCCCACGCGGCTGCAACTGCAGGACGTGGAATCCGGGGCGCTGATCCTGCTCGACATCGCCGCCGAGCCGGCGAAGGACGGCCAGGCGCCACTGGAGCCGGTGCGCATCGTGGAAGCGGAAGCCCCCGCGAAGCGCTACGGCGGCGGCGCAGCAAGCGGCGCGGACGAGCAGGTCGATGCGCCCGCAGACAAATCCGTTCCCCAGCGCGAAACGCCGGTACCGGTCGTGCTGACGCGCTATGCCGCACAAAACCTGTACGCGCCGCTGCGCACCGTCGAGCCGGTCGCCGGCATCGGGCGCGTAAACCTGCGCCGCGGCCTCGCGCTGGACACCTTGCTGCCGACGCTGCCGGTACGCGCGCGGGCACTGGCCGCGTGGCGCCTGGAAGACCAGTGGGTGACGGCCGTGCGACTCACCAACGCCGCCGCGCGCTGGCTCGACCTCGACCCGCGCGCCCTGCAGGGGAACTTCGTGGCGGCGACCTTCCAGCATCCGAACCTGGGCCCGGCCGGCACCCCGTCCGACACCACGGTGCTCTACCTGGTCACGCGCGGCCACGGCCTGGCCGAGTCGCTGCTGCCGGCGCTGAGCCCGATCGATGCCACCGTGAACCTGCCGCCGGCCGCCGCGGCCGGCTCGACCGGGGGAGCGCGCGATGAAGAGTAATCCGCTGCTCAAGTGGCTGCTGATCCCGATGGCGCTGCTGCTGGTGTTCGTCGGCATCAAGCTGTTCTCCGGCGCCCCCGGCGGCCAGCCCGCCCCCAAGGGCGCGGCCGGTACGCTCACGCCCGAGGAGATGAAAGCCCTGGGCATCGCCGGCGACACGCCGCGCGATACCGTCGCCACGCTGGTGGCCCAGGTGAAGCAGTTGCGCACCGAGCTGCAGAGCGCGCTCGGCGACAACAAGCAGCACAAGGCCGAGAACGAGCGCCTGCGCGCGCGGGAAAGCGCGATCGACCAGCGCATCCAGAGCGCGCTGGAGGGCGAGCGCAACCGCCTGGAGCAGGAACGCACCCAGGTGGCCAGCGACAGGCAGCAGACCCAGGGGCTGCTGCAGGATCTGCAGCGGCAACTGGACGGCCTTGCCGGCAAGGGTGGCCCGTCCGACTTGCCCGTCGGGCTGGGGCTGGAAGAGGGTGACGGCAAGCGCTTCAACCGCGGCACCAATGGCACGCAGTGGGTCGAGCCCGACGATGCCAAGGTCGACGCCAAGAACGGCAGCAAGGAGCCGAGCTTTCCCCTGAGCTTCGGGCCGGCCCAGAAAAGCCTGTCGGCCGCAGTGGAATCCGTCGCCGACGTCGGCAGCCGCGCGGTGGGCGCATCCACGAAGGCCGTCTACACCGTGCCATCGAACTCGACGCTCATGGGGTCGGTTGCCATGACGGCGCTGATCGGGCGCGTGCCGATCGATGGAACCGTCAACGACCCGTACCCTTTCAAGGTGCTGATCGGCCCGGACAACCTCACGGCCAACGGCATCGACATCCCCGATGTGGCCGGCGCCGTGGTCAGCGGCACGGCCTCGGGCGACTGGACGCTCTCGTGCGTGCGCGGGCAAATCCGCTCGGTCACGTTCGTGTTCCAGGACGGCACCATCCGCACGGTGCCGGAGGACAGTGGCAAGGGCGGTACCAGCGGCGGCAACGCGGGTCACAACGGCGCCAGCATCCAGGGCGGCCTGGGCTGGATCAGTGACCCCTACGGCATTCCCTGCGTCAGCGGCGAGCGGCGCAGCAACGCCCAGCAGTACCTGGGCAGCCAGGCGCTCATCACCGCAGCGGGCGCCGGCGCGGCCTCGCTCATCAAGTCCGACAACGGCAGCGTGGCCGTGGTCGCCAACAGCAACGGCTCGCTGGGCACCGTCGGCATCAGCGGCAACGAAGCGATGGGCCGCATCCTCGCGGGCGGCGTGCGCGACATGGCCGATTGGGTCAACAAGCTCTACGGCCAGGCCTTCGCGGCGGTCTACGTGCAGCCTGGCGCCAAGGTGGCCGTGCATCTGGAGCAACCACTCGACATCGACTACGACGCCAAGGGGCGTCGGGTCCACCACCGCACCGGAGAAGCCCATGCCTCGGATCTGGATTGACGCGGCCGCCGTGCTGCTGGCGGCCACCCTGCTCGGCGGCTGCGCCACCAGCAAGGAGAAGCTGCTGCCACACGGCGACAGCACCATGCTCGACATCTGGCATCAGGAGACCGGCGGCAGCGCGGGCGGCGGCCAGGCCGCGCGGCAACTGCTCGATGCGCGCCAGGGCCTGCGCCGGTCGCTGGCCGATGCCGATGTGCAGGCGGCGCCCGGCGTGCAGGCGCGCTACACCCGCACCGCGCAGAACGAGATTCACCGCCAGTTCCACCGCCTGCCGAACCCCGACCTGGTGATGTACGTGTTCCCGCACCTGGCGGGCACCGACCCGGTGCCGGTGCCCGGCTACAGCACGGTGTTCCCGCTCTACCAGCGCGTGCAGTACGCGATGCCGGGCGAGCGCATGGAGGACTACTGATGGCCTGGTCGCTGCCGTGGTCACGCAAGGGCGACGCATCGCCTGCTGACGCCGTGGATGCGGCCGATGATGCCTGGGCACGGCACGTGACGGCCTTGGCGGCACAGGGTGTCGCCGAGCCGGGCAGTGCGCTCGGCCGGGGCCGGCGCAGACCGGCCACCCAGGCCGACCACGATGCGCTCTATGGCGTCGCGCCGTCGTTCGCGGACTTGCTGCCCTGGGTCGAGTACCTGCCCGACACCAAGTGCATGTTGCTGGAAGACGGCCAGTCGGTGGCGGCCTTCTTCGAGCTGGCGCCGGTCGGCACCGAGGGCCGCGAGATGGCCTGGCTGTGGCAGGCGCGCGATGCGCTGGAGAACGCCCTGCAGGACTCCTTCGACGAGTTGGACGACAACCCCTGGGTGGTGCAGCTCTACGCCCAGGACGAGGCCGACTGGGACAACTATCTGCGCTCCCTGGCGAACTATCTGCAGCCGCGTGCGCAGGGCAGCGCGTTCAGCGACTTCTACCTGCGCTTCTTCGCCCATCACCTGCGGGCCATCGCCAAGCCGGGTGGCCTGTTCGAGGACACCACGGTGACGCGCCTGCCGTGGCGCGGCCAGGTCCGGCGCGTGCGCATGGTGGTCTACCGCCGCACGTCTGCGGCCCCGGCCCCGCGGCGTGGCCAGTCGCCCGAGCAGGCGCTGACCACGATCTGCGACCGCCTCGTCGGCGGGCTGGCCAATGCCGGCGTGAAAGCCCGGCGTCTCGGCGCGGCGGACATCCATGCCTGGCTCCTGCGTTGGTTCAACCCGAATCCGACCTTGCTCGGCGCCACTGCCGAAGACCGGGAACGCTTCTACGCGCTGACCCGCTACCCGGAAGAGCGGGAGGAGGGCGAGATCGAACTCGCCAGCGGCACCGACTTCGCGCAGCGCCTGTTCTTCGGCCAGCCACGCTCGGACGTGCCGAACGGCCTGTGGTTCTTCGACGGCATGCCGCATCGGGTGATCGTGATGGATCGCCTGCGCACGCCACCCGTGACGGGCCATCTGACGGGCGAGACGCGCAAGGGCGGCGACGCCATGAACGCGCTGTTCGACCAGATGCCCGAGGACACGGTGATGTGCCTGACGCTGGTCGCCACGCCCCAGGACGTGCTGGAGGCACACCTCAACCACCTCGCCAGGAAGGCCGTCGGCGAGACCCTGGCCTCGGAGCAGACCCGGCAGGACGTGCAGCAGGCGCGCGGCCTGATCGGCAGTGCGCACAAGCTCTACCGCGGCGCGCTGGCGTTCTACCTGCGCGGCCGCGACCTGGCCCAGCTCGATGCGCGCGGCCTGCAGCTCGTCAACGTGATGCTCAACGCCGGCCTGCAGCCGGTGCGCGAGGAAGACGAGGTGGCGCCGCTGAACAGCTATCTGCGCTGGCTGCCGTGCGTGTTCGATCCGGCTGCCGACAAGCGCCAGTGGTACACCCAGCTCATGTTCGCGCAACATGCGGCGAACCTGGCGCCGGTCTGGGGCCGCAGCCAGGGCACGGGGCATCCGGGCATCACGTTCTTCAACCGCGGCGGCGGGCCGATCACCTTCGATCCGTTGAACCGCCTCGACCGGCAGATGAACGCGCATCTGTTCCTGTTCGGCCCCACGGGTTCGGGCAAGAGCGCGACGCTCAACAACATCCTGAATCAGGTGACGGCGATCTATCGGCCGCGCCTGTTCATCGTCGAGGCGGGCAACAGCTTCGGCCTGTTCGGCGACTTCGCCGCACGGCTGGGTCTCACCGTGCATCGGGTGAAGCTCGCGCCCGGCGCGGGCGTCAGTCTGGCTCCGTTCGCCGACGCCTGGCGCCTGGTCGATACGCCGAGCCAGGTACAGACGCTGGACGCTGATGCGCTCGACGAAGACCAGACCGATGCCGGCATGGCCGTGGAAGGCGATGAGCAGCGTGACGTGCTCGGCGAGCTGGAGATCACTGCACGGCTGATGATTACCGGCGGCGAGGACAAGGAAGAAGCGCGCATGACGCGCGCCGACCGCAGCCTGATCCGCCAGTGCATTCTCGATGCGGCCCAGCATTGCGTGGCGGACAGACGCACGGTGCTCACGCGCGATGTGCGCGACGCGCTGCGCGAGCGCGCCCGCGACGCCACGCTGCCGGAGATGCGGCGCGCACGGCTGCTGGAGATGGCCGACGCTATGGAGATGTTCTGCCAGGGCGTGGACGGGGAGATGTTCGACCGGTCCGGCACGCCGTGGCCCGAGGCGGACATCACCATCGTGGATCTCGCCACCTTCGCGCGCGAGGGCTACAACGCCCAGCTCTCGATTGCCTACATCTCGCTCATCAACACCGTCAACAACATCGCCGAGCGCGACCAGTTCCTGGGCCGCCCGATCATCAACGTGACGGACGAAGGCCACATCATCACGAAGAACCCGCTGCTCGCGCCCTACGTGGTCAAGATCACCAAGATGTGGCGCAAGCTCGGCGCCTGGTTCTGGCTCGCCACGCAGAATCTGGACGACCTGCCGAAAGCGGCCGAGCCCATGCTCAACATGATCGAGTGGTGGGTCTGCCTGTCGATGCCGCCCGATGAAGTCGAGAAGATCGCGCGCTTCCGCGAACTCAACGCTTCGCAGAAGGCGCTGATGCTCTCGGCACGCAAGGAGGCCGGCAAGTTCAGCGAGGGCGTCATCCTGTCCAAGTCGATGGAAGTGTTGTTCCGCGCGGTGCCGCCCAGCCTCTACCTGGCGATGGCAATGACCGAGCCCGAAGAGAAGGCCGAACGCTTCCAGTTGATGCAGCAGCACGGCATCAGCGAGCTGGATGCCGCCTTCCGCGTGGCCGAGAAGATCGACCGTGCGCGGGGCATCGAACCCCTGGCGCTGGACACGCTGGCCTGACGGGAGCGACACGATGCGCATGCCTTCCTTCGCCCGCCGTCATCCCCGGATCGGTCTGCTGATCGTGGCGACGATTGCGGTGGCCTCGTGGATGCTGCTGCGCGCGCCGCATCCGGCAACCGAGTCCATGTCCCTGGTCGCCGCCGGGTCCGAAGCGCCGAAACCGGCCGGCCCGCCCTGGCTGTATGGCCGTGCCGATGCGCGCTTCACGGTGGTCGGGTACGCCGACCTGGAGTGTCCGTACTGCCGGGCCTACTTCCCCGCGCTCAAGCGCTGGATCGACGCCCATCCCGAGGTGAACTGGCAGTGGCACCACCTGCCGCTGCCCATGCACGAGCCGGCCGCGACTGCTGGGGCACGCCTGGCCGAGTGCGCGGGCGAGGCGGGCGGACATGCCACGTTCTGGCAGGCCGTGGCGTGGCTCTACTCGAACACCCGTGGCGACGGCCAGGGCCTGCCGGAGGGCCTGCGCTATCCCGACCTCACGCCAGCCATGCAGGGTTGTCTCGACAGCGATCGCCCCGATGCGGTCATCCGTGCTCAGGCGGCGGAAGCCGCACAGCAGGGCCTCGCGGCCACGCCGGCCCTGCAACTGCGCGACCGCGAGTCCGGCAAGACCCTCCTGCTGCACGGCCCCGTCGAAGGCGACGCCTTGCTGTCGGCCATCGACCTGCTTGCCGCCGGCAGCACGACCGCGGCCGAACCCGCCCATTCCCCAGACATGCCCGCCGGCGTCGCCGGTGACATGCCCAGGTAGCCATCGATCTTCAAGGCTGCGGCGCGGCTCGTCCGCGTTGATCGAAACCCGTTCGCATCGCATCCCTTGACGCGAACAGCCACCGCATCCGCGGTGGTGGATGCCCGCTCGTCACCTGTTCCATCCCCATCGTCCCCCGGAGGGTTTGCCCTCCTGGGGCAGGCGCCCTCCGATCTCATCCATTGGAGGTTCGCCATGTCTCTTGCCATCGCCGACTCCCGCCCGGAGTCGCTCACCCTGATCGCCGCCCAGCACGAAGACTGGATCATCCAGCAGGCCATCACCCTGCTGGAGAACCGCGTGTTCAAGGCCGGTCCGGCGCTGGGCAGTCCCGCCGCCGTGCGCGACTACCTGCGCCTGAAACTGGTCGCGGAGCCGAACGAAATCTTCGCCGTCGTGTTTCTCGACAACCAGCACCAGGTGCTCGCCTTCGAGCCGCTGTTCAAGGGCACGGTCGACCAGACTTCGGTGTATCCGAGGGTGGTGGTCCAGCGTGCGCTGGCGCTCAACGCTTCGGCGCTGATCCTGGCGCATCAGCACCCCTCGGGGAACACCGAGCCCTCGGCCGCTGATCGTGCGATCACCGAGCGGCTGAAGAGCGCCCTGGCCACCGTCGATGTCCGAGTGCTGGACCACTTCATCGTCGGCAAGGGCAGCCCGTACTCGTTCGCCGAAGCCGGCTTTTTGTAGCAGCACCCCACGCGCATTCATTTCATCACCACGGGAGCCCTTGGCTCCCGCTTCTTTTCACCGGTCCGCAGGAAATCGGGACTGACCGGTTTCGGTTTCTTTGTCGTTCCCTGATCTGCGTTGCGCTCGACTACGAGTCTGCATCGACTCCGCGGAGGCGCGACATGCCGGCTCATTCCCTCAACCTTCCTGCCGCCTCGCGGCGCCCCCTGGCCGCCCGGCTGGCCGCTGGACTGTGCGCAGCGCTGCTCGGTCCCATCGCAGCGGCCGCCGATGTGCTCGTCGTCACCGACAGCCGTAATCCGGTGCAGGCCCCGGCCGGCGTGCGGATCATCGAGCTGGACCAAGCCACGCGCATCGAGGTCGAACTCGCCGCGCACCTGCCGGCCGACCCGCAACAGGCCGCAGCCGTGGTGCGGCAGCGGTTGCATGACGGCGGCGAGGCCCTGCAGCGCCGCATCGGCCATGCCTACCAAGGTGTCGCGGATGCCTGGGGGCTGGGCATCGCCAAGATTCCCGCCGTGGTGGTCGATCGACGCTATGTGGTCTACGGCGAGCCCGACGTGTCCCGCGCCGTCGCGCGCATCAACGCCTACCGGAGCACGCAGCCATGAGCCTCCTGCTGGCGTCCCGGCGTCTGCGCGCCACCGCCGCCTCGCTGCTGCTGGGCGCGGCCACATCGACGTTCGCCCTGGACACCGCCACCATCGTCTCGTCGGCGCTGTCCCCCGACTGCCTCGAATACCGCGTGGTCGGAATCTGCTATTGGCTGTACTGCACGCCCTTCGGCTGCTCGGTTCGCACCTCCGTCAAGGTGCGCCACTACGTCCCCGATGCGGTGGTGTCGAGCTACTCGAACACCGGCGAAAACCCGTGGCTGGAAGTCAGGGCGATGAGCATGCCCAACCCGACCGCCAAGGCTGGCGGTGACGGCACGACCAATCACGACAACGAGAACAACCTCGCCAAGTTCAAGAACGCCGATGTCATCGGCCATCCGGCCGGGATGGTGTTCAGCCAGTTCGCCAGCGCCTCCGGCTACACCTGCGCGGGGGCCGGCACGGCGTTCATGCCCTACCTGCTGAGCACGCTCGACACGCTGGCGTGGCGCTATAACGTCCCCGAATCGCTGTACCCGGAGGCGCTGATCCCCGGCCTGCGCGAGATCGGCACGCGCACGGCCCTGAACCTGTGGGGCAACGTCTATCCACGCGGCGGCTTCATGCACCAGGTGGACGACTACAAGAGCGGCGCCGTGGTGGCGCAGCGCGCGGGCGACATCGTGACCCGTCGCGGCCAGATCCATGTCTACCAACCGCTGCTCGCCAGTGCGCGCGACGGCTACTGGCCTGCCGGCGCGCTGATGGAAACCGATGCCTCGACGGGCAAGTGGCAGGAGCTGACGCCGACCCTCTCGAACACCTGTGCGGTGTTCCCGCACGGAAACACGCGCGTGCAGGCCCGGCAGGGCGACTACGCCTGGGCGCTGTGGCGGCCCTATAGCTGCTGCCGGCGCCGGGGGCAGGTCTTCCTCGGCAGTGTGGATTTCATGTGAGGCGTGTCCGATGAAAGCACTCCTATCCCGCCTCGCCCAGCAGGCCAGGCCCCACATCCTGGCCATCGCGCTCATCTGCGCGGCAACGATCGCGGCGGCTGGCGTCGCTTGGGCGCAGACCCGCAGCGGCGTGCAGCACCAGGGCAGCGTCATCGGCGACGACGTGCTCTACAGCATCGGCGGCGGCCGCGCGGTGTCGATGGGCGGTGCGGCCAACATGCACTCCATCGGCGTCGGCGTGGGCTGGAACAGCAACCTGATCTGCGGCGACATGAGCATCACCACGACGCTGCAGAACCAGCTGAACGGCATCACCAACGGCTTCCAGGCCATCATGTCCTCGGTGATCCAGAACGCCACCGCAGCCGTGGCGTCGCTGCCGGCGCTGATCATCCAGCGTGCCGATCCGGGGCTCTACAACCTGCTGACCAACGGCGTGCTGCAGGCACGGCTCGATTTCGACCGCAGCAAGCTGACCTGCCGCGCCATCGCCAACCGCATGGCCGACATGGCCGGCGGCCAACTCGGCTGGGACCAACTCGCCGAGGGCATGGCGCTGAAGCAGTCGGTTGCCAGCACCGATGCCGTGTCGGCGATCGACGAGGCCGAGGCGAACCGGGGCAACAACGGCGTGCCCTGGGTGGGCGGCGACAACGCCGGCGGCGCCGGCCAGCCCCCGGTGCGCGTGGTCGGCGACGTCACCCGCGCCGGTTACAACCTCATCAACGGCCGCAGCGTCACCGACACCAGCTCGATCGCGCCGTCCAGTTGCAGTGGCAACCTGGCCTGCCAGACCTGGAGCTCGCCCGATGCCGCCGCGGCCTGGGCGGTGCGCGTGCTGGGTGAACAGGAGCAGCGCACCTGCGATGCCTGCACCAAGACCGTGACCACGCCGGGCGTGGGCCTGACCCCGCTGATCCAGGAGGCGTACGAGGACAAGCTGGAGGTCCTGCAGGAACTGGTGGCCGGCAGCCGCCCCACCGGCTTCGACAACCTGCAGGCCGCCGGCAGCGCCTCGCTGCCGGTCACGCGCGGCGTGATCGAGGCGCTGCGCGACGAGCCCGACCAGGACCTCCTGGCGCGACGCCTGGCCTCGGAGGTCGCGCTCGCCAGCGTGCTGGAGAAGGCCCTGCTGCTGCAGCGCACGCTGCTCACCGGCCGCAAGGAGCCCAACGTGGCCGCCAACGAACTGGCCCAGAAGGCCGTCACCAACGAGAGCGACATCCTCGACCGCGAGATCCACAACCTCAAGACGGAGCTGGAACTGCGCCGCGAGTTGGCGAACAACTCTCCGATGGCGATCATCCAGCGCCACGGCACGCGCGCGGCCGGTTCGCGTGGCGTCTACGAGGGTGACCCGGTGCGCAACCGGCTCGACGAGCTGCAGCGGCCGCCGTCCGGCGGGAGCAACCCGTGAGCGCGGGATGGTGGCGCCTGCGCTGGCTGTTCAACCGGCGCGTGGGCCTGGCACTGCTGTGGACCGTGCCGCTGCTGATCGCGGCCGTTGCCGTCAATATGCTCGGCATCAGGATCGCCGGCGGCATCGAGGGCTGGCAGCGCTGGATGGATGCCCACGCCGGCGTCTTTCTAGTCTGGCGGCTGCTGCTGTACGGCGTGACCGTGTGGGGCTGGCTGTGGATGCGCCGGCGCCTGCGCGTGCGGGAGCCGGACGCGGTCGCCGGACAGCGATTGCTGCGCGTGGAGATCGCGGCCGTCGTTGCCGTGGTCGCGCTGGAAGCAAGTCTGCTGATGCAGGCCGCGTGATGCGGGGTTCGCGATGACGCTCCTTACGACCGATTACCTCGAGTACTACCTGACGCTGGTCTCGTGGATCGTCCACAACGGCATCTGGGCGGTGCTGGTCGCCAGCGGCGTGTTCGCCATCCCGTTCCTCGCCATCGTGATCCAGGAGTGGCTGAGGGCTCGCGCGGAAGGCGCGGACGAAGGCAACAAGGGCGTCCTGTCCTCTGCCCGCATCGAGAACCGCGTGTTCGTCGCCATCGCGGTCATCATGTTCGCCGGCATTCCGTTCATTGACGTCGATTTCAACACGATCCGTTACGACCGCTCGCGCTCGGCGCAGTGCCAGGTGAATGTACCGGAGCCGACCGACACGGGCTGGTCTCAGTCCTTCAGCACGATCAACGACCAGTCGGCCAAGGTACCGGTGTGGTGGTTCGCGATGCACGCGATCTCGCGCGCCGTCACCGGTGCCTCGGTGACGGCGATCCCGTGCGGCACGGACCTGCGGCAGATCCGCATGGACATCGACGCCACCCGCATCGACGACCCGGTGCTGGCCCAGGAGGTGAGCGACTTCACCCGCGACTGCTACGGGCCGGCGCGCGCCAGGCTGTTCATGACCCGGCCGAACCTGAACGAAGAGCAGATGCACGACGTGACCTGGATCGGCTCGAACTACTTCGTCGGCACCCCGGGCTTCTACGACAGCTACCGCTCCAGGACGCCACGCGACGCCTGGCCCTACGACAGCGCCCGTGATGCCGGGCTGGCCGAGGTGCCCAGCGGAGGCGGCTATCCGACTTGCGAGCAGTGGTGGTCCGATGGCGGCCACGGCCTGCGGGCGCGGCTGCTCGCCCAGGTCGATCCCGGCTTGCTGACGCGGCTGGCGGGCTGGGCGGGTTTCCTGAGCCAGGCCGAGGTGGGCGACTCGGTGATCCGCGCGATCGCATCGCCGCGCCAGCAAAAGCTCAACCGTGGCGCGATCTATTCGGACTACGGCGGGCAGGTCGACATGACCGTGTCCAACGTCGTCACCCGCGCCGCCGGCGACGTCGGCTTGACCATCGGGTCCCTGGGCTACTTCCCGGCGATGGACGTGGTGCGCCAGGCCCTGCCCATGGTGCTGGCCCTGCTCAAGATGGCGTTGGTGATCTGCATCCCGATGGTGCTGCTGATCGGCACCTACGACCTCAAGACCGTGGTCACCGTGAGCGTGGTGCAGTTTGCGCTGTTCTTCGTGGACTTCTGGTTCCAACTCGCGCGCTGGATCGACTCGACGATCCTCGATGCGCTCTATGGCTCGGGCTTCGGCTGGAACCGGCCGCACGCCAACTTCGATCCGCTGATCGGGCTCGACAACGCCTTCGGGGACATGCTGCTCAACTTCGTGATGGCGGCGATGTTTATCGTGCTGCCAGCGTTCTGGATTGGAGCCCTTACATGGGCTGGAATCCGCGCAGGAACCATCGCAAACAGCTTCTCGGAAGCCACCAAAGGAGCAAGCAACGCCGGCGGAAAAGGCGCTGGAGCAGTCTCGAGCAAACTGAAGTAGGGAGGCCCTGGGCCTTAATCCTCCTCGTACATCTCGTGCGATGTGTCGTTGTAGAGGTTCGGGTCATACCCAGGTTTCTTCCTGAGTGTCTCCAGCGTCGTGAACGAATGCTCGTCCTCGCGATCTGTGGAGGTTTGCCCAGCCGTCCAAGCGGCAGCTACGACAAACACCAGCAGCAGCGCGATCCAGAACGCGGCGTACAGCAGTGCTCCAAGCACGGCCAGCTTGACGATCCACAGCAGCGCCGTGGCGCTACCTGCTGGCATGCCTCGCGCAATCAGCCAACCGGACACACCTCGTTCTTGACGCATGAACCCACGCCACAACCCGCCCAGCCAGCGGCCGAGGCGCTCTGCATTACCTGGACGGGTTTTCGTGGTCATGGGCCTCACCTGCTACATGCGTGATCCAGTTATTCCGTTTTGCTCCAATCCTGCTGGCTGGCTGCCATCAACGCGTTCCAATCGTCGGGCGGATTGCCCCGCCCCAGCATCTTCTCGAAGACCGCATACGGATCGGACTTGCTGCCCGCCGACCGCAGGGTCTGCTCGTCGTTGACCCAGGCGTAGACGATCACCTTCGCCTTGGAGTCATAGCGGAAGAACAGGCGGAACCGCCGTCCGATCTTCGCACGTCGCCAATGCCGGTACGCAGGTCCCAGGGTGTTGCCCTGACGGAACTCGTCGCGTGCCGGATCGCTCGGCACACCGTCCATGATCAACTGGCTCAGCGCGCGGAACAACTTGACGTTGGCGTTGCCTGCGAACCCCCGTGGGTCATTCCGCTCCGCCCGCTGCGCCGCCGCGTGCAGTTTGCGCAACTGCTCGACCACACCCTCGTGGAACAGCAGCGTCCAGCCGTGACACTCCATCAGAGCGCCACTTCCCCATCGATCTCTTCATCGAGGTTCACGGCGTGGCCGGCATTCGCCAACATCGCGCGGACGAGATCGTCCGGCAAGGACTGCAGGTGCCTTCCGGCGCGGATGTCGGCTTCCAGCAGCCCCAGGAATGCACCGATCGCCGGATCTTCGTGTTCGAACTCGGCGCGCGTGACGACGACTTCGCCGCCGCGCAGCTCGAATGCCACCTTGCCGCCGGTATCGACGCCCAGCGCCTGCCGGATCGACTTGGGTAGGGTGATCTGTCCCTTTGACGTAAGTGTGGCGAGTTCGTGGATGCTGGACATGGCCAAACTCCTGCTCTCAGTAGCGACACCTTCAATGTAAGGATAATTCCTTACTACGTCAACCGGCGCACGTCCGGACATATCCTGTTTCAGCGCGTCGAGCATGATGTCGGGCCTGCAGTGAGAAAGATCTCATCGTAGGCGCGGCACAGCCAGCCTTCCGCCCTCAATCCGGAAAGGGCCAACACCGCATTGGCTGTAGTTGGACGAGCGTGGCTGTCATATACCCAAACGGTTCCGGTAGGGGTGGAAAGGCTGGGAAGGGGCAATGGAAGGGGAGCAAGGGGAAAGGCCCTACCCGAAAAGGCCAAAAGGCCAAAAGACCCTCCTTCCCGCCACGACCACAGGGATCGCCACCATGCTCACGCTGTTCCAGCGCAAAAAGACGCCACCATCGACTGGTACCTCGTCGTCCGGCCCTGCCGATGCGTCCAAAGGGCTGACGCGGCCGCAGTCGGCGGCGGCACTGCTGGCCACGCCGCGGCGCCAGAAACTGCTGGAGCACATCTGGCAGCGCACCTCGCTCTCCCGGCGACAGTTCGCCACGCTCTACCTCGCACCGCTGGAACGCTACGCCGAACTGGTCCAGCAGTTTCCCGCCTCGGAAGCGCATCACCACGCCTATCCGGGCGGCATGCTGGACCACGGTATGGAGATCGTCGCCTACGCGCTCAAGCTGCGGCAGTCGCACCTGCTGCCTGCCGGCACCACGCCGGAGGCCCAGGCCGCCCAGGCGGAAGCCTGGACCGCCGGCACCGCCTACGCCGCTCTTCTACACGACATCGGCAAGATTACCGTGGATCTGCATGTGGAGTACGCAGACGGCACGATCTGGCACCCCTGGCACGGCCCGTTGCAGCGGCCGTACCGCTTCCGCTACCGCCAGGAGCGCGAATATCGGCTGCATGGCGCCGCGACCGGGCTTCTCTACGCCCGGGTGCTCGACCCGAACATCTTCGACTGGCTCAGCCTCTATCCCGATCTGTGGTCAGCACTGCTGTTCGTACTGGCCGGACAGTACGAACACGCCGGCACACTCGGCGAACTGGTCGTGCAGGCCGACCAGGCATCGGTCGCCCATGAACTCGGCGGCGACCCTGCGAAGGCGATGGCCGCCCCGAAGCATGCACTGCAGCGCAAGCTCCTCGACGGCCTGCGCTTCCTCCTGCGCGAGGAGTTCAAGCTGAACCAGCCGCAAGCCTCGGATGGCTGGCTGACCCAGGATGCCTTGTGGCTGGTCAGCAAGACCGTCTCCGACAAGCTGCGCGCCCACCTGCTGTCGCAGGGCATCGAAGGCATCCCGTCGAACAACACGGCGGTGTTCAACGTGCTGCAGGATCACGGCATCGTGCAGCCGACTGGGGACGGCAAGGCCATCTGGAAGGCCACCGTCACGAGCGACGCTGGGTGGTCGCACAGCTTCACCTTCCTCAAGCTGGCGCCGGCGCTGATCTGGGATGCCGGCGAGCGGCCGGCGCCGTTCGCGGGAACGGTGCGCATCGAACAGGATGAGGCATCGCCCGAGGCCGGCCCACCGCCGGCGACGCCGACCACCGTGACCGCTGATGCCGCCGCAGTCGATGCCGCTCCCGTGACCGTCACTCCTGACATCGTTCCGGCGGATCCGTTTTCCGGCCTGCTGGAAATGCTCGATGAGCCGCCCATGTCGTTCGCGCCCCCCTCACCCAACACCTCGGCCGGTACCGAGCCACTCGCCCCGCCACCCCTAGCAGCAGCGACCGCACCTGCCGACGTGCCGTCGATCGCCTCGGAAGTGATGGTCCCGTCCACGATCGAGCCCTCCGGCGAGCATTTCATCGCCTGGCTGCGGCACGGCATCCACACCCGCAAGCTCATCATCAACGATGCCAAGGCCCTGGTGCACACCGTGGCCGACACCGCCTATCTGGTCAGCCCCGGCGTGTTCCAGCGCTACGCGCAGGAGCACCCCATGGTGGCGAAACAGGCCAAGGAAGCCGAACTCGCCGACTGGCAATGGGTGCAGAAGCGTTTCGAACGCCTGCAAGTACACCGAAAACAGCCCAACGGCCTGAACATCTGGACCTGCGAGGTGACGGGGCCGCGCAAGTCGCGGAGGCTGCATGGCTATCTTCTCTCCGACCCTGAGCGGCTATTCAGCGACGTTCCGCCCAACAATCCCTACTTGCAACTGATGTGACAGCATTCGGCCTACGCCACTCCGACATCAACAGGCCGCGCCGCCCATGACCTGCGCGTCTCGGTCCGGGGACAGGGCGTCCTCGGAGAGTTGGGCAGCCGACTCCCGCGAGCTTCATCATCTAGAGTTCGGTCGCCGTTTCCAGTGTTTCGGAATCAACGCCTCCCCGGACGCACGGGTCCAGCGCGCCTTCGTCGCCGCCACGTAGCGAGGATCGTCTTTAAAGTATGCATGCTCCAGCAGCAACACCTGCAGCCCCTTGCGCGCCTCGACCTGACTGAACAGGAAGTCGATGTGCTGGCGCATGGCTTGGAAATCCTCGTCCCCCTCGCTGATGGCAATCACGTCGCGCCCCGCACGGTCAGCACCTGCCTCCGGATCATCGTCTTCAACGCTGCCGACCACGACGGCCTTCTCTTCCTCGCCCTTGTTCGGGAAGTACGGGCGGCTGAGTTGGTCCAGCACGAGCAGTCCCGGCACGGGGCGTTGTTCTTTCTCGAAAAAGCGCTGAAAACCGAACGCCAATGCAACATGGACCGCCAGCCAGTTCTGATCTGAGCCCAGATCAGCCATGGACAGAATGGCGCCGCCGGGTCCCGGCTCAACGATGCTCACTTGTGGCACCCTGGAGGAAAACTGCAGTTCCGCATCGACACACGGCTCCACTTTCGGTAGATCCGCAAAAGCCTCGGAAGCGAATCGCGACACGTCCGCTTCGGCGCGCTGGAGACGTACGCGCCGGCTGTCGTTGTCCAGGCGTGTTTCCAGTTCCGCGATCTCCTCGCGCAACGCACTCAGGTCCTTCCCAGGACGCAGCAGCTGGTCGTCTAGCGTTTCCAGGAAGAAGCTAGCTTTGCCTCGGAAATACGCCTGGGCCTGCGCCAGATCAGTAAGGCGCCTGCCCTCCTGGATTTGACTCAGGGCCGAAGCAATGCGCGCATCCAGTTCCCGCAGTTGGGAGCTCAGGGTCTGTATCCGTTCCGCGAGCATACTTACCGAAGCGTCGAGTTGCGGTCGGATACGGCCGACCTCGCTGGCCTCGGCGCGGATCGTTTCCAGGGAACGCTTGAGCGCCAACGCCGCGGACGCACCAGCCGTGGTGTCCGACTGGCATATCGGACAGGTCGAGGGAACCTCCAACAGATTTAAGTGTTCTGCGATGTGCAGCTTGTCGTGCTGCTTGGCCACCGCATCCTGATAGCTAAGCGATTCCTGAGCCGCAGTCATCATCGCCCGGTGCCTGCGCTTGGTCTGGTTCAGCTCTGACAGCACCGACTGGCGGCGTTCATGCAACGCATCCAGTTCCCCCTCGCTAGGATACTGCATCGCCTTCGCATCTGAGGACATCGCGCTTCGCAGCATCGCCAGCAACTCGAACTCGTCGGCCTGTTCGAATGGGGCAGCGGCCAATCCAATCTGGCTCGCCTCGGTCAGCAGGATGCGCATGCGCTGCTTCACCAAGCTCTCATTGGACCTGCGCGCGTTCTCTCGCGCGACCTCAATGTCTAACGCCTTGCGCGCCTGCCTCAGCCGGCGCTCATCTGCGGCCGTCGACTCCGTCACCACGCCAAGGAAATACGGTAGAGTCGCGATGATGTGGCCGGCCTTGCGCCTGTCATCCAGCCCATGAAGCAGTACCGTCTCGCTGTCGATGACCTCCTTCGTCACAAACACATACGGCGTAACGTGGCGTACCGTCGCGCGATCACGCGATTCCCGTCCCGGCACCGTTGAATCTGGCTGACCAACGTCACCGATCCCGAATGCCTCCTCCAGCCGGGTCTTGGCCGCCTCCACATTGGTCCGACCCTCGAACTGTTCCACCAAGCGAGGGACTGACAAGCCGCGCCCCGTCGTCACGTACATGTGATCGCTGCTGCGCTGCCCAACTGGCGGCACGAGACGGCAGGAGATCAGCTCGTCAGCCCCGCGCACCCACTTGACCCCCACTGCGACACAGTGTCGTCGTACGTATACCGGCAGTTCGCAGCTCGAAGAGCCCAGGCAGTAATCCAGCGTCTTGATCACGGCGGACTTGCCTGTGCCCGACGCACCCGCGATCACATTGACCTTGCCGGCGTCCAACTCGATCTCTCGGAACGCTCCTTCGATCCCGAGGTAGAAGATACGTGCAATATTCCATCGCGTCATACTGATACTCCCATAGCCTCCATCACGGCGCGCGCAGACCCGGCTTCGGCAAACCAGGAACCCAGTAGCCGCGCTCGCTTCAGCGCCGGACCAGCGACACCGGATGAAACCGCCGCAGGCAGTTTTCTGTGCGACGAGGCGATAGCCCCCTCGCCTTCCAAGCGCAGCAGTCCGGCGATACACCCAAAGCGAATGGCCTCCGTGGACACCGGCAAAGTGGCGTTCACGCGCCCGGACAAGCCAACTCGTATGCGCGGACTACGATCCAGCCACACGAGAAGACCCGTGCTCTTGACACACTTGTCGAAGGTTTCGGCGAGATCCTCGGACAGCACGATGGGGAGCACCAGATAGGCCACAGCAAGCGCTGGGGCTCGCCCCCGGTGCTCGTTATGCGACGCGCAGAACTGAGCGAGCACGGCAGCGCAGTACGCTGGGTTTGTCTCTGCATAGATGTCGTGCGCGCGGTTCATGAGTTGGACCCCAGAAGCCTCCTGAAGTCCGGATGCCAGCCGACCAGCAAGTCGATGGCCAACACCTGATAGCTGCCGCGCACATAGTAGGTCGCACTCCAGTTGGGGGCGAAGGGTCGCACCTCGGTGTGCGCGAGGTCATAAGACCAGCGCAGAAGTTGGTGCCCGCACTGGCGTTTGTGAGTTTCCTCCTCTTCGCCGCACTCCTCGCACATTCGCTCGTGCTTATCCTGCCACCTCTCCTGAAGCAAGCTGTCGTACTTGACGATGCGCGATGCCATGTCAAGGCGCTCCGATATCCACTTGTGCCGCTGCGAGCGCGCCCGCCATTCTTCACGAACGGCTAGCCGCACATCACTGGGAGTTCCACCTACCAGCTCGATCTGGCGCGTGAGCATGGAATCCGGAACATGGTCCGTGGGCAACAGAGCCGTCTCGAAATCCGGCAGTAGCTCGTCGCGCTCAATTTCTCCGGCGAGTTCGGCAATCTTCAGTTGGACCTCGAGCTTGGTAATGAAACGCTCCCGTTTGCCGCACAGGGTGAAGATGACCTGCAGGTCCCACCACTCAATGAGGCGCGTGCAGAGGACAGGGCGCTGTTGCGGCGGGAAATTCACCAGGCAGTCCGCAATTTCACCACTGATGGCCGTGATATTGCTGCTGCCCGGCCGCACGGTGATTTTGGACAGCAGGGAGCGCCTCGTGTCTTCGTCAAGTTGGAGGAATGCCATGCAGCCTCCTACTCTATCCGCATGGGGTGGGGTTCCAGCGTGCTTAGCCGCCTCGTGCGCGTCCACAACCCTTCGCGCCTCCTGCAGCAGTTTGACATGCAGGGATTCGCGATCGGCGGACTCCGTGAGCAAACTCCCCAGGACGCCTTCGGCATCAAGAGATGCCACCGTAACAAGCTGGAATCGCGTTGCCTCCAGAACCACCTTCGGCAGCACGTCGATCCATGCCTTGAACGTGCGCCAGAGCGCACGCGAGGCCAGCGTCACAGCAGCCGGTTTCTCGCTCATCGAGTGCTTGAGCTGCACCAAAAGCGGCTCGCCGTTCGAGACGAATTCCACGTCGTCGAGCCGCTCGAGGCACACGGCGGCGTCGTCATGGGGCTGCTCCAGGATGCCACGCAGCGCATGGAGCGACTGAAAGTAGAAGCCGAGCGCCGCGCCTTCGGCGGCATGGGTCAAAGATCCGTGCTCTGTCATCGGCCCCTTTCTTGCACTACCCCGCGGCGCGCACCCTCTGATGTCTGCCGGAAAATTCATGCCACCCTCTCCCATTAGCCGATCCGGATGAGGAGCCGATCGATGACATCGCTCGCTTGCCGCTGCCTCAAGGCTCGCGCCTCGCGCTGCCCCGGCTCGTCGCTCTCGCCCAACTCGAACTTGGCCACCGCGACGGGCCCATCCTTGCGATAGCCCTCGGTCCCGCCAACCTGCGCAAACCGGGACCGCAGAATGGCAAGTGCGCTCTTGACCACCTCGCCGTGCTTCCCTTCACGCTCCTTTCTGAACGCCTCAGCGACCGCCTCGCCTCCATCGGGTGCATGCTCGATGCAGTAAATCAGGTCGTGCGCGTCCTTTCGCTCGAAGCGCTGGTCGAAGGCAAATGCCTTCAGGCAAGTGAAGCTGACCAGGTTGGCATGCTTGATCCTCTCGACGGCAATGCCATCGCCCCCAAGCAGTTCCGCCTCGATCTCGCTGATCTGATGCAGGTCGAAGACAATGGACGAATGCGGAATGTTGAGGGCCGAGATCGTGCCATCGGTTGGGAGCGGCTGCACCTTGCCGCCAGCGATCTCCGGCGCATCCGCCAGGAGTTCCAGCACCATGAGGGCACCGTGTTCGGTGCGGGTTTGCCAGCGCCAGGAGAGCTTCTGCCGCTTGTCGTTCTCGGCACGCTCGAAGCCCATCTTCCTCAGGTTGTCTTCGAGCGTGTGATACGCCTCAGTGTCGGCGAGGATCTGCAGGTCGATCACGATATCGACATCCAGCGTTCCGGCGTGCGCCGGTACGACGGGTGGCCGCGCCCTCACCAAATACCGGGGTGTGAGACCGCCGACGAGATAGACCGACTCTTTCCAAGGTCCAAGCCCACGCAGCAGCGTCACGAGGACACGTTCGCAGTCCTGCGTGTACTGGTCGCTGTAGCAATCGAGTGTCTTGGGCTTGGCCATCAGAAACCGATCTTTTCCCTGCGGAGATGTTCGGCCATCTCTTTGGCGCGACCTTCTCCGCGCAACAGATCGAGATAGATCTGGATGGGGCTTGCCAGCCAGACGCCGCCGACCTGCTGGCGGAACAGCAACTCCCCAGCCGACTTCGTTTCGATGACCGCGAGGTTGGCGCCTTCGCTCACGACGCGTGCATCCAGTTCGGCTATCGCCGCGTCAGCAGCGGAGCCGGGCAGCATCCATGTGCGAACCTGCGAGATGCCGGACAGGAACGGTGCATAGCGCTGGGCTGCGGCTTCGTAGCTCACCGCATAGTCGACCCGGTGCGCGTCAAAGACTTGCCCGAGCCGTTCGATCAGAGCGTCAGCCTTCAAACCGGGCACGTAGTAGCGACGCAGTGCCGGCGAGCGAGAGGAAGCGACTTGTTTGCCCCAGGCGTCGAGCAGCGCACCAGGTTCGCGCAGATGGCGTTCCTTGCCGGGCCCCTGCCCGCGCGACACAAGCCAGTCGAACTTGTCCAACTCGGTCAGCACATCCGAAGCGGTCGATGGCGCGACGTGGGCCTGTTCGGCTACCTCGGTGACACCGAACCAGTCCTCGTGATGAACCAGAAGTGCGTGCAACACCTGCGCGCGTCGCCCGGAGAACAGCGAGCGCACCGACTTCTCCAATGGCTTCGGGGGCGGCTTGTCGATGTAGATGTAAGCGCCTGGAGCCGACAGAAACAGGCTTCCTCCGCTGTCGTAGTAGCCAACGTGCTCGGCCCTAAGCAGTTCCTTAGCGCCGGGGGAGATGGACTCAGCCAGGAGCAGGGACTGCGCATCGGCGACGTACTGTCCCAGATTCAGGGCCTTGAGCTGCCAAAGCAGTTGGCGTACATCCCGGGGATAGACGGCTTTCTTGATCTCTAGTAGCAGGACGAGCGACTTGCCCGCGACACTCAGGTCGACCTTGGCATCGAATCCCCGATCAGCGATCTCGGCGGCAGAATCCAGCGCATCTGGCTCGGCGCGCACCCCCGGCAGCCCCCGGAGCGACTCCAGGAACTGCTCGATGAGGACGCGTTCAATAGCGCGGGACTGGAACATGGCAGCCGTTATTCCCTGTACAGCGAATAACGGCACTATACCGAATGTTCGACTCAGAGTGAATATTCGCTGCTCAGTGAATCTCGCCCTGCCCCAGCGTGCGCGTCAAGGCTGAGCCTGCGCTCCGTCAGGAAGTGCGGATTTCCGGCTTTGAACCAACCCGCCACTGCGCCATCATCCTTGCCCGTCTTTGAGCTCTCCGAGCTTCTGCTCGGTCTCCGCCATCAGCGTCGTCGCACTGCACCCCAACGCTCGCGCGATTCGGAAGATCAAGGCCAGAGTCGGCATGTGTTCCCCACGCTCGATCTTGCCCATGTGGGATCGTTCGATCCCGGCACGATGTGCGAGCGTCTCCTGGGCCATACCTTGAGCGGTCCGGGCCTCCCGCACGGCGGCGCCAAAGGCGAGCGCGGGCTCAGCTTCGAAAGAGGTGGAGCCGGCCGGACGGCCGCGTTGTATCGGACGCTTCTGCATCGGCAGAAGCGTCGAAGATCAGTACATCTTAAACCACGTTAAATTTAACTCACTAATGCTAATCTCCGGGAGATCATCCACTTGGACGATGCCAATGTCGACGCATGCTCCCGGCGCCTCCAGGCTCCGGCTTGCCATCAGCGATGCCGGTGTTCAGCCACCACTGGCTCATCTTCTGGCCCATCAACGCAGCGAGGAGCCGGACGTTGAGCTTTCGCTCTCCGAAGCCATCCTTGGTCGCCAAATCGAGGGCTTGCTGACTGGCTTGTACGATGTCGGGTTGGCAACGTCAGGAGAGGAGCGCAGCGGATTGACTGCCGAGCCCATCTGGCGGGAGCCGCTTGCGCTCGCAGTGCCGGCGCGCTCTCCCCTCCTCGCCTACACGCACATCCCGTTGCCCGAGGCGCTGCGCTACCCGATGGTGTTATGGGATCCGACAGCCTGCACGGGCATCCATCGGCAAGTCGATCGCATCCTTCACGACGTGACCGACGCCCCAATCGTGGCCGAGCGCGTCGCGTCCTCCGCCTTGATGATGACCCTCGTGGCTGCAGGCTACGGCACCGGCTTGGCGCCGGCCACACAGATCGTGGCCTATCGCCCGCTCGGCGTGGTGATGCGACCGCTGGCCGGGCTATCGCCGCAGTTGATCACCTACCTGCTGCGGCCGAAAGCCGAAGCCAGCGACAGCGTGTCCCGGTTCGCCCGGCGCGCCATGCGCGTCGGTTCGATGCGCATGGGCGATCTGGACGGGGCGTCATCACCGGATTCGCACTAGACCACCTGCCTCAGTGCCGTCACCGCGCGTTCTGGCTCGCCGAGCAGACCCAGGACGCCAAGCACCGCATGCATGGCGTCGCGGGCGGCGCCGGCGACCACCGCCTCCAGCGGGGACAGTCCGCCCAGCGCATCCACCGGCTCGCACAGGGCGCGATATAACATCCAGCTGTCGAGGTCGCCGACGCGCGCCAGGACGGCACGAGTGAAGTCCTGGCGCACCGGATCCAGCTGCCAGTCCGGAATGCGCTGCCCCCGGTTGCCCATGCTGAGCGACAGCAGGCGACGGGCCTGGATGTCTCGGTTGATCTGATGGCGCGACTTGCCCACCAGCTTGGCGAACGCCGGCAGCGGGAGGTTGTGGGGCGACTCGAAGGTCGCCAGCACCAGGGCCCGTTCGCGCTGGATGTCGGTCAAGACCGGCTGAGGACGCTGATCCTTGCGCGCGACGAGCGTGAGCACCGGGGATCTCTCCAACTCATCGCCCTCGCCTGCCGCCACCTCGGCGGGTGCGCTCTCCACATGACCGTCGCGGATCGGAAGGGGCTCGACGGCGGGAACGGGCGGCAGCCGACGGTCCCGCGGCATCGAGGGCGCCATCTCCGGATCGGCCTGCAGGCCTTGCATCTCCCACTGGTCCAAGCGGTCCGCCCAGTCCTGCATCATGGCCCGGCGCTGCTCCACGTACTCGGCGTGGTTGTAGCTCGCCCGAATCTGATTGGTGTCGGCATGGGAAAGCTGCGCCTCCACCCAGTCCTTGTGGTAGCCCAACTCGTTGAGTGCGGTCGAGACCGTCGCCCGGATACCGTGGCCCGTGAGCTGGTCCTTGTAGCCCATGCGCTTGAGCGCGGCGTTGAGGGTGTTCTCGCTGATGCGCTCCCTGGGCTTGCTGCGGTGTGGCAGCAGGTAGCGCTGGGCTGGGGACTTGGCGCGGAGCAGTTCCCGTACGATCGCAACAGCCTGCCGAGGCAGTGGCACCAGGTAGGGCGGAATCTCCGTGCAGTCCTTGTTCTTCTTGCGCATCTGCTCCTGCAGTTGCTTCACGTTCTCCGGGGGAACGATCCAAAGGCTGCGCTCGAGATCGAACTGCTCCGGCACCGCGGAGCGCAGTTCGCCGGTACGCACGCCGGTGAGCAACAGCAGGCGCAATCCCAGTTGCGTGTTGAGATCGCCGCCATAGTGGCGCAGCTTCACCAGGAACGCCGGGAGCTGTTCCATGCGCAGAAAGGGGTTGTGCTTCACGCGCAGCTTCGGCATCGCCACGATGTCGAGATCCGCCGCCGGGTTGCTCTGCAGCTCGACCTCGACCATCGCGTAGCGGAAGAGCTGGTTGAACCAGGTCCGGCACTTCTCGGCGGTCGTGTGTGCGCCGCGACGCTCGATCTTGCGCAGGACCTCCAGCAAATCGGCGCGCGTGATCTCAAAGATGGATTGCGGGCCCAGCGTCGGCAGCAGGTCCTTCTTGAAGATGCGGTCGACCTGCGACAGGGTGCTTTGGCGCCCGGCCTTGAGGCTCAGCGCCTTGAAGTCGCGCCAGGATCGAAATACCGCCTCGAAGGTGTTGGAGGCGGCGAGGAGCGCCGCCTTGCGTTCCTGCCGACGGTGGATGCGGGGGTCGACGCCCTTGGCGACGAGCGCGCGGGCTTGATCCCTGAGTTCGCGGGCTTCCTTGAGGCTGATCTCGGGGTAGGTGCCCAGCGAGATGCGGGGTTGCTTGCCGGCCCAGGAAAAGCGGAAGTGCCAGTTCTTCGCCCCGCTGGCGCCGACGAAGAGCGCCAGGCCGTCCCCGTCCTTGAGCGTGTAGTCCCTGCCGGTGGGTTTGGCCAGACGGATTGCTGTGTCTGTGAGAGGCATCGTACATCTCCCCGTCTCGTTGGATTGAGGAGAGATGTACCGCCAGCAGCGGGACCACACCCGGAGGAAACCGAACCGCCGCTCGCCCCGATTGATGTACTGGAAAATGTACTAAAAATCCGTGGCTGGGGGTGGCTTCCAGCGGACGCCGCTGGAATGAAAAAAGGGACCGAAGTCCCTTTTTTCAACCACTTGCGGAATTCAGTGGAACTCCGAAGCAGTGCATCTGGAGCGGGAAACGAGACGTCTACTAGAGCAGTAAGTCGTTGTTTCCCAAACACTTTCTTCGCTTGGGTGGTCAGCGAAGACCTCAATTGTAGCCTTATTTTTCGTCCTCGGCAACAAGGATCATCCAAAGAGCACCACTAGCGGCCACGGACACGTACCCGGCACATCAGACGCGCCCTCAGTCCGCGACGGACCAAGGTTCGCTGGCTGACCCTCTGCTCCCGCTTCAAGACCACGACGCAGGCCAGCCAGATGCCTCCGATGTCGGCGCAGTTCGCATGTCGCCTTGAAGCGGCAACCGCGAAGCGTCGAGCGCACGTCCGCCATGTGGTCAGTTCACCATGAAAGAGCGCGCACCCTAGCCATCGTGCCTATGCGCGCGATTCTTTATCGGTATATCAGGATGCCTGGATGGGTATGACAGGCGTGGTTTCGCTGCGTTTAACGGGACGGTAGACGACAACAGCCATGCCACTGCGCCATGTGACACCGCTGGCATATAAGGCCATACCGAGACAGTTTTGCAGAAGCCGCAACTTATTACGACGCTGATAGCGTGAGCGTCACTGTCGAGCCTCTATCTCGACGCTCGACCTTCTAGCGGTCGATGAATTTTTACACATTGGGCACATGACGGCTACCAGTAGAACGAACTGGTGGGAGGTGCTCAAGCCTCATGACGAACCGGGCCTCGGGGTTCGCTTCCTGCACAGACAACTGCCCGACCACGGGGTCGGCGACAAAGGAGTCGGCCATGTAGTTCTTCTCCTGGAAGGAGACGGAGCATGCACGAGAACAAGAATGATGCACCAACATCAAAGGTGTTCTATCGCCCGATTGAAGCGTCCATCCGTTGGGCTGGGCTGCTGCGGTACGAGCCCGTGATCCTGGCCTCGATTTCATCTCCCAGGAATCTGCCAGAGTCGTTGGACTGCCCACGCTGGGGCGAACTGCGGCTGTACACCGAACGTATCTACGATGGCATCCTCAATGGGGAACTGCCCTTCGGGGAGAACGGCATCACGACACGCGATATCGCATTGATCGAGTCCCCTGATCTGACGGTTCGCCATGTCGATCTGAAGCGCTGGATGCGCCAGCACTACCCCGAGCAACGTCCTGGCTTCCTGTTCTCGCGCAGCGAGCGTAGCGCCCATCCTGTCATCTCGCTAGAAACGGGGCAAGCCATGCTGGTCGAACGACTCGCCCTTAAATCTGCCTTGGGTCTGTACAAGCGTCAACTGCAAGAATTGCAGGAGAAGCACGATGCTCTTCTCAAGCAGTCCACGGCGATCCCCGCGTGCGCTCAATGCCCCATCAGCGACCGGGCCGAAGCTACCTATCTGAACATCATCGGAGGGATGCTGGACCTGATGCTCGGCCAAGCTCCATCTGGCACGCCGTACTCCAGCTTCAAGACCCAGGAAGCCGTTGTCAGCGCACTAGTTGCTCATCACGGCGGCGCCATGGGTATCGCGGAGCGGACGTTGAACGGCAAGTTCGCCACTGCAAGGCGCCGGCTGCGTAGCGCATCCCTCTGAAGTTTTTCCAGCTTGTATGTGCAATCGCGGAGATTGCATTTGCAATGTCTTTCCGCAGCCATGTCTATTGAATAGAGGTCACGCCAACAAACGCCACCGAGCGTTCAGGAGTGACCGCCATGTCGCAGACACCTGTACTCCCGCCTAACGAGCGCCGCATCCTGCGCCTCGATGAGGTCGAAGCGAAGTCCGGCTTCAAACGCGCCCACATCTACAACCTGATGAAGAAGCGCCAGTTCCCCCAGGCGCTGCGCCTGGGCGTGCGCGCTGTGGGCTGGGATTCGATCGAAATCGACCAGTGGATCGCCGAGCGCCTCAACCACCGGACCTGACCCGCTCTCCCGCGGACTTCCCATTCCTAGCCGGAGAGCGCCATGCAGGTCGTGTCCATCATTTCAACGAAGGGCGGCGTCGGCAAGACCACGACGGCCGCCAACCTGGGCGGGCTCGCCGCGGACGCGGGCCTGCGCGTGCTGCTGCTCGATCTCGACGTGCAGCCCACTTTGTCCTCCTACTACGAGCTGACCCAGCGTGCGCCGGGCGGCATCTATGAGCTGTTGGCCTTCAACGAGCGCGACCTCGACCAGCTCGTGTCCCGCACGATCATCGCGGGCCTGGACCTAGTGCTGTCCAACGACCATCGGGGCGAGCTGAACACCTTGTTGCTGCATGCGCCGGATGGCCGCCTGCGGCTGCGGCATCTGCTGCCAGCGCTTGCTCCCCTCTACGACCTGGTGCTGATCGACACCCAGGGCGCGCGTTCCGTGCTGCTGGAGATGGCGGTGCTCGCCTCCGACCTTGCGCTGTCGCCCGTCACGCCGGAAATACTCGCGGCCCGGGAGCTTCGACGCGGCACCATGCAGTTGCTCGAAGACATTACGCCGTACCGGCACCTGGGCATCGAACCGCCGCCGCTGCACCTGCTCATCAACCGCGTCCACCCGGTGTCGGCGAACGCCCGACTGATCCAGCAGGCCCTGCGCGACCTGTTCCAGGACCATGCCGGTATCCGTGTGCTCGCCACCGACGTGCCCGCCATCGAAGCCTATCCGCGGGCCGCGACGCGCGGCCTGCCGGTGCATCGGGTCGAGCACCGCCAGCCGGCCGGCAGAGTCGCCCCTGCCGCGCTCGACACGATGCGCGCGCTCGCCAGCGAGTTGTTCCCGCAATGGCAGGACCGACTGGCTCAAGTATCCGGCCGCCCGCAGCGACCTCTTGATCCTGGGAGGCCGCATGGCGAACGCACATGAGCTGGCCCGCGGCCACAAGCGGCTGCGTTCCCTGATCGAGTTCGCGGTCGGTGAAGGCTGGCACGTCAAGCGCACGCCGGGCGGGCACCTCAAGTTCACCAAGGCCGGCTGCGCGGCGATCTACACCAGCTCGACCGCGAGTGACCACCGGGCCGAACTGAACGCCCGTGCGCAGATCCGCCGCGCCGAGCGAGAGGCCCGCACGGCGCCGGCCGGCGGTCGCGGGGACTGCGAGGGGTGCGGCCATGGCTGACATGACCTCGCAGGACATGGCCAGCAAGCTGCTCGCGGCCGGCTTCGAGCGCAGCGGCCCAGCGGCTACGGCCTTGAGCGACCCGATCGCGGACACGCCCATGGTCGTGACGCTGGACCAGTTGCGGCCCTACGACCATGACCCGCGCATGAAGCGCAACCCGGCTTACGAGGAAATCAAGGCGTCCATCCGCGAGCGCGGCCTGGACGCGGCGCCGGCCATCACGCGCCGGCCCGGCGAGGACCACTACATCATCCGCAACGGCGGCAACACGCGGCTGGCGATCCTGCGCGAACTCTGGTCGGAGACCAAGGAAGAACGCTTCTTCCGCATATCGTGCCTGTTCCGGCCATGGCCCCAGCGCGGTGAAATCGTCGCGCTGACCGGGCATCTTGCCGAGAACGAACTGCGCGGCGGCCTCACATTCATCGAGCGCGCGCTCGGCGTCGAGAAGGCACGCGAGTTCTACGAGCAGGAGAGCAGCGCCGCCCTGAGCCAGTCGGAACTGGCCCGCCGCTTGGCGGCTGATGGCTTCCCCGTCCAGCGGTCACACATCACCCGCATGGCCGACGCGGTGCGCTACCTGCTGCCCGCCATTCCCACTGTGCTCTATGGCGGCCTGGGGCGCCACCAGGTCGAGCGGCTATCGGTCATGCGCACGGCCTGCAAACGCACCTGGGAGCACTATGCCAAGAACCGCACGCTGCCGCTGGAATTTGACAGCTTCTTTCAGGAGGTGCTGGCGCAGTTCGACACGCAGGGCGACGAGTTCGCGCCGCAGCGCGTGCAGGACGAGCTGATCGGCCAGATGTCCGAGCTGCTGGGCGTCGGCTACGATGTGTTGGCGCTGGACCTGACCGAATCGGAAAGCCGCCACCGGGCGCTGGTCAGCGACCCGATGCCACCTGCGGCGCCGCCGGCGTTGCCTTCGCCCACCGCCAGCACGCCGACTCCCCCGGGCGCAGCATCGTCCATCGCCACGCCTGCAGCGGCGGCCGGTCCTCCTCCCGCCAGCCCTCCGGCGTCCGAGCCCACCTTGCGCCACGACGACACGGCGGCTGGCGAAGCGGCCACGGGAAGCCCGGCGGCTGCACCGAGCGATCTGCTTCGCGAGCACATCGTCTCGCCGGCACCGACGACCGAACGGCTGCAGTCGATCCAGCGCATGGTCGCCGACCAGTTGGGCGATGCATTGCCGCCCGACTTCTCGGCGAGCGTGCTGCAGTCCATCCCGGTGCAAGCCGGCGGGCTCTATCCGATCTCCGACGTCTGGTACATCGACGCCGGCCTGGACACGACCGATCGGCTGCGCATCCACATCGCGCAGTTCGCGCGCGAGATCGCCGGGGAGGCAGGCTTGGACGAGTGCATCGAGGATCGCGCCGATGGCATCGGGTTTGCGTGCCGCGCCCGCGGCCAAGCCCCGTCGCCGCTCGGCCGCGCGGTGCTGACGCTGCTCGCTTCCCTGACGGGTCAGCCCGTCGCCGAAGCGGGCCTGGACGGCGCGCAGCTCGCCGCCGACCTGCCGACCCTGTTGCACGGCCAGAGTCAAGGCCATGGCAGCGGCGCAAGGCGCTTGAGCGACGCGGCGTTGGTCAAGCTCTTTCGGCTGCTGCGCCTGGCCCGGCGTCTGCTGGACCTGGAAGCCGGCACCACGGCGCCCGGGACGTGAGCGAGGGAGGCCGCATGTCCACATCGCATCCGCTCAACCAGGCCGTGATCGCCCAGGCGCTGTATGACCTTCGCAACGGCCAACTGCGCCGCTGCAAGGCCATGGGCTTCGGCGAGGCCGAGCTGGATGCGCTCAAGCACCCCGCGCTGATCAGCGTGCTGGCCAACGCCAGCGTCTCGTGGTGCTCGGTCACGGTCAACCGCGAAGTGCTGCAGCGCCTGCTCAACCAGGCGCAGGACGTGGAGAAGGAAATCGCCACGGTCGATCGCATGCTGCGGCTGGGGGCCAGCACGGAGATGGTCAGCCGCTTCTATGGCCTGACCCATCAGGAAGTCGCCCTGCGGCGGGAGATCCTCGGCCTGCCCAAGCGCAAGGGGCGCCACCCCGTCCTGGACGAGACCCAGGACACCGAACTGTGGCGGCAATGGAAAGCCGTGACCAGCAGCAGGAACGTCGATCTGGAGGACGAGACCTCGATTCTCGATGCGGCCATGGACCTGGCCGAGGGCATGTCACTGCCGCTCTCGGTGGTCTGGGCCGCGATCAGGAACTGGGTCGATCAGGGATTGGGCTAGGCCATGGCCGTGGACGACACCGCCCCACGAGCCCCGCGTCAAGGCCCAATCGCACTCGCCGACCTGTTCGATGCTGCGCTGAAGGACCTCACGCCCAAGCCAAATCCCAGCGCGCCAAAGCCCATGGCAGTGCCCACGCCTGCCGCGTCCGGCGACGCCTTCCTGTTCAGTGGCAATCGGCACGAGAGCGTGCCGCGGCGGCTGTTCCTCGACCGCCGCCTGACACCGCTGGAGCGCAACGCCTGGCAGGTGTTCCGATTGATGCTCAACGACGACGGCGTCACGGCATTTCCCACCTATGAGCAGTTGCGGCCGTGGCTGGCGTCGATGCCCTGCGCAGGCCAGGCCTCCCATGAGACCGTGGCGCGGGCGCTGACGCTGCTGCGCCTGACGCGCTGGCTGAGCCTCGTGCGACGACGGCGCGACCCCAAGACCGGCCGCATCCTCGGCAACCTCTACGTCCTACACGACGAACCGCTGACGCCGTTCGAGGCGATGCAACTCGACGCCGACTACCTGGCCCTGGTCAGCCAGTCGCTGGGGCATTCGGCCAAGGCCGTCCAGGTGGTGGGACTCAACACCCTCCAGGAGATCGCGGACGACCCGATGCTGTCCGGACGCACCTTGCCGTCGCGGCTGCAAGTGCTCGCCGAGCGCCTGGCCAAGCAGGGCATCACCCCCTCCGAAAGTTATCCACAGGAGGATGCGGTCCACGATTCCGAAGAAGGGCCCACGAGCCTTCTTCGGAATGGCGAACGCCCCTCTTCGGAATCCGAAGCAGGGCCGAAACCCGCGCCAGACGGCGCTCTTCGGAATCCGAAGCAGGACCGTACAGTACGTAGTAGTCGTATTAATGAAGTACGTACTACCGCGCAGGCGCGTGCGCTGGGCGACCTGCAATGGCCCAAGCGCTTCGCGGAACTGAAGACGGAACAGCAGGCCGGCGCCAGGATGGCGTTGCAGCAGGTGGACGCTGCCCTGCGGCAGGCCGTGCTGGACGAATGGGCCGCACGGTGCGGCAAGCATGGCATCCGCAATCCCGCCGGATATCTGTTCGGCATCATCCAGCGCGCCATGCGCGGCGAGTTCAATGCATGGGCCAAGCAGACCGGCCCGGCACCGCCAACACCATCGGCGGCGCGAGCGCTACCGCCCGAGCCGCCGCGCAACGTCGTGCCGCCCGAGGTGGCCCGGCAGCACATCGAGCGCCTGCGCGACCTGCTGCGCAAGACCTGAGCACAGGGCTTGTCAAAGCCGTGAAGTAGATCTCCATGGCGGTCGGCAGAAACGGTCCCCTGGGGACGGCTGTGCGGTGAAGCGCCGGGTGACGGCGCGACATGCTGCGCGAAACCTGGGCAAAGCGCCTGGCAAGGCCATGAAGCAGGCCTCCATGGCGCTCAGCGGAACGGTCCCCTGGGGACGGCCGTGCTGCGAAGGATGGCGTCGAACGACAGCGCGACGTCCGGTGCAGCACGCAACCCATCGACGACCGAGGCCCGGAGCGCCGACGTGAATGCCCATCTGCGGAGCAGTCCCCAGGGGACCGTTGCGCGCTGCGCCGCCGGCGCGCACAGAACCGGGGGCCGGCTCATTTCGGTTTGTTGACTGACTGCCTTCCGCCGCATGCGGATGCTGGCGGCTCCCTGTCCACCAGCGAGCGATCACCATGGCAACCAGCAACGAACCATTGCAACTCAACCTCGGCTCCCTGCGCAGCGCAATGTCGCTGACGCTGCACACCCACCACGCCTCGCGCATCTGGCATGGCCGCGCCGCCGCCGAGGGGCGACCGGGCATCGTCGGCCTGAACGGCTACATCGCCGTCATGAACAAGATGAAGCGCGGCTCGGAGCAGGACGACCCGTACAGCGACTGGTGGATGCTGCGCATCGAAGACAAGCTCGACCAGACCAAGACCACGCTGCGGACGCTGCGCGAACAGGTGGACCAGGCCCTGGCCGGCGTGCCCGCCGCGTTGACCCTGGGCGAGAACCTCAACGTGCAGCCCGTCAAGCTGCCGCTGTTCGTCAATGCGCAGTTGGGCTTTGCCGCCGTCTATCTCCTGGCCGACTACGACGACATCGCGCGCAAGCTGATCCTCGCCCACCACACCGCGCTGATCGACCGCAGCACCTTGGAGCGCTGGCTCAACGAGGGCGCGCATGCGCTGCGCAGCCTGTTCTCGCTGGCCCAGCAGTACCGCTACTCGGGCTGCACCCGCGACGATTTCGCGGCGAAGAATGCCGCAGCGCGGGCCGCGCTGGAGAAGTTCGGCGAGTTGCCGCAGGACGTCCTCGAAGGCACGCGCCGCTCGAAGTTTGCGCCACCCATCGTGCGCCGTGGTCTGCAACAGCGCGGTGAGAGTCCTGCCGCAGCCGCTACCAGCGTCGATGGTGATGCGGCCGCTGCTGCCGACCCGTCCGAAGGCGCAGCCACTGCCGGCGAGGACGAATCCGCATGAGCGATCTGAACCAGCCGACCCGCTACTTCCGGGGCCTGCAACAGGGAGCCTTCATGCGCCTGGAACACGCGGCCTCTCTAAAAGGCCTTTTAAAGCCTTTTAAGGGTAAAGGGGACTTGGAGGCCTGGGCCAGCCAGTGCTTCGCCATGCGCGACGAGTTGATCGGCCTGGCGCAGCGACAAGTGCTGCAACAGGCCAGTGGGCATCCCTTCCACCTGTTGCCCGTGGAACTGGCCCAGCAGACCACTGGCGCGGGAACGACGTTCCTGCGCTGGCGCAGGCACGACCGCTCGGCCATGGGCGTGACCCTGTGGCAGGAGCTGATGGCGAGCACCAGCACGCCGGTCAACCTGCTGGCCGACCTGCACGCGATCGAGCTGCAGCGCATCACGCTGAACATGCAGATCAGCCTGTTGCACACCCTGGGCAAGCAGGCCCAGGAGTGCGCCAGCAAGGCAGCCGAGGCGGAAGACGCCTACCTGCGCCGGCTCGCGTCCATACCCCCCGCAGTGCGCGATCGGTGATCGCGTCGGGCACCCCAGCACGCGCCCGACGCCGACATGGCACGGGTATTTCAACCACCACGGAGATCACACCATGAGCACGCATTTTTCTGGCGAGGGCAACATCGGTTCGCCCCCCGAATACCGGGAGTTCCCCAACGGCAACGACGAGCCGCGGCGCTTGCTGCGGCTGAACGTGTATTTCGACAACCCCGTTCCCACCAAGGGCGGCGACTATGAGGATCGCGGCGGCTTCTGGGCGCCGGTGGAAATCTGGCACCGCGACGCCGCGCACTGGAAGGATCTCTACCAGAAGGGCATGCGCGTGCTGGTCGTCGGCCGCATGGAGCGCGAACCCTGGACCGACAACGAGGATCAGCCGCGCGAAACCTGGCAGATCAACGCACGCAGCGTCGGCATCCTGCCGTTCCGCATCGAGTCCGTGGTCCTCAGCCCCAAATCCCAGGAGACCGCACAGGACGCGCAGCCCAAGCCCCAGGCCACCCAGGAACCGGCTGCGCCGAAGGAGCCCAAGCGCAGGAAGTGACCCGACATGGGGGCGGCCGCAGCACGTCGCCGCCCCCCATGCCCTCGCGAGCTATCCCCTGAGGATAGCTCCACCGACGTCCACCGGCTTCCACGCGCTCCCGAACATCGCGGCTCCCGGCCCGCACACTGCCGGCCGCACGCCGCCATCCTGCCGGGGCCATTCCATCGGCGTGAAAGCGGTCGCCGCCGCATGCAGCTTGTTTGCTGCTGCCCCAACAGGCGCTCGGCATCCTCGATCCCAGCAACTCCATGAACAACGGGAAGCGGATGGACGGACATGCGGCTCTTTCTGTGCGAGAAGCCCTCCCAGGGCAAAGACATCGGCCGGATTCTTGGCGCCACGCAGCGCGGTGAAGGCTGCCTCAACGGCTCCGGCATCACGGTCACCTGGTGCATCGGCCATCTCGTCGAAGCGGCAGCACCCGAGGTCTATGACGCGGCGCTCAAGCGCTGGTCGCTGGAACAGTTGCCCATCATTCCCCAGCAGTGGCGGGTTGAGGTCAAGCCGAAGACCGCCACGCAATTCAAGGTCGTCAAAGCGCTTCTGGCGAAGGCGACCCAGCTTGTCATCGCCACCGACGCCGACCGCGAAGGCGAACTGATCGCCCGCGAGATCATCGACTTGTGCGGCTACCGCGGCCCCATCGAACGCCTGTGGCTGTCGGCGCTCAACGATGCGTCCATCCGCACCGCGCTCGCCAAGCTGCGGCCCTCGGCCGACACGCTGCCGATGTACTACTCGGCACTGGCGCGCTCGCGCGCCGACTGGCTTGTGGGCATGAACCTCAGCCGGCTGTTCACCGTGCTCGGGCGGCAGGCCGGCTACGACGGCGTGCTGTCGGTCGGACGTGTACAGACCCCGACGCTCAAACTCGTGGTGGACCGCGACCGAGAGATCGCGGCCTTCGTGTCCGTGCCGTACTGGGCCATCGATGTGGCCCTGTCTGCAGGTGGTCAGGCGTTCATCGCACAGTGGGTTGCTCCGGACGCCTGTACCGACGACGCTGGTCGCTGCCTGCAGCAGTTTGTCGCCCAGCAGGCCGGGCAGCAGATCCGCGCCGCAGGCAGTGCCCAGGTGGTGTCGGTCGAGACCGAGCGCGTGCGCGAAGGTCCGCCGCTGCCGTTCGACCTGGGCACCTTGCAGGAAGTCTGTTCCAAGCAACTTGGGCTGGACGTGCAGGAAACCTTGGAGATTGCTCAGGCCCTGTACGAGACGCACAAGGCCACGACGTACCCGCGCTCGGATTCCGGCTACCTGCCCGAAAGCATGTTCGCCGAGGTGCCTACGGTCCTCGACAGCCTGCTCAAGACCGATCCCTCGCTGCGCCCGATCATGGAGCAGCTCGACCGCTCCGTGCGTTCGCGCGCCTGGAACGACACGAAGGTGTCCGCGCACCACGGCATCATCCCGACGCTCGAACCTGCGAACCTGTCGGCTATGAGCGAGAAGGAACAGGCGGTGTACCGTCTGATCCGGGCGCATTACCTGGCCCAGTTCCTCCCTCACCACGAGTTCGACCGCACCGTGGCCGAACTTGCCTGCGGCCAGCAGAAGCTGGTGGCTACAGGCAAGCAGGTCAGCGTCAAGGGCTGGCGCCTGGTGCTGGCCGAACCGCAGGCGGACGAGGACGGCGATGGCACCGCGCGCAGCCAAGTGCTTCCCGAACTGCGTGAGGGCATGGCGTGCCCAGTGGCCGAGGCCGAGATCAAGGCGCTCAAGACGATGCCGCCCAAGCCCTATACCCAGGGCGAACTGGTCAAGGCGATGAAGGGCGTTGCGCGTTTCGTGACCGACCCGCGCCTGAAGCAGAAGCTCAAGGACACGACGGGCATCGGCACCGAGGCGACGCGGGCCAACATCATCAGCGGGCTGATCGCCCGCGGCTACATCGTGAAAAAGGGACGCTCCATCCGCGCATCGGATGCGGCGTTCACGCTGATCGACGCCGTGCCCGCGGCGATTGCCGACCCCGGCACCACCGCCGTCTGGGAACAGGCGCTGGACATGATCGAGGGCGGACAACTCACCCTGGATGTGTTCATCGGCAAGCAGGCCGCCTGGATTTCGCAGTTGATCGCGCAGTACGGCAGCACGTCCCTGTCCATCAAGGTTCCCCAAGGGCCGGCTTGCCCGCAGTGCGGCGCGCCCACGCGCCAGCGCTCCGGCAAGAGCGGCCCGTTCTGGTCGTGCAGTCGCTACCCCGACTGCAAAGGCACGCTGCCGGTGGCAACCGGCACGTCCAGGCGTGGTGCCTCGCGTCCACGCCGTACCAGTGGCGGCGGCCGCAAAGGCGCCTGACCGCCCCGATTCCCCGTGAGCCATGCCCGCCATCGGCGGCATGGCCCGTGTCCCGCACACCCTGCGGGACGCCCCAGCGCGCAATGCCTTCTTGATCCGTGCGCGTGTCCCGTCCGGCCGTCCCCGGCCGCGGGACCTGAAGGTGGCTTCTCCGCGAACCGCACCCCGCGCGTTCTCCTCGTCTGCATTCCTTCCGCCGCTGCGAAGGGTCCCCCGATGGCTTGCCTGTGCGAGCCATCCGGAGACCCTTCGCGGTCAGCGGTATTCGGTGCCGGTGCCCGCCGGCGCAAAAACGGGCTCCCTTTGTGCGCGGATGTGCGCCAGACGATGCCGGCTCCAGCCACGACATGGGCCGGGTGTGATTGCTTGATGAGCAGACGGTTCTAGCGACGACCGGGCCTGCCAATCAGCCCACGGGTGGTTCTTCCTTCCTCCCGAGCCGAAGGCCCCTGGGGCCTTCGGCGCCTTTCTCCTGCCTTTCAACGCCCCGGCCAGGGCGATGGCCCTGCGCCATACGAACAGGAGACCGACATGCACCCGAAACCTTGCGCACCGCCGCGCAACGCGCCGCTGCTCTACGGCAGCGTCTGCAGCGGCATCGAGGCCGTGAGCCTCGCCTGGCAACCCCTCGGCCTCGAAGCCGCGTGGTTCGCCGAGATCGAGCCGTTCCCGAGCGCCGTGCTCGCCCACCGTTACCCCCACGTGCCCAACCTGGGCGACATGACCGCGATCGCCCGCCAGGTCCGCGCCGGCACCGTGCCGGCTCCCGACATCCTGGTCGGCGGCACGCCATGCCAGTCGTTCAGCGTGGCCGGTGCACGCCAGGGTCTGAACGACCCGCGCGGCGCCCTGACCCTTGCCTATGTGGAGCTTGCAAATGCCATCGACCAAACCCGCCATGAAGACCGCCGCCCGGCGGCAACCCTTGTCTGGGAAAACGTCCCCGGCGTCCTCAGCGACCGCAGCAACGCCTTCGGGCACTTCCTGGGAGCACTGGCCGGCGAAAGCCGTGCGCTCGAACCGCCAGGGCAAAAATGGGCGCACGCAGGTTGTGTGTCTGGACCCCGGCGCCGCATCGCCTGGCGCGTGCTCGATGCTCAATATTTCGGCGTCGCCCAACGGCGCCGTCGCGTGTTTCTTGTGGCAAGTGGTGGAGGTGGCGTCGATCCCGCCGAGGTACTTTTTGAGCGCCCAGGCCTGCGCGGGGATTCTTCGCCGGGCTTCGCGCCGTGGCAAGACGCTGCCGGCGCTGCTGGATCGGACGCTGCGGCAGCAGGCGGGTACTCGGGATATGCAGGACTGAAGCAGCCCTACGGCAAGGCCACGGTGACGTTCGGATTCGGTGGGGGCAACACCGCAGGACCCGTCGACGTCGCGGCCTGCCTGACCGCGGCACCCGGCCCGAAGAACGACTTCGAGGTCGAGACCTTCGTGGCGCAGTCCGTCGCGGGCAGCATCAGCCACACGCTCAGCACCGCCAACGGCGGCAAGGGCTGCAGCGAGGACGGCACCGGCAAGGGCGTGCCGATCACCGCCTTCACCGCACAGGGCTGCGGGGCGGACGCGACGACGAACCATGCACCGACGCTGCGTGCCGGCGGACATCGCCTCAGCCACGCGAACGCCGGCGTCGTGCCGGCCATCGCGTTCGCGCAGAACTCGCGCGGCGAGCTGCGGCTCGAATCCGGCCACGGCCAGCTTGCCGGGACGCTCTCCACGGGTGGCGGCAAGCCGGGCCAAGGCCGGCCGATGGTGATCGGCGTGGCGCTGCGCGGTCGCACCGAAGGCCTGGCCGCTGAACTGGGCGATGGCGTCTCGACCGCGCTGCGCACCAGCAGCGGTGGTGCCGACAAGCCCCATGTGCTGGCACCGGACTTCGAGGCACATTTCCGCTACGACTGGAATAACCCCGGTCCGGGCGACTGGTCGCAGTGGCGGGTGCGTCGGCTGATGCCGGTCGAATGCGAGCGGCTTCAAGGCATGCCCGACGACTACACGCTGGTGTCGTACCGCGGCAGGCCCTCCGCCGACGCGCCGCGCTACAAGGCGATCGGCAACTCCATGGCCGTGCCGTGCGTCGCGTGGCTGGGCCAGCGGCTGGTGCAGTGCCTGCACAAGACGGGATCGAGCGCTTCGGATTGATGCACGACGCGGCCGGCGGGCCGCGTGATCCTCCCTCCTGCATTGCCGACGCATCGGCAACAGCCAGCAGCCAGGGTGTCAAGGCTGCCGTGGGTTCCTCCCACGCCACCCGCCAGTTCGCCCCGGCATCTCTCCGGCGAACGCTGCCCACCGGGCATCGATGCCACCTTCCTCCAACCCACGGGATGTATGCCGCGTCCCGTCAGGGGCGTGTCGTCAACCCCGTCGATAACAGGACTTCCTATGGACACCATCACCCGACAAGACCGCATCACGCTCAAGAACCTCAAGGTCGCGGATTTCGCGAGCGAGGAAACGCTGTGCTTCACCGCCACCGTCATGTTCGACGGCAGGCCCATCGCCGAAGCCCGCAATGACGGACACGGCGGCTCGACGTTCGTGCGCCCGCTGCAAGGCCAAGCCGCGCTGCTGGCCCAGGCCGAGGAATTCGCCAAGAGCCTGCCGCCGGCATCGCTCGACGTCGAACACGAGGACGACGAGCCGCTTCTCATCGACATGACGCTCGACTTCCTAGTGGACCAGTTGGCCGATGCCATGCACGCGGAGCGCAAGCTGCGCACCGCGTTCAACCGCGACATCGGCAACAAGGTGCTGTTCATCAAGGACGGCCGACTGCTGTTCCTCAAGGGCATCAAGCTCAAGGTCATTGCCGACCGCGCGGCGTATTTCGCAAAGCTGCGCAGCCGACAGGACCAGCCCATCGTCATCCTGGCCGAGCTGCCAGCGGACGAGGCATTCGCCATCTGGAAGCAGCATGTCCTGGGTGACAAGCCCCGCTGATCCAGCCTCACCGCACCGTCATGACCGCCCCGCACTCGTTGCGGGGCTTTTCTTTGTCCTGCGCACATCAATCGGGGCTGGACCAGATGCCGATTTCCAACTGACGTGGCGCGGCACCCTCACGAAGCTGTCCGCATGTTCGCTGATTCGTCAGCACATGCCAGCAGCCAGGGTTTCAGGCTGCCGCGGGATTCTCTCCGCGCAACCCACCAGTCCGCATCGCATCCATTGCGCGGACGCGCGTTCCCAAGACGCTGATGCTTTTTTTCAACCGCGTGCGGGAGCTGCCATCCCGTGAGGGACAGGGCCCCGCTTTCCAAGGAGCCCATCCATGTCCCAGCAAGCCTCTTTCGGCCGATTCGGTCAATTGGCCTTGACCTACTGCGGCAAGTTCCTGCCGCTCGAAGTCCTGCACAGCGCCGCCGGCCACTACATCGGCACGCGCGATACCGAAGGTCCCGTTTCGCGGGAATCTCGTGAGTACTTCGCCAGCCATGCCGCGGCTCAACGTGCCCTCGAAAGAGGCGGCTGGTCCCAGCTCGCCATTCCCTGATCCAACTGGAGGAATCACGTCATGAACCAGCTACTGCCGCAGGAAGTCGTCGATCAGATCGTTCGGGAAGAACGGCATTTCAGCGCCGCGCCCCAAGCCTTTTTCGAGGCATGGAAGCGTGGTGTCGAGATCGCCGGCCCGCAATGGTTTGGCGATGGCACCCGTGAAGGTCTGAACCAGGCCAAAAGCAAGTGGGATCTGCGCCCCGACATGCTGCGCCTCAACGACGCCCTCGGCGTCCTGAGCAGCGGGGAACGCATGTTCCTGTCCGCGATGGTCAGCTTCTACAACGCGCGCGAGGGCGGTGCCATGCTCAAGCGCTGCCACTTCAACGGGTTGTCGGACTTCGACGACCTCGATCTGCCTCGTCGCCAGGTGATCGCCGACCTGCTGCTGAACTACAGCGGTTGGTGAGCCGGTCCCTGGCACACCTTCATCACTGCGTTCACGCGACCCCATGAGGGACATGCGCCTCGTCCGAGGCCATGTCCCTCGCATTTTCTCCCCGCCCAGTGCCATCCGGCATCAGGCGGTTCCCCTGCGGATGCCATCGTCCGCAAGGGCTGGCTCCGTTCATTCATCGAAAGGAGCCTTCATGGCCAACAACTACTACGAAGCCACCGGCGTTCTCGTGCTCGACCGTGCGACCCCGTCATCCAGGCGCTGTTCGGCGCCTTCGCGCTGGACGAGAGCCATCCCGGCAACGGGCAGGCCTACATCGCCCAGATCGCCGAGACCACCAATCCGCAATGGCCGGACGTGCTCGATGGTCTGGAAGACCTGGCCACGCAACTCGGCATTCCGATGCCGGACGACGAAGGGCTGTCGATCCCGCCGCTGCTCGAACTGCTCGCCGTGCACTTCGGTGCCGATGAGGACGAAGAGCTGGGGAACTTGATCGAGCGTCATTCGTTCGAGGACACCGCCGATCTCGACGCATTGTTTCTGATCGCCACCCGGTTCGATGACGGCCACCACCTGACCGCCATCCAGTTCGAGGGATGCTGGTATTGCAGCAAGCCGCGGCTGTTCGAGTTCGGCGGCAACGGCTGCTACCTGAGCCGCGAGGTCCGCGTCATCAGTTCCTCCTCGCAGGCGCTCCAGCTCGGCGACCAACTGCGCAAGGCCATTGTGGCCGCCGACATCGAAGAGGCCTCGGCCCTGATCGCGCTGGAGGCCATCAATCTGCTGGCGGGCGTCAGCGACGAGCCATTCCGCATGAATTTGCGCCGGCGCGTCGCCGAGAGATTGGCCCAAACGCCAACGATCAGCGCCATCTGACGCTGTTCCCTTTCTTTCCACCCACCGGGGTCAATTCCCGGTGGCGGGGATTGGCTCCATCATTATTCTGTTGGAGAAATCCCATGTCCCAGAACCCCAATCCCTTTCTACGCGGCTACTGGAATCTGAAGGTCGTCCGCACGCTGTCCATCAGCCACGAGGACGGAAGCCCACATGTCTGGCGAAACATCCACCCGAGCCAGCAGCACCTCTCCGACGAGGCACTGGTTTCTTCCCCCTGCATCGTCACCAGCGACTTCGCGGTGGTCAGGACTGGCACCGAACCTGTCGGCGCCGCACTGATCGCCGAAAGCGACGCGGCTGAAGGGGTCAGCGGCGAAGGCGTGGTGGGTGCCGTGGTGTACGCGATCCACGGCGACGACTTCGACGGCCGCCCCGCCCACATTGGCGACACCTATTCGGCCGAGGCCGCACGGGAAGTCGTGCAGCGGTTGAGCTTCGAGACCGGCTACTACAGCCGGTGCTGGGAAATCAGCAGCGCGCACATCAGCCACGAAACCGGCCAGTACCTGGCCAACCTGGCTGACCTCGCGACGCCGGAGGCCTTTTTGTTCGTTGCGTTCCGGCTTCCCTACAGCCCGGCGATCGGCGTCAAGCTGATTTCCACGCCCTGGACGGACCAGCACCTGCAGGACATCGAGGAGATCTCCGCCGAGCAGCTTCGGCAGGAGCACTGCAGCAAGGGCATGCCGGACGACCTGGCACAGATCCTTGCACTGGCCGGCCAGGCCGATGTGCGCATCCTCATTCTCGATGCCGACGCACCCGTGTTGCCGGGCCTGCCGCTGGCCGGCGAATAGCTGCCAGACACATCTCCAGCCTTCCTTTTCATCACCGCATGCCGGCCCGTCTCCCACCAGGGAGCCGGGCCGGCGCACTTTCACAGGAGCGATCCCATGTTCCCCGACCTCATCACACCCGCATCCGACTTTGAGCACCAGCTTGGAGCCTGCGTCAACGCCATGAGCCAGGACGATGCCATCGGCCAGATCCTGGTATTCGAGCGCATGAGCGGCATGCTGCACATGCGCCATATCGCCAGCGCCGACCTGGTGGACACCGACGTGGATGACTACGAAATGGTCATCTTCGACGGTGGCAACACAAGCGGGGATACGTGGAAGCACGTGTTCTTTCCGCGTCAGCGCGAGCACTACTTCGTGTACCAAGCCTGACCCCTCCAGCCCCTTTCGAGGGGCTTTTTCTTGTATGCAGCACAGGAATGCGGGCGTGGTGCGGTGCCGTTTCCTGCGGGCAGGCCGATCACCCCGGGGCCATGCTTGCCCCATGTCCGTCGGCGCTGCCGACACATGCCCAGGCAGTCGAGACCTTCGAGGCTGCAAGCACGGGAAACCGTGCTGGTCGTTTCTTCCTACGGACCTACCGCGTCCGTCCACGCCACCCACAAGGGACCTCTCCCTTGCGGGCGGGGAATCCCTTGTTTTTCCTCAAGGAGTTTCCCCATGGACCGTTCCCTTATCAAATCCATGATGCCTTCGCTGGTCGCCGGCCATGTGCCCCGCAACGTGCGGTCGTTCAAGTACCGTGTGTTCGATGATCAGCCGCTGTCCTCAACGCTGGGCTTCGCCATCGATGCCCAACCCTTCGACGGCAAGGTGGTCGCCGCGACCGACGATGCCATCGTCGTCAAGCTCAAGCCTTCCGAGTTCGCGGTGCTCGATCCCAACCTGGTGACCACGGTTCCTGCCGAAGGCGCCAAGGTGCATGTCCAACCCTATGCCCGTCGTCGCTTCGACGGACTGCGCGCGGACACGCCGGAGGTCATCACCGAGAAGACTTCGGATGGAACGCCATACACCATCACGAGGCACATCCTCGGCTCGGCGCCGGCCAAGCTGCCCATTCCCACGCCGCAGTGCATGGAGTTGGGCCAGCTCATCGAGCAGTTGGAGGAGATGCCGGCCCCCGATCGCTTCCGGCGCCTCACCCACATGCTGGTGGATGCCGGTGCCCGCGACTTCACCTGGGTCGATCCCACGCCCTCCAAGATCATCGAGACCCCGCCGGCGATCAGCTTCACGGTCTCGACCGCGAAGTTCGAGGGCCGGGTGACGATCCTCTACGACCGCGGCGGAGACACCTACGTGGTGGAACTGCACCGTCAGAACGGTGAATCGGTCGAACTGGTCGATCGGCACGACGAGGTGTATTTCGACATGCTCGGCGAAGTGCTGGAGCGGCTCATCGACGACGGGCGCTGGCGCCAGATCGACGTGAGCATCCTCGACGCGAAGGCGGCCCGTAAGCGCCAAGCCGTCCCGGCATGACGCCCCTCGACTGACCCGAGGCACCCGCCACGGCGTTCCAGCCATTCCGGCCGCGTGCCCTACAGGCCCTTCATCCCATCGGGTGGAGGGCCTTTCTCTTTTTTCACACAGGAGATTTCATCCATGTCACTGCGATTCAAAGGCGCCGACCTGCGCCCCGTGCTGACCGAAGCCATCGCCAATCAGTGCCGCATCGTCCTGGTCAAGGACCAGGGCGTGTACTTCCTCGCCGAGCGTGGGGAGCGTCGCCCGGATGGACGCCAGCAACTGCTCGCCTACGCGGTCGGCTGCAACCCGGACACCGACCCGTTCGATGACTGGTGGCACCTCGCCGGCCGCGAGCTGGGCGGCGACGATTTTGCGGAGTATTTCGACCCGAAGGACGGCCTGTTCACGCGCCTCCTGCACTCGGCGGACGATCTCGTGCAGTCCGCCACCGCCACGCACCTGTCCTTGGCCGTGGTGCCTCCCGCCTGAAGCGGCAACCGCCGCGCAGCCCTCGCAGCCCCCGCACCGG